>JAGQUT010000005.1 GCA_020438355.1 Solirubrobacterales bacterium | reverse complement strand
TGTCCATCGACTCCTGGGCGACGGCCCGGGGCTTGCGGAGGTGATTCAAAGAACGGTTGCGGGCGATCCGGTACAGCCAGGGGCGGAGGTTGATCTCCCGGTTATCGGCCATCATCGCCTTGTAGGCGTTGACGAACACTTCCTGAAGAACATCCTCGGCGTCCTCGGTCGAGCCGATCATCTGCCGACAGAAACCGAGCAGACGGGCCTGGTACCGATCGACGATCGTGTCGAAGGCTCCCGCGTTGCCGGCTCGCACCATGGCGACCAGCTTCTCGTCGCCTTGAAGCTTCAGCAGGGGCGACTTGCGGGCGAGAAGGCCTCGTCGTGCCGCGTGATTTAGTGCTGATGCTTCCAAGGGACTCCTTTTGACTGGGGACCTTGCGGTCCGGGTTTCCTCCTGTGCTTACGGAAACACCGTACCCAGCCAAACGTAGCGGTCTCTAAACGCGAATATTCCAATTCCTAAAGATTGGTTCGCACCCCCATTGTACGCCGATCGGCCCGCACCCGGCCCAGGTTCTAGGCTTGGGGTGCCCGGATGGCGGAACGGTAGACGCCGCGGCCTTAAAAGCCGCTGTCCCTTCGGGGGCGTGCGGGTTCGAATCCCGCTCCGGGTATTTCAAGCTACCGAGGGTAAGCGCGGTCAACGGGCGACGGCTAGGATCCGCCTATCGTCGGGAAGAACCTATATCGGGGAGTACTGAATTGACCAAGGAACGGCCGCATCTCGGGTGGGTCCGCTTCACCATCGTCCTGGCCGGGATCCTGACCTTCCTGGCGATTCTCTCCACCTGGGTTGATCGTCAGGTCTTCGACACGCAGGAGTGGGGAGATACCTCCCTGAAACTGTTGCAGAACCCCGAGATCCAGCAGCAGGTCGCAACCTACGCCGTCGATGAGCTCTACGCGAATGTCGATGTCCAGGGCGAGCTCGAAAAGGGTCTTGACGACATCAACTCCAGCCTCGGTGACACATTGGCAGGCCCGCTTGCCGGTGCCGCCCGCCAGGGTGCTGACACCCTCGCCCTCAGGGCCCTGGAGAACGACCAGGTCCAGTCAGCCTGGAAATCAGCCAATATCGCCGCCCATCAAACCCTGATCGACGTGATCGAGGACAAGGGCCAGTTCACCAGCACCAGCGGCGGGAAGGTCGAACTGAAGCTGAAGCCGCTGATCATCGAGATCGCCGACCAAGTGGGGCTTGGAGACCAGGCGCGAGACCGGATTCCGGACTCGGTCGGAAACATCGAGATCGTCGAATCCAGCGAACTGGAACAGATCCAGACGATCGCCAAGCTGATTCGAGGTCTGGCCCTCGTCTCGGCGCTGCTCGCCCTCGCGATGATTGCGCTGGCAGTCTTCCTTTCGCCCGGTTACCGCTGGCTGACGCTCCTCTGGCTCGCGGCCGCCCTCGTCCTTTCGGCGGTGCTGGTCCTGGTCCTGCGATCGGTTGCTGGCAACGTGCTGGTCCCCGAACTCGCTGACCCGGACATTCAGCCGGCCGCCCACGCCGCTTGGGACATCGCCACCGAGCTGCTCAAGTCCGTTGCCTGGGACGTGATCTGGTTCGCGGCAGCCCTGCTCGTCGTCTCCTGGGTAATCGCCCCGACCAAGGCCTCCGGCAAGGTGCGCGAGTTCCTCGCGGTTCCCTTCGGCCAGTACCCGGCGGTGAGCTTCGGCCTGCTCGGGCTGGTTGCCTTCGTATTCCTGATCATGGGTGCCGGAGACGGACGCGAGTTCCTGATCCGTCTTGCGGTGATTCTCATGGCCGGGGCTGGCTTCTGGTTCTTCCGGCGGCAGATCATGCTCGAGTACCCGGATGCCGACTACGCAGGACTGCGGGAGTTCGGGGACAGAACCCGGAAGCGAGTTGGCGAGGTCTGGGCTGACCGCCCGAAGAACATCTCGATGCCGAAGATCGGCGGCAAGGGTAAAGGCAAGGAAGGTGGCGAAGCGGCAGTTGCCCCGAAGCCCGAACCTGAAACTGCGGTTCTGCCTGCAGAGCCACCCTCCAGCGGCGGGAGCCGGCTGGATCAGCTGGAGCAGCTCGGCAGGCTCAAGGAGGCCGGCGTGCTTGACGAGGAAGAGTTCGCCGCGGAGAAGAAGCGGATCCTGGGCGGCGGCTGACCGGTCGGGCTCAGGCCGTCGCGGCTGCGGTGATCGCGCAGCCGTAGAGGATGTCGTGCTCTGATACCTCGATCTCGAGCAGATCGAAGGTGCGCATGATCTCGATCAGGATCACCACCCCGGCGACTATCGCCTGGGCCCGGTCGGGATGAAGGCCGGGCACCTGCTGGCGTTCGGCTAGCGGCATCGAGGCGAGCCTGGACAGCCACCACTGGACCGTGCGCAGAGGCAGCCGGTGGCCCTCGACCGCCTTCGGGTCGTAGGGCTCCAGCTCGAGGTCGATTGCGGCCAGCGAGGAGGGGGTGCCGGCGACGGCGATTGCCCGGTCTACTGGTGGGATGTCGATGCCCTCGAGCGAGGCCTGGACCAGCTTGTCGATGTCCTTGGCCAGCGCCTCCAGCTCGGCCGAGCTGGGCGGGTCGCCGGTCAGGATCCTTTCGGTGTGGCGGACCACACCGGCCTGGAGCGAAGTGTGGAAGACCGGGTCAGGTCCGCGGCCGACGATCATCTCGGTTGAGCCACCGCCGATGTCAATGACCAGCAGAGTTTCGTTCCGGGTTCGGTCGGCGCTGCGGCCGGAGCAGGTGCCGAGATAGGTGTAGTTCGCTTCCTGGTCGCCGTCGATCACCCGGCACCGGAGGTCGAAGCGCTCCCGCAGCTCGGCCACGAAGGCATCGCCGTTCTCGGCGTCGCGAACCGCGCTGGTCGCAATCACCATGATCTCGCGGGCTTCCTCGCTGCGGATCAGCGGCAGGTACTCGGCGATCGTGCCGCAGACCGCCTCGATTCCCTCGCTCGAAAGTTGCCCGGAATAGTCGACCCCGCGACCGAGCCTGGTGACCCGGCTCTCGCGATAGATCTCGTCGACCCGGTTGCCTTCGACATCGGCGATCAGCAGCCGGGTCGAATTGGTTCCGATGTCGATAACCGCAACACGGACCGACGACTCGCTCTTGGGAAGGGTGGCGGCCAAGGTTCAAGGATATTGGCCGCGGCTATGCTCGGTCATAACCAAACCGTAGAAGGGTGAAAGATGGCGGACAGGCTTAAAGGCACGGTGGCCCTGGTTACCGGGGCGAGCAGCGGGATCGGCGAGGCGACGGCCCGGGCTCTGGCCGCCCAGGGCGCGAAGGTGGCGCTGGTCGCGCGGCGGACCGACCGGATCGAGAAGCTCGCCAAGGAGATCGCAGGTCGCGGCCACACGGCGCTCGCGGTCGAGGCCGATGTGACCGACCAGCGGCAGGCTGTCTCCGCCGTCCAGCGGACGGTCGGGGATTTCGGCCGGCTCGACATCGTGGTCAACAACGCCGGTGTGATGCTGCTCGGCCCGATCCACGGCGCCCCGACCGAGGAGTGGGACCGGATGATCGACGTCAACCTCAAGGGTCTGCTCTACACCACCCACGCCGCCCTGCCGCATCTCTTCAAGGCACAGGAGGATTCGCCGCGCGGGGTCGCCGACGTGGTCAATATCTCCTCGGTTGCCGGCCGGGTCGCGACCGCCGGTGCCGGCGTCTACAACCTGACCAAGCACGGGGTCGGCGCGGTCTCTGAGGCCCTTCGCCAGGAGGCGAGCCGACATGGGGTGCGGGTCACGATCATCGAGCCCGGCTTCGTCGAGACCGAGCTGCAGGGCCACAACCGCCCCGAGGTCCACGAGAAGCTGAAGGAACGGATCGCGAAGGTTGAGCCGCTCCAGGCCCATGACATCGCCGACGCGATCGAGTACGCAGTGACCCGCCCCGCCCACGTCTCCCTGAACGAGCTGCTGATCCGCCCGACCACCCAGCCCTAGGCTGTGGAACCCGTCGCCAGCACTCTGCCCTCGACCAGCGCCGCGTGCAGACGGCCTGCGCCGCACGCCGACGACCGGCGCCGCGTGCCGACGGCCTGCGCCGCACAGGGGCAACGGCGGGCCACCAGCCCGTTCGCGGCCGGTAGCCCCGGATTCGAGCCATCGAGGTTGAAGTTTTCGGTCTCATCGACCGAAAACTTCAACCTCGATGATCCAGAGGCCCCTTGCGCACGCCTTACCCACGTCGGATCTCTCGCCGAGATGACCGTCGCAAGAACGCCGTTTGCCCACAAAAAGTGTGGGCAAACGGCGTTCTTGTCGTGGCTTCAGAAGAGCGGCCCGGTGATCATCAGGCCGAGGTCGTTGCCGTACTGCTGGAACAGCACGAAGGTGATCAGGGCGGCGCCGAGCAGGGCGATGTCCTTCTGGAAGTGGATCTGGTCGCCGTGCCTGGCCTCGGGGTCTTCGATCTTCCAGTAGGCGTGCATCACGAAGGCGGTCGGTAGCAGAAAGAGCGCGATCAGCAACGCCCCTGCGTCGGCCCAGATTCCGAGCAGCACCATCGCCGATCCGACCAGGAGCTGAACTCCAGTCAGCGGAACCAGCAGGTTCGGTGCCGGCATCCCCATCTGGGCACCGTAGCCGGCCAGCATCTCCCGGTTCCTGATGTGGCCGATACCCGAGCTGATGAAGAGGAGCACGAAGAGGATGCGCCCGACCAGCAGAACAACGTCCATAATGAACCTCCTTGTGAAATAAGAGTTGCTTAGGCAACTACCAACTGAGGTTACTCCTCAACCGCGACCGGCTGGAGGGGTTTGGAGTCCGGCGCGGTTGGTACTTGCGGTCCAACCCGCTACTCGTGGCCGGGCGGGGCGATGAAGTCGCTCTGGCGGACCAGCAGGAGGCCACCGATCGCACCGACCAGAGCGATCGCGCAGGTGACCAGGAAGAGTGTGTTGAGGCCGCCGATGAAGGCGAAGTGGGCGGCTTCCCGGAGCTGGTCGATCTGTGCCGCACCGACCGTATGGGGGATGTGGCTGATCGCGGTCTCGGTCTGGCCGGCGGTGACCGCGGCCGAGATCTGGTCACTGTGTGAGGCGGCCTTGGTGCCGGCCAGTTGCTCGGCCAACAGGTTGCCGACCCGGCTTTGGAAGATCGCCCCGAGCCCGGCCACCCCCGCCGCGATGCCGACCTGCCGGAAGGTCGCGTTGATCCCGGAAGCCATGCCGGAGCGGCGCTGCTCGACGACGCCGATCGCGGTCGAAGCCAAGGGCGGGTTGACAAAGCCCGAGCCGATGCCTGCGACGACGAATCCGACGATCAGCGCGGTCCAGCCGGAGTTCACGTCGATCCCGTGCAGCAGGAAGATCCCGACCGCGACCCCGAGCAGTCCGCCGCTCAGCAGATAGCGGACCTGGACCTTGGTCGTCAGGCGGCCAGCGATCGGCCCGGCCAGAAGCATCATGCCGGTGATCGGCAGGAACCTCAGACCGGCCTCAAGCGGGGTGTATCCGAGCACGCCGCCCTGGATGTAGAAGGTGAGAAAGAGGAAGAGGGCAAAGAGCGAGGCGGACATGCAGAAGGCGACCACGCAGGCCCCGACGAAGGCGGGCCGGCGGAAGAGGGAGAGGTCGAAGAGCGGGTGTTCCTTGCGCAACTCGACCGCCGCGAAAGCGAGCAGTAGCAGGGCCGAGAGGGCCAGCGAGCCGATGATCTCGAAGCTGCCCCAGCCCTCATCGTTGCCGTGGACCAGCGAGTAGATCAGCAGGAAGAGCGCGGCGGTGAAGAGGATCGCGCCCTGCCAGTCGATTCCGGCCGGGTGCGGGTCCTTGGACTCGTCCACGTTGCGCATAGTCAGAAGCAAGGCGATCGCCCCGATCGGCACGTTTACGAAGAAGATCGCCTCCCAGCCGAACGCGTCGGTCAGGAGGCCGCCGACCAGCGGTCCGATCGCTACCGCGGCCCCGGTGGTCGCGCCGATGATCCCGAAGGCGGTGCCACGCTCATGGCCGTGGAAGGTCTGCCCGACGATCGCCAGCGAGGTCGAGAACATCATGCCGCCGCCGATCCCCTGCACTGCCCGCATCAGGTTGAGCATCAGCGACGATTCGGAGAGCGCGCAGGCCAGCGAGGCGAGCGAGAAGATGACCAGGCCGCCGGCGAAGACCCGCTTGCGGCCGATCAGGTCGGCCAGCGAGCCGGAAACCAGCAGTGAAGATGCCAGGGTCAGCGTGTAGGCGTTGACCACCCATTCGAGGCTCGTAAACGACGCCTTCAGGTCGGTGCCGATGTCCGGCAGAGCGACGTTGACGATGGTGACGTCGATCAGCAGCATGAAGATGCCGGTGATCACGGCGACGAGAGACAACCACTTGCGATCCACGTCGGTGAGACTAACCCCTCGCCTCCGCGGGCTCCAACGCCCACCGGGTCTGGCAGCCTGCCGAAAAGCCTTTCGGTGCTAGAATCGCTGGTCCGCCGCGGGGTGGAGCAGTCAGGTAGCTCGTCGGGCTCATAACCCGAAGGTCGCAGGTTCGAATCCTGCCCCCGCTATTCCTCCATTTTCGACTGGATCGGCCTTGGCAGGGGCCTCGCGGTCTCCCCTCGTCCTATCCAGACTTCTCCCAGCGTTGGTTCTCTGGTTCCCAGGTCCCGGCCGGGACCTCGCCGCTCAAAATCGGGTCCAGGAAGGCGGCTGCAGCCCGCTGACCACCGGTGACCTTGCTCGGTATCCCCACCTCGCTGGCCAGGTGCTGGAACGGCTGATCCCACTCCGGTGGCGGGGACGGCACCGAGTACGGGACTGGGTGAGTGCCACGTGAGGTGAAGACTTCTTGGATCTCTCGCTTGAGACTCTCGGCATCGAGGCTGGACAGGGTGGAGATCAGAACGATGTCCACCAGATCCTTGGTGCGGGTGCTGGTACGACCGCCTTCGTAGGTTCGGGTGAGGGCATGAAGCTTCTCGGCGACCTGGACCTCTAGGGCGATGGCTTCGACCTCGACCGGCTCGATTCCAGCGAAGGTGAGGAGGTCATCGGTGCGCAGGGTCTCAGACCGGATTTCCTGAGTCTCTCGGTGCCCGACATCGAGCACGAACGATTCGAACGGGCGACCGGCCAGGGAGGTGCTCACTTTGAATCGGTGGCTCCCGCCGAGACGATCCTCAGGCGCGTCCGTTCCCTCGATCGTAAGGACGAAGAAATCGCCGGAGTCGTGGGTCGCCGCGTCGAGGAGGATGTCAAGCAACGCTTCGTCCTCGGCTCGCCACTCGATATCGACATCCTTGGTGCTCCTTGCCCTGGCTGAGAGGCGAAGGTCGAGTGCGAACCCTCCTTTCAGCAGCCACCGTTCAGGGGCAACGGCGGCTAGGCGAACAAGCAGACGGTCGAAGGCAACACGCTTGCGCATCCGTGCCAGAAGCGCCCCGTCGCCGTCTGCCCGATCCTTGAGGCGTTGTTCAAGCGCTTGGCGAAACGAGGCGGCGTCCTGGTACCTCATCGGGACGCTCCCTCGATGCTGGCTTCAACGAACTTGCGCGCTCGTTCGGAGCTAGATGACGCTGATGCCCGGAGTCGCCGGGGCGTCGTCATCCCTCGTTCGAGGGCCTGGTGGATGGCCATCTCGATCTGTTCCGGCTGGGTTCCTCCTCTGAGTGCGTCAACAATGGTTCGCTCCGGGCTGGTCACAGGAAGTCCCTGTACTTGCCTGATCTCCTCTTTCGCGGGATCGTTCTTTGGGAAGTGGAGCTGGATCCCGTTGCGGCGCCTCTGACCTCGCTCCGAGCGGGGGAGAGTCATGTGAACGGCATTGGGGATCACATCCGAAAGCTCGAGCAGCTCGAGAGCGCTCTCGTGCGAGACCACAGCGCCGGCATCGCGACGCGGAAGCCAGGCGGCCATCACGTGTTCGTGGGGACTGGAGGGAAAATGGCGCAGACGAAACAGGCCGCGCCTGATCCGTTCATAGCGTCCGCCGGGGCGCGCGTGGTGGCGCAGGGTGCTTCGATCCATGCCCGACCCGATCGCCTGCTGGGCGGTGAAGTACCCGGCTTGTGACTCCGCCAGCCGATAGAGACTCTCGTGATCTACGTCAGACATTTAGGTTATTTTACCACCTAAAATACTGACAGAACTAAAAACAACGAGTCGATGCCAATGACCGACATCCTTGCACTTTCGGCTCGAGTTACCCGTAGCCTGTTCCACGCTCTCAGGTCAGGCGCCAGCTACTCGCCGCGCGGAGTGGAGATCGCTCATCGCAAAGGTGAGCCAGGGGCTTGTTGCCTCCATCGGGGGGGCGAATTCCCTGTGCTGGATCCGTTAAAGGGCATGAGCAAGAAAAGCAGGTCGCAACGTAATCGTCGTTCGAAGCCGCAGAGGAAAGGGCGCCCCCCGGCCGGAGGACCCGAGTGGAGCAGGAACCCGACCGAGCGATTCGAGAGAAACGACGCGTGGGCCCTGACCCTCACCTTGATCAAGTCAGGAATATTCATCACTGAAACTCTCGGCAACCTGATCGACATCCTTCCGGAGGATGCGTATCCGGGTGAGGATCCGGGCGAGGTCGTCACCGAAATGGCTGCTGGATCGATCGTGCCTCTGGTCAACAAGGTTGGTCGAAAGCAATGCCGCGAGACAATCGAATTGATCGATTCCGTAGTGGAATCGATTCTGAGGGAACTCAGCCTCGCGGCGGAAATCGCGGGCAGACGCGAGAAGGGCTACACGGTCTAGAACGCCTCGCGAGTTGAGCGCCGAATCAGCTAATCGTTGGCCGAAGTGAGCCGATCCGCTTGTCCTCCTTGACCAGCCCGCGTGGGGTCGGCTGTCGGACCCGTAATTCACCGCATTCTATTCCGCTGTTGCAGCTCTAAAATCCGGCAGATCGGCCATTCCACTTTCCCCCCGAACTCAGAGTCCTCCGTGGTGGAGGGCGAGGTGACCGCCACTGTTCGAGTGGTCAGGCTCCTGATCACCGGGCTCGTGTTGGCTGCCGTGGTCGCGGGCATCGTGCGTGGTCTCACCGTCCCGGATTCGGGCGAGGGGGCCGTAGCCAGCGGCCTCTTCCTGACCCAGTTGGTGCTGGCCGCGATCCTGATTTTGCTCGGCGGCTTCGTCGAGGGGTTCGGCTTCGGGCTCTCGCTGGGCACCAATTGGCCGTATACCAGCAACATCTGGATGCTCCTGATCAAGGGCGACCCGGAGGCGGCCCATCGGATCGTCGCCACATTGGTCGGCCTGATCGGTCTCGTGCTGGTGACCCTGGCCCCGAGCTCGGCAACGATCAACGGCCTGGTCCTGATCGTGTTGACGGCCGCGCTGGGGATGGGGACGCTCCATGTGCTCTCCGGCCGGCTTCCCTCTTTGGTGCATGGTGTTCACGGCCTTCTCGCCTACGGCGTGTTCATCAGTTACCTGATGACGATCTATCAGCCCGGAGTGAACTTCTGGTCCTATCTGAGCGATACGCCTCCACTCTGTGTGGTGCTCTTCGCTGTGCTCCTGGGCGGCATGACCACCGGCCATCGCGGCTTCGGCCAGCCGATAGGAGCCTTCTCCTGGCCGCAGCGCGCCCCGCAGGTGGTGATGATCATCCACCTGTTCGCCGCCTTGATGGTGGTGGCGGCCCTGGGTGCCGTGATGCCGGATTACCCGGTGGCGTTCTATTTGGCCGTCGCCCAGGTGGTCGTGGGCTTCCTGCTCTTTCACGCGGTGAATCTCAAGCCGAAGACCCCCGGCGTTCTCGTCGCCATCCACCAGTCCGTGGTGCTCGCCATAACCGCGGCCATCGTGGTCGCATAAAGAGCTCGCCGGGTGAAGCGTGGAGAGCTTCGACCTGTCCTCAGCTGGTGTGGCGCTTGGCGCTTTTGAGTGCGGCGGTCAGGGTTTCGCCGAGCAGGTCAACCAGGAGGTCCGGTGGGGTTCCGGTTTCCCTGGCTTCGTCGAGGACGGTCCCGAAGAATCCCAGGTAGCCCTTCAGCGCCACCTTGGCCAGGGGCGGCGGGTCTTCGGTGCCGAGATTGTTCGATGAGACGGCCGTGATCACGATCTCGGTGAAGTGGTTGATCGCGGCCCTCAATTCGGGATCGGTGGAGCCGCGGGCCAGCTGGTAAATGACCCACTCGTCACTCGGCTCCATGGCGTGGGCAACCATCCGGGCGTTGTTCATGACCAGCCGCTCCGGCAGCGGGATCGACTCGTCGGTCACCCAATCGTCTGTGAGGGCGTGGCCGGCTTGCTCGGCAACCGCCCGGATGATGTCGCTCCTTCCGTCAGGGAAGTAGTGATAGAGGAGATTGCGGGTCACATCGGCCCGGTCGGCAACTTCATCGAGGCTGAAACTGCTGAATCCGTCCCGGGCCACCACCGGCATCGCCGCCTCGATCAACTGGATGCGGCGCGCGTCCTTGCTGAGTCGTCTGGGCCCCCTTGAGGCGGCTACCGCAGCGGATTTGTCGGTGGAAGTCGGAGGCACTTGGCTGATCGTACTACTCGGTCCAGACTATTTACGAAATATCAACTTGACAAAATATAAATAAGCGCGCTACGGTTGTGAAGGAGAGAATCAGGCACCGAGGAGAAGGGACACGCATGGCCAACCGCAACGCAAACGGACGTCACACCAAGACGCGGGTGCTGGCGGTCCTTGTCGGACTCGTCACCCTCGCGGGCTTCGCGGCCGCTACGGCGAGCGCCAGCCTCAACTACCTGCCTCACCGCCTTGCGGTCGAAACGAACAACAAGTACAAGAACAATTGTTTCTGGGCGCCGCCGAAAGGGATGGACTACGCCAACCTCCCCGGCGCGATCCCGATCCAGAAGCCGAACCTCTACCCGGACGTCGGCTCGACCTACTTCGTCGCCCAGTACAAACTCCCCGAGGGTGCCAGCCTGACTTTCCACGGGAAGTTCGGGTACCTGCGTTACATGTCCTGGACCATGTTCGGTCGTCCCGGAGAACTCGGTCAGATCGCTTCGGCCGACAGCCTCCGCGACATCCGGATCAGGCCGGACAAGGGCTCGGTCAATCCGTTCAAGCCGGGCAACAAGCGGATGGCCGGTCCAAGGAAGTACACCTTCCACGTCGTCTCCGGCCCGATCCCGGCCAAGCGGGCACCGAACACGATCTACACCCAGACCATCGACCCCGAGACCAGGCTCGGAATGAGCATCCGCAACTACCTTCCCGACCGCGGCCGGGACGGAACCGGTGACGCCGGCCTGCCGAAGGTGGTTCTCAACCTGGCCGACGGAACCAGGTTGCAGGGTCAGCAGGCCTGCGCGCAGCTCGACCCGATCTTCGACGTGAGCACCTCGACCTTCCCGGCTGCCTTGTGGAAGCAGCTGGTTGCCGACTCGCCCGACCCCGTCAACGCCCCGGCCTTCAATCCGCCCAGGTGGGAGAAGTTCTGGAATGCGCTCTACAACGTGGCCGGAATCTTCATTACCGACCCCTTCGAGCGCGAATCAACCTATCCGCCGACCGAGAGCGGTGGCTTCCAGAGCAACCCTGACACCAGCTATCTGCTGACCGAGGTGAGTCTCAAGTACGGGCCGCTGATCACCTTCTCGGGCAAGATGCCGACCTTCCCCAAGTCCCTGCCCGCGGCGAAGCGCTGGACCCCGAAGAAGTACCAGGTCCGCTACTGGTCGCTCTGCAGCGGATCCTCGCCGGTGACCGGGCTCGGTTACGACTGCGTCTACGACCAGCAGGTGCCACTCACGAAGAAGCGCCGGTACACGGTCGTGGTCGGCCGGGCGGAGGACCGGCCGGCGAATGCCCGGCCCGCCTGCGGGTACCAGTGGATCAACTTCGGCGAGGGCGAGAACTACCCCGACCCGGCGGCGCGGGATTACATCGACACCATGTACATGCGGTTCATGGCGGTCGATCCGGCCTGGAAGCAGGCTCCCCAGAACATCAAGAAGCCGGGATCCGAAAAGAAGGTGATGGGCGAGTACTTCCCGAACGCGAAGTACTGGACCAAGGCCGCCTTCCGGAAGCTCGGCTGCAAGAAGAGCTAGACAGACCCTCGGGTCCGGTCATCCTCCTTCTGGATCGATGTTGATGCTGCCGTCGGCGTCGAGTTCGAAGCCCGGATTGTTTGCGATCTCCCAGGCATGGCCGTCGGGGTCGCGGAAGCCGGCGGCGTATCCGCCGTAGAAGGTCTCGGCCGGTTCGCGGGTGATCTCGGCGCCAGCGTCCCGGGCCAGGCGGATGATCTCGTCCACCTTTTCGCGCGAGCTCACGTTGTGGGCGAGGGCTACCCCGCTCCAGGTCGCGCCGTCGTCCGCGATGCCCATGTCCTCGGCGAGCTTTGCCCGTGACCAGAGGACGAGGACCACCCCGTTCGCCTGGTAGAAGGCGGTCTCTTCGATCTCCCGCGTCGGCTCCCATCCGAGCGCCTTGTAGAAGGCCTTGGCGCGTTCGTAGTCGCCGACCCCGAGGGTGACCAACGCGATGCTCTGATTCATTGGTGCTCCAGCCAGTTGAGTGATTCCAGGGACTTCGTGGCGCGGCGGGCGACGGACTTGCGCCGGTCGTTGGTGAGGCGCTCGAGCCGGGGGCGTAGCGATCGGGCGAGCTTTGGATCCGGGCCGGCCCACCGGGTGAGGATGCCCGCGCTGGTGTTGAGGACGATCCAGTCGTCGGACTCGTCGAGGTAGTGGATCAGCAGGTCGTTTGCCTGTTGGCGCTGTTGGTCCGTGAGATCTGCCCGAAGATGATCGAGGATCTGCGCGGTATGCCACTTCACCGATGGTTGATCGATCCTCCCGAACTCGGCGAGGAAACGGTCAGCCCAGGGCACGAACCACTCTTGTCGCTCCCGGCAGACCTTCTCCAGTCCGTCTCCCGCCCGCATGCGGACCAACTCGTCGGGGCTATCGAGACAGGCAAAGAGCTCGTCGAGTCGATTCCTGTCGTCGACCACGATCCCGACGACCTGCTCGGTGCGTCCGAGCGAGTTGGGGTGGCCACCGGTGAGCATTTCGGCAAACGGTTCAGTCAATGACCCACATCCTCGCATTCTTGGCAGAGGCTTCTCGTTGCCTTGAACTTGCCCGTCCCCGCCTACATCGGGGGCGAGTTTCCTGTGCTGGATCCGTTAAGGGGTATGGGCAAGAAGAGCAGGTCGCAATGTAATCGTCGTTCGACGCCGAAGGTGAAAGGGCGCCCCCCGGCCCGAGGACCCGAGTGGAGCAGGGACCGGACCGAGAGATTCGAGAGAAATGACGCGTGGGCCCTGACCCTCACGTTGATCAAGTCAGGAATATTCGTCACTGAAACTCTCGGCAACTTGATCGACATGCTTCCGGAGGATGCGTACCCGGGTGAGGACCCGGGCGAGGTCGTCACCGAAATGGCTGCTGGATCGATCGTGCCCTTGGTGAACAAGGTTGGCCGAAAGCAATGCCGCGAGACGATCGAACTGATCGATTCCGTAGTGGAATCGATTCTGGGAGAACTCAGACTCGCGGCGGAAATCGCGGGCAGACGCGAGAAGGGCTACACGGTCTAGAACGCCTCGCGAGTTGAGCGCCGAATCAACTAATCGTTCCGGCCGATGAGCTCGTCGAGGAGTTCGTGGGCGTCGGTTTCCTGGTCGCCTTCCTGCTCCAGTTCAATCGCGGTGGCGAAGGCTCTCATCGCTTCGGTCGTTTCGCCGACGTCACGCGCGGCCTTGCCGTACCAGCACCAGTTCCAGCTGCCACTGGGGGCGATCTCGGTGTAGTGGCGCAGGTGCCGGTAGGCGCGGCCACCCGGTCCTTCACAGAGGAACCCGAACGAGTCGCTCACGCCACGCCAGTTCTCCGGCGGCTGGGCGTCATCGACGCGACCGAACTCGAGCGCGATCAGCCATTCGAGTTCAGTGACAAAGTTGAGGTAGAGGCGTGGACGGGTCATGGAAGGGGGTGTCGTCGAAGACCGTAGTTTCTGACACGCACCGGAAATGCACTGGCGCAATTGGTTCAAACATGCGAGGGTGGCCTCATGGGGAAAGACGAGGGGAAGTGCAGGTGGGGCCTGCGCGGTCTGGCTGCCTTGATTGCTGTGTTGTGCGGCCTGGTGGTCGTTCCGGCGGGGGCGACGGCGTTCACGGACGGGACGACCTACTCGCTCGAGATCAAGGTCCTGCCGTCGGCGTTCAAGTCCGGGACGCAACTCGACATTCCCGTTTACCTGGTCGAAAACCGCTCGCCTGCCAACGGTGGCAGCCAGCTCGCCGAGTACAACCTGGGCGGGGTCGACTCGTCTTTCAGCTCCTCGCAATCGGAGTTTCTCGAGTTCACTCCGGCCCCGGGACTCGTCGCGCCGGAGATCATCGCTCAGGAGAACCCCTGGATATTCAAGAACGGGGCGGAGAGTCTGGTCCAGTTCAGGTTCGAGAGCCCCGGCATTCCGGGACTTGCGGTCACCCCCGACAACTCGGGCATCGTCGGCCGCACAGAGGTTCTGATCGGAACCGTCAGCACTCTTATCGGACCAGCCATTCCCAGATCAGCGGGCAGCCAATCGTCTTCGAGATGACGGTGAAGCCGAGCGGCGGCTCCTCTGGTGTCAACGGGATGACCGACGGGGGCCAGCCGGGGCTGGGTGACATTCCGACCAGCCAGATCCAGGTCTTCGCCGACCCTCCCGAGGATCCGGATGACCCCGACAACGCCGCTTGCAAGAAGGCTCAGGACAAGGTGAAGGCCGCGAGCAAGACGGCAACCCGGGCCCGGAAAAACGCCGCCAATGCCGCGGCTCGCCTGAAGAAGGCGAAGAAGTCAAAGAAGGCGGCGGCGCGCAGGCAATCGACCCGGGCGGGCAAGAACGCGAAGAAAGCCCAGGGCGCGCTTCGGCTGGCGCGAAGCAAAGCCAGGGCGGCCTGCGACTAGCGCCTGGAATTCAAGTCTGGTCGAGCGGGGTGGGGCCGAGGCCCGCTTCCCTGGCCTTGGCTATCGCGGCGGCCCGGTCGGGGACCTGGAGCTTGTTGAAAATGTTGCTGACGTGATTGCGGACAGTCTTCAGGCTGAGGACGAGCCGTTCGGCGATCTGCATGTTCGTCTTGCCCTCGGCGATCAGTTCGAGGATCTCCCGTTCGCGGTCAGTCAGCTCGGGAAAAGCGGACCGGGGCGCGGTCGCGAAGAACTCGATCATCCGGGTGGCGATACCCGGGCCGAAGATCGCGTCGCCGTTGCCGACCGAATGCACGGCCCGCAGGATGTCCTCGCCCTCGGCGCCTTTGAGGAGGTAACCGCGGGCACCGGCCCGCATCGCCGCGAAGACCGAATCGTCGTCCTCGAACATGGTCAGCACGATCACTCTGGCGTCAGGCTGTTGGGCGAGCAGCTGGCGGGTCGCCTCGATGCCGTTCAGTTCCGGCATCCGCAGGTCCATCAGGACGACGTCCGGCCGATGCTCCGCCGCCAGCTCCAGGGCCTCGACCCCGTTCGCGGCCTCGCCGACCACGGCGATGTCACCACGGTTTTCGAGCATCAACCTGAGGCCGTTCCGGAAAGTCGGGTGGTCATCCGCGATCACCGCGGTGAGCTCTGCCTCGCTCAAGTTTCCTCCAGAGGAAACTCGGCCCGCAGGGTCGTGCCGCCGGAGTTGCGAACCCCGACTGCGAAGGCGCCGCCAAGCTCGTCCGTCCGTTCGCGCATCGAACGCAGACCCACCCCGTGGGCGGCGGTGGTGTCGATCCCGACGCCGTCGTCCTCGACGGTGAGGCTGACCGGACCCTCGACCGAGATGTTCACCTCGCAGGAACTCGCCCCCGAATGGCGGGCCGCATTGGTCATCGCCTCCAGGGCGATGCGGTAGACGGCAACCTCGATCGCCGCCGGCAGGGCCGGCATTTCCTCCGGGGCCCGAACCGAAAAGGCGGTCGCCTCGCTTGACATGCGCCGGGCCTGCTCGGAGAGCCCGCTGACCAGTCCGTACTGATCGAGCGCGGGTGGTCGCAGTTCGTAGACGAGCCGGCGGATGTCCACGATCGCCTCCTGGGCCTGGGCCCCGAGCTGGTCGACCAGCGCTTCATCCTCCTCGCTGACCCGTTCCCTGAGGACCTCGAGCTGAAGCGACATCGCGGCCAGGGAAGGCCCAACCCCGTCATGCAGGTCGCGGCGAAGGCGCCGGCGCTCCTCTTCCCGGGCGGTCACCAGTTCCTTGCGGGAAGCCAGCAGGTCGATGGTCAAGCGCACCGACTGCACGGCCGCGCCGACATGTCCGGCGAGCTGGTCGAGCAGGCGACGGTCGGATTCGGAGAGCGGGCGGGCCTTCGGGACCTCGACCACCAGCGAACCGACATGTTCGCCGCGATGCCAGAGCTCGCGCCTTTCGAGGGTGCCTCCGCCGCGGGCGCCGTAGGCGGCGATGGTCATGCCTTCACCGTCGCGGTCGAACTCGACCGCGCTCCAGGGCAGCCGCAGCGACTCCGCCACAGATTCGACCACCGCCTGCACCGCCTCCTCCGGAGCCTGGGTCTCCTTCAACCGGTCGTCGAGTCTCTGCAGGGCGGCGTAGGGGTCGGAGCGGTCACCGAAGATCCAGCGATCGACCCTTCGCTGAAGCCGGGCGTGAACCGGCTGGACCATCACCGCGACGGCCCCCGCGCCGAGCACCCCGGCCGCGGTCGCGCTGCCGAACAAAGCGGCGAAAGCAGCAACGATCGCCGCGTAAACCGCCGCGACGATCAACGAGAGGGTTCCGTAGACGAGGGTGCGGCTGATCACCACCTCGATGTCGAAGAGGCGGTACCGCAGGATGCCGATGCCGATCGCCAGCGGCATCATCGTCGCCATCAGGAGCAGGGCGATCTGGGTCAGGAGGCCCTCGCCACCACCAGCACCGAAGACGATCCCGTCGAGGAGACAGAGAAACAGGGTTGCCGGGATCCAGATCGCCGCCCAGGCAAGCCACAGCATCTGCAGGCGCCGGTCACCGGTCGAGGCTTTGAGGCGGGCCCGGACCGCGAAGGCCGCGGCGAAGAGTGAAGCGAGTCCGGTCAGCAGCAGCATCCAGAGGATCACGTCGGGAGCGGCGAAGGGCGCCACCGCCAGCGGACTCGGGACGTCCTGGTAGGGCGGTTCGAAACCACTCGGCGCAAACAGCTCGAAGGCCAGGAAAACGGTGACCGCGCCCGCCCCGGCGAGCCCCCAGCGCCGGTACTTCCGGTTGAAGAAGCCGCCGTCAGGAAAGACGTAGGCGATACCGGCGAAGCCGGCAAACATCAAGGGCCAGAGGCTCTGGGAGCAGAGCACCGCCAGCTGTTCGGCAAAGGTGGCCGATGATCCTTGCTCGATCGCGTCATGCGACGGCTGGTCTGAGAGGGCCATCAAAGCCATGACCAATCCCTCGGCCAGAAGCAGCCAGCCGACCGCGTTGCCGGTCTGGGCACGGACCAGCAGCAGCCCGCAGACGACCGGCAGCACGACGATCATCGAGACGACCAGCGTTTCGAGCGGCGAGGGGGCGGGCCCGTTCAGGGACCAGTATCCGACCAGTGCGGAAACCGCGACCAGGCCGATCAGCCAGGCCAAAGCCTCGGCCAGGCGCGACTGGCCTGCCGGTTTGTCCCGGGGTTCGGTTCGGCCGAGCCCGACGCTTTCGTCCATGCCCGACATTCTTACGCCGCCGGGTGACCCTGAGTGCGATTCCCGGATATTTCCCGTTTGAGTCGGGAACGTGCCCCTTGTCGACGGGAACGGTTCGGAGGAAGTTCAAGTCATCGAACCAGTGCCGTTCTTATCTGACCGACAAGGAGAGCAAGTGAACAACGACAGATTCCACCGGCTGCTTCCGATCGCGGGCATCATCTCGGCCCTGCTGCTCGGTGCCGCCATTTTCGCCTCCGGGTCCGCCCCACAGGTCGAGAAGGCAAACCACGCCGAGGTCGTGAGCTACTACCACGACCACACGAGCGCGATCATGATCGCCAACATTCCCCTGGCTTTGCTGTCGGCCTTCTTCCTTGCCGTGTTGCTGGTCGGGCTCAGAGCAACACTCCGCTCCGGTGAAGCGGGTGAATCCACTTACTCGTCACTGGTCGCCATGGGCGGCACGGTTCTCGTGGGGGCGATCGCGGTGATGGGGATGGTCACTGCCGCGGTTGCCGGCGCCGCGAATTCCGGCCTGAGCGACGACTCGATCCTGTCCGCCGCGATCCTCGCCGACTACGCCTGGATGCCGTGGCTGGTCGGCGCGGCGGTCACCCTGCTGGCCACAGGCATCGGCGGCTTGCGGACCGCGACCCTGCCTAAGTGGATCGCCTGGGTATCGATCGTGATGGGCTGCCTTTGCCTGACCGGCATCGGCGGAATCCCGGCCTTCATGCTGATGCCGCTCTGGATTCTCGCCATTTCGGTCGTCCTGCTCCGCCGGCAATCGGCCGAGAGGGCGCCGTCCGCGAGTCCGCGGCTGGCTTGATCCCGAAGCCGATCGGAAAAAGGTTGAAGTTCAGGTTACGGACAACTGACTGGGGGATGGGGATGAAGCAGTGGCTGGCGGGTGTCGTGGTTTTGATCTCCGGATTTGTGCTGGTTTCTTCGGCCGGCGCGACCGTGATTACCGTTGATTCGACCGTTGATGGCTTCGGGGGCACCAACTGCTCGCTGCGGAATGCCTTCATCTCGGCCGATGACGACAACCCGGTCGGCACCTGCCCTCGCGGAGACGGCGATGACGTGATCCGGGTGCCGCAGGGGGTCTACAAGCTGACCAATGAAGGAGCCGGTGAACGAAAGGGAATCACCGGTGACCTGGACCAGATCCTTCCGGGATCGATCACAATCCGGCCGGCAACTCCCGGCGAGAAAGTGACGATCGACGGGATCGGTTCCGACCGGATCTTCGATCACGATGAAGTCGATGCCGGTTCGCTGATCCTTGAGGACATCGCTCTCATCGGAGGGAGTGTCCAGGGCGGGGAAGGTGACGGCGGGGCGATCCGAATCAACTTCGGGAGCGTCCACCTCGACGGCGTGACGATCTCCGGCAGCGAAGCGACCCGTTACGGCGGGGCTGTTGCAGCTCTGGGTGTCACCAACCTGACCATGGTGAACTCCACGATCTCCGGCAACCAGTCCGGTGAATCCGGTGGCGGCATCCATCTCGGCCCCGCAGCCGACGGCGAGCTTCGCAGCATCACCGTCGCCGGAAACGAAGCCGACTCCGATGCGGACGGGACCGGTGGCGGAGGCGGTATCTCCACCAGCGCCGATTTGCTCCTGGTCAACTCGATCCTGGCCGGCAACACGGATGCCTCGCCCGGGCCGGGCGACTCCGACCCGGATTGTCTTTCCGACAATCATTTCTCGCCTCGCTTCGTGATCAGCTCCCAGGCGATCGGCGCCGGCAATTGCCTGACCGCCCCGGGTCCGGTCGGCCTGATCTCGCCGTCCGATCCGGGGCTCGGAGCACTCGCGGACAACGGTGGCCTTACTTCCACCCTGGCAATTGCGCCGGGTAGCCCGGCGATCGACGCGGCCGGTTCGTCCGGCTCCGATCTCTGCCCGCCGACCGATCAGCGCGGAGTGATCCGTCCGGCCGGATCCTGTGACCTTGGTTCGTTCGAGTACGACCCGGCCGGCGCTCCGGCACTGCCACTTCCGGGCATCGCCAGGCCGACCGCGAGTACCGCGACCTTCGACGGCACAAACCTCTATGTCCAGGTTTCCTGCGCGAAGAAGTTCAAGCCGAAGTGCGCGATGACCCTGACGCCTCTGACCGCGAAGAAGAACGGGAAGGCCCTAGGTGCCGCGGTGAAGACCACCGTGACTTCCGGCGGCCGGAAGCTGGTTCGTCTGCCGGTCAAGGCTTCAAGCCGCGGCCTGGTTGAAGCGATGACCCGCGTGGACAAGAGGAACCTGGTCGTCAGACAGGTGGTCAAGTCCCGAAAGGTCGGCAAGCGCAAACCAAAGAAGCCCGCGACCAGCTTCGCGACCTTCAAGGTCAGGGTCCGGATCTAGGAACCGGATCTGGCCGGGGTCGTTGATCGATTGCTTCCTGGTCCGATTGGACAGCCGGGCAGGGTGGCGTTAGGCTCGATTCATCGCCTGACCAGGTCAAGGAAATGATCCGGGAAACGGAGGGAAAAGGATGAAGGCTGGGACTGTGGTGCGACGCAAGCTCGGGAGCACGGGAATTCGAGGTCCAGCCTTGCTGGCCCTGCTTTGTCTGTTGGGCCTGCCAGATCCAGTTGACGCGAAGAAGCGCGCAAAGAAGCCCGATCTGAAGATCACCAAGGTGGCTGTCAGTCAGTCCGGCGAGGCGGTCGTCGCCAAGGTCGATGTGAGCAACGCCGGAAACGGAAAGTCCGGCCGATCTCCGGTCACGCTTCTGCTCTCGGGCGACCGGAAACTGTCCCGGGCCGACACCAAATTGAAGGGAAGCAAAACCCTTCCGGCAATCAAGCCGCGGAAGAAGAAGTCGGTCACGATCAAGACCAGCCTTCCCGCCGTGGCCGCGGGGGATTGGTTCGTCGTCGCCTGTGCGGCAAAGGTCAGGGGCGAAGGCAAGACCGGCAACAATTGCCGCTCTTCGGGAAAGCTAACGGTCGGCGGCGACTACAACCGCCGCTATCCGGAGCGATTCGTCGGCACCGCAGAGGTCACGACCGAGTTCGATTTCACCAATCAGCGGCCCCCCGTGAACTCGTCTTCCTCCCGGCAGTTCGACGGGACCATGTCAGCCGAAGTCACCCTCACCCGTGTTCCGGGTCCCGGGGGCAACTTTCCCTACCGGTACGCGAGCTCCGGTGAACTTAACTGGCAGGGAACTTTGACCTCGTCCTACAACGGAACCGATTACACCGAAGACTGCTCGCTGAGCGGAAGCGGGACCGAACCAATCGTTGCGTCGACCGGAACCAACTTCGACGACACATATGGCTTTGCCAACTGGACCCTGGACGGGACCATGGACCTGGCTCCGGGCTCGACCTATCTGCTTCACGGGTCGGACTCCAGCAGCTTCAGGCTCGACGGAACCTGTAACAACAGCGATAACGGGACTGTGCCCGGGTTCAATCACCCGATCTTCCCGGCCTTCTTTCCCACCGACCTCGGCGAGTGTCGCGAGAAGGCGATCTACTACACCGTCAGACCGGATGGATCGCTGAAGGGATCCGACAGCTGTACCGCCCACATCGAGTGGACCGTTGGCGAGAACGAAAACGAAGAGACGGGCTCGATTCAGTGGAACTGGGACCTCAAGCCGGCGGGCCCCGCGGAGTAGGTCAGCGCCGGTAGACCAGGTGGGTCACATGGGGGGTGGTGCGTGAGCTGACCGGGGTCAGTTCGAGTCCGGCGGTGCCCGTGAAGATTTGCTCGCCGCCGCCGTGAACGAAGGGCGCGACGTGGAGGCGAAGCTCGTCGACCAGACCGGCGCCCAGGTACTGATTCAGGGTGCCCGGTCCGCCGGCGGTCGAGACGTTCCGCTCTCCGGCCGCTTCCCTGGCCTTCTCGAGGGCAACCTCGATCCCGCCGGTCTCAAAGTGGAAGGTGGTGCCGCCCTCCATCTCGACACTCGGCCGGGGCCGGTGGCAGAGCACGAAGGTGGGAGCGTGGTAGGGAGGCTCGGGTCCCCACCAGCCGGTCCACTCGAGGTCCCACTCGCCTTCCTCGGCCGAGAACATCTTGCGGCCCATGATGAAGGCACCGGCGTCGACGATCGCCTCGACTTCCTCGAGATTGTCCTCCCGGTGCTCGAACATCCAGGCGTGGACCTGCTCGGGATCCATGTCGCCGAATGGCCTCTCCCGGCTCTGCCCGCGACCGCTCGCGTAGCCGTCGAGGGTGATTCCAATGTCTGCGGTTACCTCGCCCATCGGTCGGAGCACTCTACTCCCAGCGGATCTCGACCGGAACCTGCTCGAGTTCGGCGAAGGTCTTCTGCTGGAGCCGGTAGGAGGCGCCGCGGATGAAGCGGCCGGCCGGTCCCCAGAGGGCCACCCAGGCGATCACGACGAAGGTCTGGGAGAACAGCGTTTCGACGCTGTCACCGTCGGTCCCGCTGCTGATCAGGACTGAGATCACCATCGCGACGAGGAAGACCAGGAAACCGATCCGGCTTTCCCTCGCGGTCAGGCTCCGGCGGATCCAGTGAAGTCGACTGTCGAGACGGGTTTCCTTCATGTCGAAGCGAAAGGCGGCCAGGATCGCCTCTTCGAGTCCCTCCCTACGTTCGGCTTCGGGCAGGACCAGGCAAAGCCGTCCGGGGGATTGCCGGCCCTTCCTGCCCTCGGACCAGGCGTCGAGAATCCGTTCCCGCGCATCGTCGTCGAGCGGCCTTCGCTCGAGTGGCTCGGGACTCCATTGGTCAAACAGACTCCCGATCGACGGCACCCTGAGTGCGACTTCCTCCACAGGGCAACCCTAATGCTCCTTCGAGGTGGATCGGAAGGCGGTTCAGGCCACCCGCCCTTTTCGGGATCATGTTGACGTGCCGCGCAACCTCTTTGCCTTTCTGCCGCCCCTGGCCCTGATGGTGGTGATCTTCGTGCTGTCTGCCCAGCCCGATCTTTCGACCGGACTGGGTTTCTGGGATCTGCTTCTGCGAAAGCTTGCTCATCTGAGCGTCTACGCCTTGCTGACCCTGCTCTGGTGGCGGGCGCTGGCACCGGTCACCCGCAACCCGCTGGCCTGGGCCGCGCTGATCGCGTTTCTTTACGCGATCAGCGATGAGTTCCACCAGACCTCGGTGGCCGGCCGGCACGGCAGTCCGGTTGATGTCGCGATCGATTCGGTCGGCATCGCTGCCGCCCTCCTGCTTACCCGCTCTGCGTGGTTCCGGCGGCGGGTTGCCCGTCCGTTCGCGACGACAACCGCGGGACGCTAGGCGTTGCCCGGGATCTCGTCGCGCTTGCTTTCGATTGCGGCGAGCGCGGTCTCGATGGTCGGGTAGAAGTTCTGGCGGTCGACCGAATCCATCAGACCGTACTGACGGGTCAGGTCCTGGAGGCGCTTGCGCATCTCGACGAAGGCGAGGTGGATGCCGGCCGAGTTCAGTTCGAGGTCGAGCTGCTCGATCATTTCGGCCGCGGTCACGTCGACGTCGGTCACCGCCTCGCACTGGATCACGACCCAGGCCGGCTGGCGCTCCTTGACCAGCCGCCTTACTTCTTCGCGGAACCGGCTCGCGTTGGCGAAGAAGAGCGGCGCCTCCCAGCGGTAGATGACGACCCCCGGCACCTCTTCGGCATCCGGGAAGTCAGTCAGGCCCTGCCAGTCCTGGCCGTCACCGAGGCGACCGAGCACGGCGCCATGTGGCCACCAGTTGCGGCGGAAGAAGAGGATGATCGCCAGGGCGACCGCGATCACGATGCCCTGCAGGACACCGAGAAAGATCACGCCCGCGGTGGCGACCAGCGACACACCGAGCGCGCTGCGGCGAACGTCGAAGTAGCGGCGAAGCAGCCCGAGATCCATCAGTGAGAGCGCGGCGGCGATCACGACCGCGGCCAGGGCGGTCTGGGGCAGGTCGGCCAGCAGCCCGTTCAGGAAGAGCAGCAGCGCGGCGACGAGCCCCGCCCCGACCAGGCCGGTCAACTGGGTCCTTGCACCGGACTGCTCGGCGACGGCGGTCCGCGAACCGCTGGTCGAGACCGCGAAACCCTGAAAGAGGCCAGCCGCGATGTTGGCGGTGCCGATGCCGATCATTTCCTGGTTTGCCTTGATCTCGTCGCCGCGCCGGTTGGCGAAGGCGGTGGCGGTGGCGATCGTGTCGGTCAGCGAAACCAGGGCGATGCCGAAGGCGGCGATCAGGAGCGGCACAACGTCGGAGGCCTCGGTGAACGGAATCGAAGGGGCCGGGATTCCCTGGGGGAGAGTGCCGACGGTGTCGACTCCATGAGCGGAGAGGCCGAAGGCCGCCGAGACCACGGTCGCGGCGATCACCGCGACCAGGACCGCCGGGTACTTCTTCGTGATCTTCGGCAAGACCAGCAGGATCGCCAGCACCCCCAGGCCGAGCAGCAAAGTGGTGAGGTCGGTCTGGTCGAGGCCCTGGAAAAAGGTCTTCACCTCACCCAGGAATGAGTCGCCGTCGGTGGAGAAGCCGAAAAGCTTCGGCAGCTGGCCCATGATGATCGTGATGCCCAGTCCGTTCATGTAGCCGATCTGAACTTCTTTCGAAAGCAGGTCGGCGACGAATCCGAGCTTGCCGATGCCGAGGCCGATCTCGACCAGGCCGACCAGGATCGCCAGCATGCCGGCCAGGACGATCGCCTTGCCTGGATCACCCCCTGCCAGAAGCGGCGCGGTGGAGGCCAGGATCAGCGGCGAGATCGACGAGTCCGGCCCCAGCACAAGCACCCGGGAGGGCCCGACCAGGGCGTAGCCGACCAGGCAGGCCACGGTTGTATAGAGACCGGTGACCGGGGGCAGGCCGGCCAGCTGGGCATAGGCCATCCCCTGCGGTACGAGGATCGCGGCGAGTACGACGCCGGCGATCAGATCCGGACGCCGGGAACCCTCGTATTCCCGGATGTTGACCAGCCCGGGGAAAAGGCGCCGCACGATCATGGCGCCAGCCTAGCTTCTGAGCCCGCCAAACCGACGACCCGGTCAGCTCCCCGGGGCTTGGCGACGCACGCGAAAGCGACTACTCTCTCCAGAAGGTATTTCCAGGAGGGAGGACCATGAGGGGAAAACTGGTGTTCGTTGCGATGCTCTGCCTTTGCGGTCTCGGAGTGTCGGCTACGGCTTCACAGGCAGCCCAGAGGTGGGGCATCACCGCGATCAACATTTCGCCCCAGATCGCCACCGACAACGACCGTTATGTTTCCTTCCAGCGCCGGAACCGGATCCCGGTGGTGCTCGACACCTGGACCGGGACCATCCGCGCGATCAGGAAGGCCTTCGCCTGCCAGCCCCGGGACATCGGTTCCCGCCGGGTGCTGCTGATCTGCCCCCACCACAGGTCGCGGGAGGGCGATACCGGATTCCGGGCGAAGACCGCTTCGGTGACCGGCGGCGAGGCGAAGCCGTTGATCAAGTCCCGCAAGATCTACGACGCATACGAGATCGGCAAATACTGGATCCCCACCAGCGGCGAGGGGCCGGTCTACTACAGCTACCTGAACTGGCGGACCGGCCGGACCAAGGAGATGAACTACAACGTCCGCAGCGGGATCGACCTCGACCGGCGGGCCATCTTCTGGGCCGATGTCCAGAACTTCACACCGAATTTCAAGGGTTACCCGAACCCGTTCTTCGGTGATCCCGTTCTCTGCCGGGGCAAGGAGGTGGTGATCTCGGACTGGAAAGGCGTGCTCCGGCTCTGGTGGGACGAAGACCGTTCCGTGAAGATCGGAAACGGTGACCTGCTCTACTACGGCGGCAATCCATGCAGCTGGCACCAGTCGTTGCGGATCGGGTCGCAGTGGGTCACCTGGCGCAAGGGCAGATCGCTTCACGGCTACAACTTCCGCACCGGCGCGCGTTTCGGCCAGCGATTCGCACCCGGCAGCAAGATCGCCCCGCTTCGCGACGGGGTCGTCGTGGCGAAGGAACTGAAACGCTACGGCAAGTACTACAAGGCCTACCGGGTTCGGGTGATCCGTCGATGAGGCGAGTTCTCCTGGCAGTCGCCTTGGCGGCCGGGTTCCTCTCCGCGGCGATCGTTCCGGGCTCGGCTTCGGCCGAGCGCTGGGGCATTACCGCGATCAACATCTCGCCCCAGATCGCCAGCGACAACGACCGGTACGTCTCCTTCCAGCGACGAAACGGCATGCCGGTCGTGCTTGACACCTGGCGGGGGACCTTCAAGGTGCTGCGTGGTGCCTGGCATTGTCATCCCCGGGACATCGGCGGCGGCCGGGTCCTGATGATCTGCCCGCACTCGAGGCCGGCCGAGGACAACTCGGGGTTCTACGCCCGGACCGGATCCGTGCTCGGAGGCAAGACGATCCCGCTGGCCAGATCCCGGGAGATCTCGGACGCCTACGAGATTGGCCGTTACTGGGTACCGGTTCAGCTTCGAAGGGAACTTCGATTCGCATTCCTGAATTGGCGGACGGGCGCTTTGAGGAAATATCGGGCTCGCCATTGGTACGCCTTCGGAGCGATGGACCTCGACCACCCGAACCTCGGGCGGGCCGACATCCAGACCTTCACGCCGGACGTCGCCGGCAGTCCGCTTCCCTGGTACGCGACCGTGTCGGTCTGCCGGGGCCGGGATGTCGTGATCACCGATTGGCGCGGTGAACTCCGGCTCTGGAGTGACCGGGACCATTCGGTTCTGTTGGGGGCCGGCCACCTGTTCTATGACGTTTGCCAGTGGCATCAGTCGATCCGGATCGGCACCAACTGGGTCACCTGGAGCCGCGGCCGGGCCCTCTACGCCTACAACTTCCGGACCGGAGAGCGTTTCAACCGGCGCTACAAGCTCGGCTCGCACATCACGCCGATCCGGGACGGGGTCGTGATCGCCCGCCGTCTGGAGCGCTACGGCAAGTTCTACAAGGCTTACCGGATCAGAGTGATCCGGCTTTGAGGATCACCCGCCGGCGTGACCGGTCCGGCCACCGTCTACAGGTGGATGGTCAGGCAGAAAGGGCGCGTCCTCAAGAAACTTGCTATTTGCGGGGGCAGCGGTTACGTTCATGTTTGGCCGCAGGCACAGGAGATTCAGCGCCAACAGATTCGGGCAACCTGCCAGGGATCGAAGGGGGATTACAGATGGACACAGGCACGAGCATCAGGAAACCGGTCCGGAGGCTGCTTGTTTTCGCCCTGGGGATCTTCGCCGCGGCAATGCTGCTGCCAGCGGTCGCTTCGGCTGCACCCACGCACTTCACCAAGGTTTACAAGGTCGAGAAGCACATCGATCTGAACGGTGGCCAGTACATGCATGAGCATGTGTACTGCGAGCCGGGTGACTACGCGATCGACGGCATGTGGCGGGTCGACAACGTCGATCAGGCCAATCCGCAGATCGGCGTCTTCGGCGACATGCGGGACGTCACCGTGACCAGGTCCTACAACGACCTTCAGCAGGGCGGCGACGGTGCCAAGTGGCATTTCGAGCTGACCAACAACGCAGACGGCCGCGCCCAGGTCAAGCTGTTTGCGAACTGTCTGGGCCAAAAGACCGTTGAGAACAGCCACCAGCACAAGATCAAGGTCCGGCCGCTGAAGGAGACCGCCTGGTTCCCGGGCAGCGATTTCTCGAGTGCTTCGCTCAGCTGCATTCCGGGCAAGGAAGTTGCGGTCGCCCCGGGCTTCAAGCTGCTGACCGGGGGCAACGTCTGGGAGAAGAGCTTTTACCCGGGCAATCCCCTCAGCTCCTCCTGGAACTGGAACTTCGTGGTTTCGAGTCCTTCCTCGATCGAAGTCAGTGTGCTCTGTCTCAGACTCAGAACCGGGTGGACCTGGGGCCATGCCCACAAGTTGCGTGTCTATCTGAAGCCCGGTTACTGGCCGCTGGGAGCGAGAACCCTGAAGAAGGACAAGGTTCAGGAGAAGCGGGTGGCCTGTTACGACGGCTCGCGGGCGATCGTCGGCGTGCTGGGCATCGCGCCCTCCTACCACGGATACATCCACTTCCTCGGGATGGATCCGCGACCGAAGTCGAGGGCCTACAAGTTCTGGAACACGGACCCGTTCAACGACCTGCCGATATATCTGGGCGCCCTCTGTCTGGACATACGGACAGGTCCACCGTTCCCCTGACCTCCCGAAACTGAAGACGGGCCGGTGATTTAGCGCCGGCCCGTTTGCTTTGCCCGCTTCTGGTCCCTGACCCACTAGGTTTCTCCCATCATGCGCAAGCGAACGAGAGGAATTGCGCTCGCCTCGCTGGCCTCGCTGGCGGCAGTGGTTGGCTACGACGTCGCCCAGAGGCGCAAGGCGATCCTCCGCAACTTCCCCGTGGTGGGTCACTTCCGTTACCTGCTCGAGGGATTCGGGCCCGAGCTCCGGCAGTACATCGTCACCTCGAACAACGAGGAGCGGCCCTTTTCGCGGGACCAGCGGCGCTGGATCAAGAACTCGTCGGAGGGCCAGCCGAGTGTCTTCGGTTTCGGCACCGATGACGAAGTCGAGGCGGTCGACAACCTGGTGATCATCAAGCACTCGCCCTTTCCGGCGCCTGCCCCGGCCCAAGGCGAGCCGGGCAGCGGACCCGACTTCGAGGTCCCGGCAGCGAAGACGATGGGTGCCGCCCACGGCCGGAAGCACGCCTTCAGGCCAGCCTCGATGGTGAACATCTCGGGCATGAGTTTCGGCGCGCTTTCGCCGCCGGCGGTAGAGGCGCTCAATCGGGGTGCGGCGATCGCCGGTTGCCTGCAGAACACCGGCGAGGGCGGGATTTCCCCGTACCACCGCCATGGTGGCGAGCTCATCTTCCAGATCGGCACCGGGTACTTTGCCTGCCGTGACGACGAGGGCCGCTTCAGCCTCGAAAGGCTCCGCGAGACCGTCGAGGGAGCTCCGGTCCGGGCGATCGAGATCAAGCTCTCGCAGGGTGCCAAGCCGGGTCTCGGCGGCCTGCTTCCGGCCGCCAAGGTGACGCCCGAGATCGCGGAATGCCGCGGGGTTCCGGTCGGGGTCGATTGCGTCAGCCCGCCTTCGCACTCCGCTTTCGGTGACGTCGACGGCCTGATCGAGTTCGTCGAGCAGGTGGCCGGGGTCACCGGGCTCCCGGTCGGGATCAAGTCAGCGGTCGGGGAACTCGGGTTCTGGGAGGAACTCGTCGAGCGCATGGCGGCAACCGGTGGCGGTCCGGACTTCATCACCATCGACGGCGGCGAGGGCGGCACCGGCGCGGCTCCGCTGGCCTTTGCCGATCATGTGTCGCTGCCCTTCAAGCTCGCCTTCGCGACCGCCTACTCGGCCTTCGCCCGGGCCCGTCTGGCCGAGGATGTCGTCTTCATCGGGGCCGGCCGGCTCGGCTTCCCCGACGCGGCCCTGTTCGCCTCCGCGCTTGGCTGCGACATGGTCAACGTCGGCCGCGAGGCGATGATGTCGATCGGCTGCATCCAGGCGCAGCGCTGCCACACCGGAGGTTGCCCGGCCGGGGTGGCCACCCAGTCGCGCTGGCTGATGCGCGGTCTCGACCCGCAACTGAAGTCAAGCCAGGCCGCCAACTACATCGTCAATCTGCGGGCCGAACTTCTGGCTCTCGCCCGGAGCTGCGGTGTTTCGCACCCGGCTCTGGTCACTCCGGATCACATCGAGATCGTCTCCGAGCGCTACGGCCACGCGCCGCTCCGCGAGGTCTTTGGCTACGAAGACGGCTGGCCGCGCGTGAAGGAGAATCGAGATGGCAGTTTGGGGCGATAATGACCCACTTCTGTCATCTCGATTTCCTTCGGCGACCAGGCGGCCGCTTATGACTCAGTCGAGGTCGAAGCGGTCCGCGTTCATCACCTTCGTCCAGGCGAAGATGAAGTCGGTCACGAACTTGTCCCCGGCGTCATCGGAGGCGTAGACCTCGGCCAGGGCGCGGAGTTCCGAGTTCGAGCCGAAGACCAGGTCGGCCCGGCTGCCGGTCCACCCGTTCGAAGACTCGAAGGTGCTCGACTTCCCGTCGGCCGGCTTCCAGACCGTTTCGAAGGAGAGCAGGTTCACGAAGAAGTCGTTCGTGAGGGTCTCCGGGTTTTCGGTCAGGACACCCAGCTGCGATCCGCCCGCGTTCGCGCCGAGCACCCGCAGGCCGCCGACCAGAACGGTCAGCTCCGGCGCGGTCAGACCGAGCAGGTTGGCCCGGTCCAGCAGCAGGTACTCGCCCGGCAGGGCGTTCTCGCCGTTGTCGTAGTTGCGGAAGCCGTCGACCTTCGGCTCCAGCCAGGCGAATGACTCGACGTCGGTCTGCTCCTGGGTCGCGTCGCCGCGGCCGGGGGTGAACGGAACCGCCACCTCGTGACCGGCCTTCTTCGCGGCTTCCTCGACCGCCACCGAGCCGGCCAGGACGACCAGGTCGGCGAACGAGATCTGCTTGTCGCCCGCGGCCGAATCGTTGAACTCGGCCTGGATCCCTTCCAGGGTCGTGATCACGGTGGCGAGATCTGCCGGGTCATTGGCGGCCCAGCTCTTCTGCGGCTCAAGCCGGATCCGGCCGCCGTTGGCGCCGCCCCGCATGTCGCTCGAGCGGTAGGTGCCGGCCGAGGCCCAGGCGGTCGAGACCAGCTGGGAGATCGAAAGGCCGGAACCGAGGATCTTCTCCTTCAGCGAAGCGATGTCGACCTCGTCGACCAGTTCGTGGGTGACCTCCGGGATCGGGTCCTGCCAGAGCAGCTCCTCGGCCGGAACCTCCGGGCCGAGATAACGGTCCTTCGGGCCCATGTCGCGGTGGGTCAGCTTGAACCAGGCCCGCGCGAAGGCGTCGGCGAACTCGTCCGGGTTCTCCATGAACCGGCGCGAGATCTTCTCGTACTCCGGGTCGAAGCGGAGCGAGAGGTCGGTGGTCAGCATGGCAGGGGCGATCCGCTCCTCCGCGTTGTGAGCGTGGGGGACGGTGCCGGCACCGGCTCCGCCGACCGGCGTCCACTGATGCGCTCCGGCCGGAGATTCGGTCAGCTCCCACTCGAAGCTGAACAGGTTCCAGAAGAAGTTGGCTGACCACTTGGTTGGAGTGGTGGTCCAGGTGACCTCGAGACCGGAAGTGATCGTGTCACCGCCGGAACCCGACCCGTACTTGCTGCTCCAGCCCAGTCCTGCTTCCTCAAGCGGGGCGGCCTCCGGTTCGGGGCCGACGTTCGGCTCCGGGTTGGCGGCGCCGTGGGTCTTGCCGAAGGTGTGGCCACCGGCGATCAGGGCGACCGTCTCTTCGTCGTTCATCGCCATGCGGCCGAAGGTCTCGCGGATGTCCTTCGCCGCGGCGACCGGGTCCGGGTTGGCGTTCGGGCCTTCGGGGTTGACGTAGATCAGGCCCATCTGGACGGCGGCGAGGTTGCTGTCCAGATCACGGTCGCCGCTGTAGCGCTTGTCGCCGAGCCACTCCTTCTCGGGGCCCCAGTAGACGTCCTCGTCGGGCTCCCACTCGTCGACCCGGCCACCGGCGAAGCCGAAGGTCTTGAAGCCCATCGATTCGAGGGCGACGTTGCCGGTCAGGATCATCAGGTCGCCCCAGGAAAGCTTGCGGCCGTACTTCTGCTTGACCGGCCAGATCAGCCGGCGGGCCTTGTCCAGGTTGGCGTTGTCGGGCCAGCTGTTAAGTGGTGCGAAGCGCTGCTGGCCGTGGCCGCCACCGCCGCGGCCGTCCATCACCCGGTAGGTACCGGCCGAGTGCCAGGCCATGCGGACCATGAAGGGGCCGTAGTGACCGAAGTCGGCCGGCCACCAGTCCTGCGAGGTGGTCAGCACCTCGGCGATGTCGGCCTTGACCGCGTCGAGGTCGAGCGTCTTGAACTCCTCGGCGTAGTCGAAGTCGTCGCCGTAGGGGTTGGTCTCGGAAGGATTCTTGGCGAGGATCTTCAGGTTGAGCCGGTTCGGCCACCAGTCGATGTTGCCGCCGGACTCGGTCGGGTAGGGGAAGCGGTCGTTGTGGGCGACCGGGCAGCCGCCGCTGCCTTCGTCATTCATCTCGCCGACGACGGCGTCTTCATTCTGGTGATCAGACACGGGATTCCTTTCGGGGTGATTGGGCGCTGCTGGATTCGGTCGCGCATGCGGGGCAAAGACCCCGGTACACGACCTCGGCCTCATCGATCACGAAGCCGTGATCGTTGGAAGCCGAAAGACAGGGTGCGTGGCCGACTGCACAGTCGACGTCCGCAATCGCACCGCAGGAGCGGCAGACGATGTGGTGGTGGTTGTCGCCGACCCGGGACTCGTATCGGGCAACCGAGCCCGGGGGCTGGATGTGGCGGACAAGGCCGGCGTCGGTAAAGGCCTTGAGCACGTCGTAGACCGCCTGGTGGGAAACATCGGGAAGGTCACCGCGCACGGTCTCGATGATCGAGTTCGTGTCCGCATGCGGGTTTTCGTACACCGCGTCGAGCACAGCGAGCCTCGGTTGGGTGACCCGCAACTCCGCGTCACGCAGAAGATTCTCGTATTCGACGGTCGAAGGCACCAACGGAAGTTATAGCGCTTTTCTTGAATCAATCAAGTTAAGAGGCTGTGACTGGCGTTATGACAACCCGCAAACCCGCATTCACAAAGAAAAAACGTGCAATCCCGAACGGCGTGTGGTAAGTTCGCGGACGTATGGGGGATGTGAACAGGCACGAGGTGCTCGAAATGCCTTCGCGGCGTCTGTTTGGTGCGCGTCCGCTCCTCCTTGCCTTGCTCTCGGTCTTGCTTCTCGCCGTTGGTGTTGGTGCCGCGCCTTCGACCGCATTGGCCGCCGACGCTGTCTACATCGATAGCCCAGCAGATGGGACAATTTTCCAGTCGGCACCTGCCGACTACCTGGGGCGCGCAGTTCCCGAAAGCTTCCCCCCGCCTTCGGACTATCAGCCGCAGATCAGCGGCGCCGTTCAGGTCGAGACTTCCCCCGGAGTCTGGGGTGGCCCCTTCTGCTCCGACATTCCTGACGTCTGTGGCGTCTACACCTTCGATGTCGCGCTGCCCGGTCCCGGCGACACCTGGGCCGCAAGTGACGCCAACCCACTCGATGTCCAGGGGAGCAACGCCCTTGCCGATGGCGCTTACCGCCTCCGGGTCGGACAGGCCAGTGACGTAAGCCTTCCAACCTTCTACGACGAGATCGACTTCTTCGTCGACGGCACCAACCCCAACACCACGATCCCGATCGGACCGTCGCTTTACAACGACGACTCGGGTGTCACCTTCCACTTCGAGTTCGGCGGCAGTGACCCGCTGGTCAACGATTACGCGAGCGGGATCGACTACTTCAACTGCAAGTTGAACGGCGGACCGTGGCAACAGTGCACGTCGCCAGGCGGCTCACCCCCATACAGCCACGACCTGAACGTGCCCGAGGGCGGCCACACCCTCTACGCAACCGCGGTTGACCACGCAGGCAACGAAGATGCGACCCCGGCCCAGCGTTACTGGATCGTGGACGAGACTCCCCCTGACATCACGATCACCAAGCCGGTGAACAAGGACCGTTACCTGCTGCACGAGGGTCCCAACCCGATCTTCAACTGCACCGATCCGCTCGCCGGCAGCCCTGCCGCGGCCAGCGGGATTGCAAGCTGCACCGCCACCCCGATCAACGACGAAGATCTCGGACCTCACTTCTTCGAAGTGACCGCGGTCGACCGGGCCGGCAATGTTTCGAAGAAGAAGGTCGCCTACACGATCGATCCCCCCGATTACGGCGAGTTCGTCAAGGAAAGTCACCCGCTCGCCTACTACCGCTTCGACGAGGCGCTCGGCTCCGATGTGATGGTCGACAGTTCCGGCAACCATCGCAACGGCGTCTACCAGAACGGAATCGCCCTCCGCCGCGATAGTGCCACCGTTTGTGAGCGTCGCCCGCATCCGCCGCGGGTCTGCGAACTGGACCACCCGGCCGAGAACAAGGCGGCCTACTTCCCGCCCCGCGACGGACACGGCTACGTCAACGGGATCGCCGCGCCGAAGACCGCCTACACGATGGAAGCCTGGGTCAAGCCGCGAGGTGGCGCCGACATGATGGTGATGAGCCACGGCGGTGGCGGACAGCTCTTCATCAAGGACGGCAAACTCGCCTTCCGCCAGGTCCAGGACACGATCTTCTCGAACGCAGCCGTGCTTCCGGGCGTCTGGAGCCACGTCGCCGCCACCTGGAATGGCAGCGTAACCCGCCTGTACGTAAACGGCCTCCAGGTTGCCAGCTCGAACTCAGCCAACAAGGCTCCGTCCGGCATTTCCACCTTATACATCGGCTACGGCGAGATGGCCCCCTGGTTCCACGGCGAGATGGACGAAGCCGCGTACTACTCGACGGCCGTCAGCCAGCATCGCCTTTTCGATCGCTGGAAGATCGGCGTCGCCAAGGACAACCCGTCCCTTGAACGAGGCAACTCGCCCTTCAACACGGAAGGTCCGAACACCGATCCGGAAGAACCCAAGAACGGTGGCCTTTACGCGCCCACCAAGACCCCGAATGCGGACTTCAGCTGCTTCGACCCGGACGACCTCCCCGGGGATTCCGATGTGGCGAGCTGCACCGCGACCGTGGACGGGAACCCGATCGTCAACGGTGCTCCTTTGCCGGACAACCTCGGTGTCCACAACTTCGTAGTCACCGTTGTCGACAAGGGTGGAAATCAGTACATCCACACCCACACTTACACGGTCAAGAATTTCGCCGGAATCTTCAATACCGACAGCCCGGTCGCCTACTACCGCCTCGGCGATCCCGCCGGTCTCTTCATGAACGACGCCTCGGGCAACAACCGCAACGGGGAATACAAGAACGATCAGGATTCCGGTCCGGTTGGCATTTCCGGTGACGGTGACCGCGCCCGCAACTTCTTCGGCAAGGGCGGCTACGGCTTCGTCAACGGTATTCCCGCTCCCAGGTTCCAGTCCACCATGGAGGCCTGGGTCAACCCGACCGACGGCCGTGACCAGTCGATCGTCGGTCATGGCGACGCTGGCGAGATCTACATCGACGACGGCCACTTCAAGTTCCGTCGCATGTTCGAGACTGTGACCTCCTCGGTTCCGGTTCAGGTCGGAGCCTGGCAGCAGGTTGTCGGAACCTGGGACGGCGCTGACATCAGGATCTACGTCAACGGGATCGAGACGGGCAAGACCGAATCAACCCGGCGTCCGAGCTCGATCTCGACTTTCTACGTCGGATTCGGCGAGCTGGCCCCCTGGTTCTACGGAGCGATCGACGAGGTCGCCTACTACTCGGTCGCCCTCAACGCGAATCGTGTCTACCAGCACTGGCTGGCTGATCCGCCCCCCGAGGACCTGACCGTCAGCACCAGCGAGACCACCGAGCCCGGTAACCCCGGCGAGGAAACCGATCCGCCGGTCACCGAAGACCCCGATACCCCGGTTTCGGATGATCCTTCGGAGACCGAGGACCCTGGTACCGGTGACGACGACGAGGTCGTCCCGATCTCGGCCGAGTCTGGCGGTTCGGCCGGCCCCGAGATCAGCCGGGTATCCGCCAACAGGAAGGCGATCAAGGTCCTGATCAAGTGCTCCGGCGGCCAGGACTGCTCGGGCAAGCTGACCGGCACCCTGAAGCTGGGCAAGAAGAAGTTTGCCATCTCCGCCGGCGTCTCCGCACCGAAGAACGGATCGGCAGTCACCACGGTCAAGCTGACCAAGGCTCAGAAGAAGGCTGCGAAGAAGGCGAAGTTCATCAACGTCAAGGTGACGTTGCGCTCCGCCGACGGCACCGTCCTCGATCGCGGCTAGCCGCGGCTCGCCTGTCTGCCGACAGACCCGAGCATCCTGCGAGTGATCCGGGCGTGGGCGCCAGAATCGATGACCAGCGCCTTGTAGGCCCGACCTTTGATGCCGGGGAACCTGGCCCTGGTGACCGCGCTCAATCTCGCCTTTCCGCCCGGCAGTCCGACGATCCGCCACTCGAGCGAATACTCGGAGAACCGGTGCCGCCCGGAGAGGATCAGCAGTTCGGGGGCGATAGCCGCAGTGACCCGAAAGCCGGTACGGGTCGAACCGACGTGGTCGAGCGGGCCTTCCGAGCGAATCGGATCAACCCCGATCAGTTTCGCGTAGTAGACGAACGGTCCGTTGGCGGAAGAGCCGAAAGTCTTGATCAGGGCATCCCATGTTTCTTCCGGCGAGGCGGGTACCTCGACAGAGTGCTCGTCGATGAAGGGGAGTTCGGTAGCCACTGGTCCGATCGTACTCATAGGAAAGTTCTCTTCTGTGAGCTTCAGCCCATATAGGTTGGGGCGATGAGCGTTGGCGAGATCGAACTCTTCTCCGGTCCGAGCGTCGGTGTGCCTCTGAACATGACAGTCGATACGGAGGACCGGTTCTGGTGGGCGGACGTCGGACTGAAGGCGCTCGGCTGCTTCGAGCCCCTCTCGAAAGAACCTGGCGAGACGGAACGTTCCGTCTCGCTTGGGGAAAACGCGATGCCCATACAGCCGCGGCTGGGGTCCGACGGGAACATCTGGTTCACCGACGCGGGGCGCGGAGGTCTCGGTCGCATCGACCTGGGAGGGGAGGACCTTCTCGAGTCGGATTTCATCCCGCTGGAAGGCGCTCCGCCTCTGCTCGGCCTGTCGCCCCCCGATGCTTCAGGCCGGCACTGGTTCACCAGCCGGGAGGCGGGCCTGGTCGGCAGCTTTGATCCGACCGCTCAGGATCCGGCCAGGTCGATCCGCCTGATCGAGGATTCCCGCTTCGACGGGCTGACCGGAGCCTTTCCGGGCCCGGACGGACATATCTGGATCGCCAACGTGGGGGCAGACCAGATCTGCCGGCTCGACCCGACTTCCGATGACCCGGCCTCGAGCCTGGAGTTCTACCCCGAGTCGCCCGGCGGCATCCACCCACGCGCGTGGCGGCCTGGGCCCGACGGAGGGATGTGGTTCTCACAACGGGAACCGGATCAGCTTCTCAGGATCGAACCGGGGGTCGACTGGCAGAGTTTGATCGAAGTGATAGTCGGTTCCGAGCTGGTCTCCGAGCCCGACGGACTCTGCGAAGGCGCAGATGGGAGGCTCTGGTTTGCCAACGCCGGCGGGCCTTCGATCGGAGCCCTCGACCCGAAAGCAGAAGATCCGGCTTCGACCCTTGAGTTCTTCAGCCACCCCGACCTCGGGGTTCCGTTTGACCTTCAGGCTGTCGGGCCATTCATGGCTTTCACGGACAAATCGGGCAAGGTCGGGCGCATTCGCGTGGTCTGAGAGACCGTCCTTATTTCAGGGTTTATCCGCAGGTTATCTGTACCACTCATAAGTAGTATAGATGTGCTGCCTAGCCCACGGACTGCAAGGAAAGACCAATGTCAGACAACGGTTCCAAACGAGTTGTAGTGCTCGGATCGAGCTTCGCCGGTATGACTGGCGCTCTCCACCTCAAGCACCTCCTCGACAAGAAGCACGAAGTCATCGTCCTCGACCCCCGCGATCACTTCACCTTCATCCCGTCGCTCATCTGGGTTCCCTTCGGAACCCGCAAAGCGGATGACGTGACCTTCAAGCTTGCCCCGATGTACGAGAAGAAGGGCATCCAGTTCATCAACGAGGCCGCCGCCTCGATCGACACCGATGCCCACACCGTCACCACCTCTTCCGGCGACACCATCGACTACGACCGGCTCCTCGTGGCGACCGGCCCCCGGCTGGCCTTCGAGCGGATCAAGGGCCTCGGTCCCGAGAAGGGCTACACGCAGTCCGTCTGCAATCTCGAACACGCCGAGATGGCGGGCAAGGCTTGGGACGAGTTCATGGAGAACCCCGGCCCCGTCGTCGTCGGCACAGCCCAGGGTGGCTCCTGCTTCGGAGCTTCTTACGAGTTCCTCTTCAACGTGAAGCACCGGATCAAGAAGGCCGGCCTGGAGGACGTCGCCCCGGTCAAGTTCGTAACCGCCGAGCCCTACCTCGGTCACTTCGGCCTGGCCGGCGTGGGCGACTCATCGAAGAAGGTCGAGCAGTTTTTCGACAAGCTCAACATCGAAGGGATCCCGAACTCGGTGATCGAGGAGGTCGGTGACGGCAAGATCAAGCTCGAAGGTGGCCGAGAACTGCCCTTCGCCTACTCCATGATCGTTCCGCCCTTCAGCGGAGTGGATGTCGTGACAGAAACTCCCGGACTCGCGAACCCTGCTGGCTTCGTCCCGGTCGACACCTTCTTCCGTCACGTCGACTTCCCGGAGATCTTCTCGGCCGGCGTTTCGATCGCGGTGGCACCCCCGGAGAAGACCCAGGTGCCCGCAGGCGTCCCGAAGACCGGTCAGATGAGTGAGACCATGGCCAAGGTGGCGGCCGAGAACATCGTCGCCGACCTCGACGGCCGGGCAACATGGGAGCTGCCGATGGACGAACTGGCCGCGATCTGCGTGCTGGACGCCGGAAGCGGCGGAATCATCTTCAAGGCCGACCACGTGCTCGACAAGGAAAAGGAGCCGAGCGCCCACATCATGGCCGGCCCTCAGGCCCACTGGGCCAAGCTCGCTTTCGAGAGGTTCTTCCTCTCCAGCCGCAAGCGAGGGCACATCAACCTCTGACTCTCGATGCGTTGCCCCTGCGGGCCTCTGTTCTCAAGGACTTGATTATTATTTGGTCGTTCGTTTATTATTGGACGAGCACCAACGAACTTGAGGAGAGTGATGAGCGAAAACGGCGTTGCCACAAATGGGGAAGCGGAGTTCGAGACCGAAGACGAAGCGCTTCAGGTCCTGCTGGACGCGGACATCGACAAGGTGATGGCAGGCCTCGACCGCATCGTCGAAGCCGCCCCCTCCTACGAAAAGCTGTTCATGCGCTGGCAGCGTCAGCACTGGTCGACCGAGGATTTCGACTTCACAACTGACATCGAGCAGTGGAACGACCCGGAGCTGATGAGCCCGGAAGAGAAGAAGTTCATGCTGTTCGGCTTCTCCCAGTTCTTCCTCGGCGAGGAGCGCGTCACAGTGGAACTGCTTCCGTTCGCGATCGCCGCTCCCACTCACGAGGCAAAGGCGTTCCTGACGACCCAGATCTCGGACGAGGCCAAGCACATGGTCTTCTTCGACCGCTTCTACCGCGAGGTGCTCGGGATGAAGGCGGCTGACATCGGCGCCCAGCTCGAGGCCCAGCGTGTCAACGTGAACAAGGACTGGGAGACGCTCTTCGACGGAATCCTTCACGACTGCGCGGAGCGACTCCGGCTCGATCCGACCGACTTCCCGGCGCTGGTTCGCGGGGTCACCGTCTACATGATCGTGATCGAGGGAACTCTCGCCCTGACCGGCGCCCGCTTCATCGTCAAGGCGATGAAGCAGCGTGAGTGGCTGCCCGGGTTCACGGCGGGCTTCACCGCGGTCAACCGCGACGAGTCGCGTCACGTCGGCTTCGGCGTCAAGTTCCTGGCCGACGCGATCAAGGACGACCCGGCCAACGCGCAGATCGTCCAGGACACGCTCAAAGAGTGCCTGCCGATCGCGCCACTGGTCTTCGCGCCAGAGTGGGTCGACGATCCATACAGCTTCCAAACGCCCTTCTACCACTCGTCTGAGGTGTTCGAGTACGCGATGAAGTCGCTCTCGAAGAAGCTCGCAGCGATGGGCCTCGACCCGGCCATGCTGGCCGGAGATCCTGCCTGAGGAGCAGGTTGCCCACGGCGACGGAGGAGAAGAGGGGGCCGGGCCGGCCCTCGACCGGGGCCCGCGACAGGGTCCTCGAGGCCGGCCTGGAAACCCTCCTCGAAGAGGGTTACGCGGGCCTTTCCTACGCCAAGGTGGCGGAGAAGGCCGGCGAGAACAAGTCGCTGATCTCGTACTACTTCGGCTCCAAGCAGGGTCTGGTCGGCGAGGTCGCCCAGCAGGTGGGAAGACGGATCACCGAGGCTGTCGTACTCGAACTCGGTGAGCCGGAGTCGGTCCGGCAGATCGCCAGCGGAATGATCAGCGGTCTCTGGAAGGTGATGGATGAAGACAAGCGGATCGCCCGGCTGTACTTCGACCTGAGTGCCGTCTCCGTTGTCGATGATGAAATTCGCCTCGCCCTCCAGAAGGTCAAGGCGCAGTGGCGCGAGGTGATCACAGGGGACCTTGCGCAGGTTGGTGTTCCGGCCGGGGAGGTCGAAGCCCTCGAAGCGTTCCTGCTGGCGGGAGTCCAGGGGCTCGGGATCGAGAGGCTCTCGGCCGAGACTCCCGAAGACTTCGCCCGGCTTGACGCGGCCCGGGACATGTTCATCCGCGCCGCGGATTCGTTGTCTGACTGATCGAGACGACTCCGAAGGACTGACCGGGAAGGGTGCCCGCGCGGTGCCTTCTCATACTGTGCTAAGTTACAACTAAATGGTTGTAGGTTTGCCGAAGAGCGATAGGAAGACTTTCCCCGGACCGGGCTTCGACGAGGAGGAAGTCGACCTGATTTTCCACGCCCTCGCCGATCGCACCCGTCGAGACATCATGGGCAAGGTCAGCCAGGGCGAGCAGTCAATTTCAGACCTCGCCCGGCAGTACGAGGTGAGCTTCGCCGCGATCCAGAAGCACGTAAGTGTGCTGGAGCGTGCGTCACTCGTGACGAAACGGGTAGATGGCAGGCAGAAGCTCGTTCAGAACAATCCCGAGACGCTCCGGCGGGCGACCAACCTGCTCGCCGAATACGAACGCATCTGGACCCACCGGATCAATGCGATCGGGCAGATCCTCGACCAGGAGAAAACAGAGGAAAGGAAGATCCGATGACCGTAATGAGCAGCACTGCCGACCGCGAGAACCTGAAGATGACAGTGGTTGCCGAGTTCAATTCACCGGCCGAGAAAGTCTGGGAAGTTTGGGCTGACCCGCGCAAGCTTGAGAAGTGGTGGGGTCCGCCGACCTGGCCGGCCACTTTCACCGAGTACGAGTTCGAGGAAGGCGGTACGGCCAGGTACCACATGACCGGACCTGAAGGCGAGAAAGCTCCCGGCTTCTGGCGTTTCGAACTGATCGAGGCCAAACGTCAGATCAGGTTCCTCGACGGCTTCGCCAGGGAGGACGGCGAGATCGACGAGAACATGCCGACGATGGTCATGGAGATGACCCTGGAAGGCAACGGTGACCACACCACGATGACCACGGTCACCACCTTCAACTCGCTCGAAGATCTCGAACAGCTGCTCGAGATGGGCATGGAGGAAGGCATCCGCGAGGCGATGGGTCAGATCGACGCCCTGCTCTAGCGAGTCCTGTGGCCGGGGCGGCGATACGCTCCGGCCATGAGCATCCTTGACAGTTTTTCTCTGGACGGAAAGGTCGCGATCGTCACCGGAGCTTCCTCCGGGCTCGGTGTCGCCTTCGCGAAGGGCCTGGCTGAGGCCGGCGCCGATGTCGCGATCTGCGCGAGGCGGGTCGACAAACTCGAGGCCACCCGCAAGGCAATCGAGGAGATGGGCCACCGCGTGATCGCTGTGACCGCCGACGTCTCCGAGCCCGAGGACTGCGAAAGGGTGGTCGAGGAGACCGTCGCCAACCTGGGCGGGGTCGACATCCTGATCAACAATGCCGGGATCGCCACCGCCGTTCCCGCCACTCACGAGGATCCCGAGGAGTTCAGCCGGGTCGTCGACATCAACCTGAACGGCTCGTATTACATGGCCCAGGCATGCGCCCGGGTCATGGGCAAGAGCGGTGGGGGCAGCATCGTCAACATCGGCAGCGTCCTCGGGTCGACCACGGCCCACCTTCCGCAGGCGGCCTACTGCTCATCCAAGGCGGCGATCATCGGGCTCACCCGCGACCTCGCCCAGCAGTGGACCGGCCGCAAGAACATCCGCGTGAACGCCCTCGCTCCGGGCTTCTTCGAGTCAGAGATGACCGACCAGTACCCGGAGGGTTACCTGGAGCAGATGATGTTCCGCGTGCCGGCCGGGCGAAAGGGAGAGTCAGAGGAGCTCGTCAGGGCTGCGATCTTCCTTGCCTCCGACGCCTCGTCCTATGTGACTGGCGCGCTACTGCCGGTCGACGGGGGTCTGCTCGTCAACTGATCAAGACCGGTCGATCGATTCCGTCGGCGGATATCGCCGACGGAGTCAATCTCTCGGTTCTTCGGGCTCGCGATTGCCGGGCTCCAGAGGGTGGAGGTCCGGCAGGCCCAGGTTCCAGACCTCGTCTTCGGCCGGGGCGCCGTAGAGCGGGGTGATGTCGCGGTCGTCGGCACCCGCCCGGCGCATGTGCCTGTACCAGTGGTGGTACAGGGGTGCCATAAGCACGGTCAGTCCGGTCAGGACGAAAAGCCCGGCGATCAGCCACAGGTGCTCCTCGAGGATCGCGGTGCTGCCGGCATCCCATGCGGCCAGACCGACCAGACCGATCGAAACCAGGACACCCATGTAGTAGTCGAGCGGGAAACGCCAGATCCACGGCACCTCGAACCACCAGACGTTGCCCCGCTTGAAGCGTTTCACCGTGTAGGCGGGGTTGAGAACGAACCAGCAGTAATCCCAGACCACCGCCAGCAGGAAGTACTTGGCGATCGTTGCCAGCTCGGCCGGAAGCGACCACTCGACCCCCATCCCGAACGGCAAATGGAGGATCACGAGGGGGATTGTGAAGGCGTAGACGTGGTAGCCGGTGAGCGGCCGGTGACCCATGAACCAGCCGTAGATCTTGCCGGTCTTGCCCCGCTTCAGGTACCAGGTCGGCAGGCGCTCGGCCCAGCCACGACCGCCTTCGATCTCGATCTCGATCGCCCCCAGGCCGAAGCACCACAGGAAGAGCAGGACGATGAGGGCGATGTTGAGTTCGTCGAACAAGGTTCAGGCCACGTAACGCTCGTCGGTGCCGGCGGCTGCGACCAGGTCGGGCACCGTTACGAAGTCGTATCCCTGCGGGCGGTAATGCTCGAGCAGGTTCCGGGTCGTCTCGACCGAGCGGGAGCGGTCGTAGGCGGGATGCTGATCGAAGCCGTCGTGAAGCAGGATCACGTCACCTTCGCCAGCCTTGAGGCAGTTCCTGGTGATCTTCTCGGTGGTGAGCTTCTCCTCCCAGTCGAAGCCGGTGACCGACCAGGTGATTCCGAGGTAACCCTTCTCCTTCAGGACCCTGAGGGTTCCAGGCCGCCGGCGTCCGTAGGGGGGCCGCATGAGCATCCGGCCGGCGATCGTCGAGAAGGTCACTCCCGCGGCCTCGACCGCCTCCCGGCACGCATCGAGTTCCTCCCGGATCCGCTCGTCCGACTTGGCGGGCATGGTCGGGTGGGTGAAGGTGTGATTGCCGATCGCATGGCCACGCGCGACAACCTCGCGGATCAGTTCCGGCTCGCGCTCCGACCACTTGCCGATCAGGAAGAACGTCGCCTTCGCGTCATGTTCGTCGAGCAGGTCGAGCAGGGCCGGGGTCCAGGCCGGGTTCGGCCCGTCGTCATAGGTGAGGCAGAGCTTCTTGCCGGCTCCCGGCTCCCGGCAGACTGTGCGCCCGAAGATCTGGGCGGTCGGGATCTGGGCTCCGTAGAAGGCGACCCCGGCGGCGCCAAGGACTCCGGCTCCGAGGGCGACTGCGGCTTTCTTCTTGCTCATCTGGGTGCCTTTCTGGCTTCGCGCCGGGCCCGGGCGCGATCGCGCCTGGAATCTTCGGCTGCTGCTTCCACGGTCCGGGTGATCACCTCGAGCGCCTCCCGGTTGCCGTCCTGCGAATAGTTGCCGAGCCGGTCGTGGAACTCGTCGAGCCCGTCCAGGAAACGGTCAAGGGCTGCTTCATCGATCGAGAGGGCGCAGGTCCCGTAGCCCTCCCGCTCGAGGTAACGGGCATTCATCAGTTGCTCGAACTGGCCCTTCAGCGGCATCGCCAGGGTCGGCTTGCCGAGGTAGACGGCCTCGGACAGAAGCGAGAAGCCGCCGCCGGTGATCACGCCACGCGAGGTGACCAGGTCCTCGAGGAAGCCGTCGATCGACCGGGGCCGGTACTCGATGGCCCCGTCGGTGGTTCCCACCTCGTCGCCGTCCCGCATCCCGTAGAGGTGAACCGGCAAAGGAGCGTTCCTGAGGGTGTTGATCAGGTCCTCACCGCCGCCCGAGTACACGACCAGGTGCTCGCCACGCGTCGGCTTCGCGGCAAGAATCTCACGGCGAAGGATCGAGGGCACCAGGGTCGTCCGGCCGCGGCAGACCTCGGGGTAGAAGAACGTCGGGATCACGTAGTCGCCGGCCTTGGGGACCATGGCCCTGGTCACCGCCTTGGCCAGCTCAAAGTCCTGGGCGGCCCCATCGGTGATCTCGCGGTCGTGATGGCAGCGGTCGATCATGTGGATGTTGTCGACACAGACCAGGGGAGTCCGGGAGAGACGGGCATAGAAACCGGTAAGCGGTTCGAAGTCGCTGACCGCCACGTCGGGCTTCCACTCGTCGACCATCGTCATCCAGTCACGCACGGTGCCGGGAAGCTGCTGCCGGGCCGAGGAAAGGGTGCCGGTGAACGATGCCCAGCGCTGGATCTCGCCCTGGTCCATTGCGAAAGACGGTCCGAAGACCTCCTGGCAGGTGTCGAAGATCTGGCTGAGGAACTTGTAGGCCGCACCCGAGGCGATGATCTTCACCTCGTGTTCCTCGATCAGCGAGGAGATCACCAGCTCGGACCGGGTCGCGTGACCCATCCCCTCTCCGTTCACCCCGTACAGAATCCTCATTCCGGCAGCCTACCTGTGGGGGCCGGAAAAGCCGGTGAATCGACATCGCATGCTGAAGCCGCCCAGCGCGGCGAGACCGAGATGCCGGCCGCCTAGTCCGGCCGGCTTTTCCTCCGGCGGATGCCGGAGAATGTGGGAATGAACGTCCGACTGCTGGGGACCCTTGCCGCTGCCCAGTTCCTGATGGTGCTCGACCAGGCGGTGATGAACGTCTCGATCTCCCAGCTGGTCGAGGACTTCGACACCACGGTCACCACGATCCAGTCGGTCATCGCCTTCTACGCACTGGTCATGGCGGGCCTGATGCTGACCGGCGGCAAGCTTGGTGACATCTTCGGCCGCAAGCGGACCTTCAAGATCGGCTTGGTCATTTACGCCGCCGGCTCGGCTCTCACCGCGGCCTCCTGGAGTGTGCCCTCGCTTGCTCTCGGCTGGTCGGTCCTCGAGGGCATCGGCGCCGCGCTCGTCCTCCCCTCGATGGTTGCCCTGGTCGCCGGCAATTTCGACGGCAAGGACAGGGCCGTCGCCTACGGTGTCCTGGGCGGCATGGCCGGCGTCGGCATAGCGGTCGGTCCGATCCTCGGTGGCTGGATGACCACCGACTTCTCCTGGCGTTACGTCTTCGTTGGCGAGGTGATCGTCGCTGCCGGGATTTTCTTCGGCACCCGCTGGATGGCCGAACCGGCATCGGACGGCAAGCGCCCGACTCTCGACTGGGTCGGCAGCGCCCTCTCGGCTCTCGGTCTCGCCGTGGTCGTCTTCGGGGTCCTTCAGGCCAGCAACTGGGGCTGGGTCAAGCCGATGAACTCTCCGGTCGAGATCTTCGGCTTCTCCCTGACCCCGTTCGTGATCGTGGCCGGGCTGGTTCTGCTTGGTCTGTTCGCTAGCTGGGAGCGCAGGAGGGAGAGGGTCGGCGAGGACCCGCTGGTCCATCTCGACCTGCTGAAGATTGTGCCGCTGAGGAGCGGCCTGACCATGATGCTCGCGCAGAACCTGATCCTGATGGGCATTTTCTTCACGATCCCGCTCTACCTGCAGGTGGTGCTCGGCTTCGATGCGCTCGAGACCGGGGTCAGGATGCTGCCTACCTCGGCCGGCCTGTTCTTCACGGCACTGGCCGGCTCGGCGCTTGCTTCGAGGTTTGCCCCCAGGAAGCTGGTCCGGCTCGGTCTGGTCGTGATCTTCGTCTCGGCTTTCCTCCTGATCGGAACGATTGAGCCTTCCCTCGACAACACGGACTTCCTCGTTGCGATGGGAGTGCTCGGGATCGGCATGGGCCTGATCGTCTCGCAGCTCGGCAACGTGGCCCAGTCGGCGGTGGGAGACGATGACCGCAGCGAAGCCGGTGGCCTCCAGAACACGGCGATGCAGCTCGGCTCCTCGCTCGGCACTGCGGTGCTCGGTGCGATCGTGATCACCGGCCTGCTCAGCGCCTTTCAGACCAACGTGGTCAGTGACCCGGCGATTTCGGCTGAGACCAAGAACGCTGTCCAGGAGAGGCTCAGCTCGGGAGGCACCTTCGTCGCTTCCGATCAGGTGCGAAAGTCGGCGACAGATGCGGGTCTGAGCCAGACCGAGACCGACGCGATCGTTTCCGGCTATGAGGACGCCCAGCTCCAGTCGTTGAAACTGGCCTTGCTGATTGCGGCTCTGCTGACGATTCCGTCGTTCTGGTCGGCCCGCAACCTGCCTGACCGGGTGCTGGGTGAAGCGCAGGCCGAGCCGGCCGCCTCAACCTGACCTGATTTCGGTCTCCTGAACCGCTACCTTGAGGCCTGAAGCGGGTTACAAAACTTGACACGGATCAAGTTTTGGCTATTCTCCCGCGTGGAGAGGCCACACAGGGAGTGGAGAGGATGAAGATGGACCGTCGTATTTTCGAAGGACTGACCGGCCGGCTTATCGCTGGTGGCGCGCTCGCGCTCGCTTTCTTCGGACTGATCATGATGGTCAGCGGGCTCCACGAGAGGGCCTGGTCGGCTCCCCGCAAGCAGCTTTCGAACTTCGGAAACAAGCCGAACATTGTCCTGATCCAGGGCGATGACGTGGTCCGTTCGGACATCCAGTACATGCCGAACGTGCGTGCCTTCCTCGGTAAGGGCGGCACCACCTTCACCAACTACCACACGCCCTACCCGCTTTGTGGACCTGCCCGTGCCGCCCTCCTCACCGGTCAGCTCTCTCATAACAACAAGGTAGTCGCGAACTTCAAGAGCAACGGTGGGGGCCACTACCAGCTGACCAGCCTGCCGGGCAAACTGAACGGCCGCAACACCCTGGCCCCCTGGCTGCGCAAGTCCGGCTACCGCACCGGCTTCGTCGGCAAGTACCTGAACGAGTACGCGACCCTCGACAACACCGAGGTCCCGCCCGGCTGGGACAGCTGGATGGGCCTGCTCGACCAGTCGACCTACGACTACTACAACTACGCGATGAACATCAACGGGAAGGTCCGTTTCTACGGCGATCCTGAGTACGCGCAGGCGCAGCTGGACCTCGGCACCATCACCTCGACCAACTCGCCCGAGTCTTTCGGTGATCTGCTCGCTGCCTTCCAGCAGGCGTTCACCCCCTGGGACTACTTCGGCTGGCAGCGTCCGCAGGATTACACGATGGACGTCAACGGAAAGATGGCGAACAACTTCGTCAAGAACTCGGTCCGCTCCCGCAAGCCGTTCTTCCTCTACTACGCGCCTCCCGGCCCGCATGCCGAGGACACGAACCACGTCCAGGGTCTCCGCCCCGGCGCACCCGGCCCCGACCCGCGGCCGCCGAAGCGTTACGAGGACACCTTCGACAACGTCGAGCTTCCGAAGCCGCCCGCCTTCAACGAGGAGGATGTCTCCGACAAGGCCGCTAACGTCCGTTCGCTGCCGAAGCTGACCGACACCCAGGTCCAGAAGATCGAGGACAACTACCGTGGCCGCCTCGGCGCGGTCAAGTCGATCGACGACCAGATCGGCAAGATCATGAAGTCCCTCAAGAACGCGAAGGAACTCAGGAACACGGTCGTGATCTTCACCTCGGACAACGGCTACCTCCAGGGCGAGCATCGCCTGGCCGCCTCCAAGTTCCTGCCCTTCGAGAACGCTGTCCGGGTGCCGCTGCTGATGCGGGGCCCCGGAATCAAGGCCGGCCAGAAGCTGAACGCCCACACGATGGATGTTGACCTGACTCCGACCATCCTCGGCGCTGCCAGGACCAAGCCCGGCCGCCTGATGGATGGCATCTCGCTGCTCGGCGCCGCCCGCAAGAAGGCGAAGCTGCCTTACCGCGACGTTCCGCTCGAGGCGCTGAAGCCGATCTTCAAGTTCACCACCCCGCTGACTGCCTTCGACCTGCCCTTCTACGGGGTCAAGACCGACCGCTACAAGTACATCCACTGGTCCTTCGACGAAGTCGAGCTCTACGACCTGAAGAAGGATCCGAACGAGCTGGAGAACATCGCCGGAAATCCGGCAATGGCGGGAGTGGTAGCCAAGCTCGAAAAGGAAGCCGCGAGGCTCAGCAAGTGCAAAGGAAAGGCCTGCCGTTGATCGACCCCACGCCGGAGCAGTTCAAGGCCCTCGTCGAGTCGGATGACGACTCGCCGATCGTGATGGTGAACCTGGTTCGCTTTCGCGACCAGGCGATCGGAATCGATGAAGGCATGACCGGCGCCGAGGCTTACGCGACCTACGGCAAGAACATCGCGCCATACCTGGCCGAAGCCGGAGGTGAGGCGTTGATCGCGACCAACAGCGTCGAGAGCGTGATCGGTCCTGACGAGCCGGAGTGGGACATGGTCCTGCTGGTCCGGTACCCGTCCCGCAAGGCGTTCATCGGCATGATCACCAACCCTGGCTATCAGAAGGAGCACGAGCATCGTGCGGCCGGGGTGGAGGAAGCCCGCCTGATCCTTTCCGATCTCGCTTTCGGCGGAGCGGCTTGAGCGAAAACCCGCTGAGTGGTGTTGTCGAGGCCGGCGCGTACTGGCCGAAGCCCTGGTCCGGCGAGGACGGCGGTCCCAGGCGCCTCTGCAAGCCGGAAGGCCAGCCCGGACTTGACATCAAGCCCCACGAGGATCTGAAGCTCGACGTCTTTCGCGACAGCTTCGCGGTCGACATGCTGATCCGGCGCGAGGAAGGCGAGCTCTACGCCCTGCGTCACGACATGCCGAAGGGCGACCCTTTGGCGGGTGACTGCGAAGGGTGGGTCGAGAAGCTCGATCCGGAGACCCTCCAGCCGCTGACCGTCACCCCGCGCTTCCACGCCGGCCGCTACTGGCCGGGCGGCATCGCGGCTCACGCCAACGGCGACATCTACATGGTCTTCGGCTGCTGGGCCCGCCGCTTCAACCCGGATCTCGAGCTGAAGGCGGAGCGGCGCCTGCCGGTCAACCGGCCCTACAACTCTTTCGTGATCCTCGACACCGGCGAGCTGGTCACCAAGGACTGTGACGCCCCGCGCGGCGAAGCCTCCTCGACCTTCTCGGTGCTGGACCCGGAGACTCTCGAGTCGGTTGTGCCGGAGGTCGAAATCCCTGAAGGTTCGATCGCCCGCCTGGCCTCCGACGGCAAGTCGGTGATCTGCGTCGGAACCGAGTCGGTTCTCCGGCTCACCCTTGACCGGGATGCCGGCGAGCTTGTGATTGACGAGGACTGGCGGCCCCATTACGGCCGCCCCGGCCAGACCTTCGGCTGGGATCCGGTTGTCTCTGACGAACATGTCTTCTGGATGGACAATGGCCAGAATGACGTCGACTGGACGATGCGGGATTCGGGCACGGCCCCGACCCCGGTCCGGCTCTGGTGGTGTCGTCTCGACGATCAGGATTCGCTTCGTTCGGTCGAGATCAGCGGCCTGCCATACGGCACCGAATCGAACCCGCCGGCCTGGGACCCGGAACGCGGGGTTGTCGTCGCCTACGACGCCGGCAACGCGGTCGTCCGGGCCTGGAAGCTGGTTGGCGACGAGCTCGAACCGCTCTGGCAAAAGGATGACTTCGCCCATGCCGGTCACCTGATGCTTTTCCCCGACACCCGGGAGCTCGTCGTCCAGGACTTCCGTGACATCGAACTGACCCGCAAGCGCGGTTTCCGTCGGGTGCTCCGCCGCAGCATTCAGTCACTGGGCCGGAGGGCGATCGTGCGTCGCTATCCGGTGATGGGTCGCGACAGCATGGTCGTGCTCGACCTCGACACCGGCGAGGAGAAGGGCCGCGTCGCGGTGCCTTCCCCCAGCCAGTCCTTCCTGTTTCCCGCGCCCGGATTCGACCGGGATCTGTATTACCTGTCAATGACCTCGATGGCGCGCGTTACAGTCGGTTAGTGGCATACAACGAAGAGCTAGCCGACCGGATGCGCGCCCTGCTCGATGACAGGGATCCGGTGGAGAAGAAAATGTTTGGCGGTCTCGCCTTCCTGGTCGGCGGCAAGATGGCGATTGTGGCTTCCGGTCAGGGTGGGGCGATGGTCAGGGTCGACCCGGAGGAGTCCGATCGGCTGTGCGAGGGCGCCGGGGTCGAGCCGATGATCATGAAGGGCCAGCCAATGAAAGGCTGGCTTCGGGTGCGCACCGACCAACTGGAAGAAGACAGAGAACTACAGGCCTGGATCGACCGCGGCGTCAAGGCCGCTGCCGCAGCCGGCTGAACTGCTGCGGGGCGGGAACTCTCTGGGGGAAGGGTTCCCGCCCGCAGGTCTTTGGGAGGGGTGAAGCGCCCTTGAGGGGGGGCGAGGGGCTAGCGGCGCTTCGTGTGCTTCTTCTTCGCCTTCTTGACGGGCTTGAAGAAGTCCTTGGGCCAGGTGAACTTCTGGTAGGTGCCGCCGACACCGTCGCGCATGATCGTGGCGACGCCGGGGGCTCGGAGGCGGAGCTGCTTCTTCAGCTTGATCGTCTTGAACGACCAGCCTTCGGGCAGAGCCATCTGCGGGTTCTCGGCTAGCTTGTCCAGGTTTTTGGCGCGCAGGGTCGGGTCAACCGTGGTGGTGTACGCCTGAAGCACGTACTTCTTGCCTTCGGGCGAGACGAGGTAGTGAATCGTTCGGCCCTTGTTGAAGACCCAGGTGGTGGTCCGGGCAATCGAAAGCTCGGTGTAGAAGCCGGGGTTGAGGTTCGGGAGGGTTAGAACCGCAACCTGGCGCATCTCGAGCCCGCCGATGGTCAGCGGTTCATCTGCCTTGGCGTTGGCGATAGCGTCGACGAGCCAGCGGCGAGGTCCGTTCGGAACCGCCTTGAGGGAGCCGGTGTCGGCGGCAACCTGGTCATAGTCGACAGCATTCCACTGGTCGGCAGGGCAGTCGTTCAGGCCGATCGTGTTGTAGACGTCAACCGAGAAGCCCGGAGGGTTCGGCATTTTCACCGTGAAGATCTCGCAGTAGCGCTTGTTGTAGAGCCCTTCGAGGGTCCCCGTCTTGGCTGAGGCCCCGGCCGGAACCAGTGCGATAACAGCGGTCGCGGCAATCAGAAATGCAATAAGTCGCTTCACCCTTTTCTCCTTCCCTGCATGGTCAACAGGAATAATAGCTGACGCACGTCAACTTATGGGAAATCGACCCTTACCCAGTCAAGAGGGTCATGCAACCGAGAGCAGTTCCACCTCGCAGGTGATGACCGGAGAGTTGGCGATTCTTGAATCAGCGGTCACCAGTGGTGTCCCCAGCGCTTCCGCCACGGCGACGTACGTAGCGTCGTACACCGAGAGGTTGTGACGCAGCTCCCAGATACGGACCAGGAACGGCCAATGGGGCACGCGCTCAATCGGAAGGAGCGCAAGCTCTCTCAGCTTCAGCAGGGCCAGGTCAGGAGAGAGCCGTCCCGATCTTTCCAGCCCCTTCAGAGCCGACGCCGTTTCGCAGTCGATCAACTCCGGAGCCACCATTGATCGACTCCCGATACGGTCGCGTGCCGTCCGCCCGACCTCTCCAGCTTCCGCGACGGCGGGCAGGAGAACCGAAGCGTCCACGACGATCAATCGCCCTTCCTCCCGGAGTGGATCGCCTCGATCACATCACCGAATGTGAAACTTGCTCCCTCCGTCCGGGCTCTCTCGAAGACCTGTTGAAAGGACTGGCGATCGGCGATCGCCCTCAGCTCCGCCTGGAGGAATTCCTGAAGCGACTTTCCCGATTCTCGCGCGCTTTCCTGCAGGGCCTTGTGGACCTCGTCAGGGACGTTCTTGATCTGGATCGAAGGCATAGGGGAAGAGTAGCGCCAAAATGGCGCCACTCTCGGAACCCCGGTTCGCCGCCCGCTTTTCGCCATACGTGTCTGAGTTTCCGGCCCGGAGTTCTCTCCCCCAACGGTTGGGCGGACAGGGGCGGCGGTAGGTTGGGGGTATGTCGATAGAACCGACTCCGATTGACCGCGAGATGGCCGAGTACATACGGGCCCACGCATCCGGGCGAGACGAAACGTTGCGTCTCGTCGAAGAGGAAACCGATGCGATGGGTGAGATCAGGATCATGCAGACCGCTCCCGAGCAGGCCGCCTTCCTCGAGATGCTGGTCAGGCTGGGCCCGGGCCGAAGGGCTATCGAGGTCGGCACCTTCACCGGTTACGGCGCGATCCGCATCGCCCGGGGTCTCGCTGAAAACGGGCGGTTGCTCTGCTGTGAACTCGACCCGGAGCGAGCAGAAATCGCCCGAAGGAACATCGACCGGGACGGGGTGGGGGACCGGGTCGAGATCGAGGTCGGTCCGGCGATCGACACGGTCAACGCCCTCCCCGAGGAGCCGACCTTCGACTTCGCCTACGTTGACGCCGACAAGACCGGCTACCCCGACTACTACGAGGCGCTCCTGCCCCGCATGAACCAGGGCGGACTGATCACCTTCGACAATGTGCTGATGGGTGGACGAATCCTCGACGCCGACCCCGACGAGGGCACCGCCGCCATGCAGCGGCTGAACGACCAGCTCACCACAGACGAGCGGGTCGACTCGGTGATGCTGGGAATGGCCGACGGCCTGACCCTGGTCCGGGTCCGCTGAGTGGTCAGCAGGTCTCGAGTTGCCTGGTCAGCAGTTCCCGGAGTGCATCCCGATCAAGCCGGGAGGAAGCGTCGATCAACCGGTCCATCAGGGCGCCGTCCATGACCACGACCAGCTGGGCGGCATGTTCGTCGGGCGTCTTGCAGCCCCTCGCCTTGAGGAGGGCCCGGGCAAGGCCGACGAAACGTTCCCTGGCCGGTTCGAAGTTCTCGTGGAGCTCCTCGCTCCTGGAGGCCTCCAGCACCAGTTCGTAGCGGGCCTTGAGCAGGTCGAGATTGTCATCGGCCATCAGTCGGTCCATGGTCACCATCATCAGGTCGAGGGCTTCTTCGTCGGTCAGGGTCAGGTCGGCGATTCCAGCCAGGGTTGCCTCGGGCGGAGTGTCGAGTTCGACGTGGAGCTCCAGTGCGGCCTGGAGCAGGGCCGGACGGGAGTTGAAGTAGTTCGATGTGGTCCCGTTCGGTACGCCGGCGGCGGCGTCGACTGCACGGTGGGTGAGTCCCCTTGATCCGGATTCGCCCAGAACGTGAAGGGCCGCTTCGGCGACCTGGTCTCTTCTGGATGTCGGGGCTTGGGTCTCTGGCACTACAGGTGTAGTATACCGTCTCATGGGATTCGACGGGACACTTTTCTCCAGGGGAGACTCAGGTTACGAGGCGGCCCGGCGGGGCGCCGTCTGGAACGCATTCACGCCTGAGCGCTACCCGGAGCTGATCCTTCAGGCCGCCAGCGAGAGCGACTGTGTGGCTGCCGTGAAGCTGGCCCGGGAGAAGGGGCTGAAGCTGAGCGTCCGCTCCGGCGGCCACAGCTGGGCAGGAAACCATCTGCGGGACGGCACCCTGCTACTCGACCTCTCCGGTCTGCGGGAGGTTGAAATCGACGCAGCCGGAATGAGGGCATCGGCCCAACCGGGCTGCCCCGGCAACGAGCTCGACCTCGAACTTGAAAAGCCGGGGCTCTTCTTTCCCGTCGGCCACTGTCCCGGGGTGGCGATCGGCGGTTACCTGCTTCAGGGAGGCTTCGGCTGGAACGGAAGGGTCCACGGGCCGGCCTGCCAGAGCGTGGTCGCCATCGACCTGGTCACGCCTGAGGGTGAGCTCGTCACCGTCGATGAGGAGAACGACCCGGACCTCTTCTGGGCTGCCCGGGGCTCGGGCCCCGGCTTCTTCTCGGTGGTCACCCGCTACCACCTGAAGCTCTACCCCCGGCCGCCGGTGATCGCCAACGGCATCTACACCTATCCGCTCGATGCTCTGGAAGAGGTGATCACCTGGGCGAAGGAAGTCGGGCCGAGAGCTCCCCGCTGGATGGAACTCATGGTCTTCACCCACCGCGACCAGGGCGAGCCCGAAGTGGTCGTGACGGCACCCGTCCTGGCGCCATCGGAAGCCGAGGCCCGGGAAGCTCTCGCCCTGCTCGAGTCCTGCCCGGCCAACGGGAGGGCGAAGATCGCGATGCCGTACTTCCCGGCCAGGCTCGAGGATCTCTACGCCGGAGTCCACGCCTCCTATCCGGATGGCCATCGCTACGCGGTCGACAACATGTGGACCCACGCCCCGGCCGCCGACCTGCTTCCCGGGATCCGGCGGATCGCCGAGACCCTTCCCGAGGCGCCATCCCACATGCTCTGGATGAACTGGGGTGAGAGCCCGGCCCGCGAGGAGATGGCCTACAGCGTCGAGGACGAGATCTACATCGCCCTGTACGCCGTCTGGCAGGACCCGGCCGGCGACGAAGAGAACGTCGAGTGGGCGACCGGGAACATGAAAGCTATGGAGCACCTGGCGAGCGGCATCCAGCTCGCCGACGAGAATCTGGGCCGCCGTCCGGCGAACTTCGTCCGGGAGAAGAACCTTCAGCGACTGGACCGGCTCCGGGCCGAGCGTGACCCTGACGGGTTGTTCCTCGAGTGGATGGGCCGACCGGCGTGAAGGCCCTTCCAGAGGCACAGCCCGAACCGGGGGAAGTCGAGTATCTGGAGGAGCTTCTGAAGTTCCGCCCGCCCGGGCCGGACGAGGCGATCCGCGAAGCGATCAGGGAACCATTCGATCCGGCCCTCGCTCTGGGCCGGAGCGATGCCGCGCGCCTCCTCGACCCCGCGCCAATGGAGTTGGAGACTGGCTGGTCGGTCCTGCCTGACGCGAGTGTCCAGGTCGCGGTCGCAACTCCGATGCCTGACCTGACCACGCAGATGGTCGACTGGTGGTTTGACTGGCACCCCCGGCGCAGCGACCGCTACCGGGCCTGGCATCCGATCGCACACTTCGGAAACGGCCTGGTGCTTCCGCGAGCCGAACAGGAAAAGCCCTACTGGGGTGCCACCAATCTGGTCGACGAGGACATCGGTGACGGCCGGATGAAGGTCCGAGTCGAGTTTTGTGCCCCGGGTGAGTTCGGCTTCGGGAGCGACTGCCTCGATGACCCGGCGGTGGGCACGATCATCTGCGCCTCGGTTGGCGACAGCCTGGTCAACCACACGGACATGGCTCACGTATTCCTGAGGGAGGACGACGGCCTGATGCTGAGGAGCCGCTTCTGGATAGGCGGGCGGATCGAGCCCCGTCTGCCAGGGCCTTTCTCCGGCCTGGAGGGTCCTGCCGGATCGCTGCTCAGTCGAAGGCCAGTCCGGCGGCTGGCGATCCCCGGCGGGATGGGGCCCGGTCTGGCCCGTCACTGCGCCGAGGAGTACGCCAACCTGAACCGGATCCTGCCCGGCCTGTTCGAGCGTTTCAATCGCTGATCCTTGGTTCCGACGGGTAGGCTCGTCGGCGTGCACGTGCTTTTCGTACACAGGAACTTCCCGGCGCAGTTCGGTCACATTGCGTCTCGTGGAGTGAAGGAGCGGGGGTGGATGGCGACATTCGTGTCCGAGAAGCCACCTGGAAGTGCGGGAGGTGTGAACAACATCCAGTACGCGCCGCGGGGGGCGGCGACCGAGCAGACACACGTTCTTTCCCGCACCTTTGAAAACGGTATCTGGCATGCCGCCGGCGTATACGAGGCCCTGCGCCCCGTTCAGGCCGCGGTCAGGCCAGACCTGATCGTCGGGCATTCCGGCTGGGGTTCGACCCTGCTCCTCCGGCAGCTCTACCCGGAAGTGCCAGTCATCAACTACTTCGAGTACTTCTATCGCCCGACAGACTCGGATCTTGACTTCCGGCCGGATGTCCCGGTGGACGAAATCGACCGTCTACGCAGCCCTGCCCGGAACGCAATGATCCTGCTGGACCTCGAGTACTGCTCGGCCGGATACTCACCGACTGACTACCAGCGCGGGTTGATGCCGGACGCGTATCAGGACAAACTGCGCACCATTCACGACGGGATCGACACCGATTTCTGGAAGCCGGGAGAGGCCGGCTTCGGGCAAGCCCGGCAGATCGGCTCTCTCAAACTGGCTCCCCGGGAAAAGCTGGTGACTTACGTTTCGCGGGGCCTGGAAATGATGCGTGGTTTCGACGTCTTCATGAAGGCTGCCAAAGTCCTTGTCGAAAGGGATCCGGATGTCCGGATCGTCGTAGTGGGCTCAGACGAGGTCGCCTACGGTGGCGACCTGAGGCACACCGGCGGCCAGAGCTTTCGCGACCATGTGCTCTCGAAAGACGAGTACGACCTCTCCCGAATTCATTTCGTCGGCAGGGTTCAGCCCACGCAACTCAGCCTTCTGCTCGGCCAGAGTGACGTTCACTTCTATCTCACCGCCCCCTTCGTGCTGAGCTGGTCCTGCCTGGATGCGATGAGTTGCGGGGCACCTGTCGTCGGCTCGGACACCGCTCCGGTCAGGGAAGTGATCGCGGATGGCGAGAATGGACGGCTGGTCGACTTCTTCGATCACGAAGGCATGGCTGAAGCAGCCCTCGAATTGCTCGAGGATCCAGCAACCAGCCGGAAGACTTTCGGTGCCGCCGCTCGCGAAACAGTTCTTGACAGGTACTCGATGGACGTGACGTTCCCTCGAATGGCCGAGTTCTACGAGTCGGTGGCCGAAGCCGGGGAGGCGTCCTGATGCATCCGTTCTGGGGGCCGGTGATCAGACCGATGCTTGACGCGCTGGATGCACACACAGTCGTGGAGATTGGTGCCGAACAGGGGAGAACTACGAGACTCCTGCTCGAGCGTGCTTCAGAGGCGGGGGGCACCGTGATCGCGATCGATCCGAAGCCGAGATTCGACGTGTCGGCATGGGGACTCGAGTGGGGCACCACCTTCCAGTTCCTCAAGGCGCGAAGCCTCGACGTGGCTGGTCGGCTCCCTCTGTCAGATGCCGTCCTGGTAGACGGCGACCACAACTACTTCACCGTGAGACGGGAGCTCGAGGTCATTGCCGCCTCGGCCGAGGGGCATCGGGGTGAGCCGCCCGCCTTCTTTCTCCATGACGTCGGCTGGCCCTACGGCCGGCGGGACCTCTACTACGACCCGGATTCGATCCCGTTCGAGCATCGCCACGATGCGACCCAGGCAGCCCTCCACCCGGACCGAGAAGGGACAGGGGAGCCTGGCATCAACCGTGGTCTCTGGAACGCGGCCCAGGAAGGCGGTCCGCGGAACGGCGTCCTGACGGCAGTCGAGGACTTCCTGGCCTCGAGGCCCGACCAGTTCGAGAGCGTTCTGCTGCCGGGGTGGCACGGACTCGCTGTGCTGGTGCCAGCCGGAGCCGCGAACCGAACTGCGGTAAGACGCGAAATCGGCAGAATCACCTCAGCCGAGTTCCTGACGTCCTGGGCCGGGCTGCTGGAACGCGCCCGTATCCTCGCCAGCATGCCGGCGACACAGGTGTCTCCGGCTCCCGTTGACCGGGACCGGCTAGAACGCGATCAGGGGCTGCTTGACTGAAAGACACCGGGGAGTTCGTTGCGATTGCTGATCCCCAGCTTTCGATAGGCGTTGCTCAGGTGCATCTCGACAGTGCGCCGGGTCAGGTACATCTGCTTCGCGATGTCCGGGTTCGAGAGCCCGTCGGCGGCCAGCTCGGCGGCGCGAAGCTCCTGCCGGGTCAGGGATTCAAGGCCGGTTCTCTCCCGTCGCCGGGGTCTGGCCCCGGTTGCCCGCAGGCTCAAGATGGCCCGATCGCCGAGCAGCGCGCTCCCGGCTTCCTGGGCGGCACTCAGGCCCCGGTAAAGGACCTGGCGGGCACTGTCGTCACCACAACGGTGCAGCGCTTCGCCCAGGGCGATCGTTGCCCGGGCAGTCTCGACGGGCGAGACTCCGGAGAGCAGCGAAACAGCTTCCTCGAGTAGCCCCACTCCTTCCTCGCCTGGCGCCACACTGCCCTTCGCGATCAAGGCAACCCCACGGCTACGGGCGGTGCCGAAGGCCTCCGCCCGCGCCAGTTCATCATCCGCGAGCTCCCTTGCCCTTTCGATAGCGCCGAGTTCGTGGTGGGCCAGCGCGGCCCTTGACCTCCAATCCATCGCCGCCGGGTTTGTGTATGTCGCGCGGGTTGCCCGCCGGCCAACATCCTCGAATTCGCTCAAGGCCTTTTCGGTATCGCCTTCCACCAGCAGAAGGCTTCCCCGGGCGAGCATCAGGAAGTCGATCGTCCCGAGCTCCGGGAGGTCTCCGGTCAGGCCACTCGAATCGAGCACGTCCCGGGCTTCGCCGGTCCTTCCGCGGTGAACGAGAACCTCGAGGTACCAGGCGAGCGCCACCGCAAACGACATCGGGTCCGCCCCGGCGAGTTCCGTCACGACCAGCGCGGAGTCAAATTCGGCCAGGTCGAGGTCTCCGATCAGGAGCGCGCAGCCCGAACGAAGGGCTGCCGAGTAGCTGACCGCTGCAGGCAGGCCTTCTTCGCGCCCCCTTCTGATTCCCTCGGTGGTCAGCTTGATGACGTCCTCATAGGCGCCTGCCCAGGTCAGGGCAGTTCCCAGGTAGATGTATGTGGGGGAGTTTGCGCCAGCCTCTGTCAGGAGGTCCCCCCCGGCGAGTATTCGCCTTCCGGCTTCCCGGATCTCCGCTGCGGGGGCACCGCCACTCGCAGCCTGGTCGGCAAGCACATGGGTCAGGACGAGCCGCTCACCGGGGGTGGCGGCCTGCTGAACCTCTTCCAGCATCTCTCCCGGCCGTTCGCGGTGAACGCCGAGTAGCGCCTCGGCATCGAGAGCTGCGGACTCCAGCGCCAGACGCAGTTCACGTTCGCTTGCCGGCAGGTCGGCAATCGCGGCCCGGCAAACCGAGGAGCACTCTTCGAGCGCGATCAGGTGGAAGAGCGCTCTTCCCTGAACCAGCGCGATCTGCCCGCGAACGATCGGGTCCTCCGCGAGCCCGGAGGCCTGGGCGAGGTGATCGGTCGCCGCCGGATCGCGACGCTCGGCCTCCATTTCGCCGAGAGCCGTCAGCGCTTCGAGGCGATCCTTCACGTCGAGTGGTTCCTCGATCAGGCGGCGCAGCAGGTCGATTGACTGATCGGTGTCCCCGGCTTCTCTCGATTCCATTGCTGCTGTCCGCAAAAGGTCGATCGCCCAGGGTTCGGGGCTCGGTCCCTCCGGCCTGGCATCCACCAGGTAGCCGGCCGCGACCACCGGATCCCGTTCGCGAAGCCGGTTGGCAAGAACGATGGAAAGGCGGATCGCTTCGCCGGCAGGCGTGCTGCTTCGCACGGCATCGGCGAGCAGGGATGGACCGATCCGGGGAGGGCTCTCACCGGTCAGGAAAGCGGCGGCCTGCAGGCGGTCAATCGACCGAAGAGTCTGATCGGTCGAGATCCCGGCTGCCGCCTCTACATCGGCAAGTGTGCCCGCTTCTCCAAGGGCGGCCATTGCCCTTGCGACCTTGGCCGTCTGCTCATCGAGGCAGTCCAGGCGGTCTTCGGTCCAGGCAAGAACGGCCGAAGGAACCGCACCGGGTCCGTCAGGATCAGCGAGGTACCGCGAAGCGAGGTAGGGGTTGCCTCCGGAGATATCCACCACTTCGCCCGCCAGGTCCGGACGACCGTACGAGTCGCAGAGTTCAGCGATCCCGGACCCGGGCAGTGGCCCTGGCTCCAGCACGCTCACCAGCGGCAGCCGACGGATCGCGCTGATCCAGTCTTCCGGATCTTCGCTTCGGTTCACGATCACCAGGAGCAGAGGGACAGCCTGGATTTCTTTCACCAGCCGCAACGTGGCGGCCCGGAATCCTGACCCGCACCAGTTCGCGTCGTCGATGACAAGAAGCACGGGCCTGTCCGGTTCACCTGGAAGCAGCAACGCTTCCGGGGCAGGCAACTCAAGTTCGGTGTCGACCCGGGAGCAGGCGATCAGGCTTGTGTCGAGGCGGTCGGACCCCGCATCAATCGCATATCTGGCCAGCGACGATTTGCCGGACCCGGGTGGGCCACTGATGACGATGGCACGACCTTCCCGCCGTGAGGTGACCGTGCGGATGGCATCGGCGATCGATCGCTGTTCCGCTGTTCTCCCGATCAGCGGGTGTCTTCGGGCTGGTTTTGAGCCTTGACCCGGAATGTTCCGAGAATAGAGCGCGAAAGCGCGTCTCGCAAGAAAAAGTATTCGGACTATTGAGAAAAACCTGTGGAGCAATCGTCTCTGTTCGGGCAGCTTTGGGCAATGCTTGAAGCGGCCCGTACGGCCGGGACAGGGAGGCAGCCAGAGGGATGAACTCGAGGCAGAGGCGACTTCACAGGTACAGGCATTCGACACCCCTTCCGGAGGTCAGGCTACCCGAGGGTCTGAACAGCTCCGGCCACCGCTTCGAGAACGGCCGCGCGATCACCAGGCTCACTCTGTCTGGCATGAGCGCAGTGCTTTCGCTGCCACGCCGTCCGCGCTCGATTCTCGTTGGCCGTTCAGGCGAAGCTCGTGGGCTGGCTGGCCGCGAAGACGGATGGCTGGAGACCGAAGGGGATGCAAACCCCGCCGATCAGCTGGCAAGCGCGATCACATGGGTCCGGGGGCGAACGGATCTGGGCAGGTTGCCGCTGGTGCTCTGTGAACGTGCCGAAGCGGAAAGCGCGACGGCGTTCGCGCTCGCCGCCGGCCCGGCCATTGACGGCTTGATCCTCGACCGGATTCGATCCGACGCGCCAGTCGTAATGACACCGACTTTCGAGTCGGAGCACTCAACACTCGAAGAGAGGGACCAGTTCATTGCCGGCCTTCAACGCCAGGGCACAGAGAGCCGCCTGAACCACGGCCAGCGCCGAAGGCTTGCCCGGGCCCTGGCCAGGGACATCCGGCACCGCACCCCTGGTTCGATTCCGGCCTCTGCCCGCCGTGCGATAGCCACCATGGCTACGGCCCTCGCCTTCCTCCTGACTCCCCTCGCTGCCTCCACCGCCGAGGCGGCGGTCACCTCCAGCTACAACACGCTGACCGGGCACCTGAGCATCACCGGCGACGGGGCCTCGGACTTCATCGAAGTCGACTGTGACGGTCTGGGAAAGGTCGAGGTAAATGGTGGCGGGGTTGCTCCGTCGAATCCAAACTGCATCGCGGTCACCGGAATGACGGTCGATGCGGGAAGTGGCGCGGACACGATCGACCTCGCACCGGTTCTTGACGTCGAATACACGAATCTCGACCTCGACGGGGTGAGCCTCTTCGGCAGCGTTGGTGGTGACGAGGTCGATGGTGGAAGCAACACGGCGGGCGGGACGATTTCCGGGGGCAGCGGCAGTGACACTGTCGGAGGTACCGCCGGGGCCGATCTCTTCAGCGGTGACCACTCGTTCGACGATTCCCTGACCGGAGGGTCGGGGGCCGACACGGTCGACTACTCCTCGGCCTCCGCGGCAGTGCAGGTCGACATCGGGGCCGGGACTGCGGGAGGGGCTGCGGGCAACGACACCCTCACGCAGATCCAGAACGTGACCGGATCGGGCTTCAGTGACTCGATCGAAGCCGGGAGCCCGACTGGAACCTTCATCGGGCTGGCAGGTAACGACACGATCGTCGGGTCCGGCGTCGGGCCGTCGACCCTGATCGGCGACGGCGGAGCCGACTCGCTGACCGCCGGTTCCCTTGCCCACTCACACACACTTTCAGGCGGGGATCAGAACGACACACTGACCGGTGGCAACCTGGCCGACACACTCGCCGGTGGCAACGGAGTCGACTCGCTGCGGGGCCTCGGAGGCGCAGACAACGTTGCCGGTGACGCCGGCGACGATGTGCTCGTCACCGACGCGACGTCTGGTGAATCCCTCGACGGTGGGGCCGACACCGACGCCCTGGACTTTGCCGATGCGGCGGCCGGGGTGAACTTCAACCTGTCGGTCGCCGGCTCGGCGGGACTCAACTTCAGCTCGATCGAGAATGTGCTCGGGTCTGACTTCGGCGACACACTTACCGGCACCAGCTCGGCGAACCTGATCGAAGGCGCAGACGGGACCGACTCGATCTCCGGCGGTTCGGCCGGTGAGGACACGCTTCGAGGTGACCCGGGAGCAGACAGCCTGCTCGCTTCCGGGTCCGGAAACAAGGTCCTCGAGGGCGGAGATGATGCCGATCTCCTCACGGGTTCGAGCGCGATCGGCGCGGTCAACACTCTCGATGGTGGTTTGGCGGGCGACACCCTGAGCCTCGGCGGCAGCGCCGCCAACAGCCTCTCCGGGAGCGACGGCGGCGACGAGGTAAACGCCGGATCGGCATCGGGGCCGAACACGATCAGCGGTGGATCGCTCGGTGACACGATCACCGGCGGCTCCGGTTCAGAGTCAATCCTCGGCGGCGATTCGAATGACACCGTCGCCGGTGGTGCCGGTACCGACACGATCCTCGGCGAAGGCGGCAACGACAGCCTGGCCGGCCAGGGAGACATCGATTCCCTGGATGGTGGGACGGGCAGTCTCGACCTCGTGCGGCAGACGGGAGTGAGTGCCGACCAGGTGCTGACCGACTCGCAGCTGACCGGCCAGGGACCGGATTCACTTGCCGGCTTCGAGCGGGCAAGCCTTGAAGGAAACTCCAGCCTCCTGGATGCTTCCGCCTTCTCTGGCGCGGTCACCATTATCGGGACCGGGTTCGTGGATCAGACCGTCGCGGGCTCGGGTGGGGCCGATTCCCTCAGCGGGGGTTCGGAGACAGACCGGCTCGTGGCCAGCGGAAATGCAAACCACACCCTGACCAACACAGGCCTCACGATAGGCGCGGTGAGCGACACGATCTCGGGTTTCGAGCAGGCGTCACTCTCCGCCCAGACCGGGAATCAGTTGATGAACTCGACAGGCTTCACCTTCCCGGTGACGCTTTCGGCTGGCGACGGCATTGACACCCTCCGGCCGGCAACCTCTTCGGCCAACGACTCGCTGGTCGGTGGGGCTGACGCCGACAGTCTCGACTACGGCGTACTGACTAGCGACTCGACGATTACCGGGACCAGCAGCCAGGTCATCGGGGGGGTGTCCGGGATAGCCAACGACACGATCTCCGGTCTGGAATCAATCTCCCTCGCCGGTCCCGCTTTCCCGCTTCAGATCGACTTCGCCGCGTACGACGGCGTCGTCTCCCTGGTTGGCGGTATCGGTGACGACACGATCACCGTTCCTTCGGGGACCGGTGACAGCCACACGGTTTCCGGAGGCGCCGGATCGGACCGGGTAATTCGCAGCAGTGGCCAGAACCAGATCCTCAGCAACACGGCGATAACGGGAACCTTCGATTCGGTTTCCCTCTCCAGCATCGAGCGGGTCTCGATCAGCGCGGGAGCCGGTCCCGACCTGCTTTCCTCCTCCGCCTTCTCCCTCGGCGCGGTCACGCTCGACGGTGCCGGGGGAACCGACACGATCAACGCCGGGGGTGCCACGCCCCAGAGCGACGAACTGATCGGTGGTACCGAGAACGACCGATTCAACCTTGTCTCACCCACCCTGATGGGCGGATCGATCGACGGAGGGCCGGGAACCGATGAACTGAGCTTCACGGCAGACACGGGAATGACTCTCGGCGGCTCGTCGCTGGCAACCGGTGTCGGAACCAAGTTCCACAGCGCCCTGGAGCGCGTGAGCCTGACCGGCGGGGCGAGTGGCCAGGGGATGAACGCCTCCGGCTTCGCGGGGCAGGTGTCCCTCTCCGCTCTCGGGGGCACCGACACCCTGACCCCCGCCCAGGGGTCAAGCACTCTGAGTGGAGGCGACCAGAACGACTTCGTAAACGCCGGCTCCGCGGCGGATTCTCTGGACGGCGGCAACGGCACCGACACCCTGACCAGCGACTTCAACGCGGATCAGGTCCTGACAAACACCAGCCTCTCCGGAAGCGGTGGTGACCAGGCGGTCGGATTCGAGGCGGCTCGCCTGTTTGGTGGAAGCTCGGCGAATCTGCTCGACAGCTCGGCCTTCAGCGGCCCTTCAACGATGATGGGATTCTCAGGAAATGACACCCTCGCGCCCGCTAGCGGTCACCTTGGGGATTTCGACGGAGGTGACGATTCAGACCGGCTGCTGAGCAGCGGCGGAACCAACCAGACCCTGACCGGGGTCGGGCACACGGTCGACGCCAACTTCCGCTCGCTTTTCGACATCGAGTCGGCTTCGCTAACGGGGTCCGCAGCCTCCAACCTGATTCAGACATCGGCGTTCGGCAACCCGGTGACGCTGAGTGGTCTGGGCGGGAACGACACCCTGAGACCCTCATCCTTCGGTTCCGACAACGACAGCCTGGTAGGTGGCGCTGACACTGACGCGGTGGATGTGGGCTCAAGCGACGCGGCAAACATCCAGTTGACTGACACTCTCCTGTCGGCTCCGGGCGGGGTCGGTCTCGACACGCTCTCTTCAGTTGAGGGTGCGAGCCTGCAGGGGGATGCGGGCAACCAGATCCTTGACGCCGGTGGATTCTCCGGGTTGGTCAGCCTCAACGGCGACGACGGCGCTGACACCCTTGTCGCGACTTCGGGGATCGGGGACCAGACCCTGAACGGAGGTGCCGGCTCCCCTGACCGCGCGATTCGAACCACCAACGGAAACCAGTCGGTGAACCTGTCCGGTGACGCCGTGGTTGGCAACGGCACCGTGACCATCCTCAACGTCCAGCAGCTTTCGCTGGGCGGAGGCGCCTCCGATGAGACTCTTGACGCAAGTAACTTCCTTCAGTCGGTAAGCCTGGCTGGTGGTGCCGGCAACGACACGCTTGTCGGCAACGCACAGGAGAACCTTCTGGACGGGGGCTCCGAGGCTGACCAGCTCGTTCCCAACCAGATATCAGGGGATTTCGCCGACGACACCGTGGCCGGCGGTACCGGTAACGACACCCTCGCCTACCCGGGTCATGCCTTCAACAACGAGTCAGTGACGGTGAACGACACCCTGCTGTCCTCTTCGAGCGGTTTCGAAAAGGCGATGACATCGATCGAGCGGGTCTCGATCGTCGCCGGCAGCGGACAGAACGTCCTTGACGCATCTGCCTTTTCCGGCTCATCCAGCCTCGATGGAGCCGGTAACGGCGACACGCTCGCTTCGTCGCAGGGCGGAAGCACCCTGGCTGGTGGTCCGGGCTTCGATGAGCTCGCTCCCGGCGCTGGCTCCGACTCGGTGGACGGGGGCGCCGATCAGGATCATTTCGCGCTCACCGCCGACGCCGATCTGGAGCTGACAGACACTCTCCTGACCGGACCCGGAACCGACACCCTGAGTTCGCTCGAGTCGTTCTCCCTTACCGGCGGTCCATCAGCCAACGATTTTGACGCTTCGGAATTCACTCTGGGGCCGGTCTCGCTGGATGGCGCGGGTGGAGATGACACCCTTACCGGTTCCTTGTCATCAGACAGCATCACCGGGGGCTCGGGCACGGGCGATCGGGTCCGCCAGACATCGACCAGTGACCAGACGCTTACGCCGGGGGCGCTGTCCGGAGAAGGCACTGACACCCTTTTCGGCATCGAGGCGGCCCATCTGATCGGAGGTCCGGCCGGCAACTCGATCGATGCCTCGGCGGGTGGCATTCCTGTGAGTCTCGAAGGCGCGGCGGGGAACGACACCCTCCTGGGCGGTGACCAGAACGACCTGGTGGTCGGTGGGGCTGATGACGACTCGCTCTTGGGCGGCACGGGAACCGACCGCCTGAGGGCCACGGGGACTGGACTCAGTCTGAACGACACCGGCTTGACGGGAGAAGGATCAGACTCACACGCTGGCTTCGAGGCGGCTGAACTGATCGGTACGGGATCCAACGACACTCTCGACTCAGCCGGGTTCAGTGGCGGGCCCGTGTCGCTTTCCGGGCTCGGGGGCGATGACCTGCTCAATTCGCTCAACTCCGGCCCGGTCGCTGACTCGGCGGACTGCGGAACCGGGGAGGATGAAGCCGAGGCCGATGAGGTCGACGTCGTGGCCGGTTGCGAGGTCCTGAATGGTGAACCGGTCGGACCAACCGGACCCACGGGGCCGACCGGCCCGACTGAACCAACCGGCCCGACCGGGCCGACTGAGCCAACCGGCCCGACTGGTCCCACCACCCCGACCGGACCCACGGGACCGACCGGTCCCACCGGGCCGACGGACACCGTGCCTCCCAGGTTGAAGGTCTCCGGCAAGTTGAAGCAGGTCGTGAAGGGACGCAAGGTCGCGGTGAAGGTGTTCGCCCGGTGCTCGGAGGCCTGTCGGGTGACAGTTCGTGGCCGCGTTCACTTCAAGCAGAAATCCAGGAAACGCTCTTTGCCTTTGAAGCTCACAAAGGCCAAAGCCGGCACCAAGAGGAAGCAGATCCTGGTTCGCATGAAGCCGAAGCAGGCCCGCAAGCTGGTCCGTCTGGTCAGCTCCGGCCGGGCTCGGAGTCCGGTCGCTCGTCTCAGGTTGGTCGCTGTCGATAGTGCCGGCAACCGGTCGAAGGTCCTGCGGCGGGCAATCCGACCGCGCTTTCGCTAGCGGTCACCGGCGGCCAGCAAGATTGATCACCGACAGCCGGGGGTACCCGCGGTGAATGGATCCAGTCCTCGTCATCTTTGCAATCGGAATTGTTATCGCCGGGGTTCTTGCCTGGCGGGTCTGGGGCTGAGCCCCGCTACCGGTTCATCGGCGGATGCCAGCCCTTGTCGGCGGGGACGGCCTGGCGGGGTGGATCAGGCTGGCCACTTTCTTCAAGCCCGATCGGATCGAATCCGGTGATGACCATCACCATGAGGTAAGCGACGAACCCCCACCACAGCACCTGGATGGCGAAGCTGAAGAACATCATCAGGCCGAACAGGGTGTAGCCCACGATCTTGAAAGGCCAGACCATCGCATCCTCCAGGCGCCCCCAGTTGACCCATTGGCGACTGGGTTGACGGACTCGACCAAGCGACAGCATGCGACTGACTGAACTATCCGGGAGCACACCGGCGTTCTGTTCAAGCCATGCCTCGACCCGGCCAGCGTCGATGAGTTCCGCCTCGCAGCGACCAGCCAACTCCTGGAGGTCCTCCGAAGCGGCGGCGCCGGGTTCGTGGATGAAGGCGACCGGCTTGGCGTACTGGGCACGAAATCCATCGCCGTGAACTTCCACCTTGCCCCAGGCCGCAACCAGTCCCCTCACCGACGCGCCCGACCTCCCGGATCTCTCAAGCAGGACTCGGCCAGGGACGCTCCAGGGGTGGTACGCGTAGAGGCCACATTCACAGGACGGTGCGGGCGCGTCATGGCCTCTGGCACAGCGGGCTTCGGTCGCTCCTCCGTCGGACTTCCACTCGAACTCCTCCGCGGCAATAAACATCGGCCCCAGGTTCCCGGAGCCGCGCCACTCCCGCACCCCGATGATCGTCCCCGCCAGGTACGGAACCCCGGCCGAGTAGGGGTCGTCAGCCCGCTGCTTCCGGCGGAGCGTGAGCACAGTCAATCTTCCTTTCGGTTGCTCCCGGGTCGCGTCTTCTCGAAGTACTCGGGGATGATCAACCGCCGAATCGCCCGCGGGCTGAGGTAGCGGCCGTCATTTCGGATCCATGACCAAAGCGAATCGGTCTGCAGGTCGATCAACTCGGCCTCGCAGGTCTCGGCGAGCTCGAACAGGCGGCACTGGTAGGTGAGCCGTTCCTGCCTTCCCGGCCCCGACTCGTCCTTCCAGCGTGGGCTGAGGAAGGCGACCGGCCTGGCGAATTCTGCCCTGAACCCCATCGGATGAAGTTCGATTCTTCCCCAGGCTTCGACCACCCCGAAAACCGAGTTAAGCGAGCGCGATGCCATCCGGTTGGTGAGCCAGTGACCCCTCGATCCTGCGTGCCACGCGTAGAGACCACAGCTGCAGTCACTGGCCGGGGGAGTGTGATGTCTGTCGCGATTGATGTCGCAGACTGCACGGGTCGCGCCGCCGGTCGCATCCCATGGCGCCCCGCTCGCCCCTGAGGTCAGTGTCCGGAGAAGCGTGTCAGTTCTCCACCGTCGAAGGCCGAGGATCGACCCGGCCATGAATGGTGGTTTCGAGTCCCGGGTTTCAGGTCTCTCAGGCACCGGCGGGCTCCTTGACTGGCTCGGCCGGTGCCTTCGCGGGCTCCCGGGCCGGCGCCCTTGAAGGCCGCGGCGTTCGTCGGGGTTCGGGATTTCGCCTGGGTTCAGCCGGGGCAGGGGCCCTTTCCGGCCTTTCCAGCGGTTCGACGATGATCGTTCGGGTTGGGCCGGGTGGGAATCCGGCGTGGATCAGGTCTTTCTCGGGCATGGCTACTCCTGTCAGCGTTTCCCCGGTAAGTCGGGCCGGGCAGCCGGATCTGACAGAGAGTGCTCAGGCTGCAGCGAGCGCCGAGGTGTCCACCCGGGCGTAAGGGTGCATGCGGATCTGGTCCGGCCACGCCCGCTGGCCGATCCGGATCTGCAGGGCAAGCGACTCGAGCAGCACCGCCCGCGCCGGGTCCCAACTGAAGCCGTAGAGCTTGCGGATCTCCCTGGGCAGCAGGCCGACCGAGCTCAACTTGACGGCCTCGGTCAGCGGGGTGACCGCGACCTTGGTGAAACCGGTGAACGGTGGCTCGAAAATGATCGCCTTCGCCCGTCTGGCGATGTCCTCGGAGATGTAGAGGCTGCCGTCGGTCAGGCGCGCGCGTACGTACTCGCGGAGATCCGTCTCGGTCGCCGGGATCGAGCTGTCCGGCATCCCGAGCAGCAGGCCGATCTGGCGGTAGTCGGCCCAGTAGGCCTCACGCTCCTCGTCGCTCAGCGAGCCGACGAACTTCTCGTAGTAGACGAGTGCGGAGTCAGCCAGGGTGGCCAGCGTCCAGAGCATCAGCTCGGGGTCATCGGCGGAGTAGGGGGTGCCGGCGGGGATCGGACCGTAGTCCTCGTCCACCTCGCCTCGGACCCGCTTGTGCATTGCCCGGATGATCCGGCCGGTACGCTCGGCCGTCTCTTCGTCGCCGAAATAGATGCGGCTCATGTTCCGGTCGGTGCTGATCAGCCTCGCCTTCGGATCATTGAAGATCTTCGAGTGCCGGTCGAACCCGACCACGGCTAGCGGGTCGCAGGCCTGCATCAACAGGGCGCGGACCCCCGAGATCGCGGTCACGCGCAGCCGGTGGAGCCGCCGGATCATGCTGTCGGCGGGGAAAAATCCGTCGACGTCGATCGACGGGCCGGTTGTCTCGATTTCTGTCACTGGCACCGTTAAATGTAGATACGCGTCGACTTCCGTTCCCGGTTGCCAGTTGTTAGTCTTCGCCGTTGATAGGGGGCAGTAGGGAGTTTTGATTCGCAAAGCAAGAATGATTCTGGCCGCGACTCTGGCCGCATTTCTGTTGCCTTCAATGGTCGGGTCAGCCTCCGCGGACGAGGCGACGATTGTCTCTAAGCAGAAGATCAGCGAACGACTGCAGGAGCTGACGATCGAGACGTCCGCCTTCGCCGAGCCGACCAAGGTTCACGTTTTCCTGCCTACCGGTTACGACTCGCTGCCACCCCGGCGCTGGCCTGTCACTTACTTCCTGGCCGGCACCCAGAACAACTACGACTCGTTCGCCAACTTCCTCGACGGCGTTAATATGACCGCTCACTACCCGTCGATCGTTGTCTCGCCGGACAGCAACAGCGGCTACTGGAGCGACTGGTTCAACGGGGGAGCTTTCGGCCCCCCTCAGTACGAGACCTTCGTGATCGACCAACTCATCCCGCTGATCGACCGCAGCTACCGCACCATCCCGGAACGGGCCCAGCGGGCGGTTTTCGGGATCTCGATGGGTGGTTACGGCGCGATGTCACTCGCCGCGAAGCACCCTGACAAGTTCGTCGCCGCCGCAACGCTTTCCGGTGCAGTCGACACGAACAACCCGCTGATCGGCGCGGCGCTTTCGTTCAGCTCGACCTTTGACGGCGGAGCGATCGATGCGATCAACGGCCCTCGCACTACCGAGGAGGTCCGCTGGCGCGGGTCCAACCCGACCGATCTCGCCTCGAACCTTGACGGCGTGGCAGTTCAGGTGAGGACGGCCAACGGAACCCTCAACCCGGAGATCGGCGAGGGCAACGACCCGAACGATTCGCTCTCCTGCCTGGTCGAGAACGGTGTTTACCAGGGCTCGACCAGTTTTCACGAGGCTCTCGAAGCGGCCGGGGTGAAGCACACCTGGGCGGACTACGGCAACGGCTGCCACTCGGTCCAGAACTTCACCCGGGAAGTGATCGACACCCTCAAGTCCTTCGAGGCGGTCCTCGGCGACGCACCGGAGGATCCGGCCAGCTTCGAGTACCGGTCGATCAAGCCCGAGTTCGACGTCTGGGACTGGAACTTCAAGGCAGATCGGAACAGGGCGCTCGAGTTCATGGAGGTTGCGGTCGAGCCGGGCGAGGTGACCCTCAGTGGTTCAGGTAGGACCACCGTCACCACGCCTCCCATCTTCAAGGGGATCAGGAAGGTGGATGTGGGCAGGAAGGCTGACAAGGGCAACAGGCATGTCCACTACCGGCCGAGCCCTGACGGCCGGCTCACCTTCCCGGTTGATCTCGGCCCGGCCCACAAGATCCAGCAGTACCGACCCGGAGCCGCCACCAAATTCAAGACCGTGACGGTCACTCTCAGTCCCCATGCCGTGATCAAGATCCTGAGCGCCCGCCAGAGGGCGAGCGGTGTCAGGGTGTGCGCCAGGACCCTCGGCGGCCCGGTGCCGGTCGCCAAGGTAAAGGCAGGCAAGAAGGCCGTCAAGACGAAGCTGACGAGCTCGCCCCGCTGCCCGGTGCTCCGGACCCGGGAGAAGCCGGGCAAGGTCATAGTTGAGGGCCGCGACACCCACGGCCACATAGTCAGAGCCACCGCTCCCGTCAAATAGGAGTACCGGCAGGGACCTGACGTTGGTCACCAGAAACGAAGCCGATGTCAGGCGAACCGGCGTGCGTTACCTGAACCCGTTCGGATAGCGCCGGGGCAGAAGGGGAGAGGTTCTGTGGCTGGCCACTTAGGGAGCCATGGAAGAGAAGGGACGCCCCGACGCTGAAGAGCCGCCGGAAGAGGAACCGACCGAAGCAGAACTGGCCGCCTGCGCGCTGACCGTCGAGCTGATCCGCTCGGGCCGCATCATCACCTACATCGGCGACATCCTGGTCGAGAAGGTCGACGAGGTCGACCATCCCGGCGAGCCACCCGAGGCTGTCGTCATCAGACGCTTCTTAGACCAGGTCCTGCCGCACCTCGTGGCGCAAGCACCCGAAACATGCTGGAAGGCCGCCGGCCTGATCGAGGCAATCCGCGAAACCCTTGTCACCGACTTCCAACTGGAACTCGAAGGCGAAGAGCGCCGGAACTGATGCCAGCTCTGGAGCCAAATAACGGCATGCTAATGTATGTGCATGTTTTTCCACCGTCGTCTACAGATCTTGCTTGACGATGAGCGACACGACCGGATCGTTTCGGTAGCGCGCCAGCGCGGAGTTTCCGTTGCGACCGTGGTGCGGGAGGCGATCGACCGCGGGGTGCCGAAGCCGGACCGGCAGCGCCTCGATGCCGGCCAGCGGATCCTGGCTGCTGATGACATGGACGTTCCCGGTGTTGAGGATTTGAAGCGAGAACTGGCGGATGCCCGCGGGGGCTCGGCTGCTCCTTCTTGACACCACAGTCCTCGTCTACGCCAAGGGCGCCGATCACCCCCTGCGGGACCCTTCCCGGGATCTGATTCAGGCGATCGCGGAACAGCGAATCGACGCCACAACCACTCCCGAGGTGATCCAGGAGTTCGTCCACGTTCGAGCCCGACGGCGGGGCAGGGAGGAAGCAGCCGCACTGGGCCGGGACTACGCCGAGCTGCTCTCACCCCTGGTCAGCGTCGAGTCCACCCACCTCGAACGGGGCCTTGCAATCTTCACCTCAGCGGACAGCCCCGGCGCATTCGACTCCGTCCTCGCCGCGGTAGCACTGGATACCGGCGCCCGGCTTGTTTCTGCAGACGAGGCGTTCGCAAAGGTCCGCGGCCTGAACCTCTCAATCCTGAACGGTGAGAACATCCGGCAACTGCTCGATTAGGTAGCGGAAGGGCGGCCCGGGACCCTCGATCACCGTTCCTTCCGGTTTCGGGCCAGCCTTTCGTTGAGCGGTCTGACCGGGTCGTTCCGGATGTCATCTCCGTAGAGGTAGAGGCGGCTAGCCGGGGTGGCGGGGAAGCCGACCAGCCTGTCACCGTACTTCTCGATCAGGATCGTGGCGACGTCGCTGTATCGCTCGAGTCCTTCGTAGTACGCGATCTCCCGCCAGATCTCCCGGCTCTCATGGCGAAGGACCGTCCAGTTGTCACCGTTCGGATCCTCACGGTCCTCGAAATCCCATTCGATGACGATCTCGTCGCCTTCCAGGTCAGGCAACTGTTCGGCGCTCGTGAGTTCACTTGCGGTCGCCCTGTCCATGAACGATTCGCGCTGAAGGGCGCTCGCCAGCTCAGCTTTCGCCTTCTCGTTGCCCTCGGCAGCCTTCTTCTTGGTCTCCTCGATGGTCGGTGGCGAGAAGACCGCCAGCGTCCTGCCACATTCCGGGCATTCGTACGCAAAGCAGTGCTTGTAGATCTCGATCCCGACCGAAGGCGGCCCCTTCCAGCCACATCGACACTCAACAGGTTCGTTCTCGTCGAACTCGTACCAGCTCATCCGCCCACCTTTCTCTTGACTCCACCAAGGAAGTCGCGCGGGCGGGCGAGATCTGACGGGTGGCCATCAGGCCTGGGCGATCCGCTCCCTGAACTCAGCCCAGGCCTTCTCGGTGACGGGTTCGCGGTTGATGATCGTCGTCTCCTTGACCGGGGCACCCATGGTCCAGTACTTGTGTTCACCAACCCGCAGGTAGGGCCTGACCTGACCACCCCATTCGTCCAGTTCGCCCCTTTCGCGGACCAGGCGGACAAACCACTCGAACTCCTCGTCACCCATCGCGGTCGTCTTCGCTCCCCCGGGGGAAAGGTCACGCACCGTGTACTCATGAGGGCACTCGGGCATCGTCTTCGCATACCGCCAGCCGGACTCGGCAACGAACTGCTCGGGTGTCAGATCATCGTCCATCAAAGGTCCAGGTCATCCAGCAGGTCGGCATCAGGATGGTCGGCCGGCAGCTTGCCACCCCAGCTGACATCGGCCTCCTCCTCGTCCGGATCTGCCCGCCGCTCTTCAGCCCGGCCGACCAGGTCCTGCAGTTCGTCTTCAACTCCGGGATTGGCCGGATCGTCATCCGGGTCCGGGTCGGACCCGTTCATTCCGTTTGATTCGCTCATTTGGACAGGTGTGTCTTTCGATCCGAGGAACTTCTGACAGCAGCCGTCAGATTTCGCCCTGACCTTCCGACCCCTCCTTCAACCAAAGGAGGAAAACATGGTCCAAGGCACAGCAGAGTCAAGCATCAGCGCATATCTGGGTTCGCCACTCACGCTCGGTGAACCCGTCAAGTCGGGTCCCCTGGCGGTCTACCCGGTCTTCGGTCCGGATCCGAAGCAGACCTACATCTCGCTGAAGGAAGCGATCGGCAAGGGTCTCACGGTCAAGGAGCTTCCCGGTGGCGGGTCGGTCCGCGATCTGGTCATCCAGAATCCGATCCGTCACAACGTTCTTGTCTTCGAGGGCGAGGAGGTGCTGGGCGCCCAGCAGAACCGCACCTTTGACATCTCGGTCCTGGTTCCGGCTGGCAGCCAACTGACCGTTCCGGTGAGCTGCGTCGAAGCAGGGCGCTGGGACGGCTCAAGGAACGCCGAGGCATTCGAGGCTTCGCCTCAGGCCGCCCACCCGAAGCTGCGAGGCGAAAAGGTGAAGCATTCCCTCCGCGCCAGAATGGCCGGCCTCGAAGCAAGGGCAGACCAGTCCGAGGTCTGGCGTGAGGTCGGGGAACGTTCCGCGATGATCGGCTCGCAGTCACGGACCGGTTCACTTCACGACGCCTACGAGACCCGCCGTACCCAGCTGAATCGGATCACCAGTCCGATCAAGCCAACCAAAGATCAGATCGGAATGATCGCGGTAATCGGCGGCAAGGTGACGGCCCTCGACCTGGTCAGCCGACCCGATGTCTTCGCCGACCTCCACCCGGCCATCCTCCAGGGCTACGCCCTCGATGCGATCGTCGCCCAGGACACCACCCGCGAGGTCACCCCCGAAGAGGTAGAGGCCTTCGTCGCCACAGCAGTCGAAACCCGAATCCTCGAAGGAGACGGAATCGGCCTCGGCCGAGACTTCCGCTTCGAATCCCCATCCCTAATCGGAGCAGGCCTAATCAGCGGAGAAGAACTAATCCAGCTCTCAGTCTTCCCGTCAATTCCAGACGACGACGAGTCTGAGCGCCGCCCCAGGGGTCCGGTTTTCGCCCAGACCCGCATCCAGCGACCCTCACGGCGTCGGGGAGGTAGGGCCTAAGCTGGACGCCATGATTGACGGAAATAAGTTCAGCCAGGCCTTTGATTTGGCACTCGAGCTCCATGGAGACGACACCCGCAAGTGGTCCGAGATCCCCTACATGGGGCACCTTCTCGGGGTCACCGCCATCGTGATCGATGACGGTGGCTCCGAGGGGGTGCTTGCCGAGCTTTTCCACGACGGACTCGAAGACGCGCGCGGCGAGGGAGCCTTGTTCCCGATCCAATACGAACTCTGAGATGAGGTTGTCGCGACTGGGGACCAACTTAGCGAGACCTCGGAGACCCGAAGCCGCGTTGGCTGAGCGTGAGACGCTCACCGCTAACGACCTTTGCCAGGTCATCGCATTCGGACTGTCCGCTTCTTCTGGATCAGTCGCGTGAGCAATACTCCGGCTAGAGTCCATCAGTACAGGCGTTCCTCACGGCCAGTTGGTCAAGTGATTCGAACGAGGGAAGGGACAATTAGATGAAGAAGACCACACGAAAAGCGCTTGACGGACGAAGCGTTCTCTACGGTTATCTGCAGGGTGAATTGTTGCGTTCCGACGTGTGGCTCTTTCAGATGCTCGTAGCCAGGTTGGTGGTCGGTCTTGGTGTTTGGGCGTCCCCTGAGATATACGCCCGTTACCCGTTGCTTCGGCCGTATGCGGTGCGAGATCCGAAATGCCGTGGCAACAAGAAGAAGGGTATTCCAGACCAGTGGGGATCGCCGAACAAAAAGGGCTTTTTTCGCGATGACAACAGCCTCGTAAAGCGTTTGCCGTACTCGCTTCCACTAAGCGCGCCTAAGAACTCAGCGTACGACGGCGCGCTAGTTTCGAAAGGATTCGTGGCATCGCACATTTGGAGAATCCTCAAGGGAGAGAACGGATTGGCATCGCGGCACTGGATGACTTACTCGTTTGTGCCAAACCTAGTTTGGCTCCCGGCTGAGGTTTCGAAGCTCACTGACCGTGAGGGGTCATTCGTTCAGGCCTACGTACAGGCGCTTTCCATAAAGATCTACAGAAACGCTCAGATTTCGCCGGAGCTCGAGCCATTGGTCGAGGAAATATGGGATCTCTTGCCGACACCTACCGGAATCCCTTCTGAGGGTCTGCCTGACCCGAACGAACTCAACTACTTCGTTCCAGACGACGCGTTTTTCAGCCGCAGGATCAAGGACCTTCATGCTGTGATGGCGGCACTGGAGCTTGTAAGAGAAAGGCGTCCGCTGAAAGGCAAAGTCGTCGCCAAGCGATATAGCCAAGGACTCTCTGACGTTTCACTATCGAACCTCGAAGCACTTTCGGAGAATCTCAGTACCTATCGCGATGCAATCGCACCGGACTAGGTCTGAGGTTTTCCGCCCGGGTAACGAAGCGGTCCTCGGTGGCCATTCCTGGCCTCTGTCATCGACCACGACGGATGTTCCCGATTATTCAGCTTCAACATATGGCTCCGACGGTGGATGAGGATGTAGCCTCAGGAGCAGTGAATCTCTTGCTGGCTCGCTAGCCGACATTGCGGCGCCCGTATCGCCCGTTCGCTTGCTTCAGCTCCCCTCACGACCTTTCTCGGTACCGATGCCATCCGATTTCTACCGGGCAATCCTTCGGCCTGGTCAGGCGCGCTGAGCGACCTCGGTGAATCGGCAGAGCGCATTGATCAGCCGCATCTGCTCGATTGACCGTGCTTCGACTTCGAGAAGCTTCGGGCTCGCGACTAGCACCGCGAGGCAACGGGCTCGCGACATGGCGACGTTCAGCCTGTTTCGGCTGAACAGGAACTCGATGTTCCTCGGGATGTCTTCGCCTGAGGAGGTTGCCATCGAAAAGATCACGACCTGCGCTTCTTGTCCCTGGAACTTGTCAACCGTCCCGACTCTTGCCCCTTCGGGGAGCTTCTCTGTGAGGCACCTGACCTGCGAGTTATAGGGAGAGACGATTAGGACGTCCTCGGTCTCGAGTTTGTGCTCAACCCCGTCAAAATCCGTATAGGTCGTATTGCCGCCGGTGAGTTCCCTGAAGATCCGGTCGATTACCTCCGCTTCCTCGGGGCAGCGCTGCGAGCGGCCGTGGTGCTCTACCGGCAGCCAGCGCAGACCGGTGCCTGAGACTTCGCCTCGGCTCTTGACGTCCTGGAGCTTTCGTCCGGGGGCGGACTGGAGGCGTCCCTCGTACATGAGCTCCGAAATGAACGACGTGACATCAGGGTGCATACGCCATGTGTTGTCAAGGAACACACCGCGATCCGCGGGAACCGTCTGTTCCTCGCCTAGAAGATGTTCGAGGATCGACACTCCCGAGCCGTCGGGATGCCGAGCCTGACTCACTTGAGCTAGCTGCTGGGGATCACCCAGCAGGACCACATTTTTGGCTGCGGTACCCATCGCGAGGGCATCGGCCAGGGAGACCTGGCCGGCCTCGTCGATGAACAAGTAATCGACTGGGGCCGTCTGCTCACGGCAGAAGTACCAGGCTGTTCCAGCGACGAGATCAAGGTCCGAGTTGTCCAGAGGCTTATTGTGATCGACGTTGTCGATCATCGCGACGGGCAGCTTCGAACGAAACTCTTGATCACCCTCGCCCTTCCTCAACCCCTGGAATTCGATCGATTTCTTGGCGGCAGCTTCTTCGACTCCCTGAAGCAGGTTGTTGATCGCTTTGTGGCTTGTCGAGGTGACTCCAACCCGCTTGCCTGTCGCGATCAGGTCAGCAATGACATGTGAACCCGAGTAGGTCTTACCCGCTCCTGGCGGACCCTGTACGAACAGATAAGTCGAGTCCATATGGCGTACGAGGTCACTTAGCTCATTCAGGTCTTTGGAGTCGTTTAGGAGCGGGTCGCCCTGCTTGAGGCCCCGAATAACCGGCAGCTTCTTGAGCAGCATGTGACGGGACGCGCTGTAACGAGCGTCGTTGTCCAACCCGTTTTCCACGATGTCGTCGGCGAACCGCCGGATCGCTGCGCGTTGAGGTTTGGTTGGTATGGGTCCACGCGCGATCAGGGCGTGGGGGAGTGGTACATCCAAGAGTGAATGACCCCGTTTCAGATCGAGCCACCCTTGAGCAAGGTCCATTTGAAGTACTTCTCCGGCCTTGGACTCCGTATCTGGATCGTCGTGCTCCCCGGGCCCGAGCTTGGATTCCTGGACCGGGAAAAGCATCCGGTAGGCCCAGGACTGTTTCTCTTTACGCTTGGGCGTTTCAGGGTCCTCGCGGAGTCCACCTATCGCCTTGGGGTGGTCGAAAAACTCGTCGGGATCGGAGTAGTCGACCCGGTCAAAGTAGTCCCACCACTCAGGCCGAGCCTCGCGCTGGTGGTAGTCGACCAGGCGAGCCATCAGCCATCGGGCCTGCTGCTCCTCGTCCCGATCCGAGACGTCATCGGGTACGCCCTGATCGAGCGCTTCACGAATGGCGGCGTTGGCCTCGAAGCGTTCGCTTTCGTCGTTGGACCCGAGGTCCTTGATGAACGGTTCAAACTCATGCCCGAACTTCTCGGAGGCCTCCTCCCGGCGCTCCAGGAGCCAGTCCCGACATTCGACAGTGGAAACGCAGTCGTCCTTGTTGTATTCCAGGATTGCTTGCTTGATCTCCTCGTCTTCGGTCTCGAGCCATTTCTCGAACTGGATGATCGAATCGCCACCGTCGGCGACCGCCGTCTCGCGTCCGTCCTGGTCCGGCCGGTAGTAAGCCTCGACGTTCTTGATCGAATAGCTGGGCTGGCCGAGAAGGAGGCTCTCCTTCACGACCTTGTAGAGGTCAACGAAGACTCCGGCACGCAGCAGTTCGTCAAGGGCAAACTCGCAAGTCGAGTAGGTCGCGGCGAGACGTTTGAGAGCGGTGACCTCGTAGGGGGCGTAGTGGTAGATGTGCATTCCCGGAAAGGCCTTGCGACGATCCGTGACAAAGCTGATGAACTGCTCGAACGCCTGGCGCTCTTCGGTGGCGTCCTTAGCCCAGAGGTACTTGAAAACGTTCCTTCCGGAACCGATCTCGACCCAGCCGAACAGGTACTCGAGTCCATTCTCGCCGTAGAGCGGATCCCCTTCGAAGTCGAAAAAGATGTCTCCCTTGGAAGTTTCGGGTAGACGCTCGAACCCTCGTTCCTCACGAGGCTCCAAGAGTTCGTACTTTGGATCGTCATCCGCCGAGGCGACCTGGAGCGCCGCCTGCCTTCTCAGCTTGTCGAGAACCTCATCCCTGAGGCCTTCCACGGCAGCGCCCTCGTTGAGAGTTGCGAGCCCTTCTACGGTGCTAACGCCAGCTGATTCGAGAACCTCGACCTGATCTCGCCTGATGTTTGCGACCCGGCTGAGGCTGTCAGCCTCCTCGAGTTCCCGGTTGCATTTGTCTTTCCAGCCGCAGATGTCGCAATGCTGGACGGGGTAAGGGAAGGTTTCGGTGACGCCGGCCTCAATGTCCTCTTCGAAAGACGAACTGAGTTGCCGGTAGTACGCAGCAAAATCGCCGAGTCGGTAGGTCTGCTTCTCCCGATTACCGAGGATCACATGGATGTGTTCGGGGGGATCACCGCCCTGGACTTTCTGGAGCAGCTCGCTGTAGAAGCAGAGCTGAACGATGAAGTAAGGCTTCGAACTCTTGGCCAGCTTCGTGTCCGCGACCTCGTACGAGTATTCACCGAGCTCCGAGGCGCAGTCGACCTTGAACAGGAAGTCCGTATGCCCTCTTCGTTCACCGTCAAAGAACGTCGCCTGGAAAATGACATCCGGCCCGGCCTTCATCGCCTCCAGAGTCTCCGCAGCGGCCGCTTCCAGCGATTCGACGTCGGAACGGTCGGGCATTCCTAGCTCGACCACTTCGAGTCCCTGAGCCTTCAGGCTCTCGAGGTACGCGCTCTCGTGCTCGACCCCTTTGCGAGCCAGCAGCTCACCGGTTTCACTTCGCGTGGGCTTCTCGTCCAGCTCCCCGAGGGCTCGCTGCAGGTTCAGGAACAACAGGTGCCGACACGCCAGCCGATCATTCAGATCACTGGCCGAAACGATCCGCTTGTCCCCCAGAATCTGCATCAGCAGGTGATCAGGTCGCGCCTGGATTCCAGTTTCTGACGAAGTTCTCCTGGCCGGGAGTCTCCGGGGATGTTCGGTGTCCGCGCTTCAGCCCTTTTCTCTGGGAGCTAAGGAAATCGAGCGCCTCATCGGGCGTCATACCTGAGTTGATCAGGTGGCATGCGACGACGGTTCCGGTTCGTCCGACACCGCCCCAACAGTGGACGTACGGGACTTCGTCTTGGGAAATGAGCCGGTCAATGACGTCCAGTATCTCGGCCATCAATTCCGGGCTTGGCACATTCATGTCCTTGATCGAGCGCCGGCTGTAACCGGGTCTCGTATCGGCAGGTAGCTCTTCAAGGAGGTGCTCGTATGGCTCGAGGTTGTCGGAATCAACCCCCTTGGGGAAGGTCAGATCGACGAAGTGGGTTACCCCTGCATCGCTGATCTTTCGCAGCGTCTCTCGCGCTTCCGTTTCCGTTTTCTCACCCGGATAAGGCCCCGCCAGCAGGCGCCCTTCCTCGACCCAGTACGCATCATTGGGAAGGTTCATCAATGCGCCAACCTTTCGCTTAGTTCGAGAAGCCGATCTGCGTAGCCCTCAATTTCATCGCGCATAACGAGCTTGTCCAGCCAACCGCCCGGAATGTCGTCCACTCCGTAGATTGCGCCGGCAAGCTGGCCATATACCGCTCCGGTTGTATCGGCGTCATCTCCCAGGTTCACCACTTTGAGGGCCCCTGATTCGAAGTCATCGGTGTTGTAGAGGGCCCAGAGTGCAGCTTCAAGTGTGTCGATCACGTAGCCGCCACCGTTGATCTCAGGCGGCTGCTTCTCACGGAAAGAACCCGCTGCGACATTGGCGACTTTCTCGCTTTCAACTCCGAAGTAGCCGCTGAGTGAAAACGGCTCTCCACCGATCAATTCTTCTTTCGTTGCCCCATTCAACGCGCCTCCGATCAGTCCCGCGTAATACCGACAGGCGTCTACGCTTTCCAGTGCGCCATGTGTTGTACGCGAGGATCTGGCGGCTGCGATGTCCAAGTCGACCGAGTTCCTTGCATAGGCGAGAGGCACAGGAGCGAGTCGCATCAGGGCACCATTCCCGGCCGCGTTCGGAGACTGATCTCCGGCATAAGGGTCGCTCGTGTCGAGGAAAGTCTGCAGGGAGTTCCTCGTAGCGTTGCCAATATCGAAGAACTCGCCCGTAGAGGAGAGATAACCCTCCTTCCACCACCTCACATAGCGCTCTATCTGGTCTTGGGGATCGAACCCCTGCTTCTCGATCAGGCTCTCGGCGAGACAGAGCGCCATCGAGGTGTCATCAGTCCAGGCACCAACCGGAAGCCTGAACGGACCGCCTCCGACCATGTCGGTTAGAGGCTCGAAGGTTCCTGGTTGTCTGAACTCAACCGTCGTTCCGAGCGCATCGCCGACCGCCAGGCCCAGCATCGCTCCGCGGTATCTATGCCTTTCCTCCACCGCCACTAGGTCTACTTTCTAAGGTCTCTCAGCGCAGGGATTAGTCTCTTCACTTCGTTTGCGATCTGCGTCGGCAGTTCAATCGAATCCTGAGCGAGCTCCCTGGGCCACGCCCGACAGACATGGATTCCCGGCTTCTCCCAAACTGGGTCGAGGCTGGACTCGAATTCGTCCAACTGAGCGACAAGCCCGTTTCCGGAGAGGGTGCCAATGTCGATTCTGCGAATAAATTCGAATCTCGAGTTCTGCCATACCGGCTTCTGCGCGTGTTTCGAGCGCTTCACATACCTCCTGAACAGATCGAGGCTGTAACCCGGGTTGTCTGAAAAGAACTGTTCTGCAGCAGGAGTAGCAAGCCAAGGCTTGATCCGAACGTACTGGTCAACCATGGTGCCGGTGAGGTTGACGGTTACTTCGCCACGGCCGATCTCCAGGGTGAGATTTGGGAGCTTGACTGGCTGACCGTGATGGCTATATGCGAACCCATGGTCCTCTTCGGGACCGAGGTTTCCGACCCTCACCTCACCAAGGCTGCGCTCGAATTCTTTAGTGCCGATCAATTCTTTCACTCGATCCCAGATGGAACCCAGTCGCGCCCGAATCTCGCTCTGGACCATGGGGTCTCGATCATCGGGGTTCTCCTTCTCGAAGAAATCGAAATGCTGGCTCTCGAACATCCAACTTGTCGAAAGCCCCGCGTACCCGAGAAACTCCTTCAGTTGGGAGACAAGAAACCAGGGCAGCGGGTCGACTTCGTCCCGATTGATGCTTCGGGCCCAACGGTCGACATCGCTCCATGTGATCAGCTTCCATGTTGAGGGAAGCTCGCTCTCACGGGACCCGGCAGCGGCTTTCTCGATTCTCCATCGACTCGCGTGGCGGTTCAGCTGGGCACCCTCAAGCTGGTCGACGACTTTCGTCTCGACGAAAACGCTGAGTTGGTCCGGGACGTGGATGACGGCATCGATCCTGGAACCGCCCTTGCTAGCTTCATCCCGCCAGGATGTCGGGTCGATCTCATCCAAGACCGAAAGCCCAACCAACATGCGTTCAGGCGCGGCCACCGGGGGGCCTCCCTGAAGAAAGAACTCCAAGTTTTCCGACCGAATCTCGACATCGCGCCCAGCGACTTCGCGCAGGAAGCTAGCCGTCAATTCCGGGCCGCCATGTTCAAGGACATTGATCAGCGCCTTGGTGGTGTTGTCCTCAAGCTGTTTGGTCGCTGCGGCTTCCCTGCTCGCGTCTCTGGGGCCCCGGAAGTAGTAGAAGCAGTTCTGGTAGCGGCTCATGCGCTCGCTTCATCCGGCGTCTCGACCTTGGTAGCCAGCTTCGCGAAGACAAGGTCGATTGCAGCGGGACGGAACTCGGAGTTCTGTTCTCGACTTGACTGAAAACGGACTCGATCGGTCACCCATCCAAGTCCTTCTACTGTTCTGGGGTTTCAGTCATGAGTTCGACGAAGGATCGATACACCCGTTCGTTTTCTTCCTGATTTCGTCGATCGGTCGCCCAGGTCTCAAACTCGTGTACTAGGAAAACAGCTACTTGGTCGTCGCTTGCTTCTGCGAGCGTGCCGGCTAGTGCGGTGAGCAACTGGTACCCGATTCCTGAAGTCTCCGGATCGTTCGCTTCCTGTTCTGCGCTCCTGTCGAGGAAGAGACCGGTGAGGTATTCGAGCCTGTTTCGCGCGTTACTCCTTGGGTTCTTGGCGACAGCTGAGTTGGCGGCGACCAACTGATCCTCGAGCGAAGCACCAAACGATTCGTCGGCCTTGCCCTCGACAGCGATGACGACTCGCTCGCCCTCATTTATTCCTTCGATAAGAAGATCGTGGTTGCGCACGTTTCCCCCGAAACGGTCGAATTGCGACTTTGCTTCTGGAAAACCGCGGGTCAACTGGAGGTCAGGGAACTCGCTGCCCAGGAGCTCTTTGATGATTCCCTCTGATTCAGTGTTCGCCGAGTCTGTGCCCACCCAGAACCGCGCCAGTTCCATCGCGCTCCGGCCTGCTTTCCAGTGAACCTCGTGAGCAGGAGGCCCAAACTTTCTCCAGTCTTCGAGGTTGGTGATTGGATCCCCTTGTACTCCCTCAATCTCCATGCCGGTCAAAGTACAAGGTATGTCAAGGATGAGCTCAAGTTTCTGACATGATCGAGATAGGTCATCGTTGTCGATTACCAGAGTCGAATAGATAGGAACATCGTGTCTGCAATGTTCGAAACGGGGGATGGAGTCCTGAAACGGATGATCGAAGTTCCCTATCAGGCAGAAGAAATCCTCCAGGAACTTCTCGCAAAGTACCCGGGCCTATTGGCCGGGGATTCAGCCGAGAAGGAATCAGAGTGGTTGTTGATTCAGCGCGAGATAGGGATAGCGGAAACGGAGGACAGCGGAGCGCGGTGGAGCCTCGATCATCTCTTTGTTGATCGGGATGCGATCCCAACCCTCGTAGAGGTGAAGCGAAGCTCGGATTCCCGAATCCGGCGGGAGGTAGTCGGGCAGATGCTGGACTACGCAGCAAATGGGTCAGCGGTTTGGAGCCAGGAAAGCATCAGGACCAGTTTTGAGTCAGGGGCAGAACGGGACGGACGCGATGCTGAATCGGAGCTTGAGTATTTCCTCGGCGAGGAGGAACCCGAGGACTTCTGGAACCGGGTCGGGGCGAATCTGAGGCTCGGCAAGCTTCGTCTCGTCTTTGTGGCTGACGAGATTCCCCGGGAGCTCAGGCGCATCATCGAGTTCCTGAACGAGCAGATGGAATTGACCGAAGTGATCGGTCTCGAGGTGAAGCAGTTCGCTGTCGAGGGCGAGTCGGCGACAACGCTCATGTCAAGCGTGATTGGGCGAACAGAGGCAGCGCGTCAGGTCAAGGGTGGCTCCTCACCTCGGCCTCAGGTCAATTGGTCCATCGAGGATTTCTTCGGCGAAGTCTCCCGGAAGATGGAGAGTGAAGCGATCACTCGTCGGGTAATGAGGCTTCACGACTTGCTGGTTCAGGCCGGAGCCTCTTTTGAGATGGGGAAGGGAAGCACGGCGCCTACTGTGAACTATTACCTGGCCAAGGGGACCGACTTCCCGGTTCGGCTGAACGGCTACACCTACGGAATCGGGTTTGGTCTGAGCACGGTCATGGACTACAGGTCAGACCATGAGATGCGTCGCCTTTTGAACTTGGCCCGCGAGGTGCCTGGAGCGGTCAAGGACCTGGAGAACATCGGTGACGGTGACTGGAACACCTGGCCGACCCTCAACTACGCGAACCTGCTGGCCGAGGACGGGTCGGAAGAGATCTTCGCCCGGAAGATGATCGAAGCATCGATGCCCGCAAAGACCTGACGTAGGAACGGCCTCGCCGTTTCCGCATCTCTCGAAGATTCTCCAACGTGGATTGACCTACTTCTGTGGATCAACTCCGAGGATCCAACCTTCTCGGTCAATCGCGGCTCGGGGCAACGTTCCTCGGGAGGAGGAGACGAGTTTCGTCGCTGTTATCGCGGCCGCGACTGCGTCGAGGGCGTCGTCGCTTCCTATCGTGAGATCGCGCGCATGTTCCTCAAACCGGAGGCCTAATGACTGCTCCCAAGTCCGGATCTGGCGAATCCTTGTTGGGGCTTCAGTCTTTGCCCCAACTTCCGTCAGCGCGAGAGTCGGAAAGACTTCCGCGACCGTAATCGTTCCCGCTGGACCCACCTCATCAAATGGCCAAACCCGAACCCCGCGATCCCGAAGAACTCGAAGCATCGCAATACCTCGAATAGATCCTCTGCCTACTTGGCCTTGTCCGTGAAGGTCAAACACTGATCTGGGCCTGCTCGCTGAGGCGACGTCCTCGGTCTCCCGAAATAGAAGCTGATCCGCTGGATCTCGACCAGACAGACGAAAGTGCGATCTTGTCCGGTCTGTGTTGATGAAGTCCTCGAGCCGGTCGGCTGAGTCTGCTTCACGGCACCAGTTCGCAAGGTCATCCCACGTCCAAGCACGGTCGCCCTTCAACCGCAAGGAAGCCGGAAATCCAAAAGCGAAGTCCATGCCAACATGGACTGTCTCACCGTCAGCAGGGGGAGGCACGTGTTCGTTCGCCCAATTGCGGTTCGGCTCCAGCGGCTCTCCGAGCAAGAATCGCTCGACAGCACTTCGATCCTTAGCCTTGGTGACGCGGGTGACCTTCGGTCCACAAATCTCAGCTACGAAGATTTGCGGCAAGCTGACCGCACCTGACCAGTCGATGCCGATTACGCGATCAGGTTTGGCGGTCTTGCTCACGGGAACTGAAAGAAGGCAGTCGGGAGTAGAGACTCATGGTGTTGTGGCGGGCATCTGGTCGCCGTTACAGAAATTCGTCCGAGGCACCCAGCATCAGTGCGGCTGGGGCGATCACATTGAGTCGGCCACAGATCTGGTCCACATAACATCGAAGGAGGTCTCTGGAGAAATCAAGTCTTGCTCCCTTCGGTGGCTCAAGGAGACCAGATGGAATCTCAGGACAGGGAACCATTACGGGGACTTCTTGCCTAGCCCAAAGAACTAGGAACGAAGTACGTACGTTGGTAGTGATTGGAGCCACGTAGATATCGGCCACTTGGACGCTTTTTGACTCGAATCCCGGTGGGCAATTTCTAACGGGATCCGCTGCTTTGAAGAGCTCATCGGTAAGAGTCCAAAGCGATTTCGCGATGGTGCCGAAGTGACTGGGAAACGACTCAACGGGAGGAAATAGCTCTACGAAGGGTATCGCCGGCTCGTTCAAAGCCCGTTCCAAAGTATTCGCGTTCGGGTTGCCTCGGCTCGCCGCCCTTTCGATCACCTTGTCTATTCGGTCGAGCATTGGTTTGAAAGCCATACTTTGCATGGATCCAGCGTATCGGCGCGAGTGCGGTCGTTCACGAAGCGTCCACTTCCTGATTCCCGCGGGGCAACTCGCAGGCTCGCGTGCTCGCCTCTCGTCCTACCAGGTGCGCAAGGGCGACGAGGCCTCTCTCGGGTGTGTCCCCTGAGCACTTCGCCAGCCAATAAAGAATCTCGTCGTCGCCGAGGCAAGCCAAGAGCTCGAGCGATCGCTCAAAACTCAGTGAGGTGGAAAGAATTAATTTGGAGGCTAGCTCCCTACGACCGCTGTCCGGAGAACGAAACACATGAAGCTAAGACCTCCCAAGAAGAAAATCGCCCCCAGCTACCGCGCCCTTAGCTGTGATCGAGGAAGGCGTCCAAGGACTCTCTGCTTTTCAGCCTTTGGGTTTCCAGATCGCCTGAGCGGCCGTGAGAATCGGCCTGAGTCTCGAGCTCAACCAGCAAGGTTTCGAACTGTGACGTCAGGTAGCTCATGAACGCCACCTTGTTCGGATGCTCTTCAAAAACATCTGGCCGAAAGGTGACTACCTCGCCTGCGAAAGGTCCGACTGTGAGCTTGTACGTGCCGCGAAGATCGTCGTTAGGCACCAGGTACTTATCGATGCCTGAGAGAGCGACCATCGTTCGCTCAAGGGTTGAAAGGTCGATTGCTGGCGGAGGGGAGGGGCCGACACCTTCATCGTGTTCCATGTCGCTGAGGGTGACCGGACTTTCCGCAGCCTTTTCGATGTCTAGGCGGATCTGCTCGACGCGTTGGGCAAGCTCTGCTGAGCGTCGCTCACTCGGGGTTTGCATGGCGATGTCGGTGATGGCGCTCTCGACTTGTCGCAGCACCGGCTGGGCTGGTCCGACCACGTCTTGAAACCAGTCGAAATCCTCGGCGATACCCCGGTAGATCTGTTCTTCGACGGTGCCTTCGTAGAAGTAGTTGGTGATCTCGACTTTGGCTTTGCCTCCAATTCGGTCGATGCGGCCGATCCGCTGCTCAACTCGCATGAAGTTCCAGGGCATGTCGTAGTTGATCAGCCGGCCGCTGGTCTGGAGGTTCAGTCCTTCGCTCATTGAGTCGGTGCCGATCAGGACCTTGATCTCACCAGCGCGAAACGCGGTTTTGATCTCTTCCTTGCTGATCTGCTGCCACTGCTGGGTGGTCGGATCCCACCGCTCGCCACCTCTTCCTGAGTAGCAGCCAAGTCCCGCGTGGAACTTGGTCTTCAGCATCTCGCGGATGTAGTCCATCGTGTCGGTGTACTGCGTGAAGATCACCACGGTGTCGTGGGCGCCGCGAAAGGTGTCGTCCAGATCGTTGATCAAGCGCCCCATCTTGGTCTCGATCGACGGTCGCTTGGCGAGTTCGGCGAGAAATGACTTGATCTCAGAGACTTCGTCATCGAGAGCTTCGTTCGTCACCAGTTCTTCGTTTTCGTCATCGAAGAGGGTGTCTTCGGCGGCGGCCCGGTCATCTTCGTCAAGCAAAGGCGCACCGGTGTTCTCGATTGCCTCGAGCCTACGTTCCAGACTCCGCTCAACCGCTTCAAAGGACGAGGTCAGACGCCTCCGATAGACGGTCATGATGAACCCGAGAGCCTTGCGCTTCTGACCGCTTGTCTGCTTTGCCTTGTCGTAGAACCGCGATATGTAGGTTTCGATCCGTTCGTAGAGTGCCTGCTCGCTTTCGGTCATCTCGATAAAGCGGTCGTCGACTTCACGGTGAGGAATGTTCACCTCGGCAGGGATGAGTCCGTCCGCCTTGTAGCGACGGAGGGTCGTTCGGGTGGTGCGAAAAACACGGTCGCGCATCGGCGTGTGGTTCTGCAGCCAGGCGTCCATCGGTTCGCGGAGCGCCTTGTCCAGGCTTTGGGCGGCTGCCGGGCTGATCCCCTCGGTCCCCACCTCCCTGATCGCGCGAGTCCTTGCCATTCCAAACTTGTCCTTGATCGCTGCCTCCAGAGCCGCGTCCCTACGGGCCTCTCCGTCGGCGAAGTAGTCCCCGGACATCTGCGAAAGAAAGGCCCAGTTCCGATCGTCAAAGTCCTTGCGAAGCTCTGCGTAGTAGGCAACAAAGGTCTCCGAGCTGTCGGCCCACCGGCCTTCCAAGCCCAGTAGAACCAGGAGATCCCAGGCTTCATAGGCGTTCATCTGCATCGGGGTGGCCGAAGCCAGGTAAAGCGCCTTCCAGCTCTGTGCGTTTCGCATGTCCCTGAGGAGTCGGAGCAGAGCATTTCGGTCGCCAGCATCCTTGCTCCGGCGTCTGGCGTGATGGGCTTCGTCGACGAGCACGACATCCCACGGACCCGCCTTGAGTAACTCATCGCGCCGCGTCTCCCGCCGGGCCAGATGTGAGCTTGCGAGCAGCACCGGGAATGCTTTCCAGGGCGAGACGCCTGGAGGCGCGGCCAGCTCACGGTCCTCGTGGTCGAGGAATCGCTGTCCGTCGTATCTCGGAACCGAAACACCGGTCCTCTCGTAGAGCTCCTGCTGCCACTGTCTGATCACGGAGGCCGGAACCAGTAGAAGCGCCGTCTCGATCCTCCCGGCAACAAGAAGCTCCCGGAGAATCAGTCCCGCTTCGATTGTCTTTCCGAGCCCAACTTCGTCTGCGAGCAGGTAACCACGTGGAAAGGTGGCAACCGCTCGGCGCGTGATCGCGGTCTGGTGTGGATACGGCGAAACCGGGGCTGTCGCAGTTCCAACTCCCGTTCCGCCGTCGAGAGACGGGGCTTTCCGGATGTAGTCAATCAGCGCTCGGTCTCTGGCATTCGTCACCGTTGGGCCTTCCGACTCGAGTGGATCGCGCGCCGGCGGGGTCCGGTCAGGCGGGGGTGCCCTTCTCACCAGATCCTCCCTGAGCGCTTCGGGCAGATCCAGGATCGCCCAGCCCACATCGGGGCTGCCAGTCCAGTACTTATCGAAGCGGTCGACGATTTCTTTGCCGAACGTCTCCCAGATCGGCTCGACCCACGATCGGTACACATCGAACTGCTCGTGGTTGTAGCGCCAGGCGGACTCCGTCTCATTGACCGAACCCTTGAATGCGATCCTGTCGCCTTCACTGTCGGTCATCACTGCAAGCTTGGTGTGGAAGTAGCCAGCGGCTTCCTGGGGGCGTAGCGGGTTGCCGAGACTGTTTGTCGGCACCCCAACCTTGATTTCAAGTCTGCCCTCCCTGACCAGCCACGCCAGCACCGCAATGCGCTGCTCGACCACGGCGTCAGCCACCTCGAGTGGCGAGCCCTCCATTCGCTTGGCTACAACCTCGGCCAGGTCAGCCCCTTCCGTGGTTGCCCTGATGTCAGCGGGATCAAGCTGAGCGCCAACAATCAGGCGCATCCGACCGCCGTTCTCGATGAAGTGCCCGAGTCCAAGAGCGGCAGCCGAAAGAGCCGACGAGCGAAAGTAGCCGGCGATCCGGTCGTAGGAAGCTGCGACCTTCAGGGCTGGGACGTAGAAGGTAGTAAGCGGGTCATCATCGGGGTAGTAGGAGTTCCCCAGTTCGAGATGCCGAAACCCGCTCATGTGCCCGATAGGTCCAGCTCCTGCTGGTCGTCTTCTTCGTACGCCGGATCAGGGTCAATCGGCACTTGGATGTCCGGGAAGCAGGTGGTTGCGAGCAGATCAAGCGTTGCGGCTTCGGGTCTGACCCACTCGCCCTTGTCTTTGGTGCGCGGTATCGAGTTCACAAGACCCTGGAAGCACGCCAGGAAGGCTTCGTCTTTATCTATTCCGGCCCGGGCGATCAGTGCTCTGGCAGCGGGCACGCCATCGACGTCTGCGACATAGATCAGGGTATGTACAGCATCAATCGAGGCGCCGAACTCCGTGGCCGCAGGGCGTACGCCGGGAAGCGTCGGGTCGTCTCCGCGACGAACCCGCTTCTTCGGCTCGAGCATTACGACCGAACCCGCCTTTTTCTCGAGCAGTCGCGCCTTGACCAGATCGTCCACGTCAAGTCCGCCAACCGCGAGGGCGAGGCGCCTTGCCTCGTCAAAGGGAAACTCTGCTGCGCGGAAGGTGTCCCAGGCGATCATTGCGAAATCGGTCAAAGGGTCAAGATTCGCTTCGGTTCCCACCAACCTCTTGATCTGGCGGGAAACCAACTCCTCTCTTGCCGCCTCAAGGGCTTGTTCCGGGCGCAGCAGGAGCGAGCGACCCGAATCATCGGCCTCGGATGAGTAGACCGGCCAGGCCGACGAAATCACCGAGAGCGCCGGCCCGTAGGTAGCGAGCAGCAAGTCGACACCTTCGATACCCGCGTTGGAAAACCGCTCCATAGCCTCTCTGGCCGCTGCCCGGACTTCCGCTTCAAGATCATCGAAGTACGGATTGGTATCGCCTTCCAGGCGCGCAGCCCGTTTACGGCAAACCAGCATGATGGTCGATGCGGCCGCATTCTTCTTGGCCTGATGGAGACTGTGCTCGAACTCCGTGTTGACCGGCCAAGAAGTCTCAATCGTGAAGCCGGCCTCCATCAGGGCGGTCCCGAGGGTGTCCCAGGCTTCCGCCTTCTTGTGGGTGAACATGACAGTCATCACCCCGTCGTCACGCAGAATGCGGGAGGACTCGGCGAATATAGCTTCCATCTTGGCTTGGTAGTCCTGGTTGGCTAGTTCCTTCCGCCGGGGACCGAAGTCCGCGAACCGAGCAGGGTTGGCGACTGCCTCGTTCTGTTTGTCTGTGAGTTCGGATACGAAGAGATCAGGGTGAATGCGGCCAAGCGTGCGCTTCTCCCAGACATAGAAGAAGTCCGCTAGCTCCGCGTACATCACATTGTCGTAGTAGGGGGGATCGATACACACAAGTTCGACCGAGCCTGAATCCACTCCATCTAGATCGGCCCCATTTCCAGCGGTGATAGTTGGAACCGGTCGCTCTACCTTCTTCACATCGGCCCGATCTGCGTCGGAAGGTTCGATTAGTTCGCAGATTCCCTGATACGCACCGACAACCTGATCGAGACACCAGGGGAACAGTTCGCTGGCACCTTCGAACTCAGCATAGGTCCACTTGAATGCAAAATCGTGGCGGTCGAAGACGCTGCGCATCGTCTGCCTCGCAGCGTTCCAACTCGACAACGCTGCATTCCAGTTCACAGCCTTGCCCTGCATCATCCCGATTTCCGTAAGGACGGCATCACCGCGCTCAGTGCCCAGTTCGGCGTGGATCTCGGCTGTTAGCTTTCGAAACTCCTCAACAAAGGTCCCGTGGACGAGGAGCTGCCGAGGAGAGAACAGGTCCCGATGATGGCTAATTCCGTAGTTCGCCGACCGATCTGCGGGGCCTATATACCTGGTTTCGTCTGGAATGACGTCCTCGGCCTCCCACATAGGAAGCAGGCGCTCCAGTTCGGATTCGGCGGCTCTGATTGAGTCCAAGTCGATCTGATCAGGGGCTCGAAACCCACGGACCCTGCCCACTCGTGTTGCCACGGCATAGAGTATGGACCCCATGCGGCCTGCTTTAGCCTCGGATTTTATGTAGTCGCCTTCGATCGCGAGTTGGTCCCACGGTGAAACCCCCATGCCTCCGGCTACCGTGCCGTTATCGGCATCGAAATCAATATCGCGTTTCGCGACAACCTCGAATTCCGGCGTCTCGAGTTCAACTCCGTTTTGTTCGGTGATGAGTCTTACCGCGACTCCCTTGTCGCCCTTCCGAAGCCACCAGTTAGGCACAAGGGGAACAGTCTTTCCAGTGCGTGGACAGGCAACCGTTCTGGCAAAGATGTAACTGTTGTTGTCACTCCTCGGTTCAGCCGGCATGTCAAAGAAGGGGAGCAGACGGGTCTTGATCCGTTCCGTGAGCTTAGTACCCCACTCACGTATGTCAGGTACTAGTGAGGCTCCAAAGTCTGAGGGGGCACGAATAGAAGCTCTGAGAATGCTCGTAGCTATAGGGTTCAAATCGTTTGCCACAATGCGCAGCCCGTAACGAGTCGCCTCAAATGGGATTGACCCACCCCCAGCTGTGGGGTCGCAGACTAGGGGTACCCGTCCCCACGTGTGACTTAACACCTGATGAAGCTGATCAATTGTCTTTGAATCAGGGGAATTGTGAAAGGCTTGCTTGTATCCGTAGGCCGCAGAGCCAAGTACCTCCCCAGTCGCGTTGGCAATTGCAATCCTCTGTTTAGCGGCTACTGGATCTCCCCATATTCCACAGAGGCGGAGAAACCACTGACGATAGGAAGTCTCGTCCTGGAATTCGGGCACTGTCGGGAATGCATCGGCTAGTTCGCTCGACCAAGCCGGAAGAACACTCCCAAGAACCGTTCCGGCAGCGGCAACCAATGGCCTTCGGGCCCACCATATATGCAAGAAACTGATTGGCGGTAGCGCGTTCGCGGCGCCTCTTTCACGCCGACTCTCAATTCCAAGCTCGACAGTCGGTAACCATTCTTCGATCATTACCCGGGGGCTGCTCATCTCATTCACCTGAGACAAGCAGTCGAAGTGCGCGTTGGGATCGGTTGCGCTCCGCGCCTGTGCATTTTGAGTACCAGTAGTAGGTCTCTTCCGTGCTCATCGCGGCAATGCCTTCCTCGATCTCGGTAACCCTCCGACGCAGGGAGACGGGCTTGGTCGCAACCATCACCAGAGCAAGCCGCACCCCGGCTTCCTCGACGAGGGCCAGAGGGGCCTTTCGCCGCGGACTGAGCTGGCCCGGTTTGATCTTCGATTCGCGGAGGGCGTTCGTGAGGCTGTTGCTGATGCGTTCGGTGGGGGACGACCCTAAGCGAATCTGTAGTCGGTGCCCGCTGGATGAGCCAGCTTCGGTGAGCCTTATGCCTATGCGCTCACTACCACCGCTCTCAGTGGCTTCAAGCTCGAAGGAAAGCGGCTTGTCTCGCTCTGGAGCCAGGGACATCACACAAGCCTCGCAGTAACAGTGACTTCGCCAGGGTCGAGGCCCACAATGGTCTTTCGGACTGCCTCGAACTCCGCGGCGTCGGCCTCTACACCTTCTCCGAAGTCGAAGACAAGGCTGAAGGTCCCCTGGAAATCGCTTGCTTTGGTGCCAAGCGCGATAAGTTCATCCTCGATCTTCTGGTAGTCGCGTGCCGGACCGCTGAGGTGAATCTCGGCTCCGGGCTTCAGTCCTATGAAGTCCATCTCGACGCTTATCGACGCGGAGATGTCGTGCTTCGGGAGTTGGGCGATCGCCATCCCGAGGAGCTTCACGTCACGGGTTCCTTCCCCTGGGTCGGCTTTGGCCTTGACCTCGAGAGTCTGTACCGATTCAGCGGGAGAGTCATTCACCTCATCGAGGACCGTCTGAAAAGCGACTCCGGCCGCGCCAGAGCCTGTGGCCGGACGAATCTTGGTTTGGCCGGGCAAATCGAGCGATAGCCGCCTGGCTTCTTCCATAGACAGCACCGTCATGGATGAGAGGGGGCCTTTGCGGATGTCCGACGGGATCGCAGCCTTGTCTCCCGGTGCAGGGGTCTTGAAGACGATCGCGAACTTTGCGTCCTCACCGCCTTCGGCTCCGCGGGCAAGGATCTCGGTCACCTGCCCCTTGCTTGGTTCACGGTTGGTCGCCTCTTCTAGCTTGGCCCTGAGTGTGTCGCCGTCGATGGCCGGCGTGTTCTCGAGTATGGCTGTCACATCTTCAACTCGAGGGGCTCTACCGCTCAGGCCCAGATCTTCCGCAGCGGCTGGCTCGTAGAGAAGAATGTCGTCGGAGATCTCAACTGGAGGGGCGGGTCCGTCTTTTGTAAACGCTCGCTCGGTCTGGGCTTCATAAACCACCCATTGGTCGTTGGCAACGCCTTTCCTGATCGCTTCACGAAGCAGCGTGGGGTCGAGCAGGATCGGCGCTGAGTGATCGCTCCAGAACCACCCGGCGACTTCCTTCGTAGTGACAGAGTCCTGGCCCTTCGGCCAGGCTTTGGATTTGAGCTGGTCGGTCGAGAGCGGGGTGGTTCGGACCTTGTCGGCCGTTTCGAGTGCAGCGATCACCTGGGCGGTGTGGCTTCCGCTCTGCTCGCCCTGAGACGAGGGACTCAGCTCGACGTGGCGGAGATTCTTGTTGGCCCGGTCGGAGAAGGGGTAGTAGAGGTGCTTGTAGCAGCGCGTTATGGCGATGCGTGTCTCCATCTGGGCCTGGTCGGCAAGGTTCTGAAGCTTCTTCGACACTGGTTCGGCGAAGCTGGCCATTTTGGCCGAGTCCTCAACGATCCGCTCAAGCGCAAGCGTGTTCTTGATCCGGCTCTTCATCGACTCGGTTGCGTCAGAGTCCGCCACTAGGAAGCACAGTGAGTTGCGGTTCGTCCTGATCGACTCGCTGGCTCCGGCCTTCTCGAGGTAGCCAACGAGTTTGGAAGGGGGCGGGGAGGCATCCGTGGATGTCACCGTCAGGTCGTCCTGGTGAATCACGGCAAGCCGGAGCGCCGCCTTCTCGGGAAGATCTCCACTGCCGCTTGGAAAGAGGACCACCTTGACCGCTCCGTCATCGGCGAAGATCTTGGCGATACGTGCCTCAAGCGCTTCCCTTACCGCGGTGTTAGGGACATTCTTCGCTTCTGAGGCGATGATCTTGGCCGGTTGCTCCTCGGTAACGAAACGCCACCGTTCTCCAGGCTCCTCAGCCAGGTACCAGGCCGTCCGGGAGAGCTCGCTGAGCGCCTCTCCGATGACCGTAGGGTCGTCTCCGGTGGCGAGCGTGCCCAGAGTCCAGTCTCCGATTCCTGCGCCGGTCTGGCCACTGATCTCGAGCGAGTGAATGAACACTGTGCGGGCGGCTCTCACGGCGTACGGACGGCGTCCGGCGAACCTCGTGCTGTCGACTTGGGCAGCGTGAGAGTCTGGTCCGGCGAAGTCGGCCACGGCTACGCCGTCGAACTCGGATCGGTCGATGCCGGTGGTTAGTGAATTTCTGATCTCGGTGTTTGAAAGGTCGATGTCGGCGAGGTTGATGATCTCGGGGTTCTCTCCGCTTCCCGAGTAGATATTCGCGACCGTTTCCGCGAGCAGCCTTAGTGAACCTCGGGCCCGCTGGAAGTTGGGTATCGCACCCAGGCGTTTGTCGAGGACGCGAATCAGCTCGGGGTGGAAGGGGTAGGTGCGGGCGACCTGTTCGCCGTAGGTAACGGGCCGATCTGCGCCGCCCGAGAGCGTCTCATTTCGGTCCTTGAGCTCCTGGTAAAGGTCCCGGTACGCATCTCCAGCCGAGCGAGCGGCGTCCTGGTCGATTTCTTTGAAGAGACGGCGCTTGAGGATCTCTCCGATCTCATCGTCTTCGGCGGGTTTCAGAATCGAGCCGCCCCTTTCGGTCACGCTCTGAACCTCGTCTGCCCGAATCGAACCCTCGGCTTCCTTCATGGCCTGCTCAAGGTCGGTGGTCTCCTTGCCGAAGGCATTTCGAGTGCTGGCGAAGGTGATCACCACCACCAGGTTCGGATTGCCGGCTGCCGCTTCGTAGAGACGCTTCAGAAAGGCAGGCATCGCCTCAGCCATCCTCCTGATGTCGGCGCTACCCGACGAGGAGAGTGTCCGCATGTAGGCGGCCAGCTCGTCGATAACGATGATCGTGGGCTTGTCCTCGATCACCTGTTTCCAAACGTCGTCACCGGGCGCGGTGCGGTCCGTTTCGTTGTTCTGAATCGCCTTGAAGGCTGCGGGGCCCAGCTGTGCCGCAATCTCGCCCCAAATTGTGTAGGTGTGATGGCCCCTAGTGGTGAGTCCAGCTGAGGGGTCGAGCGTGTCGCCTACTACCGCGGCAATCTGGCACCCATCGGGGATCAGTTCGGGGTCGATGAACTCTGCGATGTTCGATGGCCGCGCTCCTTTGGCCAAGTGGTAAGTGGCGATCAGACCGTGGGTCTTTCCACCGCCAAAGCTTGTTTCTGAACGAACTACACCATGTTCGGCACCCTCGACTTTTGCATCCGAAAGTCGACCGAAGACCCGTGCTAGAAGCGCCTTCAGTCCACTGGTGGGGTAGGTCAGCTCGAAGAACTGCTCGGCGTCACCATAGACGGGGTACTGGTCCGGGTTCCGGACAATGCGGTCCAGCTGGGCCGCGAAATGAGCGTCTGTCAGGTTGCCTGCCCGAACGTCGTCTCGCGGGATACAGGTATCGGTAATTGGCTCTAGTTTGGAAATTCTCCCTATCCTCCGTCGGTCGGCGGGCTGGCTCTGTCGAGACCCGGTGCCGCGCAGTCAAGCAGTCCATCGAGAGTCTCGCATCTAACCACCATCTTACGTTCCATGGACGCGGTTCCTTTGAGCCACCGATAGACGCGGGACGTCGCGCGAATCGTGCGCGAGCCAGCGTTTTTCACCGCTTTCTGCCGGAGAGACCTCTACGCGAGCGGAAAGCGTTCCAAGACCCTCGCAGTAAGGCCTTCAGTTCGCTCCTCTATGTCTTGTGCCGTCCAGGAATCTTTCACGGCCAAGTCCTGATTCAGCGAGAGTCCGTTTCGATAGCCGATAGGCCTGCCCCCAGGATCCTGACGATCTCGTTTCTCGACGAAGGATTTGTTTCCCAGGTTGCTGTTGTAGGCCGTTATGGTGAGGTTCCCGAGCCTATGCCGGTGCTCCTCCTGAATCCCGGCCGCAACCTCTGGTCCACCCAACATCTCCTGCCATGCGGACGGCAAGTTCTCCCCCTGCGGAAGAATATGCTCGATGGTCCAGACGTAACGATTGTTCTCTTGCCGCCAAAGGTCCACTTTGGTCTCCTTGGTCATCTGGTCCTCAGCAAGCGTCGAGAGGATGAACCTGGCGACATCGGAGTTCTCGTCGTAAATGGGCCCCATCAGCCGATCGCGGAAATCATCGTCACTTGCGGAGTTGGCACGGAGTCGCTCACTGATGACTGTCAGCATCTCGTCACCGTGGGCGTCGCCAACAGCATCGATGGTCGACATGAAGAGCTTGGCCAACGCATAAGTTTGCGGGTATCCGGTCAAGTTCCTCCGCACAAAGAAGCTGACCAGCCGATCTACAGCCGACTCAATCTGTTCGTCGGTTAGGTCGAGCTCGCTTTGGTTGGACACCAGCCACAGAACCAGCACGTACGAGGGTGTTCCCTGGGCATGCATCAACCGTTGAAATGCCAGATCAAGTGAGCTCGGTTGATCAAGTTCCAGCACGCAGTTGATTCGGCCGTAGATCTCACTGGCGTCCGCCAGCGAGTCGAGTACCTGACGTAGATCATGTCCGAGGACGGTCTCGTAGATGCGGATCAATCGAGATTTCGTGGCAACGGGTGCGTCCCGGACTTCGGGCAGATCGGGTTTGAATGCGTTGTAGAAATGCCGAAGAAATCGCTCTTGGACCGTGTAGTTGTCGCCTAGGCTTGCGAGTATCTCGTTCCAGCGTCGGAACGCCTCGTCAACCTTCATGACCTCTTTCTTCTCAGACTCGGCCAAGAGGTGATTCTTGATGAGGTCCACAGGAGAAAGTGGCAAACCCCGGTTGTTGAGCGACTCGAACAGCACGAAGGCGTCAGCGTGGCTGGCAACCTCGATCTTGACGAGAACCGCTCTCAACGCGGCGTCGTGCACCATCAGCGCAGCCTGCGGCTGAGAGATTTGCTCGGATTCAGAGAGCTTTTCAATTGCTGATCGGAAGTACCCGTAACACTTTCGTATCCGGCGGAGCGGGTAGTAGGGCTTGCGTTCCCCTTCGATAGGCAACCCAGCTTCCTGAAGAACAGCCCTGTAATCATCAAGGTTGTGCCCTTGTATCTGGGGGGTCACTCGCGAGCGTTTGTCTGATTTCCGAACGAGTTGTCGTCCAAGATTCGTGACGTCGGTCCTAGTGTCCTCGTCGAGCTCGTCAAGGTTTTCCCTTAACACCGAGTAGACGGCTGCGAGCAGGAGGGTAAGAGTCGTCAGTCGCTGCTGGCCATCAACCACATGCAAGATATTGCTCTCGAGTGCATCCTTCGTCTGGTCCAGCGTGATAATCGTGCCGAGGAAGTGTGAGCCGTCGGCCTCGATCAGATCCTCGAACAGGTCCTCCCATTGCGCCTTGTGCCACGAGTATTCGCGCTGGTACGGAGGTATGCGGTACATCACGTTGCCCTCGTGACTCAACAGGCTATGTACCGGATATTGGTTGGCGGACTTGATCACCTGGCTCCCTTCGATCTGGCTCCCGCAGCCATCGCAGGAGTCGTCACAAGCTACTGAACAACTAGGCGATGGAGCGATGGCCCCCGGTCTCGAGCGTTTTCTGATTCCATTGGTCTCGCCTGAGCCAATGAGGGAGATAGGTGCGAATACCTACGGTTGACCAGTACCCGGACGCGGAGGAGCTCGCTGTGGCGCTGAGCGAGGCGCTGCGTACCGCTCCGCTTGGAGGCGTCAAACAGACCGAGACTCGGGAAGTGCGTGAGTGGGCTGAAGCTCAAGGAATGGGCGAAACGGGTGACGATCTGCTCGCCGCCTACAACCAGGCAGCGGAAGATGCTCCGACGGAGATCGAGGTTGAGCTCGGCCAGATGGTTGGCCGCAAAGCCGCCAGATCTGCCGTGATTCGGTTACTTGGAATCACCGGAACCAGCGATGAGGTTCGGTTGCTCGCCCTAGGTGTTCTTGAAGGTCGAATGGAATCCGAAGACGCCGGAGACTTTGCGAGGGCAAATCTGAAACAGCGGCCTCAGGTGATCGGACCGGCGGTGAAGGTACTCGCCGGTATCCCGGGCTCTGAAGCACTCTTCGCACTCTCAAAGATCTTCTCCCGCCGCGACGATGAAGCCGGCCTGACTGCCGGCCAAATTGTTCATTCGGTTCGCGAAAGGAGTCTTGAGATCGGCGAGCTGGAAACAGCAGCCGCAGGAGGTCAACCTGTAGCCCCGGCTGCGGAGTTGGAACCACGAGAGCTTCTCCTTGCGGCTATGTCAATGCCGCCACGTCGGCAATCAGAACTGGCCCAAACTGGCCACGGCCGAGAACTGATTGAGCGGATGGTACCCGCCGCTGTCGCAGAAGGTTCACGCATCCGCGAACTCTCAAGTGGCTCCGGTGGTCTTCATTCCTACGACGCAGCATTTCGGGATGAGATGATCGATCTCGCTCTGACCACTTCGATGGCCCCCGGTGAGGAGTTCCAAACCTGGGCCCGAGAGAACCTGTTTCGCCGAGAGGATCTCGAGCGGATGGGTGAGCTTGCCCCTTTCTTGCCGGGATCCGAACTCGCTGGCTATGCGAAGCGGGCGCTTACGACGCAGAACCGTCGCGGTCCTCGGGCTGAACGCGCCGCCCTGGCGCTCAATTGCCTGAGGAAGAGTGACGGGGAGACTCGCCGGGCCTTGCGTGAAGAGGCTGTCGCCTGTTTGGACGAGGAAAATGCTGACTTGCGTTCGGAAGCACTTCGGCTGCTTTCGGTTGACTCAGAGGAACTTGACGCTTCGATGCGAAGTCGGCTCGCCACCGTCTACGACGGGTTGCCGCCCGCACAACAATCCAGAATTTCTGCGGACCTTCGGCTTGAGGGCAAGGGACCGGACAATCATGAGAGCTTCCTGCGATGGGTGAAAGGTGCGGGCGTAGAGGACGTCCGAGACCGGCTCCAGGCATTGCTTGAACGATGGGCTGGGAGGCAGGCAGATACCTCTCCTGAGCAGGCGGTAGAACTGATCCAGGTCTTCGGTGAAGGTTTCGCGCTGCTCGAGCCTGCGGAGCAATCCGCACTTATCCCGGACTTGGTCGGCGTTTCAGCCGGTTGGATCAGGTCGCAGAAAGGACGGATCGTCGAGTCCACTTCGTCGCTGATGAGATGGCAGCGTTTCAGGGGGATAGTCGCGGCGGAGATTGGCGAATTCATCAATCGGCTTCGGGTGGAACAAGCCAAGGGACTTGTGAGAGAGGCTCTCGGCCTTCGTCAGGGTTCTCTGGTTCCGGAACTGCTGCATGAGTTCGCAGAAGGGTCGCGATCGAGCGAGGAGGTTCAGCGCGTCCTCCTGCCCGTTTTCACCGAAGCAGTCCGCACCGATGCGGAAGCAGTCGGCAAGGTGATTCGGCAGGCCTCAGGCGAAGCCCGCTCTTGGCTGCTCGTCGCCGGCTTGATCGCAGATATTGAATCGAGATCAAAGTGCCGGCAGCTGTCTGAGAGCTTGAAGGTCGGAGCCCCAGAGTCCCTGGTTGAGAGACAGCGGATAGTCCTGGACGCGTTGGCCGATGCGAGGAAAGAGGCTGACGGGAATGACCGGATCGTAGTGCTTCTCGACGAGATCGGTCAAACCATCGGGGAAACCTCGGAGGGTCAGTCAGATCAGCCTGCGGTCGCGCCCTCGGGAAAGGGCGCGGGAACGAACCTGGGGGACCCTCCAGACGCGGTGCTCGCCTGGCGCGAGACAACTACCGACCGATACCCGGGACTCGTGGTGCTCGATAGTCAGATTTTGCTTTTCGCCCCCGACTCGGGGACTGATGACGGTCGACTCCTGGCACTCATGAAGGATCTGGACCGACGCTCGCACTCGAAACGGGTCGCCCCGGTCTCGGAGCGAGAGCATTACCGTGATGACCTCGTTCGTTTACTCGATTCGGTTCTGGATTCGGAGCTTGTCGCCATCGAAGAAGCCGGAAGTAGCCTGAAACCAGACCCTCGGCTGGGCGATTCAGGAGCCGCCATGATTGAACTTCTGGATGGAGGCAGGCCAGAGCTGAGGGAGTTGTTCTGGCAACGGGCGAACGAGAGGGGCGATGAGTCCCAATCCAACCAACTCGCCACGGCACTTCAGCGGTGTGCGGACCAGCCTGGTGACGACTCCGCACTGTCGATGCTGTCGGCTGCGCTGGATGCTTCCGATTCGGGCGACGCAGAACGTGCGGTCCGCGAGCTTTCGCCTGAGCAAACTGAGAACGCCTGGCGGGCGCTTTCCGCGTTGTTCTCGATCGACCTTCGGAATGAGAACAGTCTCCGGACCCAGGAGCGGGACCAGGAAAGCAAAATCGGTCGGCAGATGGCAGCCGATTTCGAACTGCGATTCGAAGCCATTGAGAGACTGCTTTCCAGTTACTTCCGGCTGAGGGAACGACTGGCTGAATCTGGCTGGCGTCGAGTGGAAGACCGTCTCGGCCGCACCTACCGCCGAGATCGCCTTGATCCGACCGAGTACGAAATCCGGAAGGACGACGGAGGGGATCTTTTCGTGGTCAAGACGATGGGCATCAAGTTCGGTGGACAAACCGTTTCTCGGGCCATCGTCGAACCAGCAGAGGGAAGACACGCGGGACAAGAGGATCCGTTTGAAGCAGATGAGGGAGGACCGAACGAATGAGCGATTCAACTGGTCTTAGACCCACGATCGGTCTTGATCTAGGAACCACAAATTCGTGTGTGACATTCACGAACGCACTCGGAGAAGTTGTTCCCGTTTCTGTGGCTACGGGCAACGCTCCCTACGACCGGGTTATCGCTTCAATCGTGCTTGATCCTCTCGCCGACCGTGACAAGGGCTCTTCGCCGACTCTCGGTCTAGAGGCCGAACAACGATGGAAAGCTGACAGAACCGGAACCTATCTCGAGTACTTCAAACACGACCTCGACAGCCACCGGCTCAAACAGAGAATCCCTGTGCGCAAACCGGTAAGGACTGGCAAGTACAACTATCGGACTCTCTCCGACCAAGTCGAATACAAGACCGAATGGATTGAATCCGGAGGCAAGTACAGCCGAGAGGAGATGGTTGGCGCGGCGGCAGCCTTGCTTGAGCATCTCCTGCGGCGAGCGCTCGAGGCCGGTGCCGATCCGGACTCCCAAATTCTGGTTGGGGTCCCGGTCGCGTATTCCGGTTACGCTCGCAAACGACTCGTCTGTGCTCTCACGAGAGCGCGCGGGAGCGATGGACGCCCCATCTTCAAAGGGTTCTCGGACGTAATCAGTCGAACGAAGTTCGTCTTGGAGCCGATCGCTGTCGCCGCCGCTCCGGGTGATGACCTCGACATAGACGGGACCGAGAACGTCCTGATATTCGACCACGGGGGCGGAACCCTTGATCTCTCTCTGATCCGGTACGAGCGCAAACCGGAGTTCAGGTTGCCTGTCCCTGTTCTCGAATTGGCGGCGGGCGGCTCGGACGCCGTCGCGGGCAAACATCTCGATGCTGCTTTCTCCGAAAAGCTCCAGTCAGACCCGAGAACCAAAGCGATTCTTGAGGAGCGAGTACCGGATGAGACTCTGCGGCGCCAGGTCATCGAGAGCTGCAAACGAGAACTTTCCACCAAACTCAATGCCGTCATTCCGGTTGCAAGATTGGAAGTGGAGCGGAGCGAATTCGAAGATTCGATCTTGCTTCAGCTGTTCGAAATCGAGGATGAGATCAATGCAACCCTGAGAAGGGGCGAAGTCGAGCCGGGTGACGTCGGCTGGGTGGTAATGACCGGTGGGTCCTCGCTGGTTCCGTCCGTTCAGCAGACAGTGATGAACATCTTTCCGGAGCTCGCCGAACGCGACCGGATACTCCGCTACTTCCCAGATGACGACCAAGGCGTTGAGGCGGCGATTACCGATGTGTCGGAAGGCCTCGCTCAGTACGGACGGCAACAATCCCTGCAACGAATCGTCCCTTGGGACATATGTGTGGGGCGAGAAGAGGCCGCTGGCTTCTTCGACATCATCGAAAGGGGCTCGAAGTATGAGCACCGAAATGGTTCAGTGGAGATCGAGAGGGAGGTCGAAGCTCCTGATATCGGTCGACCGGGATGCTCGTTCGGGATCTACGAGAAGCAGCTCGACTACCAGTTCACATTCGGACTCGCGGAGGTGCCTGCCCTGCAGGCGGGAAGCATCCTCAAAGTCAAGGTCAGACCCGATTCCCTGTTTCCCGCACTGCGGATAGAAGGACCCAATGGTCAGGTCATCAGGCGGACCGAATCTCCTTCGGGTTGGGACCAGGACTTGAAGGTGGATTCGGATTTTGCGGACTACCCGGAGAACGTCCTGGAAGACTTCTTCGAGGAGGACGGCGAATACGTTCCCCAGGTCGGACCAGAAAGGTTTCAACACGCGCCCCTGGTGCGCAAACTCCGGGTTGGTGACTATGTGGACCTGAGCGGCACTACGAGTTCAGCCTCGGGTGCGGACCTACAGAGCACATCCAAGAGTGGATACATCGAGCAAATTCGTCGCATCGGTGAGGACAATGGGATGTCAGAAATGGATAGCTGGAACGTGGAAGAGTTCGAGTTCACCATCAAGACTTCGAGCGGCACGATGAAGGCCGAAACCAGAAACGGCTGCATCCGTCTCTCGCCCAAGAAATGGCCGCCCCGGTGAAGACTGGAAACAAACCGTGACGCGGTTCTCTCCCGGAGAGCCAGTCAGGCTCAAGGCGAACCCGGAAAGGGGAGGAGTGGTCTCGACAATCCACCCCGGACCGGACGGGAAGACTCAGTACGAGGTCTTCTTCTCCGTCGACGAGATTCGGACCTTCCCCGAGAACGCCCTTATTTCTCAGAGCGAGTTGGAAGGCCCCGCAAGTCCTGCTGATCGGCTAAAGCAGTGGAGGCTGGGAAATGGCGAAGAGTTCCGGGGATCCCTGACTCTCGCAAAGCTCACGAGCCCAATCTCCGACAACCTGTACTCGTTTCTTGCCTCAAGGACCGAACTACTCGCCTATCAGTTCAAGCCCGTACTGAAACTGATCGAAAGTCCCTACCCGCGGCTACTGATCTCCGATGAAGTCGGACTAGGCAAAACGATTGAGGCAGGAATAATCCTGACCGAACTGAACGCCAGGATGAATCTGAACCGGGTGCTGATCGTCTGCCCCTCCTCGCTGATGACCAAGTGGCGCTCCGAACTACGCGAGAGGTTTGATCTTGAGTTCGAGATCTACGATGGGCCAACGTTCCGTGATGAGTTAGAAGAGCTGGGGAGGCTGGGCGATTCGGCTCCGATCCGGGGTATCGCTTCACTCGAGTTGTTGCGCAGAGCGGAAAACATTGAGGCGCTGAACAAAACGAAGCCACGCCTTGATCTGGTCATAGTCGACGAAGCGCATCACATGCGCAACAGCGGAACCATGTCGAATGTTCTCGGCGACTACATGTCGAGTCTTAGTGAGGCGATGGTGTTCCTGACAGCGACTCCGTTGAATCTCGGAGAGCGAGATTTCTTTGAGTTGCTTCACTTGCTTGTGCCAGAGGAGTTCAATGACTTCGAGAGTTTCTACCGGCTCCTTGAACCGAACGAACCCATCAACGAGTCGTTACGGATTCTGAGGCGCCAATGGCCTCCGGATTTTGCTGCCGCGGCTGAAGCACTAAGGCGGGTTGAAGAGACTTCCCAAGCCTGTCGATACTCACAGAACGTGAATTACAGGGAAGCTCTGAGGAGGCTCGATCAAGCGGCACAAGGTGAGGTCGATCGAGAGTTTTCGGTCGAGACCCAACGCGTCATCTCACGACTCAACAGCCTCTCGCACATCTTCACCAGAACGAAAAAGCGGGAGGTTCAAGAACACTTTCCTACCCGAAGCGCCTACAAGATAGAGGTCGAATTCAGTCCCGAAGAACGCCGTTTCTACGACGCGGTATCTCGATGGGCGGCAGAACTCTACGAGGAGACCGGGATGCCGGTTGGATTCGTGACTGCCAATTACCAGCGACAGGTGGCTAGTTGCATCATGGCCATGGGGACAAAGCTCGAACGAACTCTGGCAACCTCCATTGCGAACATCGAAGATGAAGAGTTGACTGACCTTGACCCCAGTATTGCGGAACCCGGGGTCGGGCCCTTCTCAAGGGTGGTGACCGGTCCTTACGGCGCCGATGAGGATTCAGGAATGACTCACATCGAGACTGATCTTGGCGAGGCCAACCAGACAGACAGTGCAACGGAGGTAGCGCGATCCTGGGATGTGGTCAAGCGGGCTGGAATCGACACCAAGTTCGATCTGTTTGCCACTCAACTGAGAGAGGTTTTCGCCGCGGACCCAGACGCCAAAGTACTTGTCTTCTCTTTCTTCATTGGAACCATCGATTACCTCGAAGAGAAACTGAAGGCTGTCGAAATCTCTGGCCTGCCTGTAGGCGTTCGAAAAATCTACGGACCGATCAAGCGAGAAGACCGATATCAGGCGATCAACGATTTCAGAACATCTTCTGGACCACAGGTTCTCCTTACTTCGGAGGTCGGCGCAGAAGGTCTGGACTTTCAGTTCTGCTCCACGATGGTCAACTACGATCTTCCTTGGAATCCGATGCGGGTTGAACAGAGAATCGGGCGTTTGGACCGATATGGGCAGAAGTCTGAGCTGATCGAGATATTCAACCTGGTGATCGGAGATTCAATCGAGGATCGAATCTTCTATCGGCTTTACGATCGAATCCAGATCTTCGAACGCTCGGTTGGGGACCTCGAAGCGATCTTGGGGAACGCTATCGGGGAGATCCAGCGACAAGTTCTTACGGGCAAACTCACCGAAGACCAGCAGGTTGAGCGGGCGAATCAGGTCGCGAACGCGATCATAAACCTTCAAAAAGAGCACGACGAGTTCGATGAGCAAAGCAAGAAGTTCGTCGGCGTTGACGAAGTGTTCACGGACCGCTTCAACGACATTAGGCAGGGAGAGCGTTACATCTCTCCTGAGGAGCTCAAGGATTTCGTTGATCGCTACCTCAGGGTCAAGTTTCCCGGGGTCAAGCTTCGCCAGCTCGGTCACACGGAGGGTGACACGGCCCCAGCGTTTGAATTGATTGGCTCAGAACAGCCGCAGTTCGTGTCGTTCCTGAACGACGCTTACCTAGCCGGCAAGAACCTGTCTCGGGAACACCGCAGTCTGTTGGTCAGGCTCGAAAAGGGTGAGCGCTGCATCCTTACGTTCGACGGACGCCGGGCAATGATCGATCGGACCCTTGAGTTCTTCTCCATACACCACCCGATAGTGAGGGCAATGGTTCTCTCATCGGCTGGCGACGCGGAGACTTTCCCCTGCACTGGTCACTTGGTGATTCCATTGGGAGCAGCTGAACTGGAATCTGCCGAGCCCGGGTCGTGGCTGTTCTTCTTGTTTGAGATCTCGATACGTGGGCTGCGCGACGAGATTGCACTTGTTGCGGCGGTAATGAGTCCGGAAGGCGAAGTAGATGATGGGTTGTCTGACCGCTTCCTGACTTTGGCGAAACTCGGCGGCGTGGTTGATGGTTTGAGTTCTTCCGGGAAAGAACTTCTTTCAGCCGAGCGGGTCGATATGTGTTACGCCGATGCTCTCGCCTGGGCAGGCAGGAATGTTGAGAAGATTCGCGAAGACCGCGAGGTCGTTGTGGAGAATGCCGTTGATACGCAGCTTGAGAGTCTCCGAATTAGTTTCGGGAGGAGATGCACGACGATCAGGGAGCAGTTAGCCGACGCAACCCGTCAGGGCCAGGATTCGATCGCGCGTATGCGCCGAGGCCAGCTCGCAAACATCGAGCGCCATCACGAGAGCAAGATTCGCGAACTCCAGAAGAGACGAGGGGTCGAAGTGAGCCACAAGGTGGTTGGCGCCGGCGTCCTTGAGCTACGAGTTTAGAACGACGCGAGGGGTATCCGGGTCTGCCTCATCTTGGTTGACATCTGATGTGATGACCCACGGTCAGTGCAATGATTGTCGACATGCCGAAGCTGTTGTCGAAGGATTTTCGCGTCGATGTTGTTGTCTTTGCTGTACAGTCACGCGCCGATCAAGAAGTAGCAGCGTCGAACTTACAGCCGCCGAAATCTGTTGTGGCAACGTGCGTTTGGGCGCCAACAGGAATCGTACCCTTGACCTGCCGACTATTGTCGCTACATGGGCACCGTTGATTCGAGCGCGAAGCTCTCTTCCGAACAGCAATTCGCGATGCACTCAGTTTGGAAAGCCGTCGTCAGACACGATTCCGCGGATCGAACCTGGACGATGGGCCGCAAGAGGTGCGTCGTTTATGGCCGATTGCCTAAGCCCTTCTCCTTCAAGGTCTTGATCGGGACTACCCGTACACGAGTGTTGGTTTGGATCGACAAAGGACCCGGCCACGACTTGTTCAACAAGACGCTATTCGATGACTTGGAGAGAGCCCGAGGAGCACTCGATAGAAGGTGGCGGCAGCGCGAGCCCAACGAGCCTCCGCTCATCTGGGATCGCAAGGACGGGACGGCTAGAGCTGCAGCCATTGAGCTCCCGCTCAACCTCGGAGTCAGAGAGTTGCAGACCCCCCGCGAGGTCCAGCGCGTTGCTCGGCTCGTCATCGCTATGCATGACACGTTTGACGACGTGGTGGCGTCGGCCGTCGCCGGGGAACTCGACTCCTTTGATTTCCAGCCGATGGCGTCCGTTGACCAGGTCCTTGCGGACTTACTCCGTTCGCAGAATGCCATCGAACAACTGGAAGAGATTACGGCTGCGCAGAGAAGCGCTGCCTGTTCCGCAATTGCGGACGCGCAGCATGCACTTGAGTCCGCCGAGTCCGCCCCGAACGATGTTCCGGTTGTCTCACCACAGGACTTGATCCAGTGTCCGGGATGCGGCGAAAGCTATGCGCTCCGGACACACGGTGAGCATGAAGGCAGGCCGGCCGCGCTTGTTTGCGAGAGCTGCGGGGTCATGTTCGATCCGTTCTGCTAGCACTCAAACCATCCCGATAACTGCAGAGAGCACGCCTTGGGCACGTCGTCATGACTATCTGAGGGCTTCCACCACTTGGCCAACGAAAATCGGACTAGCGTTCCGGTCTCGAGCATTGCTGGTGTTGGACGTCGCACGCCGACATATTTGACTGCGAACGGTAATTCGGGCGCTGTCGAGCAGTAATTGAACGTGGAGTTCGCATCTTGTATCAGCCGTAGTTGTCGATCGAGCGAGCAAAATTGCACACTGAACCCTGGGACCTTCCCAGGCTCCAAACAGAGTTTGCCTCGATTCGACTTGGGGTCAGGCACGAGGGCTCCGAGGAACAAGTGCTCTAGCCGGCCTTCATGAACCCGACCATGCGCTGCGATGAAGCGAGGTGCATCCACGGATGACTTTTTCTCAAGCTCATGAACGTGGACATCTTCGAGATGCGGCGGTTCGTCAGGAGCTGCGACATAAGTGATGACCCATCGCTCTCCAATCGTCGGAGGATGATTGGCTGGCATGAACTCGCGATCGCCCTCGTGTAGTCGATATGTGCGTCCATCCTCGTCGAGCGCCCCAACGCAGACTCGGTCACCAGCATAGGTCACTCCGACGATCACGACCTCGGCTCGTTCCAGCTCGACGGACACTTCAGACTAACTCCGCGACTTTCAGTCCCACGGCGCTACCGAGCCATTCAGCAGCAAGTGAGCGATGGCAGGCTTCGGGAGCTCCCTCGACGCAGAAGAGCACCGGACGGAGGCAACCTGACGGAAACTGATCCAAGATCGCCTGGGGGTCAAGAGGGCAAAGTATTTCAGAGGAGTACGCATCGATGAACGCGTTACTTAGATTGCGCCGATCGCGCTTACTGACTCCGAGCTGCGCGTCGGACCTCTTCTGCGCGTCGCGCACGGCCATGGTCGGCGCGAGTTCTTTGAGGTGAACGTACGGCACGCATATTTCCGCCAGATGACTCTGCAGTCGAGTGCTGTTCACAAACGCGTACTGGGAGCCACGCACCCCGCGACGCTGCCGAATATCAATGAATGCGTCGACGCCGCCGTGTTTCAGCGAAGCGAAGAACGACTCCTCGTCGCGACCGAACACGCCAATCGTCAAGAGAGATTCGGGCACTTCAGACTTTGCGGCCGTCGCTGTTGTACCGACCAATCGAAGTCGCACTTTCCGCGAGGCCCGAAAGCACGAGTTGCCCGCCATCAATACGAGCCATAACCGCATCCTGCGATCTGTCGGTACCGGATTCGTCGATATGCGTCACTCTACAATCGCGCTTCCGGAGCTCCTCGGCAACTAGCTTGGTGCGATGACAGGTCTCGGGCCGCTTCTCGCTGCATACGAGGCAGACTCGATGACCACCCCGATCGGCGGCGAGCACCCGGTCGATCCCCTCGATGAAATGCGCTCGCTGGGCAGCGAGCCCGTAGTCAACCCTACCGTCCACGTATACAGTTGGATCGTCTGGTCTCCCGCCGAGTTCTGCTCCAAGGAACAGGTAGCCAATCCCGACGGACATGAGCCGTCGCTGAAGCTGCTCCTGGTTGAAATCCGGGAAGTACTTGGAGTAGGGGAACGACCGCACGTCGATGGCGTACTCGATCTGGCGCGACTGCAGCAGTTCGACGAACTCATCAGTCGTCCTGTTGCCGTGCCCCAGTGTGTAAACGCCCGCGCCCACAGTCCTTACGATAGCCGCACATACGGAAGCAAAATGTCGAGTAACCGCGAGATCGTTTGCATGTCGAGTCTCGGCGCTCGCTGAAGAAGGCTAAGTCACGGGACAACGGTCGGAGACGCGAAAAGCAGAACGTGCTCAACAGGATTCGAAACCATGGCCTTCAGCTTCGTTGTCCGGAAGTCGAAAGGAAGCGGTAGCGTGGCTCAAGTGAGCCACCAGACAGGAACCAACGAGCGTGCGGCGGCCATCGGGTCGCTCCTCTTCGGAGCGCTCGCGATTCTTGTTGCCCTTGAGATTGCCGTGGTGGAGTTTCCTCGGGGCTTGATTGTGGTTGGGCTTCTGGTTCTGGCTGGGGTGCTGGGGGGACTTGGTTTAATCTCCCGGGGTCTGATCCGGGTTGGGGCCTGGTGTGTGGGGGCCTTGGTTCTTGGTTTCACGTTTGGGGTGTTCGTGGAGGACGAATGGAACCTGGCTCAGGGGCTTTTGGTGGCGGCTTTGGCGGCTGGATCGTTTGCTTTGGCGAGGCGGGCTTTTTCGGTTCGGGTTCCTTTGCCTGATGTGGCCGCTCCTGAGCGGCCGGTGCTTTTCTTCAATCCGAAGTCGGGTGGGGGGAAGGCTGAGGAGTTTGACCTCGCCGCCGAGGCTGAAGCTCGCGGGTACCGGGCTGTGGAGCTGACCAAAGGGGCTGACCTTCGGCAACTCGTCCAGGCAGAGGTGGATACGGGTGCTGACGCCTTGGCGATGGCTGGTGGTGATGGTTCGCAGGCGGTGGTGGCCGAGATCGCCTCGGAGCATGGGTTGCCATACGCCTGTATTCCGGCCGGGACCCGCAATCACTTTGCCCTTGACCTGGGCGTTGACCGTGAGGACGTAGTGGGCGCCCTAGATGCCTTCGTTGACGGGGGCGAGCGGCTGGTTGACCTGGCGGAGGTGAACGGTCGGGTGTTCGTTAACAACGTCTCGCTTGGCATCTATGCGGAGGCGGTTCAGAAGGACGAGTACAGGGAGGCGAAGATCAAGACGCTCCTTGACACCATTCCCGATGTACTTGGTCCGGACGGTGAGGCGCCCGAACTTGACTGGCGTAGCCCCTCTGGCAAGAAGCATCACTCCGGGGCGGCGATCCTCGTCTCCAACAACAAATACCGGCTCGGGAAAGCTGTGGGGTCAGGCACCCGGCCGAAGATCGATGACGGGAAGCTCGGGATCGCAGTGCTGGCCGATCCGGTTGCTGCCGGCCACCGGCTTCGGAAGTTCCAGACCCCGTGGCGGGACTGGGATGCCCCCACCTTTGAAGTCGGTGCCCAAGAGCAAGTGGCGGCAGGCATAGACGGTGAAGCGGCAATGCTTGAGCCACCGCTCAAGTTCAAGATCCGGCCCGGGGCGCTGCGGGTGAGGATCGCCAGGCAGCATCCCGGTGCCTCACCCTCCGCGGCTGTTCCGGACGGTTTCATGAAGGTCACCCTCGGGTTGCTCCGGATTGCGCTCGGCAAGCCTCCTGTCGAGGGCCCGGTTGTGGAGCGGGTCAGCGGGAACACTCAATGAATATGGGAAACACCGTGATCAAGAAGGCCAAACAAGTTCTCTCCGAGGTGAACAAGCTCGACCAGGCGGTCTACGCCGCGGTTGCGACCTCGCCAACCCCTTCGCTTGACAGCGGACTGCGGAAGCTCTCCGATGCCGCCAACTACTCGCGTCTCTCCGGAGGCATCTCGCTGGGACTGGCGGTTCTCGGGGGTTCGGCCGGCCGGAAGGCGGCGGTGCGGGGGATGGCCTCGATCGGGGTCACTTCGGCCGTTCTGAACGCGGCGGTCAAGCCGGTCGCGCACAGGGCGAGGCCCGACCGTGACGGTGCCGCGGTGCCCGAAGCAAGGCACGTCCGGATGCCCACCTCTCACTCTTTCCCCTCCGGTCACACGGCATCAGCCTTCGCCTTCGCGGTCGGGGTGGGGCATGTCCTGCCCTGGTCGATCCCGCCGCTGGTCCTGCTGGCCGCCGCGGTCGGATACAGCCGGGTTCACACCGGTGTCCACTACCCCGGTGACGTCGTGATCGGCGCACTCTCTGGCGTGATCATCGCCGAAGCCTCCAACACTCTCCTTGACAAGGCTCTGCCCGGCTCCCGTTAGGGTGGCGCCATGGAGGTCTGGATCCATCAGTTCTCTTTCGCCGGGAAGACCGCCCGGGCGGCACGGCAGATCGAGGACTGGGGATTCGACGGGATGCTGCTGGCTGACAGCCAGGACCTGAACGCAGACATCTGGGTCGAGCTGGCCCTGGCGGCCGAAGCGACCGAGACCTTGAAGCTCGGACCCGGGGTGACCAACCTTGTGACTCGGCATCCGACCGTGACCGCATCGGCGATCACGACCCTGCAGGTGGAAAGTGGGGCTCGCGCCACGCTCGGATTGGGCCGGGGCGATTCGGCCGTTTCAAAGATCGGACTCGGACCCCAGCCGGTAGCCGAGTTCGAAGCCGGCCTCAAACAGCTCCAGAACCTGCTTTCGGGCGAGACGGTAACCCTGGAGAACGGAACCGAAGCGGCGATTGAATGGCTGGCCGGAGAGCACTCCCCGAAGGTGCCGGTCATGGTTGCTGCGACCGGCCCGAAGGTAATCACCGTGGCGGCCCGACAGGCCGACGCAATCGATTTCACTGTCGGGGCAGAGCTCTCCCGGCTTCATTGGGCAATCGCCCACGCGCGAGAAGCAGCCGGGGACCGGGATGTCTCGCTCGGGGCCTTTCTCGACATCGGTGTCTCCGATGACCCGGCCAGGGCCCGGGACCTGATCCGGGGCAGCACCGCGATCCTCGCCCGGTTCGGGGCCGAATCAAGCTCGACCGAAGGGCTCTCCGAGCAGACCCGCGAGGGCATCGAGAAACTCGACTCGCAGTACGAAGAGGCCGGGCATGGAAAGTCAGAGTCGGCGGCGGCTCTCGGACTGAGTGACGAGTTCATCGACCGCTTCGGGGTCTGCGGAACACCGGAACAGGTGACCCCGAAGCTGAAGGAACTGGCCGGGCTTGGACTCGACCGGATCGTGATGGTGCCCGGCTCGCTGGACGCCGACCCGGAAGCGGTCCTCGAATCAAATCGGCTCTTTGCCGAAAAGGTGATCCCTGCCCTGAAGGGCCGACCATGAAGGGGCGCAAGGCAGTGGTGGTCGGGGCCGGTATTGCTGGACTGACCGCCGCATACGAGATGGACCGCAAGGGCTGGGATGTGACCGTGCTCGAAGCACGGGACCGGGCGGGCGGGAGGACCTGGAGTCAGACACTCTCCAACGGGGTGCCGATCGAGATGGGAGCCGAGTTCATACTGGCCGGGAACACTGAACTCGTTGCCCTGGCGGCCGAGCTTGGGATCGAAACCCTCGACAAGGGCATGCGTTACGGGAAGCGCGAACCGCGGGGCGGGCTGGGAGTTGACGAGCCGACACTGATGGCTGCGGTGTCCGTGCTGCGGCAAGAACTCAAACGGATGGAAGAAACCGGAGGGGAGGAGCCGAGCGCCGGGGAGCTGATCGCCTCGCTCGACATCGACGAAGGAGCGCGGGAAGCAATCCTTGCCCGCTGTGAGATCTCCTCGGCGGCTGACGCGGCCGGGGTCCCGGCCAATGAGCTCGGCGGACTGGCCGCGATCGACGATTCGCCCTCACCCGGACTTGCCGGTGGCAACCAGTCGCTGGCACTCGCCCTGGCCGCACGCCTCGGAGACAGGGTTCACCTGAACGAAAAGGTCGAGTTCATCAGCTGGTCCGAAACCGGGATGGCCGTTTGCTGTGAATCAGGGGCGATCTTCGAAGGGGAACGCTGCGTGATGGCGATCCCCGGCGCGGCAATGGACCAGGTCCAGTTCGCGCCGGCGCTGCCGGAAGCCAAGGTCGAGGCCTTCGCGAACCTCGCCTACGGGCAGGCGGCGAAGCTGTTCGTTCCCCTGACCGAGCCGGCACCCGTCGGGGCGGTCATGAACGTGCCGGAGAGGTGGTGGTGCTGGGTCCAGGCCGGCCCGGACGGTGAGCCGTTGCCAGCGGTTCATTGCTTCGCCGGATCCTTGTTTGCTCTCGAGACACTCAATGTGGGCGAGGGACCGGAGAAGTGGCTTGAATCGCTGGCCGCGACCAGGCCTGAACTGGCCCTTGATCCTTCCGGGGCGATCCTTTCGACCTGGAGTGACGACCCCTTCGTCGAGGCTGCCTACTCGGTCTCTCCAGGACCGGAGATAACGGCTGCCCTGATCGAACCGGTCGGGCCGCTTCGCTTCGTCGGGGAACACACCGCAGGGCCTTTCTCTGCCCTGATGGAAGGGGCGGTACGGAGCGGTCTTCGTCCCGATGTGTCACAGACCTGATCGCTGTTTCGTCAACCGGGTAAACCGGAAAAAGCTGCCGAATGGCGACCTGACGGAAGGAAGATGATGAAGATTCTGGTGGCAGGAGCAACAGGAGCGATCGGTCGGCCCCTCGTGGCCAAGCTGGTCGAACGGGGCCATGAAGTGACCGGCATGACCCGCAGCGAATCGAAGCGGGATCTGATCGAGGGAATGGGGGTGAAGGCAGTGGTCGCGGACGCGCTCGACCCCGATGCCGTCGCCCGGGCGGTTGCCGAGGCCGAACCCGAAGTGGTGATCAATCAGCTCACCTCGATCGGGGAGGGAATGGACCTGCGCAAGCCCGACCGCTTCTTCGGGCAGACCAACCGGCTGCGGACCGAGGGAACCGACCATCTGCTCTCGGCATCCCAGGCGGCAGGGGTCCGGCGCTACATCGCCCAGAGCTTCGCGCCACTGATTTACCAACGCACCGGCTCCCTGGTCAAGACCGAGAACGACCCGGTTGACAGTAACCCGCCCGAACCGATGCGCCAGACCAGCGAATCGGTCCGCTACCTCGAGCAGGCGGTGACCGGGGCGCAGGGCATCGAAGGGATCGTGCTCCGCTACGGGGGCTTCTACGGACCTGGAACCTCGATGGATCTCGAACCGGAAGGTGAGCAGACCCGGACGATCCGCAAACGGCAGTTCCCGATCGTCGGCAGCGGCGGGGCGGTCTGGTCATTCGTCCATGTCGAGGACGCGGCCGAGGCCACCGTGGTCGCAGTCGGCTGGGGTGAGCCAGGCATCTACAACATCGTCGATGACACGCCTGCCCCGGTGAAAGACTGGCTTCCGAAGGTGGCCGAGACGATCGGCGCGAAACCGCCAAGGCACTTTCCCAAGCTGCTCGGCCGGATCTTCGCCGGCGAGGTCGGCGTGATGATGATGACCCAGCTCAGAGGATCCTCGAACGAGAAGGCCAGGCGCGAACTTGGCTGGCATCCCGAGCGGCCCTCGATCTGGGAAGGACTCGCCAGTGGCCGATGACTCGCTCGACACCCTGCGCGGCTACGCATTCGCGGTCGCCTACCGGATGCTTGGCAGCGTCACCGACGCCGAAGACATCGTTCAGGAAGGGATGCTGAGAATGCACCAGGCCGAAGAATCAGGCGAGGAGATCAAGTCGAAGCGGGCCTACCTTTCGACCGTGGTCACGCGACTCTCGATTGACGAGTTGAGATCAGCCCGGGCCAGGCGTGAGGAATATGTGGGGGAGTGGCTGCCGGAACCGGTTGTTGGGGCAGTCGCTGAAGGACCGATGGCGGGCCAGGCCCCGGACGCCGGGCCGGCCGAGCAGGCTGAGCTGGCCGACTCCCTCTCCGTCGCGATGATGATTCTGCTCGAAAGCCTCAGCCCCGAGCAGCGGGCCGCCTTCCTGCTGCGCGACGTCTTCGGCTACTGCTACGAAGAGGTGGCGGAGATTGTCGACAAGTCAGAGCCAGCGACCCGCCAGCTCGCGGCGCGGGCCCGGAAGGCGGTCGAGGCGAGAAGGCCCCGGTTCGAGGCCTCGAAGGAAACCCAGGAGGAACTCGCGAGCCGGTTCTTCGCTGCGGTCTTCGAAGGTGATGTCCAGGCGCTGGAAACGATGCTGGCGAGCGATGTCCAGCTCCACGGCGACGGTGGCGGCAAGGTGCCTGCGATTTCCAGGCCGCTCTCGGGTGTCAGGGTCGTGGCCGGTGCGATCTCGAAGTGGGGGGTCATCGGAAGCGCCGCTGGCGGGCGTTTCGAGCGGGTTGAGGTCAATGGTCAGCCCGGGGCGATCATGCGAGACCGCGAAGGCAGGGTCATCAACACGATCGCCCTCGAGATCGTGGATGGCAGGGTCGAGGCGCTCTACTCGGTCGCCAACCCGGACAAGATCGACCACCTCGGCGAGGTCGGTGACCTCGGTCAGATGATCCGCGAGGGACTCGGGCACTAGCGACCAAGGGGGGAGAGTTGTTGCCTGTCACCCCCTCAGAAAGGCATGAACCCGATCAGCGAGCCGTTTGACATATATATGTCACAGTGGCACGATGGAAGGCATGAGAACCACCGTGAGACTTGACGAAGCATTGATGCGCGAAGCAAAGGCGCTGGCGGCCAAAGAGAACACGACCTTCACCGCTCTGATCGAGGACTCGCTGCGAGAAAGAATCGCTCGATCGAGGGAGTGGGATCGTCAGGAACGGACTACGCTGCCCGTTTTTCACGGGACAGGTCTTCGAGAAGGCCTCGATCCCGAGATCCTCTGTGACAACTCAAGGCTCGCGGACGTCATGGATGGATTTGATGATCCTGGCCGACGTTAACGTCCTCGTCGCGGCCTACCGCGACGATCACGTACACCACGCGGCGAGTTCGGCCTGGTTCGACAGGGAGATCAACGGGCCAGCCAACTTCGGACTTGCGGACCGAGTAGTCGAGGGGTTTCTGAGGGTGGTGACCAATCGCCAGGTCTTTCCGGCCCCGGCTCCACTGGATGCCGCGATTATCTTCGCCGAACGCCTGAGGTCAAGGAACAATTGCGTGCCAGTCAACCCGGGCCAACGGCATTGGGACTTGTTTCTCGAATTGGCGCAGGTCACGAACGCCGACGGAAACTCGGTTTCCGATGCCTGGCTTGCGGCGCTGGCAATTGAATCGGGTTCAGAGTGGATCACCTGGGACAAGGGATTCGCCCGGTATCCCGGCCTCAAGTGGTCGACGCCGGCTCTCGCTGAAAGCTAGAAAAAGGTGGCCAAGCGGCGGCGGTGAGTCGCCGCCAGCTCTGATGTCGGGCCGAGCTCGGTGAAGTAGCCGACCATCACCTTGCGGAGCAGGTCACGACGGTCGGGATCGTCGCCGGCGATCTCGACTTCCTTCTGGAGCAGGTCGAGGGCAAACTCGTGGTCACCCTCGTCCCAGGCCTTGAAGGCTTCGGTCGGAGGGTTCTCTGACAGCTCCAGTTCCTCGCGGGCTTCGCGGCCGGCGACGACGAACTCGTTCGAGTTGAGCTCTTCGGCCAGCTCCTCTGGGGTCTTCTCCGGCGGCGGAATGACACGGTCAAGGAAGGCGTTGATCTGGGCGGGCGGCAGGGCGCCGGTGAACTCGTCAACCATCTCGCCGTTCACGAAGGCCTTGACCGCAGGGATCCCCTGGACCCGGAAGGCGGCGGCCAGCTGCTGGTTCGAGTCGACGTCTACCTTGGCCAGTTCGACCGTTCCCTCTCGATCCTTCACGGCCTGCTCGATCGCCGGACCAAGGGTGCGGCAGGGCCCACACCACTCGGCCCAGAAGTCGACGATTACCGGAACCTCTTTGGAACGCTCGATGACCTCCTGCTGGAAAGTCGCCTCATCTACGTCTTTGACCATGAGACGAGGATAGTGGGGTTGCGTCATCGACTTGGGTAGCGCCGGGTGCCGTTTCCGGGAGTAGGGTTGGGCCATGGGGTTCATGAGTCCGTCCGACCCGCCCTTCGAAATCGAGGAGTGGCGGAAGAGGCCGTACCGGGAGAGGCTGAAGCCGCTTGCCCAGGACTGGGCGGTGAACGGGATCGGCGTGCCGCAGGCCGTCTACCTGCTCTACATCGTCAAGCTGATCATCTTCACCGGTGGCGGGCTGCTGCTGATCTCCGCCACCTCGGACCTCGGCGGCCTCTCGAAAATCGGTGACTGGTGGACCGAACCGGTCGTCTTTCAGAAGGCCGTAGTCTGGACAATGCTCTGGGAAGCGATCGGGCTCGGGGCCGGATCGCTGCCCCTCACGCTTCGCTTCTCCCCGATGGTTGGCGGCTTCCTCCACTGGCTGAGACCGGGAACTATCCGCCAGCCCCCCTGGCCGGGCAAGGTGCCGCTGACCGGCGGCGACACGCGCACGATCTTCGACGTGATCCTCTACGCCGGCCTTCTGGTCAGCATGCTCGACCTGCTGATCCGGAGCGGGACGGACGGGTTCAACCCGGTCACCGTCGCGGTGCTGCTCGCCTTCCTGGTGCTGCTCGGCCTGCGGGACAAGGTGCCCTTCCTTGCGGCGAGGGCAGAGGTCTACGGGCCTTTCCTGATCATCTTCCTGTTCCCGGCCGACCAGATGATCGTCGCGGCGCAGTTCGTCATGTTCTGCATCTGGTGGGGAGCCGCCGCCTCCAAGCTGAACCGGCACTTCCCGTTCGTGGTGACCGTGATGATCTCCAACACCCCCTGGAACCGGTCCCGGTGGGCGAAGAAGAAGCTCTACAAGGACCACCCGGAGAACCTGCTGCCATCAAAGGTGGGCGAGTTCTCGGCTCACTTCGGGACGGTGCTCGAGTTCACGCTGCCACTGATCCTGATCGCCTCATCCGGCGGCACGATCGGCTGGATCGCCGTGGCCGGGATGGTGATCTTCCACGTCCACATCCTCTCGACCTTCCCGCTGGCGGTTCCGCTCGAGTGGAACATCTTCATGATCTTCTCGATCTTCTTCCTGTTCGGCCATTACGGGGATGTGCCACTTTCGACGCTTGACGATCCGCTGCTGATCGCCTGCCTCTTGCCGATCATCGTCGGGATTCCGATCCTCGGGAACTTCCGGCCCGACCTGATCAGCTTCCTGCCCTCCATGCGCTACTACGCCGGCAACTGGGCGACGAGCCAGTGGTACTTCCGGCGCGACAGGGGCTCCGAGGCGAAGCTCGACGAGAACATCACCAAGGCCGCGAAGACCCTGCCGGTCCAGCTCGCCAAGTTCTACGAACCCGAGATGAACGAGGTGCTGCTCCACAAGGGGCTGGCATTCCGCTCGATGCACACCCATGGCCGGGCGCTGGTCGGTCTGGCCGACCGGGCGGTTGAAGACGTCGAGAACTACGACGTGAGGGAGGGGGAGACCGTCTCCGGAATGATCTGCGGCTACAACTTCGGTGACGGCCACTTCCACAACGAGAAGCTGCTGGCTTCGGTTCAGGCGAGGGTCGGGTACGAGCCGGGAGAGCTGCGGGTCGTCACGCTCGAGTCACAGCCGGCCGGCAACCCGCACCAGCGGTACCGGATCTTCGATGCGGCCGACGGGCTGATCGAGGAAGGAACCGTGAAAGTGACCGACATGGTGGTCAGGCAGCCATGGCTCGGCACCGGCGAGGTATTCCCCGCTGAGCCCGACGGGCCACGAGCGGGTGGCGGTGCCGTTGCCAACGCTCCCGAGGGCGACCGGCCGTAAGCGCGGGCCGGTAGCTTCAGGGCATGACCCAGGTACACATCGTCGGATCCGGCCCGAACGGCCTGGCCTGCGCTGCCGTGCTGGCCCGGGCCGGGCTCGGTGTGACCGTTTACGAGGCTTCCTCGACGATTGGCGGTGGCACCCGCTCGATGGACCTGAGCGGCAAGGGCCTGATTCACGACATGTGCTCGGCCGTCCACCCGATGGCGGTCGGCTCACCCGTGTTCAACGAGCTCGGACTCGAAAACCACGGGCTGGAATGGCGTTATCCCGAGATCGACCTCGCCCACCCGCTCGACGGGGGCAGGGCCGGGGTGATGGTCCAGGACATCGGCCGGACCGCCGCCAACCTTGGCGAGGACGGCAACGTGTGGATGGGACTCTTCGCCGGACCGGCCAGGGACTTCCCGGCGCTCGGCCGCGACATAAACCAGCCGATCATCCACTTCCCCTCACATCCGCTGAAACTGGCCCGGTTCGGGATCCCGTCGCTTCTGCCGGCGACCACGCTGGCCCGGGGGTTCAAGTCAGAAGTGACCCAGGCCCTCTTCGGGGGAGTCGCCGCCCACTCGTTCAACCGCCTCAGTCAGGCGATGAGTTCGGCGGTCGGGATGGCGCTGATCTCGGCCGGACACTCGAACGGCTGGCCGGTCGCCAAGGGCGGCTCGCAGACGATCGCCGATGCTCTGGCTGCGGTGATCACCGGGTCCGGAGGCCGGATCGAGACCGGGCGCCTGATCAGGTCGGTCGACGAACTCCCGAGCGGCGAGCCGGTCGTCTTCGACCTTTCTCCATCCGGGGTTGTCGGTCTGGCCGGGCACCGGATGCCGGAGGGGGTTCGCAAGGCCTACCAGCGCTACAAGTACGGGCCCGCGGCCTTCAAGGTCGACCTCGCGGTCGAGGGCGGGATTCCCTGGACCAGCGAGGAGGCCCGCCGGGCCGGGACCGTCCACGTGATCGGCTCCTTCGAGGAGCTGGTCCACGCGGAATCCGAGATCAACTTCGGCCGGATGCCGGACCGGCCGTTCATCCTGGTCGGTCAGCAGTACCTGGCGGACCCCTCACGCTCGAATGGTGATGTTCATCCGATCTGGGCGTATGCGCATGTACCGAACGGCTACTCGCTCGATGTGACCGAGCTGATCCTTCAGCAGATCGAGAGGTTCGCCCCGGGCTTCCGCGAGCGGATCGTCAGCGGCACGACCATGACCCCGACCGAGTTCCCGTTCTACAACGCGAACTACGTCGGCGGGGACATCGTCGCCGGGGCCAACACCCCCCGGCAGCTGATCGCCCGGCCCCGCCTCGCCCTCGACCCGTACAAGGTGGGCGACGGGATGTGGATCTGCTCGTCCGCGACCCCGCCCGGCGGCGGAGTCCACGGAATGGGCGGAGCCAACGCGGCCCGCTCGCTTCTCAAGGCGATCGAGCGGGCCTGAGTTAGAGGCGGGAGCAGAGTTGAGTGGCGTTTCGGCGCACAACTCTGCTCTGTGCCCCCGTTCTCAGAGCTGTATGGCCTTGAGGGTCAGGAAGTCTTCGATTCCGTAGGGGCCCAGTTCGCGGCCGTGGCCGGAGAGCTTTCGGCCTCCGAAGGGGGCGAGGGGATTGAAGGCGGCGCCGTTGATCTCGACCTGACCGGTTTCGATCTTCCGGGCGAAGTCGACCGCTCGCTCCTTGTCCGAGGACCAGACGCCTCCGGCCAGGCCGTAGACGGAATCGTTGGCGATCTCGACTGCTTCCTCCTCTGAGTCGTAGGGGAGGATCGAAAGCACCGGGCCGAAGATCTCCTCGCGGGCGATCGTCATCTCACGGGTCACCTCGGAGAAAACCGTCGGGCGGACGAAGAAGCCGGTCTCCAGACCCTCCGGAGTCTCGGGACCGCCTGCGACCAGCTTGGCGCCCTCCTCGATTCCCTTCTCGATGTAGCCGCGGACCCGGTCACGCTGGGCCGCGCTGCTCATCGGGCCGATCTGAGTCTCCGGGTTGGTCGGGTCACCGACCTTGATCTCGGCGAGCGCCGCAGCGGCGACCGCCTCGACCACCGGCAGGGCCTCGCGGGGCACCAGCAGGCGGGTCAGGGCCGAGCAGGTCTGTCCACCGTTGATGAAGCACTTCTGGATGCCGTTCACGACCGCCGCCTCGAAGTCGGCGTCATCGAGGATCACGTTGGCTGACTTGCCGCCGAGTTCGACGGTGACCGGCTTGACCGAGGTCGCCGCCAGCTCCGAGACCCTCACCCCGGCGCGGGTGGAGCCGGTGAAGGAAACCATGTCGATGCCGGGATGCGAGGCGATTGCCTCACCGACCACGGGGCCGGTGCCGCAGACCATGTTGACCACGCCGGCGGGCAGGCCGACGGCTTCGATCACCTCCATCAGCAGGTAGGCGGAAAGCGGGGTCATCTCGCTCGGCTTCAGCACCACCGTGCAGCCGGCGGTGATGGCCGGGGCGATCTTCGCGGCGATCTGGTGGATCGGGTAATTCCAGGGGGTGATCGCGCCGACCACTCCGAGAGGCTCGCGGATCACCTGCGAATTGCCGATCGTCTGCTCCCAGGGAAGCTCCTCGACCAGGTACTCCATCGAGGTGAAGTCGATCGCCGGGAGGCCGGCCTGGATGATCATCCCTTCGGTCACCGGGGTACCGAGCTCCTGGCTGACCAGTCCGGCGATCTCCTCGGCCCGGTCCTGGAGGCCGTAGCCGATCATCGTGCAGAAACCGGCCCGCTCCTGGGGAGTGAGGGCCTTCCAGGCGGGGAGAGCGGCACGGGCGGCCTCTACCGCGGCGTCGACATCGTCTGCGGATCCGGCGGGCACCGAACCCATCACCTGCTCTGTGACCGAGTTGATCACCTCGATCCGCTCGTCCGAGGCGGCGGGCTTCCAGGTACCGCCGATGAAATGGGCTGCGAACTTCTCGGCGGCTGCGGCCTCTAACCCGGTCTCGGCTGCGGGGCTGGCGGTCGGGTTCATGCTGCGGCCTCCGTCGTGGTGGTGGCTGGTCGCGCGCCTGCCTCATCGAGGATCCTCTCCGCGGTGCGGGAGGCGAGAGCCATGATCGTAATCATCGGGTTGGTGCCTGACGGGGTCGGGAACGCGGAGCCGTCACCGATCCAGACGCCGGGAACGTCATGGAGCTCACCCGACGGGTTGGCGACGCTGTCTTCAGGGTCCTTGCCCATGCGGCAGGAGCCCATCTGGTGGGCGGCGAACAGCCTGGCCCCACCGGCCCGCAGCGGCATCCGGTGCATGCGGGCGATGAACGCCTCGAGATCGTCACCGACACTCCAGCCGGGCAGGCCGGTCGCGAGGGCGAAGATCTGCCGGGCGCCGGCTGCGTGATGCAGGCGGACCTGCTGTTCGAGACCAAAGTGCATGTTGGCGACGTCACGGGGGTCGGTAACCGAGTAGGTCGGCATCGAGTTGCCGTCGCCATCGATGAAGACCTGGCCGCCGCCACGCTCACGAGTCAGGTTGATCGTGATCGAGCCGTTCGCGTATTCGGAGAGCACCTCGCGGTGTTCCTCGGCTGTGGTGAACGGAATAGCCGAAGCGCCGAGACCGGTCGTGTACTGGGCGCCCTCGATCAGGAAGCCGTAACCGTCGCCCTCGAGGCCGCGCTCGAACTCGTTCACGACTGCGGCGTGAGGCGCGCCCCACCAGGCCTTCTGGTCTTCCGGGTAGCTGGCGAAGATCAGGGTGCAGGGGTGGAGGCGCAGGTACTTGCCCGCGGCCGGGCCACCGATGCCCGAACGAAGTAGCAGGGCGGGGGACTCCAGGGCACCACCGGCCACCACGACGCGAGGGGCGCGGATCGTGACGGTCGCACCATTGATGTCGGCCTCGACCCCGGCCGCACGGCCGTCCTCGACCAGTACCTTGCGGGCCTGGCAGCCGACGATGATCTCGGCGCCGTCATCGACCGCATCCTGGAGGTAGGTCTTCATGGTCGACTGCTTGGCGCCGGACTGATCGCCCCAGCCCATGAAGCCGGCCATCGCCGGGTCGTGCTTTGCCTTGTCCCAGTTGCGATCGGTCGGATGCCAGGACCAGCCGAGCTTCTCGGCTGCTTCGATCCAGGTCTTCTGGGTCTGGTTGAGCTCCGAGCACTCGTTGTTGACCAGGCTGCGCTCCCAGACCGAATCGAGGTGACGGTCGAAGTCGGGGGTGTTCACATCCTCCAGGCCGTACTCGTCGGCCCACTCCTGCCGGACCCAGGGCTTGGGCTTCAGGCAGTTGGTCCAGTTGATCAGGGTGCCGCCACCGAGACAGCTCCCCGCCTGGACGCTCACGTTGAAATCAGCGGTGTAGGTCGGGCCGCCGCGCCAGTACATGCGGGCGAAGCCGTTCAGCTCGGTCTGGTCGAAGTCGGCCTCGTTGAAGTAGCCGCCCATCTCGAGCACGATCACCTTGAGGCCCGCCGCGGCGAGGCGGGCTGCGATCACTCCGCCACCGGCACCGGAACCGACGATCACCGCGTCGGCCTCCAGAGTGTCCCCGTCGGAGGGGGTGAGCGGCACGATCGGCTTCTCGACCTCGGGCGGAGCCGAGATCGGGCCGGGGAAGCCGAACTGCTCCCAGGCCGGGTTCGGAGGCATGCCGTAATGCATGAAGAGTGTGAGACCGGTCAGGGCGCCGACCCCGATCGCCGCCTCACGGTTGGCCAGCGACATGTTGGTCAGGATCTGCTCGCGGGAAGCCTGCGAGAGCTGGGTGAAGTTCTGGAGTGCCAGGGCGTCGAGCAGTTCGCCGATGCCGGCCTGGTCGGCCTCGGGCATCTCGCTGATCGCCTGCGCGACCGCCTGGTTGGCGCCAGTGTCCGCGGCTGACCGGGCCCAGAAGCCGGTCGGATCATCGTCGCGTTCGAGCGACGGCACGATCGTGTCGCAAACGGTGTTCAGAGTCAGGGTCCGGCTCTCGTTCAGCAAAACGGCGCTCCTCTTCTAGTTCCTCTCCGGTCTCGCGAGTCTACTCCTGACCGTGTTGCCGCCGTGTCGGAAAACTCAGCGCTTGTAGACGTCGCGACGGTGGCCAAGGGCGACAACCACGACGAGGAGCACTTCGACGCGCTAGCGGCTCATTCCCCGTCGAGGTCCGCCTTGACTTCGGCCCACGGGACGTTCGGGCCCTCCTCGGCCATCGCTGAATCAAAGGCGGCTACGTCTTCGGCGTCTTCGAGGTCGCCCGGCTGGAAAAGCCGGTCTTCCTCGTCTGAACGGCGGCCGGGGAAGACCTTGAGGCCAACACCTTCGACCTTTCCGGTGTCCGGGTGGGCCATAAAAGTCGGCTTCAGGGAGCGGAAGCTGCGGGTGGCGGCGCCGGGACCCTGGTAGCGGGAGGCGCGGGTCGGGCCGACGACCAGGTCGGCGAGCTGAAGGCCGAGCGAGTAGTGGGAGGGACCAAGCAGAAGTCCGTCGACGATACGGCCGAGTTCCGCGAAGTCGGTGCCCTCCTCGTGGATGCGGTCGAAGTAGCGACGCATGTGGTCGTCTTCCTCGTAGCGACGCGAGTCGAGGACGATCACGCCGTAGGAGTCGTGATGGGCGAGGAAACGCTGGAACCTCTCGGCGATGAAGGTCAGGGCGGTCCGGTAGATCGTCGCGGCATCGGCGAAGTACCTCTCGCGGAACTCCGGGTCATCGCCTTCGGTGTAAAGGACGGTGACCAGTGAGTGAATCGGCAGATGGCCGAGGCACTCGTAAACGCTGTAGGAAGCCTCTTCGGCTGCGCCGTGGCCACCAACGATCTCGGACCACTTGTACTCGCGGTCGGCCGGCCAGCCCGCCTCGGTCAGGCAGCTGTGGAAGCGCTCTTTGACCTCTGCCCACTGGTCGGCCCGGATCGCCACCCCACCGAGGGCGAAGATTCCGTCATCGCCCGGAACGCCGGACTCGTCGAGGAAGAGCAGGTACATGCGGGGAGAATAAGAAAGGAGCCGCCCGCGTTCGCGGACGGCTCCGGGTGAAGCGAATCGGTCAGGCCAGAAGGCTCAGGAAGGTTCGCCCGAACCGCATTCGGTCAGACCGAACTCCTGGGCCATCTTCGTGGCCTCCGGGAACGCGGTGTCACCGGAAGTGATCCTCGAAGGGTCATCCTCGATCGCCTGGAGTTCTGACTCGAGGGTGTCGAGCATCTCGGTGTAGGCAGCCTCGTCATCCGAGTTCGGCTCGATGGCGCGCAGCTCCTCGATCTCCTGTTCATAGAGAGGCACGATCTCGTCGGTCACCAGCGCTTCGGCATCCGCCTGCGTTGCCTGGGGGTCCAGGTTGGAGACGATCTCGGCCAGCTGTCCGGTGTAGTCCAGGCAGACGGCGTCGGCCTGCTCGATGACCTCCGCCTTGGTCAGACCTTCATCGGAATCGTCGGAACCGCAGGCGGCAAGGCCGAGCGACAGAGCCACGGCAATGGTGGCCGCTCCGACGGCAAGGGGCTTTCTCATTTGAACCTTTCAGGAACGGTGACTGGGAAGGACGAGCGTGAGACTCTAGCCGGGGATCAGTTGGACCCGCAAACCTCGAGACCGAAGTCCTGGGCCTTGGCGGTAGCGCCGGCGAACGGATCCTCCGCGTCGATCGCAGCTTCCGGATCATCCTCGACCACCTGAAGCTCGGATTCGAGCGTGTCGACGATGTCGTTGTAGGCAGCGGCGTCTTCTTCGTTCGGGTTCAGGCTGCGCAGTTCGTCGACCTGCTCCTGGTAGAGCGGCACGAGGTCGTCGCTGATGTAGGTGGCGATCTCCTGACGGCTCGAGTTCTCGTCCAGCGCGGCCTCTTCATTCATGGTGTCGAGCTGTTCGTTGTAGTCAGTGCAGATCTGGTCGGCCTGGGCGATCAGTTCCGAGTTGGAGAGGGTCTCTTCGGAGGAATCATCACCGCCGCAGGCAGCGAGACCGAGAGAAAGTACGACCGCGAGAGTCGCGGCGATGACAAGGGGCTTCTTCACAGGGGCCTTTCGATGGGGGGGACGGGACCGGACCGATAGTAGAGGTCGGGCAGGGCGGATATGGTCCGGGTATGGAGAACCTGCCGCTTGGATTGACGACCTTTGAACTGTCCCTCTGGATCCACGTGACCGCGGTGGTGGTCGGCCTGGGTATGACCTTCGCCGAAGCGCTGCTCTTTCCGGTCGCGATGAAGATGAACCCGAGGCATCTTCCCTATGTTCACCGAATGCAGCTGACCATAAACCGCTACGTGGCCAGTCCGGCCCTGCTGCTGATCCTGATCACCGGCGTCTACCAGGTGTCCGAAGCCAGCATCAGCTTCGGTGCCTTCTGGATCAGTGCCAGCTTCGCGATCGTGATCATCCTCGGCGGACTGAACGGCGCCTACTTCATCCCCTCCGACAAGAAACTCGAGGCGATGCTGAACGCCGAGATAGCGGCCGCCGGCGACAGCGAGTTCACGCCCTCCGAGGAGTACATGTCAAAAGCGAAGGTCCAGGGGATTCTGGGTCCGATCTCCGGGATACTGATCGTGCTTGCGATCTACCTGATGATCGCCCAACCCGGAGCCTGAACCCACGGGCGGATCAGCCCTTTTCGAGAAGTTCCTTGAGCTCGGCGACGCGTTCGCGCCACCAGTCCTTCATCCGGTCGGCGACCTGGGCGTCGGGCAGCTTCTCGTGCTCGAGTGCGACGCGGCTCTTGGCGGGACCGAGGGCTTCGAAGCCGACGATCAGCCTGGTCGAGCCGTCACCCCAGTCGTAACGGGCGGAGACGGGAGCCGTCGCGGTTCGCAGGTGAAGCTCGGCTTCCGGCAGCCACTGGTCCCGGATCGACTCCTTCTCGAATGCGTCGAAAACCTTCTGGACCGGCACCTCGATCGTCTTCGAGGCTGTGACCGACCAGCCGTCCGCTCTCTGGCCGGGTTCCCTCAGGCCGCGGGCCCGCTCGTAACCGACCGTGATCGACTGGGCCCACCAACCGGGGACGCCCTGGTCATCGATCAGCCAGCGGGCGATCTCGGTGTGAGTCCGCCTGATTGCGCCAGCCTGGTCGAGAACCTCCAGCCACTGATCCCAATCCTTGCCGGTCGCTTCCTTCAGCTTTTCGCTCGAAAGCGTCGGTTCAAAGTCGGTCATTGATCGGTCCCCATTTAACCAGTCGCAATTTCGAGGTCAAGAAAATCACCATCACTAACATGACCCAATGGCAGAAACCGAAGACCAGAAGATCGAGATCAGTGACCGGACCGCCCTCAGCCGGTATGAGATCCGGGTGGATGGGGATCTGGCCGGGCTTGCCGACTACAGGCTCGGCGAGGACGAGATCACCTTCACCCACACCGAGACGCGACCGGAATTCGGTGGTCAGGGGCTGGCTTCGAAACTCGTCGAGTTCGCGGTGACCGACGCGCGGAGCAGGAACCTGGAAATCATTCCCGTCTGCCCGTTCGTCAAGGACTGGATCGCGGAGAACCCCGGGTAGGGATGGCGGTCACTCGAGAACAGGCCGAAGAGGCGGCGGACAAGGTGCCCGGCAGCAGCCTTTCCGCCCGGCTCTATGACCCCTTCCTCTGGTTCGCGGAGAAGACCGGGTTCAGCCGCTGGCGGAAGCGGATCGTCGGACAGGTATCCGGCTCGGTGCTCGAGCTTGGTGCCGGGACCGGGCTCAACCTCGACCACTACCCGGAAGGACTCGAGAGGCTGGTTCTGGTCGAGCCCGACGTTCACAAGGCGAGAATCCTTGCCGGGAAGGCTGACGCCAAGGGGATAGATGCGGAGATAGTCCGGGCGCCAGGAGAAATGCTCCCCTTCGAGGACGACAGCTTTGACACGGTGGTCGAGACCCTCGTGCTCTGCACCGTCGCCGACCCCGAGGCGACCGCGGCCGAGATCAGGCGGGTCCTGAAGCCCGGCGGCCAGTTCCTCTTCATGGAGCATGTTCGCTCGGAGAAGCCCCGCCTGGGCCGCCTACAAGACAGGCTCGAAAGACCGTGGATGAAACTCGCCGACGGCTGCCACTGCAACCGGCGCACCGTGCCGATGCTCGAGGCCAACGGCTTTGATGTCGATGTGACCGCGGCCCAGGACAAGTTCCCCATGCCTCCGGTGGCGCGGCCGATCGTCAGCGGCATCGCTCATCTCGCTCCTGCAGGTTCGTCCGGCTAAGTCATGCCCGAGTTGCCGGAGCTTGAAGCGACCGCCCGGCTGATCGGCCAGGAGGTGAGCGGAGCGACCGTCGAGTCGGCGCTGGCTCCCGGAATCAATGTGATGAAGTCCTTCAAGCCGCCGCTTGATTCTCTGGCTGGGGACCGGATCGAATCGATCGGCCGGCGCGGCAAGCTCCTGATCATCGAGTTCGGATCCGGAGTCGCCCTGCTGACCCACCTGATGTCAGCGGGCAAACTCCAGGTACATACGAAGAGAGCCGGTCCGAAAGACCGGACCTCAAGGGTGCTGGTCCGTCTCGAGGACGGCAGGGAGTTGCGGATCAGGGAGTCGGGGACCCACCAGCGGGCCTGGGCCAAGCTGATGCCCAAGGAGCAAGTACAGGCCGACGAAGTTGTGGCGAAACTCGGGCCCGATGCGTGGCCGGAAAGGCTTCCGGTCGATGTGGTCAGCACAACCGACCGGCCGCTCTATTCGCTGCTTCGCGATCAGAGGACGGTCGCCGGGATAGGACGGACCTGGGTTGACGAGATTCTCTGGGCGGCCCGGCTCTCACCTTTCAAACGGGCGTCGGACCTGGGTGCCGAGGAGGAAGCTGCAGTGACAAAGGCGATTCACGACACCCTTGATGGCGCGATCGACTTCTACCTCTCAGGCCTCAAGGTGCCTCTGCCGGACAAGTTCCCCAAGCCTCTGGAGGTTCACGGCCGTGAGGGGGAGAAGTGTTCGCGTTGCGGAGCCACGATCAATGCTGTCCACTACAGCGACTACACGCTCTGTTACTGCCCGGAGGAGCAGACCGGTGGCCAGATCCTGAAGGACCGCCGACTCTCGAAACTTCTGAAGTAAACGGACCTAGCCGTCGTAGTCGGAGCCGGGCTCCTCGGAGGAGTGAACCTCGTCCGCTTCGCCGTAGACACCCGGGTCGGGTTCAGCCTCGGGGCGGCCCGCGTCGTACTTCGGGTTCCGGCCGGCGAAAGTGTTCTCCGCCTGCTCGATCAGATCCCGCTCGGACTCCTCGAAGCCCTCGGACTCACCTTCACCTGCCTCGCGAAGCGGGCGCTCCGCTTCGTTCTCGCGTTCCAGCCGTTCCTCAAGGTCATGCCACGGTGGTTTCATGCCTCCAATTTACTCTCTTCAGGCTTGCTGGCTGATGTCGAACGGTCGCCGAGAGCGGCGGGAACCAGATTGATCCGGAACTGCTCAAGCCGACTGCGCTGCGCTTCCGCCTGGCTGGCCAGATCGTTGAAGTCAAAGGCGCTGAGGCGTGGATCTTCAAGCCGCTCGAGTGCCCGCCAGAGCGAGAGCTTTCCGGTCACTCCGACCACCAGCATTTCCAGCTCCAGCATCTGGCCGAGGTCCGATTGGCGGATCAGACGGCCGTTCAGCTTGAGGCGACCCAGCTTCTCGCCAGCCCAGGCGATTGCGTACTTGGGGATGTTCGGCTTCGCCTCGATCCGGTCCCGGATCGCCTTCAGCAGCTCCCGTTCGTCGGAGACCTGCGCCTCGAAGTCCCGCCACATGCGAGTCCTCTCGGGATCGGTCGAGTTCGAGACGGCACGGCGGGCTGTTTCGAGCCCCGCGGTGGCCCCGCTGATGTGGTCGTTCAGGTAGATGCCCAGTTCACGGTCTGACATGACCACCCGGTACCTCTCGGCCGGGTGATCAAACCTCTCTCTTTGTTTGGGTCCCCACTGGACGGGCACCGTCGAGCCATGACCCTTCTATTTCGACCCATGGGACTGATCGCCGGCCTGGTGGCCGGACTGCTTGCTCGAAAGATCGTTGATCGCGGCTGGAGCGCGTTCGATGACCAGGCACCGCCTTCGCCGGAAGAGGAGCAGATCAGCATGAAGAAGCTGGTGCTGGCCCTGCTTCTCGAAGGGGCCGTGTTCACGCTGGTACGCGGGCTGGTCGATCATGGCTCCAGGGTCGCCTTCCGCCGATACACCGGCGCCTGGCCGGGCGAGTCCGGCAAGAAGGACGAGGACTAGAGGATCTCCAGGACCGACTCGAGGGAGTCAGTCCTCGACAACCACCTCTCTCAGGAGGTGGTTCTTCACGTCGTAGACGAAACCCCGAACCTTGTCGCGGTGAGGAATGAACTCTGACCGGCGCACCCGCCGGATCGACTGCGCGACGTCCTTCTCGACGTCGGTGAAGGATTCGATCGCGAAGGCCGGGGCGGTCCCGGTGGCCTCCTGGAGTTCCGCCCGGAAGCCGTCGTCGGTGATCGTCTGCATGCCGCAGTCGGTGTGATGGATCAGCATGATCCGCTCGGTTCCGAGGCGGCGCTGCGAGATAGAGAGCGAGCGGATCACGTCGTCGGTGATTACGCCGCCGGCGTTCCGGAGGACATGCGCTTCGCCGTCCTCGAGGCCCAGAGCGACAAAGACGTCGAGCCGGGAGTCCATGCAGGTGACGATCGCCAACTGCCGGGTCGGCTTGACACCGAGATGCTGCTCCGGCATCCGGCCCGAGTATTCACGGTTGTTGTCGACGAGTTTGTTGATTACGTCCATGGTTCTACCCGCCGTTGACGCTTTCTATTACTGGCTCTGGACGTCTTCCAGGTCAACCACGAAGACGAGGGTCGCGCCACCGGGGATGGTGGGCGGGCTGCCCTGCGGGCCGTAGCCGAGGTCAGGCGGAATGATCAGCACCCGGCGGCCACCGACCTTCATGCCTTCGACACCCTGGTCCCAGCCCTGAATGACCTGGCCGGCACCAAGAGTGAACTCGAAGGGCTCGTTTCGATCCCAGGAAGCGTCGAACTCGGTGCCGTCCTCGTAGAGGGCGCCGACGTACTGGACATTCACGGTGTCACCCTGCTTGGCTTCGGGGCCGTCACCGACCACGATGTCCTCGGTGACCAGCTCGGTCGGCGCGGGCTCCGAAGTGCCACCGATCGTCGGGCGTTCATCGAGGTTCTCGCTCACCTGTGCGGTGGTGTCTGAGGGCACCGATCCCGAACTGGCGGAACCTTCATCCGAATCGCCGCCTCCGCGACCAATCAGGATGGCGGCGACGAGCACGCCGATGAGTACGAGCAGGCCAATGAGAATCCCAAGCTTCCGGTCCATGGCGCGCATACTAATCGCGCCTGTGGCCGATCGTCCCGTCCGGCTAGTCTTCGGTGGTCTTTTCCCTCCCGATTCGAGGTGTCCCCCTTGAGGTCTCTCCTGGTTCTCCCCGTTGGAAAGCGCGCACGCTGGGTCGTTGTCGCCCTCTGGTTCATCGCGATGTTCGCGATCTTCGCGACGAACATTCCCGGCAAGTTCGCCGAAGCCGAAAACAACGAGTCGATCTCCTACCTGCCCGGTAGTGCCGAAGCGACCAGGGCACTGGAAGCCCAGAAGGAGCTGACCGGCTCCGAGGAAGCCCCGATCGTGATCGTCTACCGGCGCGACGGCGGGCTCACCCCGGCAGACCAGCAGAGGATCAAGCAGGACGTCAAGGAGCTCAACACAGGGGTCGACGGGACCAGCGAACCGTTCAAGGTGACCCAGCAGTCCCGGGACGGAACCGCGGTCATCGTCACCTCGAGCATCACCGCCACCGGTGAAGGTGAGGACCTGCTGGACCCGGTCAACCAGGCCCGGGCAATCGCCAGCGGTTCATTCGGCGGCCTCGACGTCGCGCTGACCGGCCCGGCCGGTTACGCGGCCGACTCGGTCGAGGTTTTCGAGTCGATCAACGGCACCCTGTTTGCGGCCGCGTTCGGCCTCGTATTCGTCCTGCTGATCCTGATTTACCGCTCACCCTTCCTGCTCTGGCTGCCGCTACTGGCGGTCGGCTTCGCGGAGATCGCGGCGCGGGCGGCCGGCTACGGCCTGACCGAGATGGGGGTCACCGTCAATGGTCAGTCCTCCTCGATCCTTTCTGTGCTCGTGCTCGGTGCCGGCACCGACTACGCGCTCTTACTCGTGGCCAGATACCGCGAGGAACTGAGACACCGCGAAAGCAAGACGGAGTCGATGCAGGTCGCCCTTCGAAGCGCCGGTCCGGCGATTCTCGCCTCCGGCTTCACCGTGATCGCAGCCCTGCTCTGCCTCTCGCTGGCTGAACTGAACTCGACCGCATCGATGGGACCGATCGCCGCGATGGGCATCTTCATGGCGATGCTCTCGATGCTGACCCTGCTGCCCGCGATGCTGGTGATCCTGCCTCGCTTCGTCTTCTGGCCGAGGGTCCCGCGAGTCGGTACCGGCGGTGTCGACGCCGAACACGGACCGTGGCGCCGCCTCGGTGACCGGATCTCCGGCCGCCCCCGCACCGTCTGGATCGCCGCCCTGGTGGTCCTCGGTGTCATGTGCCTCGGGCTGTTCAACTACGACACCGGCCTGACCTCGTCCAGCGGCTTCCGCGATGACGTCGAAGCGGTCGAGGGCGAGGACCTGCTCGCCAAGTCTTTCCCGGCCGGTGCCAATGCCCCGACCGAGATCGTCGTCTCCGATCCGGCCCAGGCCAAGGCCGTTTCCACCGCGGTCGGTGAAGTCGATGGCGTTGCCTATGTGAGGACCGTGGCCAGCACTCCGGACGGGGTGCTCCTGAATGCGGTGCTGGAGCCGGAGCCCTACTCGACCGATGCCTTCGACCTGATCCCCGGCATCCGCGATGCCGCTCACGAAGCCGGCGGGGAGGAAACCCTGGTCGGCGGCGGGACCGCGGTCGAGTACGACATCCGGCAGGCGAATACGCGAGACAGCAAGGTGATCGTGCCGATCGTCCTGATCGTCGTGTTCCTGATCCTGATCGCGCTGCTCCGCTCGCTGATGGCGCCGCTGGTCCTGATCGGGACTGTCGTCGTCAGCTTCTTCGCGGCGCTCGGCGTCGGGTTCGTGGCATCCGACGTGCTGTTCGGGTTCCCGGGGGTGGACCCGTCGATACCGCTCTACGCCTTCGTCTTCCTGGTCGCGCTGGGAATCGACTACAACATCTTCCTGATGGCCCGGGTGCGGGAGGAAACCGAGGAGTTCGGGACCAGAGAAGGAATGCTGCGCGGACTCGCCGTGACCGGCGGGGTGATCACCTCGGCCGGCATCGTGCTGGCCGGAACCTTCTCGGTTTTGGCCGTCCTGCCGCTGGTTTTCCTGACCCAGCTCGGCTTCACGGTCGCCTTCGGAGTCCTGCTTGACACCTTCCTGGTCAGGTCGGTGCTGGTGCCCGCCCTGACTTTGGACATCGGATCGAAGATCTGGTGGCCGTCGGCGCTGGCGAAGAAGCCGGACCCGACCGGGCCCAAGTAGTTCAGAGGGCGATCGGCGGCACGATCAGACCATCGGGGTCGTACTCGTGCCGGATCGCCTTCAGGGCCTCGGTCGAGTCATCGCCGAAGCACTGCTGGCAGCTGCTGTCCGGATTGGAGAAGTTGAGGAAGCGATGCTTGCCGGCCCAGGGCTCCAGGGCTCCCATCAGCCGGCCGAGGTCCTCCTGGGTCTTGGCTGCCCCGGCCGGATCAGCCGCCATGCCGACCCCGAAACTGACGAACTCCGCATCGATGTGATCGGCCACGCCACCTGAATCGTCGGGGCGACGAAGCTGGCCGCCAAGCTGCCTCAGCTCGGCAGCGAGGAGCGCAGAGCCCGACTCCCCTCCGGCGGCCTCGACGAACGCGGCAACGGCTTCCTCGTCGAGTCCGTCGACCATGCCGCCGGCCCCGATCGCGGGGACCGGGTCCTCCGGATCGCCGTGAAGGCGGGAGGCGGCGGGAGCGGGCATCTGGCCCCACTGGGCCATCAATGGTTCGGCTATCCCGTCGAGCTGGGCGACAAGGGCCTGACCGTCACCCTGATCGGTCGCGACCCCGTCGATCGCCACGAGGTTCTGGCCCCGGATCGGCTCCGGCACCTCCTCGATTGGCGGCATGTTCATGATCCGGAAGCTGGTCGTCACCGATTCGGGGGCGCTCCGGGTCCAGTCCAGCCAGGTCGAAAGAACGGCATCCGATGCCTCGACCGGCCAGAAGCTGGCTCCGCCGAAGATCTCGCGGTAGGGGAGAAGCTCAAACTCGATCGCGGTCACAACCGAGGCCCAGCCACCGGCCCCCCGGAGGGCCCAGAAGAGGTCGGGCTCGTGGTCGGCGTCGACCCGGGCCACCTCGCCCTCGCCGGTTACCACTTCGATCGCCCGAACCTTGTTGCAGGCAAGCCCGTGCTCGCGGCCGTAGAAGCTGAGCCCGCCACCGACCGTGTAGCCGACCACTCCGACCGTGGGGGACGAGCCGTGCATCGCGGCGAGACCGTGTTCGGCGGCGGCGTTGACCACGGAATCCCAGGTGGTTCCGGCTCCGACCCTGGCGATCCGCTCTTTCGCGTCGATAACCGGCTCGGTGTTGATCATCGGTCTGATCAGCAGGGAATCGTCGAGGGGCGGCAGGCCGACCGCCCGATGGCCGGTCGACTGGGCGGCGACGGTCAGGCCGTTCTCACGGGCCCAGCCGATCGCCTCCTGAACCTCGGCGACCGTGGTCGGGACGCAGGCGGCAGCAGGAGTCTGGGGGTGGAGGTCATAGGCGAAAACCGCCTTCTCGTAGCCGGGATCGGTCGGTTTGATGATGCTGCTACCTGAGCTCATGCCTCTCAAACTAGCCCACCAGTCAAGGTCTCGCACAGTCTGGCGACCGGCCCTTCTATCACGACCGGATCGGGCGACGTTCCGACCGCGGGAGCGGTTAGTTTCCGCTGCCTTGACTCTGACCCAGCCACAGCCCGAGCCCACCCCAGGACCGGGCAGGAGCCTCCCTCCGTGGCCGCAGGACCGCAAGCTACGTGCCTGGCAGAAGCAGGCCCTTGCCGAGCTGGCAGCCCACCCGGGCAAGAGCTTCCTCGCATCGGCGACACCGGCAGCCGGCAAGACGACCTTCGGCCTGAGGGTTGCCTGGGAGATGCTGGCCAGCGGCCGGGTAAGCCGGGTGGTCGTGGTCGCTCCGACCACCCACATCTGCCGTCAGTGGGCGGCCGATGCCTCCCGTTACGGGATCGACCTCGAACCGAACCGCCCGAATGCCGACGGCCCGGAGACGACCGACTTCCACGGAGTCACGGTGACCTACCAGACGGTCGCGGCCGGACCCGGGGTGCACGCGGACGCCGCCCGGCGGCCAACCCTGGTTATCGCCGACGAGCCGCATCACATGGGCGACCAGGCGAGCTGGGGAGTAAGCGCCCGGCGTGCCTTCGACCACGCGACCTTCCGGCTGCTGCTCTCGGGCACACCGTTTCGTTCGGACAACGAGGCGATTCCGTGGATCACCTATGACGACGACGGCATCTCGAGCGCCGACTTCACCTACGGCTACCCGGATGCGCTGGTCGACCGGGTCTGCCGGCCGATCACCTTCCTCCCCTATGACGGCGAGATGGAGTGGTCGAGTGAAGGCAAGGTCTGGAACGCCGATTTCGACCTGGTCCTGCCGGCCAGCGAGTCGGCCCGGCGACTCAGGACCGCGCTGGCCGCCGATGGCGACTGGATGGGCGAGGTGCTGCGAGATGCCGACGCGAGGCTCAGCGAGGTCAGGGCTGCCGGCCATCCCGAGGCTGGCGGGCTTGTGGTCGCCTCGGATCAGGATCACGCCAGGGCCATTGCGAAACGCCTCGCCTTCATCACCGGCGACTCCCCGGAGATCGTGATGAGCGACGAGCCGGGTGCGAGCGCCCGGATCGCCGAGTTCGCCGAGTCGGACCAGCGCTGGCTGGTCTCGGTGCTGATGGTTTCCGAGGGGGTCGACATTCCGCGGCTGCGAGTCGGGGTCTATGCGACGGCCGCCCGGACTGAGCTCTTCTTCCGCCAGGTAGTCGGCCGCTTCATCCGTACCACCCCTTCACCGAAGCGTCAGATGAGCTACCTGCTGCTGCCCGCAGACAACCGCCTCAAGCAGCTCGCCTTCGAAATCGAGAAGGAAAGGCGGCACGCGATCGAACTCGGCCCGGAACTGGCCGAAGAGCTGGAGGAACTCGACCACGAGCTTCCCGAGAAATCCGAACCGGGGGAGGCCTTCCAGGCGCTCAGCTCGACCGCTGCCGAACTCGATGACGCGATCCTCACCCAGACGACCATGCAGCTCTTCGCCACGGATGACTTCGATGACGGCCCGGCTCCCGAGAAGACTCTGGCCCCGGCGGCGAAGAAGCCACTCAAGACCCTGGCGCCCCGCTCGGATTCCGCCTTCGCGATCCGCGAAAGGCTGCGCGAACAGCGCAAGGAACTGGTCGCGGATGTTTCGCGCAAGACAGGGGAGACCTACCAGCAGATCAACGCCCGCATCAACAGGGAACTCGGAGTCGCCTCGGTCAGCAAGGCGACCCGGGAGGAACTGGAGCAGGGCAATGAACTGCTGGAGCGCGACCTCCGGCATTAAGCGCGTTAGTAGCCGGGAGCCCTTCCGCCGCCCGCTCAGGCAGTGGCGCGGCGACGCTTCCAGGGCCACCTGGTAGCGCGACGGTCCTTGATGATCCGCTGGGCTGCGTTGTGGCCTGAAGCTGCGGTCACGCCGCCTCCCGGGTGGGTCCCGGCACCACATAGATAGAGACCGTCAACCGGGGTCGCGTACTGGGCCATGTCCGGAACGGGCCGCATGAAAGCCATCTGGTTCATGCCCTGTTCGCCTTGGAAGATCGACCCGCCCTGGAGGCCGAAGATTCGCTCGAGGTCCGGCGGGGCCAGCACTTCATACTGGTCGATCCCGTCCCGGAAGTTGGGCGCGAACCTGGTCAGCATGTCGATGCAGGTCTCGCCATAGCGCTCCCTGTCACCTTCGGCCCACTGCGACTCCTCCGACGGTCCGTACTGGGTGAACATGGTCATGATCGTCCGGTCGTCGTCGGTCAGGGTGTCATCGATCGATGAGGGGAACTCGGCCTCGATGTACGGGGCTGCGGCGGGTCGGCCCTGCAGGGCGTCCTGCCAGGCGGCTTCCAGGTAATCGATCGACGGGCAGATGTTCACGCCGGCGCCGAGCAGCATCTTCTGCTCCTCGGGCGTGACGTTCGCGTACTGCGGCGGTTCGTTCAGCACGTAGTTGACCTTCACCGAGCCGCCCCGGGTGCGGTAGCGCTCCATGTCGGTCCGCACGTCGTCATCGAAGTGTTCGCCACCGACCAGGTCAAGGATCGTGGTCTTCGGGTGGGCGCCGGAAGCGACGATCGGGGCCCGATAGCGGTCACCGTTGGCGAGGGTTACCCCGACTGTCCGGCCTCCCTCGACGTCGATCGAGGCGACTTCGGCGTCGGTCAGGATCGTCGCCCCGTGAGACTCGGCCGAGCGGGCGATCGCGGTCGAGATCGCACCCATACCGCCGACCACCTGGCCCCAGACTCCGCCCATGCCGTCGAGCTCGCCGAGGGCGTGGTGAAGGAGGTTGTACGCGGTGCCGGGGGTCCGAGGTCCGGCCCAGACCCCGACCACGCCGGTCGAGGCGATCGAGCCCTTCAGAGCGTCGAGTTCGAACCAGTCATCGAGCAGGTCGCCGACCGACATCGTGAAGATGCGGATCAGGTCGTTGATGTCTCGCTTGCTGAGACCGGCCATCCTTGCCCCCTCGCGAATCAGGGAGGCGATGTCTCCGGGTGACTTCGAACCGAGGGCCGGGGGTTCCCGCAGAAGCATCGGTCGAAGGAAGGAAGCAGTGCGCTCGAGCAGGTCCTCGAAGCCTTCGTAATTGTCGGCGTCATGAGGGGAGAAGCGGCGGATCGACTCGGCCGTGCGCTCGGATTCGTTGAAGAAGAAGATCGGGCCGTCCTCGGTCATCGCCGCATAGGCGGGGTCAAGCGGGTAGGCCTTGTAGCCGAAGTCCTTCAGCCTCAAGTCCGAAATGACCTTCGACTGGAGCATCGAGACCACGTAGGAGCAGCGGGAGACCCGGGCGCCCGGCCAGACCTCTTCGGTGACGCAGGCCCCGCCGAGGATCGGCCTTCGTTCGAGGACCAGAGTCTTCATGCCAGCCCGGGCCAGGTAGGCCGCAGTCGTAAGGCCGTTGTGGCCCCCGCCGACCACGATCGCGTCGAATGCGGAGGGGCTCCCACTGCCCGCCGCCGTCGATGAATTGGCACTGCCAGTGGAAATCGTGTTCGCCTCCATGTCGCGACACTAGCGTAAAGTGCGATTGACTACAAGGTCAATGCACGCGGTTGATCGGGAAAGTCATCCGCCCGGGCGTACACTTGGAGTCATGAGTGGAGAGAGCGGTACGGCGGAAGCCACGGGCACTGTTGACCTGGAAACTTCGGCGAAGCGGCATCTGATGCTGCACTTCTCCGACATGAAGTCGGCGGTGGAGGACGGCATCACGATCATCGAACGGGGCGAAGGAGTTCACGTCTTCGACACCGACGGGACCCGCTACATCGACGGTCTCTCCGGTCTTTACTGCGCCTCGCTCGGGCACTCCCACGGTGACGAGATCGGGGAGGCAGCCCACGAGCAGATGAAGAAGCTGCCGTACGCGACCAACTGGACCGTCGCCCACCCACCCTCGATCGAGCTGGCCGAGAAGATCGCTTCGCTCGCGCCTGATGGCATGAACAGGGTCTACTTCACCTCGGGCGGATCAGAGTCGGTCGAGGCGGCCTGGAAGATGGCCGTCCAGTGGCAGCAGGCGATGGGCGAGGGACGACGCCGCAAGGTGATAGCCCGCAAGGACGCCTACCACGGGGTGACCATGGGTGCCCTCTCGTTCACCGGCATCCCGGTCTGCCGCACCCCCTTCGATCCGCTCGGCATTCCGACGGTTCACGTCAACAACACAAGCAATTACCGGCACCCCCACGGTGACGACGAGGCGGCCTTCTGCCAGGCACTCCTCGACGAGGTGGAAGAGACGATCGAGTTCGAGGATCCATCGACCATCGCGATGATGATCGCCGAGCCGGTACAGAACGCCGGCGGCTGCCTGATGCCACCCGCCGGCTACTGGCAGGGCCTTAGGGAAATCTGCGATCGCCACGGCATCCTGCTCTGCTCGGATGAAGTGATCTGCGCCTGGGGTCGCCTCGGAACCTGGTTCGGAGGCCAGAGGTTCGATTACGTCCCGGACATCGTCACCTTTGCCAAGGGCCTGACGGGTGCACACTTCTCGATGGGTGGGGTCCTGATGCACGACAAGGTTGCCGAGCCCTTCTTCGACGGACGGGCGGATTACAACAACGGCTACACATTCGGTGGCCATCCGACCGGCGCGGTGGTCGCGCTTAAGACGATCGAGATCCTTGAACGGGAGAACGTTCTTGGGAACGTGAACTCGAACCATGCGGTCGCCGAGCGTGAACTCACCTCATTGATGGACATCCCGATCGTCGGTCAGGTCCGCGGCACCGGGCACTTCTGGGCGATCGAGGTGGTGCGTGACAAGGAGACGAAGGAGCCGTTCAAGGGTGAGGAGTCGGAAGACCTCTTCAAGAACGTTCTCTCCGAGGCACTCTGGGAGCGCGGACTGCTCTGCAGGCTCGATGACCGGGCCGACCCGATCATCCAGATCGCGCCGCCGCTGATCTCGGAGCCCGAACTGTTTGGCGAGATCGCGGCGATTCTTCGCGAGGGCCTCGAACTGACCGCGGCCCGGGTCCAGTCGGGCTCACCGCCCCATCAGAGCGCGACCAGACCGATCTGAGTAGATCCCGGGCTGCCCGGGGTCAGGCCAGGTGAGCCAGGGCGTCGAGTGCGATGGCGCGATCCGGTCTGGCGACAACCGGATTGAGTTCGATCAGGTCGAGTCGGCGGCCATCCTCTTCGCGGTACTCGAGGAGCACCTGACCAACCTTCGAGGCGAGTTCCGCCAGGCCGTCAAGGTCGGTCCGCATTGCCCCGCGGGCGCCGGACAGGAGTGGAAAACCCTTGAGCTTCCGGAGCGCGGCAAGGACCTGGGGTCCTGTCGCGGGCAGCGGGATCACGACGCTGTCGGCGAGCTGTTCGGCCCAGATGCCACCGAGACCGACGGTCAGCGAGGGCACGACCGCATCGGAGCGGGCGGTCACGATCACTTCGACCCCGGGCCCGGCCATTTCTTCGACCAGGAAGACCGGCGGTTCCGCCGAGGGTGACCCTGACAGACCCCGGTCGAGGTGGATCTGGCCGGCGATCGACATCAGGTCCTCGGCGTGCCTGAGAAGTTCAGCCTCATCCCGGATCCCCACCTTCACGGCGCCCAGCTCTGACTTGTGCTGAATGGTTGGCCCGGAGAGTTTCAGCACCAGGGGGAACTCCAGACCGGCGGCGGCGTCCAGGCAGGCTCCCGGTGTTAGCGCGGTGAGCGAGTTCGGCACAGCGACACCTGCCTTCCGGAGGATCTCTTTCGCCCGGTGCTCGGACAACCAGACTCCGCCATCCGGATCGGCTCCGGAGTCAGTCGCTCGATCTTCAGATGCGGCGCGGGCGGCTCCTGCAATCAGCCCGAGTCTTCCGGCGGCCTCGAAGCTGGGGATGCGACTGGAGCGCTGGCTGGCGGCGGCAGCCTGAACCGCGGCCCGCAGGCCGCCGACCACCGGAATGCCCGACTCGGCAAGGCTGCTCCGGCCGGCTTCGGAAACCAGATCGGGAAGGGTGGAGGCGAGGAAGGCGGGGCAGCCCGACCTCCGGGCACCCTCGGCCAGCGCTTCCCTCACCACCGCCCATTCGCTTTCGTGCTCTGGCCGGAGGTCGGCCGGGTGGTCGTGGAAGATCACCATCTGCTCCACTGTCTCGCAGCTCCCGACGGTTTCGACGATCTCGGTCAGCCGGTCGGTCTCGAACCAGAGCAGGGAGGTGTAATCCAGCGGGTTGGCGACCGTTGCCGCCTCTGGAAGCAGCAGTCGCAGGCGCTCGATCGTGTCCTGCGTGAGCTCGGCAAAGTCGAGCCCGGCTTGCTCGGCCTGGTCGGCGGCGATTCCCGAGTCACCCCCGGAGCAGGTCAGAACAGCCACCCCGGACCGGAACTCATGAGAATCGCCCGCGGGCGGCAGGTATCGGCGGGGTCTGGCTTTCGGCTCGGCCATTACCCGGGCGATCTCGAGCAACTCGTGCGGGTCGGTGGCCCAGGCGGCGCCGGCCTCCTCGATCAGGGAGCGGAAGACCTTCTGGTCTCCGGCGATCGCCCCCGTGTGGGCTGAGGCCGCGGCCTGTCCCGCCTCGGAAGTTCCGACCTTGAGCACGGCGACGCCGATCTCCCTCTCGGCGCAGAGTGCCAGCGCGTCAGCCAGTTTTCCACCGTCTCCGTCGGTCTCCTGGAAAAGGGCGATCGACCGTACTCCTTCGAGTTCGGCAACGGCCCCGAGCCAGTCACCGGTGTCGAGCACTGCCTGGTTGCCAGTGGAGACCATCGTGTGGAAGCCGATCCCGCGCCTGGATCCGATCGCGTTCACGGCGACGTTTCCCGACTGGGAGACCATCGCAACCGCACCCGCCTCGAGCCCGGCCGGGACCGAGTCGCCCCATAGCGGTGCCCGGCCTGCCACGTTGATCACACCGTTCCCGTTCGGCCCGCAGACCGGAAACCCGGCATCGCGGGCCAGCCCGGCGAGTTCGGATTCGAGATGCTCGCCGGCCGCGGTCTCTCCGAAGCCGGCCGAGACGACGACTGCCCCGCCACAGCCGGTGTCGATCGCCTCACGGATGGCCTGGTTCACCGCTGCTGCCGGGACCGCCACGACGACAGCATCGACCGGCCCGGGCAGCTCGGTCAGCGAGGGAAAACAGGGGTGACCGTGGACAGAATCACGGCCTGGATTCACACAGAAGACTTCACCGGGGAACCCGGCCTCGTCCAGGTTCCGTACGACCGTGTCTCCATAGGAGCCGGGCCGTTCCGTCGCCCCGACCACGGCGATCGAGTTCGGGGTCAGAAGTGGTGTCGGTCGGATCGGCTCCATGACGGCTTTCTACCGGGCCGCCGGGCGGCTACTGGATCAGGGCTTCGACGCCGCGCTTCTCGAGGCCCCGGGCAATGATCAGCCGCTGGATCTCCGAGGTTCCCTCCCAGATGCGGTCGACCCGGAGCTCGCGAAGAAAACGCTCGGCCACGTTGTCGCGACGGTAGCCGCGGCCTCCGAAGATCTGGACACAGCGATCGGCGCAGCGCCAGGCGGCTTCGGAAACGAAGAGCTTTGCCATCGAGGCCTTGTTGTGGCAGATCTTGGGGTCGGCTCCGGCGTCGATCATCCGGGCAACTTCGAGGGTCAGGAGTCGGCCGGCCGCGGTGTCGGCGGCCGAGTCAGCCAGGGGGAAGGAGACTCCCTGGTAATCCATGATCCGCGAACCGCCCTGTTCGCGGTTGGTGGCCCACTCGACGGTTTCGTCGAGCAGTCGCCACATCGAGCCGATGCCCCGGGCCGCGATGCCGAGCCGCTCTTCAGCGAACCAGGCCTTCTGGACTTCGTCGCCTCCTCCGATGCCACCGATCACGTCGTCCTCGCCAACCTCGACGTCGTTGAAACGGATGGTCGGGTGGCCATCGGGGTAGGAGTGAGTGAAGCCCGGATCCTCGATCGTTTCGACTCCACCGAGTGACTTGTCGACCACGAACAGGGTCGGCAGCAGCTCGCCGTCCTCTTCGAGATTGGCCATCACGACCAGCACGTCGGCGACGTCTCCCGAGGTGACGAACCACTTCTCGCCGTTGATCCGGAACCCGGAGTCGGTCCGGACCGCGACGGTCTCGATTCCCGAGGGGTCGGACCCGGCGTTTCGCTCAGTAACCGCGTAGGCGTCCCGGGTCTCTCCCCGGAGCAGCGGCTTCAGCCACCTGTCGATGTGCTCCTGGGAGGCCAGATCCCAGACGTTGTAGCCGTTGGGGATGTGCCAGGAGATCGCGTTGGTCGAGCGGCCGAGCTGCTCCTCGACCAGAAACCACTCCAGCTTGGACCAGCCCTGGCCACCGTTCTCCGGCTTGTGGAGACCACCCGTGAGCCCGGCCTCGAGAGCCTTCGCCTTCACGAAGGAGACCGTGTCATCCGGAAGGCGGCCGTGAAGGAGCTCGGCCTCCTGTTCGAGCGGGATCAGGACCTCGTCAACGTACTTCCGGGCCCGTCGCTGAAGGTCGAGGGCTGCTTCGTCGAGACCTTCGACGGTGGAGATTGTGACGTTCTCGTTCATTGGCTCCCTCAGCGATCTCGTTTAGCCATGCGGAATGTGTTGAGACTACATGCGATTGACTACAAGGTCAACCAGCGCTAGGATCGCCCCAATGGTGCGTACGGGAGCCCGAGGCAGGGCAGGTCCGTCCGTAATCCAAGCGACCCACAGGAGCGAGATGAGCATGGTCAACGGCAACGGGAAAGTCGCCCTCCCCCTGGACCCTGAGGACGTGGGACGCGCCCTCAGACCGCTCGAGTATGCGTCGATGCTGCCACCTGCGGCCTTCGTGGATCAACAGGTCTTCGAGTGGGAGATGCAGAACCTATTCCACGACAGCTGGGTCTGCCTCGGTCACATCTCGCAGGTCGAAAAGCAGGGAAAGTTCATCCGTCGCGAGATCGGCCCGGACTCGGTGGTAGTTGTGGGCGGGGAGGACGGCCAGCCTCACGCCTTCCTGAACGTCTGCAGGCACAGGGGCGCGAGAGTCATTGAGGAAGCTGACGGCCAGGTCAAGCGGCGGCTCCAGTGCCCGTACCACGCGTGGTCCTACGCCCTCGATGGCAGCCTGGTGGCCGCCCCTCACATGGACGACGTGGAGGATTTCGACCGCTCCTGTTACGGCCTGATCCCGGTCCGGCTCGCCACCGTCGGTGGCCTGGTCCTGGTCGACCTGAGCGGCGAGGCTCCCGAACCTGACGATCACGTGGGAGAGCTGATCGAGCACCTCGACCGCTACCGCACCGCCGATCTGGTCAGTGGCGGCAGGATCGATTACGAGGTCGATGCCAACTGGAAAGGGATAGCGGAGAACTACAACGAGTGCCTCCATTGCCCTGGCGTACACCCCGAGTTGAACGCCCTCTCCGACTACATGAGCGGCGAAGAAATCGCCGGGGCCGGTTCCTGGTGCGGCGGCTCGATGTTCATCACCGCAGAAAACGCGGCAACGATGGGCAAGGAGGGCGGCCACGCCGGCAACAGGCCGCGGATCGAAGGTCTTTCGGAAGAGGATGACCGGACGATCCTCTACTTCGCTCTGTTCCCCAACGCTCTTGTCTCGATGCATCCCGACTACGTGATGCTGCACACCCTTTTCCCGACGGCCCCCGACCACACGGAAGTGATCTGCGAGTGGTTCTTCGAACGCAAGACCGCCGAGGCCGAAGGTTTCGACCCGTCGGACGCGATCGATTTCTGGGATCAGACCAATCGCCAGGACTGGTACGTCTGCGAACTGACCCAGAAGGGCGTGGGGACGACCGGCTATACGGCCGGCCGCTACTCCGGTGAGGAAGGCACGGTCCACGAGTTCGACAACCTCGTGGCGGTCAGGTACATGGAAGCGCTGAACGAAAGGGTGGAGGCATGAGCGAGATGAACGGGTCGAGCGTTTCCGGCGATGACCTGCTGACAGCGACCGGTAACCCGGTCGGGGCAAACAAGGTCGCCGCCAGGCTGGGCAAGCTGGGAATGCCTGAGACGATTTCCGCCCTCGCCTCGAAGGACTGGGACTCGGTCGTGATCGGGGCCGGGCACAACGGATTGACCGCCGCCGCCTACCTTGCGCGGGCCGGTCAGAAGGTACTGGTGCTTGAGCGACGCGACCAGATCGGCGGCGCATGCACCCTGGAGGAGCCTTTCGGCGACGGTTACCTGGTCAGCCCCTGCGCCTATGTGGTCGGTCTGCTCGACAACCTGGTCATCGATGAACTCGAGCTGCGTCGGAGAGGCCTCCGCTTCTTCACCGCCGACCCCAACCTCTGGGTGCCATTCGAGGACGGAACCGCTTTCGGGCAGTTCCTCGATGACGAGAAGACCAGGACCAACCTCGACCAGCTCGGGGTGTCCGAGGCCGATCAGAAGGGCTACTGGGAATACGAGGAGCTGTTCGACCAGACCCGCATTCGCCTGAGAAAGGGTGAGCGCGACACCTGGGTCGGGGACACCCCGACTAGGGCACAGATCGAGGAGATCCTCGACGACCAGGAGATGATCGACCTCGTCTTCGAGGATTCGATCGCCGACGTCCTCAACCGCTACATCGAAAACGAGAAGCTCAAGACCGCCCTCTACGGCCAGGGTGTGATCGGCACATGGGGTGGACCGTATGAACCGGGAACCGCCTCGATCAAGCTGATGCATTACCAGGGTGACCTCGAGGGTCAGGGACCCGTCTGGGGGTATGTCGAAGGCGGGATGGGGATGGTCAGTTTCGCGATCGCCGACGCCGCAATAGAGGCCGGAGCGCAGATCGCCTGCGGAGTGGAGGTTGCCGCGATCAGTCCGGGTGAGGGCGTGGTCTGCGAGGACGGCACCCTGATCCGGGCCCGCAACGTGATCTCCAATGCCGATCCCAAACGGACCCTCGGGATGCTCGAAGCGCCCGGGGGGTCCGGAGCGGAAGATGGCTTCAGGGACAGGCTGGAAGCCTGGAAGATCCGCAGCCCCGTGGTGAAGTTCAACGCGGCGCTGTCGAAGCTTCCGGAATGGGCTGCCGCCCCGGGCCAGAGCTGGCCGGCGCAGGCCACGATCGACGCCTGCGGACCGATGGAAGAAGCCCAGGCTGCCTTCGAGCGTTGCGCGGCCGGCGAGCCCGCAGTCGCCTTCGCGGAGATCTACATCCAGACCGGATACGACCCGACTGTCGCCCCTCCTGGCACCCACCTGATGAGTGTCTTCGGCCAGTACGCGCCCTACGACATCTCGGGCGGCGACTGGGATGCCGCCCGCGACGGGGTGGCCGACCAGTTCATCGAACTGATCAGCCGCTTCGCCCCCGGCTTCGGTGACTGCATCACCCATCACGAGGTCCTGGGACCCCCGGACATCGAGTCCCGGGTCGGGCTGACCGGAGGAAACATCTTCCAGGGGGAGGTCACACCCGACCAGATGTGGGAGGGGAGGCTCTCTTCCCGCACCCCGATGCCTGGCCTCTACATGTCCGGAGCGGCAACCCATCCGGCCGGCAGCGTGATTGCGCTCAACGGCCGGAACGCAGCCGAGGCTGTTCTGGCCGACGCCGGCCTTAGCATCGGGGCCTGACCTGGATGACCGCCGAAGCTCCTGCCAAGAACGCTCGCGAGAGGATCCTCGAAGCCGCCTGCGCCGCAATCGCGGAGGACGGAATCGATGATGTGCGGATCGCGAGGGTCGCGATGCGGGCCGGCGCCTCGACCGCCCTGGTTCACCACTACTTCTCGACCAGGGAGGAACTGCTGGAGGAAGCCCTGATGCATTCCTACGAACTGGCAGCCGAGGACCGCTTCGGGCGGCCGGTCGACGAGAACGCCTCGGCGGTCGCCCGGATGAAGGTGATGATCGACGAATGCCTGCCCCTCGAAGGTCGCCAGCATCAGGAGTGGCTGCTCTGGGTCGAACTCTGGCTGCGGGCCGCCCGGGACGAGGAGTCGCGGCCGCTGGGTCAGCGGCTCTACGCCAGCTACCGCGACTGGATGTGCAGGGTGATCCGTTACGGTGTTGAACGTGGGGAGTTCGAGACCGCAGATCCCGAAGCAAGCGCCGATGTCGCAATCGGCCTGCTCGACGGGCTGGGAGTGAGAGCCCTGATGGCCGACCCCGACATGGACGTGGAGAGGGTCCGGGTGCTGGCCGCCTCGCGAATCGCGCGGGAACTCGGGATCGAACCGGAGGCGCTTACCGAGTGACCGGCTCCCGCACCTCAGCAAGGCTGGTGCGGCACCCCGAAGAAGAAGCTGCGCGAAGGAGCGCTGCGGCATGAGTGACCTCGAACTGAACCGGCGGCAGCTGCTGCTGGCGGGCGCCGGCCTCGTCGCTACCGCCTACGGGCTAAGTGGCTGCACGGTGGAGCGCCCGCTCGACCGGTCGGCTGCCGGCGACATCGTCGAGCCGAAGGTCGATGGTGACCTGCTGATCTTCAACTGGGCCCAGTACATGGACCCGGCCCTCAAGAAGAGCTTCTCCGACAAGTACGGGGTAGCGGTGAACGAGGTGAACTTCGACAACCTCGAAGCGATGGTGACCAAGCTCCGCGCGGGCGGGGCTTACGACCTGATCTTCCCCTCGACCGAGTACGTGAGGCGTCTGCGGGACGAACAGCTGATCAGGCCCTTCGACCGGTCAAAGCTGAAGTATGCGGACTCGCTTTCACCCTTCTACGAAAGCCCCTGGTACGACCCAAACTCCGAGTTCTCGGTCCCCTACGCGTACTACACGACAGGGATCGCCTGGAACACGGAGGAGATCAGCACCATGACCGAATCCTGGGCTGACCTCAGCAACCCGGAGGGCTTCGGCAGGATCTTCATGCTCGATGACTTCCAGGAGGGGATCGGCCAGGCCAACCTCCTGAACGGCTTCTACCTGAACACCGAGAAGCCGGAGGAGCTCGAAGTCTCCAAGGAGACGCTACTTGAGCAGAAGGAGGGTCTCCGCGGCTTCTCGACCAGCTCCGTCCAGAACCTGGTTTCCGGCGCCGCGGCAATCACGCAGGCATGGAACGGCGATGTCGTAAACGCGAGAAACCAGGTCGATGACCCTTCGATCTTCGCCTATGAGACCTGCAAGGAGGGCGTCCCGGTCGGCTCCGACCTGATGTGCATCCCGATCACGGCAAGGAGTCCGGGCACCGCGATGCTGTTCATGGACTGGATGCTGAAGCCCGAGAACGCGTACCAGAACGTGATGTGGAACGGGTATCCCCAGCCGGTGGCCGGGGGCCGTGAAGCCTTCGCCGAGCTGGTCAAGGACGACCCCTCGATCGACGTAGACCTCGCCCAGCTGGACGACTCGGCGATGGAGTTCCGGCTCGACAGTCCCGAAGCCAGACAGCAGTGGACCCGACTCTGGACCGAGGTCAAGGCATGAGGCGGGCTGGATGAGCTCACGGCGCTTCTGGGACTGGTTCATATTCCCGGGTGGCATCTGGATCGCCCTGCTTTTCGCCGTGCCGCTGATGCTCGTGCTGGCGCTCAGCTTCGGACACGTCGATGACTTCGGCCGGGGCGTTTACGGCTTCTCGCTCGACAACTACCGGGATGTCTTCGATGCGACCTACGTCCCCGTCTTGATCAGGTCGGTCGCCTATGCCCTCGCCACGGTCATCCTCTGCCTGCTGATCGGCTACCCGGTCGCCTACTTCATCGCCCGATACGGAGGCAAGTACCGCTACGCCCTGCTCGCCGCGCTCGTAATTCCCTTTTTCGTCAACTATCTCGTTCGCACCTACGCATGGGTGGCGCTGCTCGCCGATCAGGGCCTGATCAACAACCTGCTGGTCGACTGGGGGTTCACTCAGGAGCCGATCCAGATGATCAACACGCCGTACGCGGTGATCGGCGGGCTGGTCTACGGCTACATCATCTTCATGATCCTGCCGCTCTACGGGTCGATAGAGAGGATGGATCCGAGCGTGGTCGAGGCCGGCAAGGACCTTTACGGGTCGCCGCTCCAGACCTTCATCCACGTAACGCTGCCGGCAACCCAGGCCGGCATCCTCGCCGGTTGCGTGCTCGTCTTCCTGCCCGCGGTTGGAGATTTCGTCTCGGCCCAGCTGCTTGGCGGTCCCGACACCTACATGGTCGGCAACCTGATCCAGGATCAGTTCTTCGCCGCGTCGAACTGGCCGTTCGGCTCGGCCCTGACCGTGGTGATGATGCTCTTCCTAGCGGTCTGGATGGTCTTCTACCTGCGCCGGGCCAGCAAGGGCGAGGCGGAGGTTCTCTGAGCCATGAGCACGCCGTTCTACAAACCGCGGTTCCTTCGCCTCTTCACCGGACTGGTCTACCTGTACCTGTTCATCCCGATCACGATCGTGATCGTCTTTTCGTTCAACAGCCAGAAGTCTCTCCAGGTGATGGAGGGGCTCTCCTTCCGCTGGTACACGGAGTTCTTCAACGACCCGACCCTGATGGATTCGCTGATGACCTCGGTACAGATCGCTCTGGTCACCATGGTGATCTCGACCATCGTCGGGACAGCCCTGGCGATCGGCCTGGTCCGCGCCCATTCCGGAACTTCCAAGGGCTTCAACATCCTGATGCTGGTGCCACTGATCACCCCGGAGATCGTGGCCGGCATCTCCGCCCTCCTGATCTTCTCCCAGCTCGGCATCGCGCTTTCGATCTGGACGATCATCATCGCCCACATCACCTTCTCGATCTCCTACGTGACGATCGTCGTGCGGGGCAGGCTTGCCTCGATCGGAATGGAGGTGGAGGAGGCCGCCCAGGACCTTGGCGCCTCACGATGGGAATCAGTGCGGCTTGTGCTGGTGCCTGCGCTCTGGCCGGCGATCGTCGCTGCGGGGCTGCTCGTCTTCGCGCTCAGTTTCGATGATTTCGTGCTCTCCTTCTTCACCACCGGCGAGGACGCCCAGCCTCTGCCGGTGCGGATCTGGTCGATGATCAGGTTCGGCGTGTCGCCGACCATCAACGCGGTCGGGACGCTGATGATGGTCGTTTCGATCAGTGCGGTCGCCCTGGCGGTCCTGATCCCGAGGCTTTTCGGACGGCGCGAGAGCGGCGTCAAGGTTCTGACTGGAGCGGAGGAATGAGGAATGGCTGAAGAGGCGATCCGGATCGAGAACGTGACCAAGCGGTTCGGTGATTTCGTCGCGGTCGATGACGTTGATCTCTCGATCGCCCAGGGGGAGTTCTTCTCCCTGCTCGGGCCTTCCGGCTGTGGCAAGACGACGACCCTCCGGATGCTTGCGGGGTTCGAGGTGCCGACGGCGGGGAGAATCCTGCTCGAGGGCGAACCGGTCGAGAAGGTGCCTCCACACCAGCGCAACGTCAACATGGTGTTCCAGAGCTACGCCCTGTTCGAGCATCTCGACGTCGAGGGCAATGTCGCCTTCGGCTTGAAGCGCAAGAAGGTCCCGAAGGACGAGATCCGGACCAGGGTCGCCGATGCCCTGGAACTGGTCGACCTTTCCTCCCGATCGGCGGCGCGGCCAAACGAACTCTCGGGTGGTCAGCGCCAACGTGTCGCCCTGGCCCGAGCCCTCGTCAACCAGCCCAGGGTGCTGCTGCTGGACGAGCCTCTTGGGGCGCTTGACCTGAAGCTGAGGCGGCAGATGCAGATCGAGTTGAAGGCGATCCAGCGGGAGGTCGGGATCACCTTCGTGTATGTCACTCACGACCAGGAGGAAGCTCTTTCGATGAGCGACCGGATCGCCGTGATGAGCGACGGCCGGGTCGCACAGTGCGGCCCACCGGAAGAGGTCTACGAGCATCCGAACGAGGAGTTCGTCGCCGGATTCATCGGCATCTCGAACCTGCTCGAGGGCCGGGTCGAGTCCGGAGGGAGGGTGAGGATCGGAGAAGACTGCCTCGCCGTGCCCGACCTCGGTGACGGGCACCCGGAAGGGGAGATGGTCCAGATCGCGGTGCGTCCGGAGAAGGTCGCGGTCGATGAGCTTGGAGGTGAGCCCTACCGGATCGAGCCGGACATGTTCACGGTCGAGGGCGAGATCGAAAGCAAGGTCTACCTGGGGGTCGGAAACCAGCTCACCCTGAAGCTCGGGAACGGAGGCCGCCTCGTCGCTCTGGAACAGGCGACCTACCGGATGAGGGCCGACGAGCAGTGGGAGATCGGCCAGCGGGTCAGAATCGGCTGGCACCCCGAACACTGCATGGTCCTCTCCTAGCCCCAGCCTCCATCTCGTCGAAGTGACCTTTTTCGTTCCATACGGCTGAAAACGGTCACTTCGACTTTCACCGCTTCTGCTCCATCGCCCGAATCACCATCGAGACGACCTCATGTGGACGGGATTCCACCTCGTGAAATCCCGCGCGAAGGACTGAGCGACCACTGAGTTCGAGCTGCTCGGACTTGGTTCGATCTCTTGCTCTGGAGAGAGGATCGTCGTGGAAGGCGGCTCCGTCGAGTTCCAGGACGATTTCGAAGCCAGGCCAGTACATGTCAACTTCGAAGCCCAGGAGCTTCACGTTTACGAGCGGCATGGGATGGCCCGATTCGGCCCATGCCAGCAGGAACAGTCCCTCGAGTACGGACCTCGTCCTGGCCAGCTCGGGGACCCACGAGGCGAGAAGAGACTTGAACGTCGTAGCTCCTCTTCTCCCTACCGCCCTCCGGAAGCAGAAATCGACCTCACTGCTGCCAACCAGGCGAAGGCGACACGCCTCCAGGAAGGCGAACCGAACCTCCTTCTCCGAAGCTGTCTCCGCGAGATCAATCAAGGCCAGGGAGGGCGTGACGACCTCCAGTCCGTTTCTGGAGACCACATCGGTCGCCAGCAGTTGACGGCTGCAGAAGCGAAATCGGGTGCCTTTCAGGGCCGGCGAAACGCCGACAGGGGAGGCTGGCTTCCGGGACGGGCGCCCTACCTCTATTCGCTGGGGAATCCGTTGAGTGCTTCGGACAATGCCCCAGGCTTCGCAGGCGCTGACCCCCATCAGGGCTGATCCACCGCCGCCGAAGACCAGCGCGGCCTTCCAGGCTGCTTCCCTGGTCTCTATGTCCCGGCCGTACGAGTAGACGCCCTGGAGGACCGGTACCAGCCTCCCGCTACGCCGCCAACTCGTGATCTGGGAACTCTGGAAGCCGGATTCGATCAGTTGACTTCGACCGGCCACGAACCACTGCTCGCGCATGAGCAGGTAGAGGCGCCTGATCTTCTCGCCAGCAACTTCATCCTTTTCAGTTCGTTGCCCCATCCCCGAAGAGTGATCGCAAGGGCCTCACGAATGGCACGCGGACTGCGACAAATCCCTCTCGACCGCGGGTGAGGCGAGATCAGTCGGGAGTGAGATCAGTAGGAGCGAAATCAGTTGGGGGCGAGATCAGCCTAGGGATGGGCGGTTGAGGCATCCGAAATGGTTCGCATAGAACGAAAAAGGTCACCTCGACTGCCGGGGGTGTCCGGGCTGAGTTCGGGCAGAGAAGCTTCCGGCCTTTGGCCGGCGAATTCGGGGGGGGTGGGGGACGTCTAGCGGCCTTCGTAGGTGGCTTTGCCGGGGCCGTTTTCGAGGAATGAGTCGACGGCGTTCTTCAGATCCTCGGTCTCGAAAAGGGCGGCGGCGTCGCGCCTGGTGACCCGGTCGGCTCCGGCCATTCCGTCATCCCTCCAGCCACGGAGGATGCGCTTGGTCATCGCATGGGCCAGGGTGGGGCCGTTGGCGAGCCGGTTGGTCAGCTTGCGGGCGTACTGGTCGAGTTCCTCGTCCGGCTTGACCTCGTTGACGACGTTCCAGCGTTCGAGCGTGGCCGCGTCGAAGAGGCCACCGGTCATGACCAGCTGTCGGGCGCGGCCGGAACCGGCCCGCTCGGCGAGGCGCTGCGGTCCGCCCATCGAAGGGGTCAGGCCGACCACGATCTCAACCAGGCCGAACTGCGCCGACTCGGAAGCAATGATCAGGTCGCAGGCCAGGGAGAGCTCAAAGGCAGCGGTGAGGGTGAGCCCGTGAGCCGCGAAGACGACCGGGAAGGGAAGTCCCTCGACCCTGTCGATCAGGCCCATCAGCTGTTCCCAAAGACGGATGCCCTCGGTTTCGCTCAGGCCCTTGAACTCCTGGACGTTTACGCCGCCAGAAACGACCTTGCCCTCGGCGCGGATGAGCAGGCCGCGGGGCGGGTCGTCATGGACGGCATCGATCGCAGCGATCAGCTCCGTCGTCATCGCGCGGTCGAAAAGATTGAGTGGCGGGGAGTCGAGCGTGATGACCGCCATCGGCCCTTCACGTTCCGTTTTTACGAGTGACATGGCTCAGACTCTGGCGAATCCGTCAAGGATTTGCCTCACGCCGAGAAGGAACAGCTCCTCGTCCCGCTCGGGATCCATCTCGGACAGGTCGAGGATCGAGTCGAGCGCGGCGCGGGTTTCTTCCTTCGAGGTGCCGTCCACGCCGGCCTCGCGCCGGAACTCCTCCAGCTCCTCATGCCCGAGGTCGTTCGGACCCAGCGCCTCGCTGGCGTTCAGTCGACTTGCCGCGTAGAGGGCGGTCCCGAAGCAGTAGCTCGCGTAGTAGTGGAAGGCGTCGCCGGCGTCGTCGCCAACCAGACCGAGTCGCTCGAAGACGTTCGCGAACAGCGCGATGCCGCCGGCCGAGAGCTCGCCCGAGCGCGGGATAGCTGCCATGTATGGGGTGATCTTGTGGTGCCTGAGGAAGGCGCGCCTTGCGTACAGGCCGACGGTGACCAGGGCCTCGATCGGATCGGCCTCGAAGGGGTTGCCGATCTTCGTCGTGGTCTCGGCGAGGATCTCGACCCAGACGAGCTCGACGGCTGACTGGACGATCTCCGCTCTCGAGTTGTAGTGGTGGTAAATCGCCGAGGGGGTCACGTTGAGCGCCGCGGCGAGCTGGCGGATGCTTGGGTCTTTCCCCTGGTCGAAGAGCCGCAGCGTTTCCAGCGCGATCTCCTCGCGCTCCAGATGGGTTGTCCTTCCCGCTGCGAGACGGGTCACGTCGTCAACTCTCCTTGTGCCTGTTTCCGGTCAGGTTCCGTCTACCCGGAGCCAGCCCGGTTCACTCAGAAACCGGACAGCGATTGAAATGTAACTGGAATGTTCAAGCCCGGGGAGATCGAAGCGAGAGCTCAAGTGCCAGACGGCGGTCCGGGCGATCGAGATCGTCCCCGAAAAGCTCCCTGAGACGGGCGATCCGGTAGCGGGCAGTCTGGGGGTGGATGTTGAGGCTGCGGGCCATCTCTGCGGCATTGCCGGCATTCTCGACGTAGGCGAGCGCAGTCTCGGCCATTCGGGCATGGGCCTTGGGAGTCAGGTCACCGATCGGGGCCATGGTCTGCTCGCGCAGACGGGCGATCAGGTCGCGGCTGCGGTAGAGCGCAAGGTCGACCAGGTGGTCTTCGACCCTGATCAGCCCTTCGGCCTGGAGCGCATCGGAGGAGACGGCTTCGAAGGCGCTGCGTGCAAGCTGCCAGGACTCGAGAAAGCGGGATGGACTCGACGAAGGTCCGATCGCCGAAGGTCGCCCTGACATCGCCAGCTTGAGTTCCTTCAGGCGGCCGGGACCGGCCGGGTCGGGTACGGCGATGCAGCCGGAACCGTCGACCGTGGCCGAGATCACACCGATGGGGAGGATTCGGGTGACCTCGGCCAGGTCGCGTTCGTGGCAGGCAATTGCCGCCAGGCTCTTGGGGACCTCCCAGGCGGCCAGCCGGGCCGTCCGTTCGATCTCCGCAAAGTCGGGGTTGGGCTGGAGCATCAGGGTGACCAGGCCCCTCTCGCGCCTCAGCCTCGCTCCCTGCTGCTTGAACTGTGCTTCGGCATAGCCCTCGGTGGAGTCCGCCGAGAGCTCGTCGATGTAGACGAAGATCGACTCGGCCAGGAGACTGAGGGTCTTTCCGTCCAGTCCGGCCTCCAGGCTTGCCGCCGCGATGCGACGCCAGGCGATTCGGGCGCCGAGCCGGTAGGCGGACTGGAGAGAGTCAAGCGAGCGCCCGTTCCGGAACTCTCCCCGGCCGAGGATCACGTAGACCTTTCGGCTCGCCCGCCGGTCTGCGTCGGGGTCCCTGATCAGGACCAGGAACTGCTCCAGAGCCTCGCCCACTCCGCGGTAGACGGCCCGCCCGAAAGAGCCGTCGAGTGGCATCGAGTACTCCGGAATCTGGCTGCCGATCGACTCGAGGATCTCGTCGGCAATCCCTGACAGTTCGGGTTCAAGTACGTCAGCAACCTCGGGTGAAAGGCCGCGCCAGGGCTCTTGGCGTGGAGTTCTTATAAGAAAATTTATAATAACTGGATCAGACGACGTGCGTTGCGGCCAAGAAATATTAGAAATGTGAACATAGATTTCCGGTCATGACGCAGCACGAGATGACGCAGCAGGAGATGACGCAGCAAGGGACGAGGCAGCACCAGATGCCTCTTATCGACAAGGTCGCCAACATGTTCGCCGTGGTGGTTCCCTTCATCGCCACCCTCGCCGCGATCGTCCTGCTCTGGAATCAGATCGTCACCGCGACAGATCTCCTGATCATGCTCTTCATGTACCTGCTGACAGGGCTCGGGATCACGGTGGGGTTCCACCGGCTGCTGACCCATCGCTCATTTCAGACCTTCAAACCGGTCGAGTACTTCTTCGCAATCATCGGTTCGATGGCCGTCCAGGGTCCGGTCACCACCTGGGTAGCCGACCATCGCAAGCACCACGCCCACACCGACGAAGAGGGCGATCCGCACAGCCCCCATGTCGGTCCGGACGGCGAGCCCAAGGGCGTGCTCACCGGGCTATGGCATGCCCACCTCGGCTGGACCTTCTCCAAGCACGGAGAGGCCGACCAGCAGAAGTACGCCCGTGACCTCTACGAGGATCCGGGCATGCAGTTCATCAGCAAGTACTTCGTGGCCTGGGTCCTGCTGGGACTTGCGATCCCGACCCTTCTCGGCTACCTGTTCACGGGCACCGCCGCAGGCGCCCTCGGCGGGTTCTTCTGGGGTGGCCTGGTCAGGGTCTTCTTCGGCCACCACATCACCTGGTCGATCAACTCGGTCTGCCACTTCTTCGGTACCAGGCGCTTCGACATCGACGACGAATCAACCAACGTGTTCTGGCTCGCCCTGCCTTCATTCGGCGAGGCCTGGCACCACAACCATCATGCCTTCCCCCGCTCGGCCCAGCATGGCCTAAAGAGGTGGGAGCTGGATCCCAGCGCCTGGGTGATCGGCGCGATGGAAAAGGTCGGGCTGGCCCGAAAGGTGGTTCGTATCTCCCCCGAGCGCCAGGCCGAGAAGCTCGCGGCACCAAAGTAGAGCTGTCTCAGGCGAGGTCTTCCTCGGCAAGCCGTTTCCACTCGGGCTTGTCCTCCCGCCAGCCTTCCTCCGTACGGCGGAACTTCCAGTAGCCGGTCGCCGAAAGGTCCAGGACGTCCATCCCCCGGTCATTGACCAGGTGCCTCCTGACTTCCCTCACCATTCCGGCCTCGCCATGCACGAAGGCGTGACCCCGGCCCTCCGGCAGCTCGAGCGACTTGATCGCTCTGAGGATTCGAGGCTCGGCGGTGTGCTCGTCTCCGTTGCGATGTAGCCAGATGATCGGCTGCCCGGCCGGCACTGACAGGCCGGAGGCGCTTTCATGGTCAGCCTGGTCGGCCTCGTCCTCGACCTCGAGGATCACGAAGGTCTCTCGGTCAGGGGGGATCCTCGAGAGCGCCACGCTGATCGCGGGGATTGCCGCGTCGTCCCCGGCCAGCAGGTGCCAGTCGGCTTCCGGGTCTGGCGAGTACGCCCCGCCGGGCCCGACCAGCTGGACGAGGTCGCCCGGCTGCGCACTCCGGGCCCAGGGACCTGCCAGCCCGGAGCCGTGAGTCACGAAATCGATGGTGATGGTGCCGGCCTCGGGGTCAGCGTCCCGGATGGTGTAAGTACGTTGACGGTGCCACTGGGATTTGTCGAGCCTCTCCCGCACGTCCGCCGGGTCGAAGGGCACCTCGTATGAGGCGCCCGGCGGAGGCAGCTGGAGCTTCACATAGTGGTCAGTGAACTCCCCGACCGGGAACTCCTGAGTGCGTCTGACTCCAGGACCAGCCTGACCATGTGTGAGGCGACGGGCTGCCTCGAAGCTACTCGGGCGACGATGGGTGTTCTCTGGGCCAAACTTTCCTTCTGTCCGGGGATCCGGGACCCAATCCTGACGATCGGCATTGGTCGGTGCGCTTGTCGGCTTCCCACGCCGCTTTCTGGACGGTGTTTGGCGAGCCCTGATTCGGGAACGTGAGGTTCCAGTACCCGCCCGTTCATGAGGACGGAAAGTTTCATGAACCGATTGTTTATAGGCGCCGGTTTTTAAGCTACATTTACTTTCGGGTAGGGAGATAAACGCAGTACCGGAGGAGATAACTAGATGAAGCTGAAAGCCAAGATTGGTGCTTTCGTCGCAACTGCCGCGGTCGCCTGTGCGATCGGTGCAGCCCCGGCGCAGGCAGCCCCGTCGGCCCCGGCACTTCCGAGCGCCGGTGACCTGAGCGCGCTTTGCGCCAAGGCAGGCAACACGAGGATCCAGTCGCTCTGTAACAAGGGCGTCGCCGCATACGACAGCTGCAGCAACCAGACCAGCGCGAAGGGTCTCGCTTCCTGCCTCGCTTCGGCGGCCAAGGGCATCGTCGGCTCGGGCGTTCCGACCACCGGAAGCACGGCTGGCATCATCAGCAAGCTCAAGTCGCTGATCGGTGGCAACACCAGCGGCCTGAGCCTCGGAGGTTTCAACCTCTCCGCCATCCTCAGCAAGCTGGGTGGAACCGGGGGCCTCAACCTGGGCAGCCTCCTCGGCAAGTTCGGCGGCTGAGAAGCCAACGTTGTCAGCAAACGCCGGTCGTTCCCTCGGGGCGGCCGGCGTTTCGCGTTAACGGGCTGGTGGCCACAAAAGAAGGTGGCCGTTAACCTGAAGCGAAAGGTTTGACCAGTCCTGTCCGGTCCCGCCGACCGGACCCAAAGTCTCCTCTCAGACTTTCGAAGGGATGAGAGGGGAACGAGAGAGACGCCGGCCCATGATGCGGTCGGCGTCTCCTTTTGGGAAACCTCTCAATCGGTACAACCGGCCGCCTCCCAAGACTGGACCACCGGCCAACGACTTAGTTGCCCGGTCAACCTAGGTTGTGTCCTGCCGGCGGAGGTCATGAGGACCTCGCTCAACCGTCCAGGCATCTCGTTCCCAAAACACCCTTCGAACATAGGAGCAATCCGTGCAGGAACCCTCATTCCTGCGGCGACGCATTGCGTTGCTGCTTTTGCCATTACTCGTACTGACGGGATTCGTCCCGTCAGCCTCAGCCGCCGACCCGCCCGACCCGATGGCGCGCGGGCCGTACACGGTGCAGACAATCCAGGAGACCAAACTCGGCCTGGCCACACTCCAGGAGCCGAACTCGTCGGGGGCCGCCCCCGGTGCTGCCTCCGCGCAGAACGAGATCACTCTCCAGATCCGGGGTGCCCTGTACCGGCCATCTGATCGCACCGTTCCCTCACCGGTGATCGTTCTGGTGCACGGCAACCACGCATCGTGTGATTCCGGTCAGGACTCGGTGACCGCGACCTGCGCGATCTTCAAACGAAACGAGGCTGGCTACGCGTACCTCGGTGAGAACCTTGCGACCTGGGGATACACGGTGTTCTCACTCAGCCAGGACCAGCTGATGATGCGCCAGGACAACGCCAAGGGCAAGGGCATGCATCAGCGCAGACTGCTGATCGCCAAGACCCTCGATGCCCTTGCGGCCGCGAACGCGACCGGCGGACTGGCGGTTGACGCGAACACCACGATCGGGACGACCCTCGAGGGCAAGCTCGATATGACGAGAATCGGCCTGATGGGCCACTCTCGCGGTGGTGACGCGGTCACGTCCTTCATGGACTACAACCGGATCCGCACCGACGGGCCCCGGTACGGCCTGCGTGGCGTCATCTCGCTCGCCCCGGTGGACTACGAACGGAAGGCGCCGTACGGCTCGCCGTACATGACCATCCTTCCCTGGTGTGACGGCGACGTCTCGAACCTGCAGGGTGCACGCTTCTACGAGCGCAGCCAGTACGTGAAGGGCGATGACCCGTTCCCGAGGATCCAGTCATCGCAACTGGGCGCAAACCACAACTGGTACAACAGCGTCTGGTTCGCCGACGGTGACGATTCGACCACAACCGATCCGGCCTGCCGCACCAACCAGACCAACCACATCAGGTTGTCTGGCCAGGGTGGCACCACCGCCGAGACGAACTATGTGATCAACAATTCGGACAAGGACAATCCGCTGGTCAACACGCGGATCTCCGGCGATCCGGCCCGCATGGGTGACCAGGAGAAGATCGGCCTGGCGACCATGGCGGCGTTCTTCCGCCGCTACGTCGGAGGCGAAGGTGCCTTCGAGCCGTACATGACCGGTGAGTTGAGCGTCAACGCCGATCACCTCCAGATACCGGCCAGCGCCTGCCCGACCAGTGACGGCGGCATTCGAATGGCATGCAAGGAGCGGGTCTCGACCAGCTACTTCGCGCCACCGGCCGAACGGGTCGACC
>JAGQUT010000059.1 GCA_020438355.1 Solirubrobacterales bacterium | reverse complement strand
CATCTACAAGTACCGCGGCGAGATTCTCGAAGGTCGCGACATGTCGGACATCGCCCGCGAAGAAGTGGATGGCGTGATCGGGCGCCTCGTGGACGAGTACCTGGCTGGCGACATCATCGAGGAGTGGGATCTCCCCGGTCTCGACTCCCAGCTTCACCTGATCTGGCCCTGCGCGATCGACGTGGTCGGAATGGCACCGGAGTCAACGGAGCCGGAAGCTCTGAAGCTGGAGCTCTACGAAGACGCCCAGAAGGCCTACGACGAACGCGAAGCGGAGTTCGGTGACGAGATCATGCGTTATCTCGAACGCACCCTGCTGCTGCAGGTGATCGACTCGCGCTGGCGCGAGCACCTCTACGACATGGACTACCTTCGCGAAGGCATCCACCTCCGCGGGTTCGCCCAGATCGATCCGCTGGTTGCCTACAAGAACGAGGGCTACTCGATGTTCCAGGAGCTGATGAACGGCATCTGGGAAGAGTTCAGCCGCCTCATCTACAACGTGGAAATCGAGATCGAACCGGATCAGGTCGACGGCGCGTTCGCTGCCCCGGCAGAGGAACCGGACGACTCCACCTTCGACTATTCGGGCGGAACCGCCGAGGCCCAGCCTTCGGCACTGGCCGAAGTGGCTGCCGGCTCAACACCCGGACCGGCCGAGTCCGGAGGCGTACCCGGAGTCGTCCCCGGCGGGGTGCCGAACGTAGGTGGGGCTCCGGAACCGGGAGGCGCCACGACCGTGGTCAAGTCCGAGAAGGAAAACATCGGGCGGAACGACCCCTGCTGGTGTGGCTCGGGCAAGAAGTACAAGAAGTGCCACGGAAGCTGACCGGGTGCGCGGCATCCGGGTAAATCGCCCGTGACGCCTGAAGAGAAGACAGTCCGCGAGTTCATTTCGACCTTCAACCGGTCGGAGCTCGACGAGTTCGTCGAGTTGCTCGATCCCGAGGTCGAGATCAACGGCATGCGGGGCGTCAGCAAAGGACGCGAAGAGGCCCGCGCCTGGGCGACCAGAAAGCCGGGCGGCGTTCAGCAGACCGTTCTGCTCGAATCCTGCGAGCAAAACGACACCAGGTTGCTCGCCCGGGTGAAGCGCGAGTGGCGCTGGGAGGACGGCAACGAGCTCGCCTACACGGATGAGCTCGGCTGGCTCTTCGAAATGAAGGAGGCCAGGGTCCTCAGCTGGCGCCCCTTCGAAGACCTCGAGGAAGCCAGAACCGCCTTCACCGGCTGACTTCAGGTAGAGCGGTCGAGTCCCGTGTCCTCGAAGGAGAGGGGGTCCTCGATCGGTTCGAGGTGGGTGAATACTGTGGCCTGTTCGAAGGGCGTCCGGAGGTCTTCTTCGACCCTTTCGAGCAGATCGTGGCCCTCCTTGACGCTCCAATCTCCGGGCACCAGGACATGAACCGAGATGAAGGTCCGTCTGCCCGCCTTGCGGGTGCGGAGCGCGTGAAACTGGATTCCCTCTCCTTCGAACCGGGTCAGGACTCCGTTCACGGTGGATATCTCGGACTCCGGCAGCGCCTTGTCCATCAACCCCGACATCGAGTCGGAAACCAGCCCGACCCCTGTGCGGACGATGTTGGCGGCAACGATCAAGGCGATGATCGGGTCGAGCCGCTCCCAGCCGGTCAGCCAGACGAGGCCGACACCGATGATCACGCCGGCGGAGGTGATCACGTCGGTCATCAGGTGCCGCCCGTCGGCGACCAGAACCACGGATGATTCCTGCTCGCCGGTCCGGACCAGCAGCCGGGCGGTGAGAAGGTTGAGGACGGAAGCGGCCGCGGTAACTGCGAGGCCGATACCCACCTCGGTCAACTCGACCGGATTGATCAGCCGGTCGATTGCCGCATAGGCAATGGTCACTGCGGCCAGCAGGATCAGCGCACCCTCGAATCCGGCGGAGAGGTAATCGGCCTTCTCGTGGCCGTACGCGTGGTCCTCATCTGCAGGCCTCGTTGACCAGAGGATGACCAAGAGAGCTACCCCGGCAGCAACCAGGTTGACCACCGATTCCGCGGCGTCCGAGAGCAGCCCGACCGAACCGGTCAGCAGCCACGCTGCGAACTTCATCCCGATCGTCAGCAACGCAACGGCGATCGACACCGAGATGACCCGGATCAGTCGTCTGCGCCTCGCATCACTTGCCGGAGTCGGGGCCGCCATGGCCTCTGATCTTCTCAGAGGCCGCCTGCCCGGGCCCGATCGGGCGGCGATCCGCAAGCCCGGACGCTCGGTAGGCTCCACCAATGGCCGAGGCCGTGAACACAGAGTCCGTGACCGCCCGTCTGGGCGCGATCGAGGAGCACCTCACCCTGCTGACCGATTACCTGGACCCTGAGGGCCTCGAAGCCGAGGTCGCCAGACTTGAAGAGGTCATGCAGCAACCCGGCTTCTGGGATGACCAGGACAAGGCGGCGAGTGTCTCGGCGGATCACGCCCGGGCGCAGCGCAAGCTGGAGGGCTTCCGCTCCCTCCAGGCCGAAGCGGGGGATCTCGCCGAGATGGCCGAGATGGCTGAAGCCGACGAGGAGATTGCCGCTGAACTCGAAGAGCAGCTCGGCTCGGTCGAGTCCCGGCTGGAAGAACTCGAGGAGGCACGACTCTTCAGCGGCGAGTATGACCACGGCGACGCGATCGTTTCCGTCCATGCCGGGGCCGGAGGCACCGACTCCCAGGACTGGGCCGAAATCCTTCTCCGGATGTACCTCCGGTGGGCCGAGCGACGCGGGTTCTCGGTCGAGATGAGGGAAGCATCCGAAGGCGAAGAAGCGGGACTGAAGTCAGCCACCTTCGTCCTCAAGGGGGAGAACGCCTACGGACTGATCGCCGCCGAGCGCGGCGTGCATCGGCTGGTCCGGATCTCGCCCTTCGACTCCTCGGCCCGGCGACACACGAGCTTTGCGCAGGTTGATGTCGCACCGGTAGTCAGTGAAGACGTAGAAGTGGAGATCGACGATTCCGAGATCCGCATCGACACCTACCGGGCATCCGGCGCCGGGGGACAGCACGTCAACAAGACCGACTCGGCCGTGAGGATCACCCACGAGCCGACCGGGGTTGTCGTCCAGTGCCAGAACGAGCGGTCACAGACCCAGAACAAGGCAGTCGCGATGCAGATGCTCAAGTCGAAGCTGATCGAGCTCGAAGAACGGAAAAGGGCTGAAGCGGTGAACCAGGAAAGGGGCGAAGTCAAGGATGTCGCCTGGGGTTCGCAGATCCGCTCCTACGTGCTTCAGCCGTACACCATGGTCAAGGACCACCGCACCGACTTCGAAGTCGGTGACGCGCAGCGGGTCCTCGACGGGGACATTGACGGCTTCATTCGCGAGTACCTGAACCGCACTGCCGGTTAAGCTCGGCGCGGCGGTGCCCGAAAAATGATGCTCGCTCCGCTCGCCCTATCCATCATTTTTCGGACACCGACGCACCGGCCCAAACCGAATCTTGAGGGTTCTCCAGATCGAGGAGGCGTTGCTTCAGGGCGGTTCCGGCCTTGCCTCCCCCGTAGCCTCCCGTGCTGCCGTCTGACTTGATGATCCGGTGGCAGGGCACGATCAGCGCGATCGGGTTGAGGGAAAGCGCGGTGCCGGCAGCGCGGGCCGCCCCGGGCTTTCCGGCAAGGGCGGCTACCTCGCCGTAGCTGGCTGTCTCGCCCCAGGGAATGGTGGTCGTCGCCTGAAGTACCTCGCGGTAGAAGCCGCCGACGAGTTGCCAGTCGAGGTCAAGGTCGAACTCCCGCAACCCGCCTTCGAGAAATGATGCGACCTGGTCGGCTGCCTCGTCGACGGTCCGGCCTCCTTCGACCGGGTTCATGCCGGTCCGGGCGATCACTTCCTCGACCAGCTCGTCTGGGTCCGACCCTGGCAGGTTGCATCGGATGACGCCCTCACCGGTTGCCGCGAGGGCGACTGGCCCCATTGGCGTGTCGAATGCCGTGTGAGTGAACGAAGCCATGAGCGGAGAGCATAGGCTCCCGACATGAGTCATCTTCCGGAGGGAACCTCGGAGCTGATCGCCCGCGCGCTCGCGGAGGACATCGGCGACGGTGATGTCACCGCGAGGGCCACTGTGCCCGACGGTCTTTCAGCACAGGCCCACGTCGTCCTCAAGGCTCCTGGGGTGATCTTTGGGCTCGACGTTGTCGAGGAGGTATTCCGCCAGGTCGGGGTGACGGACATGGACCGGACGGTCGTCGAGGGCCACTGGCACGATCAGGTGCCCCGTGACCTCCTCCTGATCAACGGTCCCGCCAGGGCGATCCTCGCGGGAGAGCGGGTCGCCCTGAACTTCCTCGGGCATCTTTCAGGCATCGCCACGCTGACCGCGCGTTATGTCGATGCGGTCGGTGGCACCGGCACCAGGATCCTCGACACCCGG
>JAGQUT010000058.1 GCA_020438355.1 Solirubrobacterales bacterium | reverse complement strand
GCGTCCTTGGCGGGACCGCCGATTCCGCCCATCTTGCAGACTTCGGGGACGATCAGGCCGAGGCAGTTAGGCCCGATGATGCGGGCGTCGTTCATCCCGGCGAACTCGACCATCTCGGCGACGTCACCACGGGGGACCCTTTCAGTAACGACCACGATCAGCTTGATGCCGTTTGCGATCGCCTCGATGACCGCGTCCTTGGTGAATCCGGGCGGCACGGTGACGATCGAGCCGTCAACCTGGCCGCCGTGATTCTCGACTGCCTGGGCGACGGTGTCGAAGACGGGAACTCCGTGGACTTCACGGCCCTTTCGGCCGGGCGTGACGCCCCCGACGACCTTCGAGCCGTAATCGAGGCATTCCTTGGTCAGGTTTACCGCTTCGCGGCCGGTGATGCCCTGGACGATGAAGGTTGTGTCCTTGTTCAGGAAGATACTCATGCTCCTGCTCCTTCCTGGATCTTGGCAACTGCTCGTCCGGCGGCATCCCAGAGTGAGACCGACCGGTCGCAGTACTCGACCCCGTAGTAATCGAGGATCTTGTTGCCTTCGTCCTCCCAGGCACCGGGGATGCGGAAGATGGCGATGGTCTCGGCCGGATCCTTGTCGAGTTCGAGGCAGGCCTTGATCACTCCACGGGCGACGATGTCGACCCGGGTGTTCGAAACGATCGACATCATTACGGCGATCTTCTCCACACCGTCCTTTTTCAGGACTTCCTTGGCGAGACCGCAGGCCTTGGCGACCGACGGGTTCCCGCCGATCTCCGAGTAGTTGGCCGGCTTGCCGCCCTGGTTCTTCACCGCGTCGGTAAGGGTGAGTGATCCTCCGCCCGCGCCGATGACCAGGCCGAGGTTGCCCTCGAAGCCATGGTCCTTGCCCTGGATGACGCCACGGTGGTCGGCGGCATCGATCTCCAGCACATTGTTTTCGAACTCGGAGTGGACGTAATGGTCCCGGCTCGTCCCCGGCTCGATGCCGAGGTCCTTCTCGAGGAGCTTCTTCTGGCGGCCCTCCGCCTCGGCTTCGAGCTCCATGTGGGCATCGAGTGCCACGAAGGTCCCGTCAGTCAACTCCGCCAGGGGGTTGATCTCGGCGAGAGTCATGTCGTAGTCGCGGAACAGCCTCGCCAGCCTTGCCAGGATCGGGGTGGCGCGGTTGAGCTGGCTGCCGGTAACGCCGGTCGCCGCGATGACCTGCTTGGCCTCGTAGTCACCGACCGGAAGCAGGTTCGAGATGTGTCCACGCCCGACGTGGTCAGGATGCTCCTCGGCTACCTGCTCGATGTCGATCCCACCCATGTCGCTGAACAGCATGAGGGGTCGCTTGGCGTTGCCGTCCCAGACGACCGAGGCGTAGTACTCCTGCTTGACCTCGGCCTTCGGATCGACGAGCACGCCAACCGGCATGTGTCCGTTGATCTCCAGCTTCAGGATCTCTTCGGCGTACTGCGCGGCCTCGTCGGGCGTGTCGGCGAACTTGACGCCGCCAGCCTTCATCCGGCCACCGGTCAGCACCTGGGACTTGATCACGGTTGGACCGCCAATTTCCTCGGCGATCTTCCGTGCCTCTTCGGGGGTCTGGCAGAAGCCGTACTTGGTGACCGGGATTCCGGCCAGCTCGACGATCTTTCTTGCCTCGTATTCGTAGAAGATCATTGCCGCGAAAATCTATTCCAGAACCGGCAGGCCGGTTATTCCGATTGAGTCACTAGGAATCGCTGGAGGTCGCAGTGCCAGATAGGCTGCGCCACGTGACTGGCCGCCTTGCACGACTCTCTTTGGTACCCCTCGTGGCCCTGATCTTTCTGTCCGGATGCGGAGCAGGTGACGTGATCGACCCGAACAAGACCGAGATCGCCGTCAGGTTCGATGTCAGGGAAGCCACCGGCGAGCCGGTCAAGTCGGTCAGCTGCCCCTCCGATGTGCCTGTTGCGGTTGGAACCCGTTTCGTCTGCGAGGTCGTGGCGGTCTCGGGAGAAGAAGCATTGGCGGAGCTTGAAATCCTCACCGAGGATGGGGACATGCGCATGTACGGCCTTACAGCTCCCTGAGCCACACCTCGATTCGGGCTACTTCCGGCAGATGCGGGACTTAGGTAGTTAGCCGCACACTTGTCTCAACCGGAGAGCAAGCGCCCTCTATCTGCGTCACAATCCCTTGACCGGCTTACACCCGCGCCGCAACGTCCAGCCGGCGCGTTGACCAAGGAGTTGAATACCCCCAGTGAGTGAGACGACCCAGGTGACCGCCCCGACCAATAACGCCAGGCTGCTTGCCTGGGTGGATGAAATCGCCGAGCTGACCCAGCCCGATTCGATCCACTGGTGCGACGGATCCGCCGAGGAGTACAACGCTCTCGCCGAAGGCCTCGTCGAGGCAGGCACTTTCGAGAAGCTTTCCGACGCGAAGCGCCCCAACTCCTACCTCGCCCTCTCCGACCCTGGTGACGTGGCCCGGGTCGAGGACCGCACCTTCATCTGCTCCGAGAAGGAGGAAGACGCGGGTCCCACCAACAACTGGCGCGACCCCGAGGAAATGCGTGCGACCCTCAAGCCCTTCTTTGAGGGCTGCATGAAGGGCCGGACCATGTACGTGGTTCCGTTCTCGATGGGCCCGCTGGGCTCGAACATCGCGCACATCGGTGTTCAGCTGACCGACTCGGCGTACGTTGCGACCTCGATGCGGATCATGACCAGGATGGGCCAGGGCGCACTTGAAGTACTCGGTGACGACGGAGAGTTCGTCCCCTGCGTTCACTCTGTCGGCATGCCGCTCGAGGAAGGGCAGGAGGACGTTCCGTGGCCTTGTAACGCCGAAAACAAGTACATCGTCCACTACCCGGAGACCCGCGAGATCTGGTCTTTCGGCTCCGGCTACGGTGGAAACGCCCTGCTAGGCAAGAAGTGCTTCGCCCTGCGGATCGCCTCCGTGATGGCCCGCGACGAAGGCTGGATGGCCGAGCACATGCTGATCATCAAGATGACCAGCCCCGAAGGCGAATCCAAATACATCACGGCTGCATTCCCGTCGATGTGCGGCAAGACCAACCTCGCCATGCTCATCCCGACCATGGAAGGCTGGACCGTCGAGACGGTCGGCGACGACATCGCCTGGATGAAGTTCGACGACGACGGCCGGCTGCGGGCGGTCAATCCCGAGGCCGGTTTCTTCGGAGTTGCGCCGGGCACCGGGGCCGACTCGAACCCGAACGCGATGGCGACGATCACCGAGAACACGGTCTTCACCAACTGCGCCAAGACCGACGACGGCGATATCTGGTGGGAGGGCATCGGCCCGGCCCCCGAGCACCTGATCGACTGGCACGGCAATGACTGGTCCCCGGAATCGGAGACCCCCGCCGCCCACCCGAACGCCCGCTTTGCCGTTCCCGCTGGACAATGCCCGACTATCGCTTCCGAGTGGGAAGATCCCGCGGGTGTGCCGATTGACGCCTTCCTCTTCGGTGGCCGCCGGGCCAGCGTAGTACCACTGGTTTCCGAGTCATTTGACTGGAATCACGGAGTCTTCCTCGCGGCCACGATGTCATCCGAGACGACGGCTGCAGCGACCGGCGCGGTTGGCCAACTCCGTTTCGACCCGATGGCCATGCTCCCGTTCTGCGGCTACAACATGGCCGACTACTTCGGGCACTGGCTGAAGATCGGCGAGAAGGAAGGCGCCCAGTTGCCGAAGGTCTTCTACGTCAACTGGTTCCGCAAGGACGCCGATGGCAAGTTCATCTGGCCCGGATTCGGCGACAACAGCCGCGTCCTCGAGTGGGTGTTCAACCGATGCGACGGCGAGGGCGAGACGGTGGAGACTTCAATCGGCCTGCTGCCGAAGGTGGAGGATCTCGACCTCGACGGAGTCGACGTGACCCCCGAACAGATGGACGAGCTCCTGACTGTCGACGACGAGGCTGTCGCCGCCCAGCTTCCCCAGATCGAAGAGCATCTGGCGAAGTTCGGCGACGACCTCCCGGAAGAGATCCGCAACCAGTTCGAAGCTCTCAAGACCAGGCTCGGCGCCTGATCGACCTCCCCGGTGGCCCTGCTCGGAGTCATCGGCGGTAGCGGCCTTTACGGCCTGACCGAGAAAGGACCGGCCGAGGCCGGTCCAGTCTCGACCCCATGGGGCCCGACTTCGGGCCCCGTGGTCGTTTCGGAGGTCGGTTCAGGAATCGCGTTCGTCGCCCGGCACGGAACCGACCACTCGATCGCGCCGCACCGGGTGAACTACCGGGCCAACGTCCATGCCCTCCGCGAGGCCGGTTGCGACCGGATCCTCGCCGTGTCAAGCGTCGGTGGCATCGCTCCGGCCTGCGCCCCGGGAGTGCTTGTCGTGCCGGACCAGCTGATTGATTACACGTGGGGGAGGGAGATGACCTTCCAGGGCGAGGGGGATCCGGTCGTACATTTCGACTTCACCGACCCGTACTCGCCGGAATGGCGGGGTGAGGTAGTCGGGGCACTGACCGCCCTCGA
>JAGQUT010000057.1 GCA_020438355.1 Solirubrobacterales bacterium | reverse complement strand
GAGCGTTGCGCAGTACCACAACGCCTCGACGAGATTAGTCTTGCCGAACCCGTTCGCTCCAACGAACGCCGTGCGGCCCGGCGTCAGTTCTAGATCGATATGTGACCAGGAACGGAAGTCTCGCAGGGCCAGACGACGGACGTACATGTGCTACCCGGACAGTGGTATCCGTTTGACCGCATGGCCGCCGAACTGGTTGCGCAGCGCCGAGACCGCCTTCATTGTCGGCGATTGTTCCTGCCGGGAGGCGAAGCGGGCGAACAGCGATGCGGCGATCACCGGCATGGGCACCCGGTGGTGAATCGCTTCCTCGACGGTCCAACGACCCTCACCGGAGTCCTCGGTGTAATCGGAGATCTCAGCGAAATTCGGATCCTCTTTCAGAGCCTTTGCCAGCAATTGCTGCAACCAGGAGCGCACCACCGTCCCGTTGGTCCAGGCCTGAATCACCGCCTGGGTGTCCTTGATCAAGGATTCGGCTGCCAGCAGTTCGTACCCTTCGGCATAGGCCATCATCAAGCCGTATTCGATGCCGTTGTGCACCATCTTCGCGTAGTGGCCCGCTCCAACCGGCCCCGCGTGGACGAAACCGTCGGCCACCTCACCGGGGGGACGAAGGGCGTCGAAAATCGGCATCATTCGTGCGATGTCCGCATCGCTTCCGCCGACCATCAGGCCGTACCCCTCGGTCAGACCCCAAACACCACCGGACACGCCGGCATCGATGAAGGAAATCCCGCGCTCACCCAGGAGTTCGGCGTGCGGGCCGTCCTCGGTGTAACGCGAGTTGCCGCCGTCCACAACCAGATCACCGGGACTGAGCACATCTGCCAGGGAGGCGATGGTTTCGTGGGTGACCGGTCCGGAGGGGACCATCACCCAGACCGCGCGCGGCGCGGTGAGAGCCTCGGCGAGGGCAGCCAGACTCGGGACATCGGAAACTTCCGGTCGAGGGTCGTAGCCGATGACTTCATGGCCGGCGTCGCGCATCCGCTGACGCATGTTGAAGCCCATCTTTCCCAGACCGACCAGACCCAGTTGCATTGACAGCCTCCTTGTCGACGGACGTTCCCGGTCAGCCCGGTAGCCGGACCGGCATAAGTAGATAGACGTAATCGGTTTCGATCGCGGGGAAGGGACCCGGACCCGAAAGCTCCGAACCCTCCGCTGCGGGCCGCAGGACGGCGGGCTTACTCGGTGTGGTGAATCCGAAGGTGACCCGATCGGAATGCAGCGAGGCCAGACCATCGGTGAGATAGCTCGGGTTGAACGCGATCGTGAGCGGCTCGCCGGCGAAGTCGACAGCCAAATCCTCCTCGGCGGTGCCGACTCCGTCGGCACCCGCCGAAAGCCGCACCGCGCCGTCGGCGAAAGCCATCCGGACCTGCGCGCCCCGGTCCGCGACCAGCGCGACACGTTTGATCGCCTCAGCCAACTCCGCAACACCGATGGTGGCGACCGCGGTGTGTTCCATCGGCAACAGTTGCCGGTATTTCGGGAATTCGGTGTCCAACAACCGGGTGGTGCTGCGCCGACCGCCGGTGCTGACTCCCAGCAGTCGTTCCTCGCCAACAGCTTCACCGGCGCCGAGCGCCAAGTGAACCTCTGTTCCCGAGGTGACGGACTTGGCCACCTCAGCCAGCGTCTTGGCCGGCACCAGAACAGCGGCCTCCAACCCGGGGGTGTTGGTCGACCAGCTCAGTTCGCGCACCGCCAGCCGGAACCGGTCAGTGGCGGCGAGCACCACTTTGTCACCGGAGATCTCCACCCGGATACCGGTGAGCATCGGCAGGGTGTCATCCTTGCCGGCTGCGATGGCAACCTGGCTCACCGCCTCGGTGAACAGATCCGCAGCCACCACACCGGTCTCCTCCGGCAGAGCAGGCAATGTCGGATAATCCTCGACCGGCATCGCCGGCAACGAAAATTTGGCGCTGCCGCAGGTCAACAGCATCCGCGATCCCTCGACGCCGACCTCCACCGGTTTGCCCGGCAATGCCCTGGTGATCTCGGACAGCAGGCGACCGGAAACCAGAACGGTTCCCGGCGAGGCGATCTCCGCCGGCACCCACACCTCGGCCGACACGTCGAAGTCGAATCCGGCGATCCGCAGGCCGTCCTCAGATCCGCTGATCAAAACGCCGGCCAGTACCGGATTCGACGACGGCTTGGTGGGCAGGCTGCGTGCGACCCAGGCGACTGCGTCGGCGAAGTCCTCCCGAACCAGGCGAAACTTCAAGTCGGAGCCAACCGTCATGGTCGCGTCCATGTCGTCCCTTCGTCATCTCAGCCAGCTTCGGACAGCCGAGAACGGCGGTCAGTGCACCAACCGTAGAGCGTGAACCGCCATCTTCAAAGCTATTCGACGGTGGTGACAGACCGGGCTGGGCGCGGTGTAAACCGCTTGTCGGTGACGCTGTGCGCGGGCTTTCCCCAGGGGTGTTCTTCTGAGAAGAAAACATTGAAGAGATATCGGTATCAGTAGTAGGGCCTGTGCACGTTGGGGATGAAGGCAAGCAAGTCCTGCTCGGAGGGGTCGGTCCGGTGTTGATTGTGTGTGGGGGAATTGGGTGGGCGGGCACCGGTGACTGTGGAAAGCAGCATTGTGTTCATGTCGGTCCGCACGATTCGGATCGGTGATCCCATCGTTATCCACATGTTGTTCAGGTGGTTCGGCCTGTGACCAGTGATAGGGAAGGGATGAAAGTTTTTTCGGCCGCCGGACCGCAAACGCGGGTGATTTCAGCGCTTCGACCGCTGCCGGATGCGGGTGGTGAGTTCCTTGACGTTGTCGAACACTTCCCGCTTGGAGGCCATTTCACTGCGGATCTTCTTCTGCGCGTACATCACAGTGGTGTGATCGCGGCCGAATGCCTGGCCGATCTTGGGTAGTGAGAGGTCCGTGAGCTCGCGGCATAGATACATCGCGATCTGACGGGATTGGGCCAACGCCCGGGTTTTGCCGGGTCCCCGGAGTTCCTCCACCGTGGTGTCGAAGTATTCCGCGGTGGCCGCCATGATCGTGGCGGTGCTGATCTGCATGGTGCCGGCGTCGGCGATGAGGTCACGCAGAACGATTTCGGCGAGGGCTACATTGATCGGCGTCTTGTTCAGGGAGGCGAAGGCGGTGACGCGGATGAGGGCGCCTTCGAGTTCCCGGATATTGCGCTCGATGCTGCTGGCGATCAGCTCGAGGACGTCGTCGGGGACCGCGAGCCGTTCCATCTGCGCTTTCTTACGAAGAATGGCGATGCGGGTTTCCAGTTCCGGAGGCTGAACGTCGGTGATCAGACCCCATTCGAATCGGGTCCGCAGCCGGTCTTCGAGAGTGGCGAGTTGTTTTGGAGGTCGGTCGGAGGAGATCACGATCTGCTTGTTTGCGTTGTGCAGCGTGTTGAAGGTGTGGAAGAACTCCTCCTGAATGCCTTCCTTGCCCTCGATGAACTGGATGTCGTCGACCAGCAGCACGTCGATATCGCGGTAGCTGCGTTTGAAGGCGACCTTGCGATCGTCCCGCAAAGAGTTGATGAAGTCGTTGGTGAATTCCTCGGTAGAGACGTATTTGACGCGCATGCCGGGAAAGAGTCGCTGGGCATAGTTGCCGGCGGCGTGCAGGAGGTGGGTTTTTCCCAGACCGGATTCGCCCCAGATGAACAGCGGGTTGTAGGCCCGTGCGGGTGCTTCGGCAATGGCCAGGGCGGCGGCGTGGGCGAAGCGGTTGGAAGAGCCGATGATGAAGGTGTCGAAGGTGTAGCGGCGGTTGAGGCTGTTGCCGGTCGGTTCGGCGGAGGCGGTGGGACGTTGCCGCTCGGTGAAATAGCTGGGCCAGTTGTCGGATGTTTCAGCGGGACTCGTCTGGGTGTTCTCGATGTCATCGGGATCGTGATCAGTGAACGGGACGTCGTGATCGGCTGATTGATCCTGCTGATCTGTGACGGGTTCAATACGTACCCCGAGTTCGACCCGCTGACCGAGACGTCGACTGAGGGCGTCCACGATCGGGATACGAAGATGGCGCTCGATCTCGTTTTGCACGAACGGACTGGGAACCGAGAGCAGTGCGAAACCTTCGGCGAAGGTCAGTGGGTGAACGAGCTTGAGCCAGGCACGCTGCTGCGGTGTCAGCGGCGGGTCAAGAGGCGCGCCGTGATATTCCCCTGAGGAATCCGGGGAGCCGTTGAGTTCGGCGACCACTGAGCTCCACACGGCGGCGAAGTCGGAACCGGCAACATCGGTCAACGACGCCTCCCCCTCGGTTCACATTCGGGCCACGGTGGTTCGAGCCGTCCATAACTGTCCACATAGTTATCCACAGATGTGTACAGAGGCTGGTGGTCTCTCGGTGCGCAGCGTATGGGCAATAACAATCTGGTAACTACAAAACCGACTAACAGACTTTCGCAGTCTCTACTGAGCCAGAAGTTAACAGGTTTTATTCAGTGTGCCAACAGCAGTCAGGATCGTGTGACTGGCGTGAAAGCTGCGAGTGGAAGAGCGTGGTTTGACCTGCCTAGGCGTGGTCAGTACCCTCGAACAGTCGCCCGAACGCTGGCGACACGGCTGCGACCGGGTTTCCGGGACCGCGCCGGTACGAGCGGAGCTTA
>JAGQUT010000056.1 GCA_020438355.1 Solirubrobacterales bacterium | reverse complement strand
CCCGAGGCGCCGACCCGCCAGCAGCGCTCGGGAGGCGGTGGCGGCGGTTCCCGGCGCCCTCCGCGCCGTTCCGGACGAGGCGGTGGTTCCAACCAGGACAAGCAGCAGCTGATGGTTCGCCGGGCGATCGCGCTCGGGGCCGGTCTTCTCGTCCTGATCCTTCTGGTTTTTGGCGCCAAGGGCTGTCTCGACGCCCGCAAGAACCGGTCGCTCGAGGATTACGCGAACAACGTCACCCAGATCGTCAACGAGACCAATGCCTTGAGCGAGTCCTTCCTCGGCAGGCTTTCGGACCCGGGCGAGCTTTCCGTAACCGAGTTCACAAGCGAAATCCAGTCCGATCGCTCTGCGATGGACGGTTTCCTCAGCCGGGTCGAGAAGCTCGACACCCCGGGTGACATGGAGTCCGCCCAGGACACCCTGACTCTCGTCTACCAGCTCCGTGCCGGTGCGATGAACACGATCGCCGACTCGATGAGCACCGCGCTGGGCGAAGAGGGCGCAGACCGTGCCAGGCGCCAGATCGCTGCCCAGATGGAAGTTCTCGCTGCCGCTGACGTTCTCTACAACCGGGTGACCCGGCATCAGATCGACAACACAATCGTCAACAACGGTGCCAACGCTCCCGAGATGCCTCGTAGCGAGTTCATCCCCAATCCGGAGGAATGGATCTCGGTCGACGCGATCAACGGGGCGCTCGATGGTGTTTCAGGGACCACGAGTACCGAGGATCCCAACGACGGCCTGAGCCACGGCACCGGGATCGATCCCGCCTCTTCGGTGACGATCGCGGGTGTTGCCCTCAGCCCCGACACGACCAACACGATCCCGGCCGGTACCACGCCGACCGTCGACGTGACCGTTCAGAACCAGGGTGAGGCGACCGAGAATGACGTGACTGTCAGCGTTTCGGTTGACGGCGGCTCTGCCCTCGAGCAGTCGATCCCCGAGATTGCGGCCGGCTCTACCGGCACCGCTTCGATTCCGCTGACTCCCGCTCCGACCGGTCAGGTGACTCTCGACGTGGTCGTCGACGCGGTCCCGGGCGAGTCGATCACGACCAACAACGAAGCTTCCTACACGGTCGACTTCGGGTAGGCGCACCTTGCGTGTCGCCTACCTTGGCCCCGCCGGCACTTTCAGCGAGGATGCCCTGGAAGTAAGCCGTTTCGCTTCAGATGCTCTGGAGCCAGTGATCTGCGAAACGATTCCCGCCGCGATCGATGCGGTGTCCGATGGTTCGGCCGACCGGGCGCTGGTCCCGGTCGAAAATTCGATCGAGGGTTCGGTCCGCCCCACCCTTGACGGTCTGATCGAGCACGCGGACGAAGTCCGGATTGCCGGGGAGTTCGACCATGAGATCCGTTCCGCCCTGATCGCCAGGCCAACCGTTTCCCTAGAGCAGATCGAAGCGGTGCTTTCGCACCCGCAGCCACTGGCCCAGTGCGCGCTCTTCCTTCGCACGGAACTGCCGGGGGCCGAACTTCGGGTCGCTTCGAGCACTTCGGCGGCCGTGCGTGAGGTCGCTGCGTCGAGCGAGCCGTGGGCGGCGGTTGGCCCGGCCCGTGCTGCGGGCCTTTATGACTGCGTTGTCCTTCGCGAGGGAATCGAGGACGAACCCGGCAACGTGACCCGGTTCCTCTGGCTGGAGCCGCGAGAAGACGAAGCCGTGCAGGTCGATCCGGATGATGGAGGCGGGTCCCGCTGGAAGACCAGCCTGGCCTTTGCGGAACTCGGCGCCGACCATCCCGGTGCGCTGGTCGACGCACTGCAGGAGTTCTCGTCCCGGGAAGTGAACCTGGTCCGGATCGAGTCGCGGCCGATGCGTCGGGAGCTGGGTCGTTACCGATTCTTCATCGACATCGAGGGTCGCACCGGCGATGAACCGATCGACGCCGCGATCGAAGGCCTGAAGTCAAAGGCCGAGTGGGTCAGAAACCTCGGTTCCTACCCCTCGCAGTCTCCCTAGCGGGGAAGCGGACTACTCGTCCGCTTCTTCGCTGGATTCGACGTCGCCTTCGACTGCTTCACCGGCTTCGAGTTCGGGCTGCTCGGGAGCATCCTCGGAACCGATGCCTTCACCGTCTCCGTTGGTGGCCGCTTCAACGACCAGGGCGACTGCGCTGATCCGGTCGCCGTCCTTCACGTTCATGACGGTCACCCCCTGCGTGGCCCGGCCGGTCTTGCTGATGCCACCGGCACTGGTTCGCTGGACCATTCCGTTCTCGGTGATGAACATGAGTTCCTGATGCTCGCGAACGATCAGGGCGCCGGCGAGACCTCCCTTGGTCTCGGTCAGTTTGATCGTCAGGACGCCCTTGGTTCCGCGGTTCTTGATCGGGTACTCGGAGACAGCTGTCCGCTTTCCGAAGCCGTTCTCGGTCACGACAAGCAGGTCGGAATCGTCCCGGGCGACGGTAAGCGACAGCACACGGTTGTCCTTCTGGCTGACGTTCATTCCCCGCACGCCCGCCGTGCCGCGGCCCATCGGCCGGGCCTGGTCCTCGTGGAACCGGCTGGCGTGCCCGGACTTCGAGACGAGCAGCAGGTCGTCTTCGCCCGAGGTGAGCTGGACGCCGACCAGTTCGTCGCCTTCGCGGATCTTGATCGCGATGATCCCGTCCGCCTTGATCGGGGTGTTGTACTCAAGGAACTCGGTCTTCTTGACCTGACCCTGGGCGGTGGCGAAGACGAGGTACTTGTTCTCCTTGAATTCGCGGGTCGGGATGACCGCCATGACCTTCTCGCCCTCCCGCAGGGGAAGGAGATTGACCAGGGCGGAACCGCGGGCCTGGCGCGAGCCTTCGGGAAGCTCGTAGACCTTCTTCCGGTAGACCTTGCCGAAGTTGGTGAAGAACAGAAGGAAGTCGTGGGTCGAGCAGATGTGGAGGTGCTCGATGTAGTCGCCTTCCTTGAGATTCATCCCGGTGACACCCACTCCCCCGCGGTGCTGCCTGCGGTACGAGTCGACCGGAAGCCGCTTGACGTAGCCGGTGTTGGTCAGGGAGATCACCATCTGCTCTTCGGCGATCGTGTCCTCGATGTCGATGTCGCCGCCGAAGTGCTGGAACTCGGTCCGGCGATCGTCACCGTGGGTTTCCACCAGTTCGACCAGTTCATCCTTGACCAGTCCGTACACCCGGTCCTCGTCACCTAGGATGGCGCGCAGCTCGCCGATCAGCTCCATCAGTTCCGCGTGCTCGGCGCGGATCTTGTCGGATTCGAGAGCCGTCAGTCGCTGGAGACGCATGTCAAGAATTGCCTGGGCCTGTTCACGACTGAGTTCGAATTCGCTGATCAGTCCGTCCCGGGCCACATCCGGATCCGAGGATCCCCGGATCAGGGCGATCACCGCATCGAGATTGTCGAGCGCGATCAGCAGCCCTTCCAGAATGTGGGCCCTGGCTTCGGCGCGCCGGAGCTTGTACTGGGTCCTTCGGGTCACAACGTCTCGCTGGTGCTCGACGTAGTGAACGATCATGTCCTTGAGGCCTAGCGTCCTCGGGACCCCGTCGACCAGCGAAACCATGTTCATTCCGAACGAGGTCTGCAGCTGGGTCTTCTTGAAGAGGTTCGCGAGCACAGTGTTGGGCACGGCCCCGCGCTTCAGTTCGATCACGACCCGCATGCCGGTGCGGTCGGTTTCGTCGCGAAGGTCGGAGATTCCGTCCAGCTTCTTGTCCCTGACCAGGGATGCGATCTTGGTTATGAATCCGCCGTCGCCGCCCTTCTTCACGGTGAACGGGAGTTCGGTGACGATCAGGGCGTCCTTGCCGCCCTTGAGAGGCTCCGAATGGATCCTCGCCCTGACTTTGACCGACCCGCGGCCGGTCTGGTAGGCGTCCCGGATTCCGGACGGATCCATCAGTCCTCCGCCAGGGAAGTCGGGGCCCTTGACATGCTCCATCAGCCCGTCGAGGTCGATTTCCCGGTTGTCGATGTAGGCGGCGACTGCGCCGGCAACTTCCCTCAGGTTGTGGGGCGGGATGTTGGTGGCCATGCCGACCGCGATGCCGGAAGCACCGTTGACCAGCAGGTTCGGAAAGCGGGAGGGCAGCACGAGGGGCTCACGCTGGGAGCCGTCGTAATTGGGTCCGAAGTCGACCGTGTCCGAGTCGATGTCCCGCAGCATTTCGGTAGCCAGGCGGGTGAGACGGGCCTCGGTGTACCGCATGGCGGCGGCCGAATCCTCGTCGATCGAGCCGAAGTTGCCCTGGCCGTCGACCAGCGGGTAGCGCAGCGAGAAGTCCTGCGCCATGCGGACCAGCGTGTCGTAGATCGCGGAGTCGCCATGGGGGTGGTACTTGCCCATGACTTCGCCAACGATCGTGGCCGACTTGCGGTAGGGCCGGCCCGGCTGAAGGCCGAGGTCATGCATGCCGTAGAGGACCCGGCGATGGACCGGCTTCAGGCCATCCCGGACATCGGGCAGCGCGCGACCGACGATCACGCTCATCGCGTAATCGATGTAGCTGGAGCGCATCTCCAGTTCCAGCTCGCGCTCTTCGATGTGTCCGGTCAGTGCTTCGAGTGCCATCAGGCAGGTGCTCCGTTCGTGGTCAGGACGGGATCAGATGTCAATTCCTGCCTCCTTGGCATGCGCCTCGATGAATTCGCGGCGGGGTGCGACCTGATCTCCCATCAGCATCGAGAAGACCTGGTCAGCGGCGGTCGCGTCTTCCAGGGTGACGCGCTGGAGCGTCCGGGTCGCGGGGTCCATGGTGGTTTCACGCAGCTGATCTGCGTTCATTTCGCCAAGTCCCTTGAACCTGGTCAGTTGAACCCCGTGCTTGGCCAGGTCGAGCACCGCGCGGTGGAGGTCGAGGAAGTCAGTGGC
>JAGQUT010000055.1 GCA_020438355.1 Solirubrobacterales bacterium | reverse complement strand
GATGCCGCTATTTGGCTTTCCAAAGCGAAATCCGGGAATAGGAAACCTACCGCTGAAAAATAGCTAGCGCATCGACACCTCGCCGAAGGTCGCGCGCGTTTCCGAAACGCCTTTCACGAGAGCGAGGCCGGCGAGCGGTGCTCCGGGTTCGAGCCGCTGATATCCGCCTCCTGTGACGGCGAACTTGGAGCGGACGAGTACTCCAGGCTTGAGAAGCACCTCGCCGCCTGTGGCCACTGCCGTGCAACTCTTCGCGCCTACCGGGCGGCCCCGAAGGCCGCAGCCGCGCTGGCTCCAGTCATTCCTTTCGGAAGGGGAATCTGGGATCGGTTTCAGGAGTTGTTGGTCGATCTGCAGATGCGAGTCCAGGGAGTCGGTCGCGGCTCCGACTCCGCTTTCCAGTCGGTCATGGTGTCGGGCGGAACCCGGGGAGCAGGGGTCGCGGCGATCGCGAAACTTGCCGCCATCTGTGCTGGAACCGCCGGGACGGCGGCGGTCTGTGCGGCGACCGGGATTCTTCCGACAGCGGGTTTGGTTCCCGACCGGAAGGAAGAGCCGCGCCCGACCACCGCGGCAGTTGCAAGGGAAGCGAAGCCCCGGGCTGTGCCGATGGAGTTCACCGAAGCGGACGAGATTCCAGAGGCTCCGATCCAAGACAAACCGGAACAGGTGCCGGTACCACCAGATCCCGTTGCCCCGGTGACGGTGGTGGAAGAGGAACCTGTCGTGGTCCAACCCGCGCCGGTCCCGACGCCGACCGAGACGGAGTTCACTCCCGAAGCCGCCGGCACTCCGGCACCCGCGGCAGCACCTCCCCCTCAACCAACTTCGAATCAGGTTCCCGTAAGTAACGGAGGAGGGGAGTTCGCACCATGAAGAAGCTTCGGATCATTGCCGTCATCCTGGCCTGCCTTTCAGGTGGCTTTCTGGCATCGGTCCCGGGCGCACAAGCCGGGACGTTCACCATGAAGCAGTGCCTCGGTTCAGGGTTCACCGATTTCCAGGCAGCCTTCACCCCGATCAACGGAAGCGATCTGTTCGATGTGACGAACGGATGCACTTCAACCGGTAGCGGCAAGATCGGCATCTATCAGGACAAGAGTGGACCCTCGATGGATTTCGGCGACGGTGGTCAGTTCCGGTGGGATGCGCCTTCAGGCGCTTCGGTGATCGGTGCGCAATTCACCGCCCGTCTCAAGGATGCCAACGGCCTGGTCGCCGAACTGGTCGGATTCGATGGAAGTCTCGTGAGAGATCTGGATGCCGGGATCGCGCACGACGGAGTCGAGCGGGTCACGTCTTGGACGGGGTCTGGAACCCCCCAGTCGATGATCGTTGCCCGACTGAAGTGCGACCTGACCTCTTGCCTGAACACGTCGGCCGTAACCAAGGCCTACATGGAGGTGACCGATGCAGAGTTCACCGTCCTGGACACGGCTGCCCCTGCCGTAGCAGCCTCAGGCGAGTTGTGGAACTGGGGAGGCGACTCGCTCTACCATCGGGGAATTTCTTCGATCCGACTTGACTCAACCGATCAGGGTTCGGGTATCGCAGCGGCCTGGGCCGAAGTAAACGGACTCAGGGTCGACCTTGCCGCTCCCGCTTGCCCGGGAGACAAGGGCGGCTACTCGACCCGTTTCGCCCCGTGTCCGTTGTCGCATTCAGCAACGAGATCATTCGACACCACTCTGGCGCCGTTCCAGGAGGGACCCAACACCATCAGGCTCTGCGTCCGCGACTACGCGTCGACGGAAGCCAGTGCCTCAAAGTCATGCACCGCAACCAGAACGGTCCTGATCGACAACCAGCCTTCGAATCCTCCGGCGAACCTCAGGACAGACGAAGGGACAGGGTGGAGGCCGGTAAACGGATTCACCCTGCGCTGGGAGATCCCGGCTGGTCAGAACGCCCCGGTCATCGGCGCGGTCTACCTCCTCTATGAAGCGGAGACCGGAATTCAGGTTGAATCGGGCTATTTCAGTGGCAACGGGGTGGCCAGTGCCGGACCGGTCGAGGTGCCAGAAGTAGGTGCCTATCGAGCTGTCGTCTACCTGGTCGATGGCGCCACCAACCTTGGTCAGCCGGCTGAGACGGTCCTCCGTTTTGACGACAGGCCTCCGGGGAACGTCGCACCCGAGCCTCCCGAAGGATGGATCTCCAAGGACGAACTGCCCCTCCAGCAAGAGATCGAGGAAGCAGCTCCTGGCGGTCCCTCCGGGATTGCCGGTTACGCCCTTGCCGTGTCCAGCGAAGGGCCCGTGGCGCCCTGCCAGACCATCGTCTGTCTCGCTCCGGAGATAACGCTCTCGCAAGGGGCCGAGCAGCGCACAGGTTCGATCGGTGGGCTGGCAGAGGGAAGCCACTGGATCTCGGCGACCGCGGTGTCAGGCGCCCACAAGTCATCGCTCGAGCCGGGAAGCACCGAAGTGAAGGTGGATCGCACGGCCCCTGAATCCCTCATAACCGGGGTGCCGAGCGAATGGGTCAACCATCCGGTAACCGTGACCGTCGAATCGACTGACGAAAGATCGGGGATGCTCCAGGCAGCAAACGACGACGGTCAACCAGCAACCGTGATCGATGCCGAGGACTACGCGCCGTATGTCGCTCCCGGCCCGATAGCAACTTTCGCCGTGGCAACAGAAGGCGTGAACCGGGTCCGGTACTGGGCAGAGGACCTCGCCGGCAATTCCAACGACGGGCTGCCCGGTCCAGATGGCGACCTGCATCCGGCACCAGGTCAGGCTGTCGTGAGGATCGACCTCACACCGCCTGAATCCGGATTCGACCCCTTCAGGGATCCCGAGGACCCCGAGCTGATCCGGCTTTCGGTTGGTGACTCGGATTCAGGAGTGGCGACGGCCGAGATTCTGATTCGTCAGGCCGGAGAGGAAGGCCAGTTCCTCCCGCTGGATACGACCGCTCGCGGGAACTGGTTCGAGGCAAGGGTGCCGTCCGATGATCTTGCGGCTGGCGCCTATGAACTCAAGGCCGTGGTCACGGATAGGGCTGGAAACGAGTCATCGGATCAGACTTACTCCGGCGGATCCCCGGCGATTCTCAACCTTCCCCTCAAAGAGCCTGTGGCCCTTTCCGCCAACCTCGCTAACGGCAAGCGTTCATTCAAGGTTCCATATGGAACCACGCAATTCATCGAGGGCCGCCTGACGAGTAACGGCGAGGCATTGGCCAACCAGTCGGTTCGGGTAGTCGAGAGCTACCTGCCTGGTGCCAGCACCGCGGTGAGAGAGACCGAAGTCCGCACTGACGGAGACGGCCGGTACAGGGTCCAACTCGGGAGAGGTCCCGAGAGAAGTGTCACTGTTTCGTTCGCTGGCACACGAAAGCTCTCGCGAGTGACCTCGCCCGCGGCCAGTCTGCGGGTCAGGGGCAGGACACGACTCAGAATCAAGCCAAAGAAGGTGTTCAACGGGGGAGTGATCCGGATGAGGGGCTCGGTCGGATTCGTCGGGGTCCTGCCACCGGCACGCGGAAAGATCGTGGCGATCCAGTACTTCGACCCGAGCCGCGGGAAGTGGCGGCCGGTCGAGGTCCTGAGAACCGACCGTCGCGGACAGTTCAGCTACCGGTACCGGTTCAGGACGATCACTTCCCCCCAGCGGATTCTCTTCCGGGCCAGCGCGCTGCCGGAAGCCGGCTGGCCATACCTCCCCTCGACATCTAAGCCCCGATCGGTCATTGTGTACCCGAAGGATTGAAACGGCAGGGCAAGGAGGGCAGCATGAGAGGGATACCACGTCCTTCACCGGCGATGGTGGTGGCGCTGATCGCTTTGGTCATTGCGGTCGGTGGGACCGCGGCTGCGCTGCCTGGAAAGTTCACCGTCGGGCAGGACGACCTGAAGAGCTCTTCCGTCGGTGCCAGGTCGGTAGGGAAGGTGATTACTGGACAGAGGCAGGTCGTGAAGTCGCAGGACACGGTCGCAGGGGACGGAGTCTTCACCGAGACCAGGGGCTCGGTCAGGTGCCCGGATAAGGCTCCCCTCGCCATAGATCCGTCAGTTGCCGTACTCGGGCCGAAGGCCTTCGTGTCCAGGCAGATGGCCCTCCCCAATCGCTGGGGTGCGCCTGGCGGGTACGAGTTCAGGATCAGCGGCGACGAGGGGCCAGAAATCGGATATGCGATGACGGTCAACTGTCTCTTCTCGAGGTAGTCAAGCGAAGGGTTCCGCCGCCCCGCGTTCGTAGAATTCTGGCCAGTGAGTGACGGGGACGTGATCGAATCACCGGGAGGATCGGCCGAGACGGAGGCGCCCGCTACCCCCGAAGCGCCCGCTCGCACATCCCGCTTCGAAATCCTTATCGCCGTCATGCTCGGCGTCACGGCACTCCTGACCGCCGGGGCCGCCTACCTCGCCGACCGTGACGACGGCCTCCAACTGAAGTACCTGGAGCAGGCCTCGCTCAGCCAGTCGGAAGCCAACGACCTCTACGCCAACGGTGACCGCCAGAAGGCGCTCGACCAGACCATCTTCATCGAGTACACACTTGCCGTGAACCAGGGCAACAACCAGCTCGCCGGCTATCTGGTCAGCTTCAGCCCGGAACTCAGGGCAGCGATCGAGATATGGGCCAAATCCAATCTCAACACACCTTTCTCGGGCGATAATCCGGCCTACTACCCCGACGCCTACGCGGAAGGGGACCGACTCCAGGACAAGGCGGACGACGAATTCGCCAAGGGCGACTTCTACGACAAGCGCGGAGACTCGTTTGTTGCCGCAACTGTTCTCTTCGCTCTGGCCCTCGCCCTCCTCGGTGTCGCCTCGGTGATCTGGTTCAGGCGCTGGCGAAACGGACTCACCATCGGGGGAGGGGTATTCATGATCGCCGGAGT
>JAGQUT010000054.1 GCA_020438355.1 Solirubrobacterales bacterium | reverse complement strand
CGCGCGGCGCTACGGAGTGGAGATCCGCCGATGAATCTGACCAACACCAAGAAGGAGACCGAAATGGCCGATGTAGAGGCCGGATTCGCAGATGCCACCCTGGACCCGCCACAGCCCAACGCGGAAACCAGGCCCGTGCAGGCTCAGGCCAAGCGGATTGATGCCGAGAACCTCAACATCTACTACGGCGATTTTCTGGCGGTCCGCGACGTAACGGTGAGCATCCAGCCGAACAAGGTCACTGCCCTGATCGGTTCTTCGGGTTGCGGAAAGTCGACCTTCCTGCGTTCCCTGAACCGCATGCACGAGTTGATCGACGGGGCTCGTGTCGAGGGGAAGGTCCTGCTCGACGGCAACGACATCTATGCCCCCAGCATGGATCCGGTACTTGTCCGGCAGCAGATAGGAATGGTTTTCCAGCAGCCGAATCCATTCCCGACCATGTCGATCTACGAGAACACGGCGGCCGGGCTTCGACTGAATCGCAAGAAGATGAAGAAGGTCGAGATGGACACCATCGTCGAGAAGTCCCTTCGTGGTGCCCACCTATGGGAGGAAGTGAAGGACCGTCTCGACAAGCCGGCCAGCGGGTTGTCCGGTGGCCAGCAGCAGCGGCTCTGCATCGCGAGAGCGACCGCGATCGAACCCGAGGTGCTCTTGATGGACGAGCCGTGCTCGGCACTCGATCCGATCGCAACCCTGGCCATTGAGGACCTGATCAACGAGCTGAAGAAACGATTCACGATCGTGATCGTCACCCACAACATGCAGCAGGCCGCGAGGGCCAGCGACTACACCGGATTCTTCAATATCGAGAAGTGCGGGGATCCGGGCGTCCTGATCGAGATCGACGACACCGAGAAGATTTTCTCGAATCCCTCTCTGAAGGAGACCGAGGACTACGTGAGTGGCCGTTTCGGCTGATCTCTTTCCGGTTCGGTCGTCGGGCGTCCGGTCCGAAGTCGGGAAGGTCCGACGGGATCGCCAAAATGGGTACTGGAAGCCCATGCTCTGCGCAGCGATAGATATCGGTTCTAATACGACCAGAATCCTGGTCGCCGAGCCCGATGAGGGCAAGCTCAAGAAGGTCATGGAGCAGCGGGCCTATACGAGAATCGGGCAGGCCCGCACCGAAGACGGCTCGATTCCAGAGGAGAAGATCTCCGAAGTTGCCGAGGTGGTCGAAACCCAGGTCCGAATGGCCCGCGAGCTGGGCGCCGAGGGGTTTCGTGCTGTCGCAACAGCTGCCCTGCGAGATGCCCCTAACGGCAAGGATGCGGCAGAAGCGATTTCCGAAGCCGCCGGGATTCCGATCAGTGTCGTCAGCGAGAACGAGGAAGGCAGGCTCGCCTTTCTGGGGGCGACCAAGGCGCTCGGCTACAAGGTTGACGGCCGCGTTGCGGTCGTTGATGTTGGAGGCGGTTCCACCGAGATCATCATCGGAACCGTCGATGGCGGCGTCGAGCAGGTTCGCTCCTGGCCGATCGGTTCTGGCCAATTGGCGGATGAACTGATTACCTCCGACCCGCCGTCCGCCTCGGAGATTCGCCGAATTCGTGACCGGATCGACGAGGAGTTTGCCGAGGTACAGATCACCCGTCCGGAACAGGCTGTGGCTGTAGGGGGTTCGGCCACCTCACTGCGGAAGATCGTCGGAGCTCGGCTCGAATACGAGACCATGGAACGGAGCATCAGGGTGCTGAGCGGCGACGATGCCGTCGAGGTCGGTCGACAGTTCGAACTCGATCCCGTCAGGGTAAGAATGCTGCCAACCGGGGTCCTGATCCTGGAGAAGGTTTCGGAACTCCTTGGTCAAGAGCTCCAGATCGGCAAGGGCGGAATCCGCGAAGGCATCGTTCTGGACATGCTGAACGGCGGAATTGACGTTTCAGAACCCGCCTTGGCACCCGGCTGAGCACCAGTACGCAAGTAGGGTTCCCGGTGATGAGCGCTCCCGATTCCCGATTCAGGCTCGCAGCCGCACAGGTACTCGAGGAACGGGCTACCCAAATCACCCTCCTTTCGAAGGGGGTTCTCGACGTAACCGAACCTGCTTCGGCGAACGATCTCTGGCTAGCGTCGAGGCGCCTGCGGGCGGCGCTCGAGGTCTTTCGACCCGTTCTGGGCCGCTCCCAGTATCGAGAGGGAAAGGCTGAGGCACGGAGGATCTCGAAAGCTGTCGGGAGCCGTCGGGACATTGACGTCGCGATCGCAGCCTTCGAGACGGTTCGCTCGGAAATGGATCCCGCCGATGCCGACGGCATCGAGCGAGCCATCACCAACCTTCGACGTGAACAGGCGAAGGCGAACCGGGCTCTCGCCCAGGTCGTGCACGGAAGAAGGATGCAGGCATTTCGGGTACGGATCGAAGAGATCGCGGATTCGACTATCGAGACAGACACAATCGACCGCGCAGACGAATATCGACCGGTCGAGGTCTTGCCGCCAGAAGTCCTCACTCTTATCGGCAAGCGGCTCTCGCGTCTCCGGGAAGAAGCGAGCGAAAGCCTTGAGGCGAGTGGCGTTGAGGGGCAGCACCGTATGCGTGTGGCGGCCGAGCGTCTTCGTTACAGCCTCGAGCTCTCCGGCGACGCCCTCGGATCCCAGGCCCACACAGCCAGGCGTGCGGCCCGTGGTCTTCAGGAGGTACTCGGTGATATGCGGGACTGCGACCTTTCTGTCCCGCCTGCGCGCAAGGCGATCGAGGAGCTTGAGCTTGAAGACATCGAGACGATCATCGACCGAGGCCGCGACAGCCGCGATCTGGACCCGGTTCTGGTGCAAGCAGCGCCCAATCGAGCTGCCTACCGTGGGCTTGAATTAACCGTCATCCATCTTGGCGCTCGACGGCAAATGTTGTTCGAACGGTTCAAACGCCTCTGGCTTGAGCAATCCAGACAGGGGGTCTGGGTCGCGCTGGAAACCTCCCTGAAAGTAGAATCCTGACCTGATGAGTAGCCCGGATCCGTCCCACTTCTTCAACCGCGAGCTCTCCTGGCTCGACTTCAACCAGCGGGTTCTGGAACTTGCCGAGGATGATTCGGTACCGCTGCTCGAAAGAGTCAAGTTCTGTGCGATTTTCGCCTCCAACCTGGACGAATTCTTCATGGTTCGGGTTGCCGGTCTCTGGGATCAGGTCGACGCGGGGATAGATGCTCGTGGTCCAGACGGTCTCTCGCCGCGGGAGCAGATCCAGGCGATTCGCAGCCGGTCGCTAGAGCTCGACCGGCGGCTGACCCAGGTCTTCGACGCGAAGCTGAAGCCGGCCCTTCTTGAAAACGGGATCAGGGTGGCGACCCTCGGGGACCTGAACGGAACAGAGAGGTCCGAACTGGACCGCATTTTCGATGCCCAGGTTTTCCCGACGCTGACACCACTAGTAATCGGCCTGGGCCGCCCGTTCCCGTACATCTCGAATCTTTCGCTCTCTATAGCGGTCCTGCTCCGGGACAACGAGACTTCGACCAGGGTCCTTTCACGCATCAAGGTGCCGAAGGAGCTCTTGGGCAGGTTCATCGAGTTGACCAGTGAAGGGGAGACGATCCTTGTTCCGCTCGAAGAGGTCATCGCGGCCAATCTCGACCAGCTTTTCCCGGGTGTCGAGGTGCTGGAGTACGGCTACTTCAGGGTCACCCGGGACGCCGATTTCACGGTCAGCGACGAGGCCGACGATCTGCTCGAGGCCGTCCAGGAAGAGGTGCGGCGCCGGCGCTTCGGCGAAGTGGTACGGCTGGAAGTCGCCGACACCATGACTCCAGAGCTGAAGGAACTTCTGGTCGAGCTCCTTCGCCTGCAGGAGAACGAGGTGTTTGAAGCGGGCGGCCTGCTCGATTTGACCGATCTCTGGGATGTCGTCAAGCTGCCGGGCTTCTCCGAGCTGAGGGATGAGCCGTGGACGCCGGTCACCCAGCCTCGCCTTCAGGGAGAAGACGACGAGCCGGCCGACATCTTCGCGGTGATCCGTCAGCAGGACATTCTGGTTCATCATCCTTACGATTCATTCTCGACCTCGGTCGAGCGTTTCGTGGCCCAGGCCGTCAATGATCCCGACGTGCTGGCAATCAAACAGACCGTCTATCGGACCAGTGACGATTCGCCGCTGGTGTCAGCTTTGATCAAGGCATCGGAGCGAGGCAAACAAGTCGTCTGCATGCTGGAGTTGAAGGCCCGGTTCGACGAGGAAGCGAACATTGAGTGGGCCAAGAGGCTCGAAGAAGTCGGCGTCCACGTGGTCTACGGCATTCCTGGGCTCAAGACTCACATCAAGGCCATGCTGGTGGTCCGGCGTGAGGGCGACCATGTCCGCAACTACGTCCACATCGGGACCGGCAACTATCACTCGACGACCGCCCGCCTCTACACCGACTTAGGTCTCTTCACGGCTGACCCGGAGATCGGCGCGGACGTGGCGGAGATGTTCAACGTGCTGACCGGATACTCCCGCCCGGCCGACTATCGCAAGGTCCTGGTTTCACCGCACTCGATGCGCTCATCGATCCTCGAAGAGATCGAGGCAACGATCGAGGCACACAAGGCAGGCAGTGATGCGCGGATCGTGATGAAGATGAACTCGCTGGTCGACCGGACTTGCATCGAGGCGCTTTACGAGGCCTCACAGGCCGGCATCGAGGTGGAGATCAACGTCCGAGGCATCTGCTGCCTGCGTCCCGGTGTGCCAGGTCTCTCTGAAAACATCCGGGTCGTCTCGGTGGTCGGTCGCTTCCTCGAGCATTCCCGCGTTTACGCCTTCCAGCGGGGTCAGGACTGGGATGTCTACATCGGCTCTGCCGACCTGATGCCGAGGAACCTGGACAGCAGGGTGGAGCTGGTGACTCCGGTCCAGGACGAGATTGCAAAGGGACAGATCCTGGACGTCATGGAGCGCTGCCTGGCCGACAACACGAACTCCTGGGTTCTGGACAGTTCCGGCAACTGGTCGCGCCTGAACCCGGAAGGTGGCGAGCGGAGAAACGTGCAGGCGGAACTCATGGAGCGGCATGACACGCTGGCTTCCGTCGCGCTCCCCCAGGCATCCGGCTGACCTTTGCTCTGCTAGGTTGGCTCGGCTTTTATGCGCTTCTCGCTCCTGCCACGCGACAG
>JAGQUT010000053.1 GCA_020438355.1 Solirubrobacterales bacterium | reverse complement strand
CCAGGCGGGCCGGTTTCGCGGCTTCAGACGTTTCCCTTCGCTCTTCCTCCGCAGGTGACGTGGCGGTGATCGACCGGGACTCCGGTGAGGTGATCGGGACCGTCGAAACGGGTAGGGCTTTCACCACGATTCATCCGGGGGCTGTCTACATGCACCTCGGAACCTCGTGGGAGGTGGAGCGGCTCGACCCGGTCGAAGGTCAGGCGATCGTCCACCGTTTCGATGATGAGTGGTACACGCGCCCCAAGGTCGAGACCGAGATCTTCATCGATCGGGTCCTTGAGGAGAAGGAGATCTGCGGGGTGAAACTCAGCTTCGGGCAGATCTCCGTGACCGATCAGGTGATGGCCTACCAGCGGATCCTGAGTGCCGACGGCGAAGCATTTGACCTGGTCGACCTCGACCTCCCTGAGCAGGAGTTCGCGACCCGGGGTCTCTGGTACGAGATTCCCCAGGAGTTCACCGACGGACTCGCCCTGAACGAGATGCTGGGAGCTCTCCACGCGACCGAGCACGGCCAGATCGCAGTTCTTCCCCTGATCGCGATGTGCGATCGCTGGGACATCGGTGGCCTGTCAACCAACATCCACATGCAGACGGGCACTCCGACGATCTTCATCTATGACGGGCATCCAGGGGGCATCGGATTGACGAAGCGCGCCTTCGATCTCTTCCCTCGCCTGGTCTCTGACGCGCTGCGACTCATTCGCGAGTGCCCTTGCGATTCCGGTTGCCCCTCTTGCGTTCAGAGCCCCAAATGCGGGAATCTGAACGAGCCGCTGTTCAAAGCGGGAGCGATCAGTCTGCTGGAGGCGATGGCCTCCGGAGGCCCGGACGAAGAGGAGAAATAGGTGCGAAAGATCGATGGCAGCAGAGGTCAGGTGGTCGTCCACGAGTGGGTGCCCGTGGGTGAGCCTTCCTTCGTGGCCTTGCTGGCGCATGGCTACGCGGAGCACGCCGGTCGTCACGCGGAACTTGCCGAACGGCTGGAGCAGGACGGAGCCGCCGTCTACGCTCCGGATCATTGGGGTCACGGCTACTCGGGTGGCGATCGGGCACTGATTGACGATCCCGACGCCCTGCTCGAGGATTTCTCCCGGGTCTACGAAATCGCCGTCGCCGAGCATCCCGACCTTCCGGTTCTGCTGATCGGCCACTCGATGGGGGGGCTGCTGGCAACCCTGTTCCTTCAGGAAGCAGGCCGACCCGTCGACGCGGTGGTCCTTTCGAGCCCGCTCCTTGGTGGAAATCCCGGCCTGGAGGCCTTGCTGGAGCTGGAGGAGATTCCCGAGATCCCGATCGATCCCTCAGTGATCTCGAGAGATGAACTGGCGCAGGACGCCTACCTCAATGATGAGTTGGTCTACCACGGTCCGTTCCAGCGTCTAACCCTGGAAGGACTGGTCGATGTGGTTTCAAGAGCACAGGAGGGCGGCGGGTTCGGTGACCAGCCATTGCTGTGGATCCACGGCACCGGAGACATGCTGGTGCCCTTCGATTTGACCCGTGACGCAGTCGAGAACCTTGCCGGGCCGGGAACCGAGAAGAAGACGTACGCGGACGCCCGCCACGAGCTCTTCCACGAGACCAACAAGGACGAGGTCTACAAAGACGTCTTCGACTTCATTCACCGCAAGATCAAACGCCAATAGAGCCCTAGCTGAGCCTCACCCAACCATTCTTTACTTCTAGTGGGTGAGGCGGGTTGAGAATCGGAGGCCCGGCGAAGGCCGGGACGACTGCGGGTTCTCCAAGTGGCGAGGGCCGGGATCGAACCGGCGACACCACGATTTTCAGTCGTGTGCTCTACCAACTGAGCTACCTCGCCAAGGAACGACAGGCTATCGGGAAACGGCCGCTCCACGGCGGCTCCTGACTGGCCTAGAACCGCACTGTCGAAGGTGATCGCGAGACGACCAAGCCTTGGAAAGTTGCGTCAGTCGCCGACCGGCGCGGCAGCCCGGATCATCCAGCAAGCCGCGTTAAAACGGACCTCTCCCCCGTCGATGTATGGGGTGAATGCTTCGCGGACGGTCTCCACCAGATTGTCCGGGACATCGGACTCGGGGATGCCATCCAGATAGCGGGCCAGTGGACCGAGCCCGCCGAAGTACCGGACCAGCTCGGACTCCGGGAAAGAGCAGATCACATCAAACGAAACCATCTCCACATCAGTCCAGCCCGCCGCGTCGAGAATCCCGGTGGTGGTCTCTTCGTCAGCCAGTCCGAACTGACCTGGTGCCTCGTCCACCGGGCGAACGTCGAACCCCTCGAGCAGGGGCGCCGCAGCCTCCTCGGCCACCGTCATGAACGGGTTCTCAAGCTGGGTGCGCCAGGTAACCGCCCGTAACCTGCCGCCGGCTGCGGCCTTCCTCAGGTTTGAGAAGGCGGCCACCGGATCAGGGAAGAACATGACTCCCCAACGCGACACCACACAGTCGAACTGTCCCTCCTCGAACTCCCGACTTCCGGCGTCACCCAGTTCGAACCTTGCGCTGACACCAGCGGCACCCGCCCGGCGACGGGCGGCCTCAACCATCACGTCGGAAACGTCAACCCCGGTACAGGCCGATTCCGGACCGAGCCGCTGCGCGATCGCCACGGTCGTGACACCGGTCCCGCATCCGACGTCAAGAACCCGCTTGCCGGGTCCCTCCGCCACCTCGTCGGTGAGGCGCTGCTCCACCCCTGCGTATACGCGGTCGGTCAGGTCCTGGATCTCGACCCAGGCGTTCCCCGCTCCGGACGCCCAGTCAATGGTCCCGCCAGGAGCCTCTCGTCTCTCTTCACCCATCTCTACATTCTGAACGGATGAAGCAAACCGGGTCCTGACGAGTGAGTGGGCCGTGAAGGGATCGAACCTTCGACCTTGAGATTAAGAGTCTCCTGCTCTACCAGCTGAGCTAACGGCCCGGAAGGTGGCCTCGGTTGACGAAGCCGGATGGGAAGTATAGAACTTGCGGCCAAGACGTCCCGCCGACGTGGGGCTGTGAGCAGGACGGGATGCGAGAGCAGGGAGACTAGACGGGCTGGTGGCCCGGCGTTCTCGCTGCGCGAAGCAGGCCGCCTGCTCACAGCCCCACGTCAAGGTCAGAGTCTTGGCCGCAAGTTCTGAAGCGGGCGAGCCGTTTCTGTGGCCCGCCCGCCCTTCAGATTGGCTCCCGGTCAGGGAGTGGTGGTTCCGGTTCCGGCGCCACCGATCGACGTGTCGGAACCAAGTGAGCCGAGCGGGTTCTGGAGCGAATCGCCGCCTTCCTTGCGGGCCTGCTTGATCGCCTGGTCGACGAGCTTGCCGATCCGCTTCGCATCCTTCTCGGTCGCCTTGTAGGTCTGGTTGATCTGCTTCTTTTCTTCAGGATCGTCGGTCGCGGCGAGGGCCTGGTTCAGGGTCTTCTCCGCGGCGCCGTACTCCTGGGCGTAGAGCTGGTAGATCGCGAGGGTGGTCAGCTGGCTGGCCGCGCTGGCTCCGCCATTCTTCTGCTGCTTGATCGCCTCGTCAGCCACGAACTGCTGGGCCGAGGCCGCATCCTCGATGTTGGCCTGGAACTGGGCAACCGTCGAACCCTGAGAGAGGGTGAAGAGAACATTCGACATCAGCTGGGCGACTTCCGGGTCCGGCTGGTTGTTGGTCACCTTCAGGTACCTGGTCCAGGCATCGGCAGCAAGCTGGAACTGTTCTGTTGCCTCGTCAGTGATCGTGGTCTGACCGGTATCCGGGTTGGTTTCGTACAGCGACTGGCCGGCCGAGAAGCGGGCGCGGATCAGTTCGACCGCCGCGTTCTCGTTGTTCGGCTGGGTCTTCAACTTCTGCTGGAGGTTCTCCGCCCGTTCCACGTTCGCCTCGGCGACATCCTGGTTGGCGCTGTTCGTGTTGCCGAACGGGTTCACTCCGCCCGGCAATCCGATCACCACGAGGCTGGCGGCCATGATGATTGCCAGCAGCACGTAGATGACCTGAATCACCCTCTTGCGACGACCTCGAAGGTCGAAGAGCATGTTGCGTTCGGGTTCTTCAGCCACGTGACTAGTTCTCCTGGATCGAAGGTATCTGGGAATCGGCACTTCCCTTTGGTTGGCCAATCCCCCGAGCGAGCAAGATACTCAACTCGTAGAGAAGCAGGAGCGGGACCATCTCGATCAGCATCGAAATCGGGTCGACTCCGGGCAGTGCCGCGGCTACCACGGCGATGATCAGGTAGGCGTATCGACGGTTGCTGCGGAGCTGCTGCACGGTCATGATCCGCAGCCTGACGAGCGCCAGCACAATGATCGGCAGCTGGAAGACAACGCCACCGGCGAGCAGGGTCATCGAGAAGAACGAGTAGTACTCCCGGGCCCTGAGCTGGATCGCGAACTGTTCGTCATTGAAGCCGAGCAGGAAGTTGATCGCCGCCGGCAGGATGATGAAGTAGGCGAAGACAACGCCGGCCAGGAACAGCAGGGGAATCGTGATCAGCAGCGGCAGGATCGCCTTGCGCTCACGCGGCGAGAACGCCGGCAGGATGTAGGCGAACAGCTGATAGCTGATGAATGGCGCCGAGACGATGATCGACGCATAGACAGAGACCGTCACCGTTGTCATGAATGCCTCGGTCGGGGCGAGGACTATCAGGGCCCGGTGATCCTCGGGCAGAGGAGCGGCGGCGATGTCGAGGATCAGGTCGCTCTGCCAGAAACAGAACGCGAAGGCGACCGTGAGAAAGATCAGCGAATAGATGATCCGCGAGCGGAGCTCATCCAGGTGATCGACGAGACTGAGCTGCTCGTCGTGGCGAACCGGTTTCAGCTTGGCCACGGCCGGTCTCGCCTCATCAGTCGCGGGAGTCCGGGACTACTTCCCCCTCAACCGGCTCGGCGTCGGCGCCTGCGGTCACTTCGGTGACTTCCGGCTCTTCGCCGGGCAGCGGATGCTTTTCGTCAGTCGGTGGCGGAGTCAGTTCGGCCGGTTCGTTGTCGAATTCCTCGTCGTCGTCATCATCGTCGTCATCATGGCGGCCGACGTTGCTCAGGCCCTCGCGGAACTCGCTTAGACCCTTGCCGAGAGACTTGCCAAGTTCGGGCAGACGCTTCGGGCCGAAGACGATCAGCGCGATGATCAGCACGATGGCTATTTCGAGTGGGCCGATATTGGGAATCATGGGATCTCCAATCGTACCTACGAACGCGCCCCGAGCCCGGATCAGTGCCGGACTGGGGAATCAGTCGCGAAAGTTGAGGTAGTACCGGGA
>JAGQUT010000052.1 GCA_020438355.1 Solirubrobacterales bacterium | reverse complement strand
GAGCAGTAACTGGAGGAACAGGTCACCCCAGCCACGGGGCAGCCACTCCCCGATCCGGACAATCACGGCGGGCATGAATGGCCAGTCTAGTGGCGTGCACAGATTTCTCCCATGAAGGCTGGAGTAGGCTCCTTCCTCCCGTCGATGGAGGCAACTCACGATCATCAGGATCAGTCCCCGGACCGGCTTCCGATCGCCTGTCTCGGCGAGGCGATCGTCGACCTGATCTGCGAACGCAACCTCGACGAGGGAGAGGACCCGGGGCCGTTCATTCCCTGGCCTGGTGGAGCGCTTGCCAACGTCGCCGTAGCGATAGCCCGCACCGGGATGTCCTCCGCTCTGGTCGGCGGAGTCGGAGGCGACGGATGGGGGCGCTGGCTGGCCGAGGGGTTGAAGGAGCAGGGGGTCGATACCCGCTGGCTGGCGACCCTTGAAGGCGCCGACACGCCGGTGGCACTTATCGAGTTCGGGCCGGACAACGAACCCGCCTTCCAGGTCTATGGCGAACACATCGGACCCACGATGGCGGCCACCTCAGGCTTCCTTGAGGAGGCGATAAACGGGTCCCGGGCGCTAGTGATCGGCTCCAACACGATGGTGGGCGAGCCCGAGCGCGAGATTACGAGGCGGGCGGTGGAAGTTGCCCGTTCTTCCGGTCTGCCGGTTCTGCTCGATCCGAACTACCGCCCAAACCGCTGGACGAGCGAAGACCCTGCCCGCGAATTCTGCATGGAACTGACCGCCCTGTCGACCGTCGTAAAGCTGAATCGCCTGGAGGCCGAGCTGATCACCGGGCTCGCGGATCCGCTTCAGGCCGGCCGCGCGCTGGCTCAAGCCGGACCCGACCTGGTGGTGGTCACGACCGGCGAGGGCGAGATCGTCACCGCCGGTGCCAGGGAAACCTCACACCAACCGGTTCCCGCGGAATCTGTAAGTCCACTCGGAGCGGGTGACGCCTTCATGGGCGGTCTGGCTGCCGGCCTGGCCAGTCTCGACTGGGATCTCGAGAGGGTCGCTGAAGTCCTTCCCGCTGCCGCCGCGACCGCCGCCTCGGTCTGCTCGCGCTGGGGCGCCCAGTAGACATGACCCAGGGCTGGCAGGCGAAGGTTCCGAAGGCAGAGTGGAAACGGCCCTCCCGGGCCCGCGTGAGAAAGATCCGTGACCGTCTTCGTGAAATGTACGGCCGACCGGTCAACCTTCCCCACCGCCAGCCGGTCGACGAACTGGTGAGGACGATCCTCTCGCAGGCGACGAGTGACTCGAACCGGGACCGGGCCTTTGCCGGATTGAAGGAGAGATTCGACGACTGGGAGTCGGTCAGGGATGCCCCCGTTGACGAAGTCGAGGTGGCGATCCGTCCCGGGGGCCTCAGCCGCCAGAAGGCACCCCGCATCCAGGCGGTCCTTCGTCAGATCAATGACCTCGATCTCGGCTGGCTCGAACATGCCGACCGGGTCGAGGCGATGGAGTTCCTGACCGGACTGCCCGGAGTCGGTCGCAAGACTGCAGCCTGCGTGCAGGTTTTCACCTGGAATCGTCCCGAGATCCCGGTTGATGTCCACGTTTTCAGGATCGGCGGCCGGCTGGGCCTCTTCAGGCCAAACGCCTCGTTCGAGGAGGCCCATGACGAGGCGCTCGCCCTGGTCGATCCGGACGATTCCTACGAGTTCCACATGAATCTGATCCGGCATGGACGCACGCTCTGCCGCCCGCAGCCCTCCTGCCAGTCATGCGCCCTGAAGCGCATGTGTCCCTATGGCCGGGGGCCCGGATCGAACCGTTAGGACGCGATGGGGCCTCCGGCGGGTAATATTCCCGCCGTCCGGCGCACAGTCCAATCTCGCGCCGATCAGACATGAACAAGAAGCCCTTCGTCATATTCGGTCTCGTCCTCGTCCTTCTCGCCGTTGCGATCCCCTTCTGGGCGTTCGAACGTGACGGCAGCATCGAGAACAACCAGGGCATCCCGCCCCAGGACACTCCCGGCAAGGAGCTGTTCCAGACCAACTGCGGCAACTGCCACACCCTGTACGCCGCAGGCACGGTCGGTGACTTCGGGCCGAACCTGGACCAGAAGCTGGCTCCTGCCGGCCCGGCCACCGACAAGACCGCGATCGATGGCATCAACACCCAGGTCATGACGGCGATCGAAATGGGTGCCGACAGCCCCGACGTTCCCGGCCGCATGCCGCCCGGCATCGTTACCGGCACAGTCGCTGAAGAGATCGCCCACTTCGTTTCGAAGTACGCCGGCGAAGGCTGAGGATCAGGGTCATCCGGTCCTTGCCGGATGACAACAGAAACCCGCTGGCCCGCTTGATCAAGGACGGACGTGCCAGCTCCGTTTTTGGTTCTCCGCACCTGCAGCCCGTTTCGCGGGTTTATCCTTCTGACAGCGGTTGGGGAACCGCACTGACGCGTTGCCGCGTCGCCCCCAGACCTAAAAGGAGAGAACTTGATGTTCAGCAATTCAATGGGCCGTCTGGCCCCGGCAGGCAGAAGCCGCGTAATCGTCGCTATTGCCCTCGCCCTCATCGGTGCCCTTGCCTTCACGGCGATGGCTGCCCACCCGGCCGAAGCCGGCAAAAAGAAGAAGAAGCCGAACACCGTCAAGGTGATGACCCGCAACCTGTACCTCGGAGCCGATCTCGGTCCGGCGATCAATTCGTCCGGTGCCGCCGACTTCATCAGCAAGAACGGTCAGATCCTGCGTGACGTCGACACGAACAACTTCAAGGTCCGCGCCAAGTCTCTGGCGAACGAGATCAAGTCGGTCAGTCCTGACCTGGTCGGCCTGCAGGAAGTCGCCCTCTGGCGGACCGGCGAGCCGAGCCTGACTCCTTCGATTTCCGGCAACTACGTTGCCTCGACGGTTCATGTCGACTACCTCAAGGAACTGATGGCCCAGCTGAACAAGGGCAAGAAGCGCTACCGGGTCGTCAGGGTCCAGAACGAGTTCGACTTCGAAGCACCCGCTGACTACGACAACAACCCGGCCACCGGTGCTCTCACGCTGGGCGGCGAGATAAACGGCCGTCTGACCATGCGTGACGCGATCATCGCCAAGGTCGGTGCCGGCGTCCAGACGAAGAACGCCAAGTCCGGCAACTTCGAGACGATCTACCAGCCGGTCATTTCCGGAATCACGATTGACGTGGACCGGGGCTGGCTGTCGACTGACGTCAAGGTCCGCAACGGCAAGTGGTTCCGGTTCGTGAACACCCACCTCGAGGCGTTCGGCGATACCGCGATCCGCGAAGCCCAGGCCAAGGAACTGATCGCCCCTGGCGGTCCGCTCCGCAGCGGCAAGCTGCCTGCCATTCTCGTGGGCGACCTGAACTCGGACGATGACACCGTCACCGGTGGAGACCGGCTGGCCTACAACGCTCTCAAGGCGGGTGGCCTGGTCGACCGTGGCACCCAGAAGCCGATGAGCTGCTGCGTCAAGTCGGACATCCTGACTGACGACAACGGAGCACGCTCCGACTTCGACCACTACATCGATCACATCATGACCAACCGTCCGAGCGCCGTTAAGCGGCTCAAGGCCGGCGTGACCGGGCTCAAGCCGGTCAACGGCTACTGGAACTCGGATCACGCAGGGGTCTGGTCGAACCTGCGCATGCCGTAGGCAAGAGCCACAGGCAGGCATTCAGAGGGGCCCGGGAAACCGGGCCCCTCTCTTTTGCAGCGCGGAAAATCGCTGCAAACAGGGGCATTCCGGAACCTCGTTTGACGTTTCGTATGAAATCTAATACACTGCCACTTAGATTTTTAGCAACGGCCGCATCGGAATGCGGCAATCAAACAGGAAACCAGGAGAAACACAGTGGGAAAGACCATAGGAATCGACCTCGGCACGACCAACTCGTGCGTAGCGGTTCTTGAAGGCGGCGAACCGACCGTCCTCGAGAACTCCGAGGGCGGGCGTACCACCCCGTCGGTGGTCGCCTTCAACGACAAGGACGAGCGACTGGTCGGCACCGTAGCCAAGCGCCAGGCCGTGATGAATCCGGAAAACACGATCTTCTCGATCAAGCGCTTCATGGGCCGCAAGGAGGCCGAAGTCAAGGAAGAGGAGACGATGATCCCGTACAAGGTCGAGGCAGGACCGAACGGGGATGTCCGCGTCGACGTACGCGGCAAGCAGTACTCGCCGCCCGAGATCAGCGCGATGATCCTCGGCAAGCTCAAGGCTGACGCCGAGGCAAAGCCGGGCGAAACCGTCGATTCGGCCGTGATCACCGTTCCGGCCTACTTCAACGACGACCAGCGTCAGGCGACCAAGGACGCCGGCAAGATCGCCGGACTCGACGTCAAGCGAATCATCAACGAGCCGACCGCGGCATCGCTTGCCTACGGACTCGACAAGGAAGAGGATGACCAGACCATCCTCGTGTTCGACCTCGGTGGCGGCACCTTCGACGTTTCGGTGCTCGAGATCGGCGACGGCGTCTTCGACGTGAAGTCGACCGCCGGCGACAACCACCTCGGTGGCGACAACTTCGACAAGGCGATCGTCGACTGGCTGGTCGCGGAGTTCAAGAAGGACCAGGGAGTCGACCTGGCCGCCGACAAGAACTCGCTCCAGCGTCTCTACGAGGCTGCCGAGAAGGCGAAGATCGAACTGTCCTCCGCCCAGGAGACCCAGATCAACATTCCCTTCATCACCGCAGTCGAAGGCCAGCCCAAGCACCTCGACATCAAGCTCACCCGGGCCAAGCTCAACGAGCTCACCGCCGAGCTGCTCGACCGCGTGGTCGGGCCGGTGAAGCAGGCGCTCAGCGACGCCAACGCGTCCGTTGACCACGTCGTGCTGGTCGGCGGCATGACCCGCATGCCAGCCGTCCGCGAGAAGGTGACCGAGCTGACCGGCAAGGAGCCACATCAGGGCGTGAACCCCGACGAAGCCGTCGCAGTCGGCGCTGCGATCCAGGCAGGCGTGCTGGCCGGTGACGTCAAGGACGTGCTGCTGCTGGACGTCACCCCCCTCACTCTCGGTATCGAGACCAAGGGCGGCGTGATGACCAAGCTGATCGAACGGAACACGACCATCCCGAGCCGCAAGTCGGAGGTCTTCTCGACCGCCGAGGACAATCAGCCCTCGGTCGAGATCCACGTCCTCCAGGGCGAGCGAGAGATGGCGGCCTACAACAAGAGTCTCGGCAAGTTCCAGCTGACCGGAATCCCGCCGGCACCGCGCGGCATGCCCCAGATCGAGGTCACTTTCGACATCGACGCGAACGGCATCCTTAACGTGGCCGCCAAGGATCTCGGAACCGGCAAGGAACAGAAGATCGAGATCAAGTCCGGATCCGGACTTTCCGATGACGAGATCAACAACATGGTCTCCGACGCGGAAGCCCACGCCGACGAGGACCGCAAGCAGCGCGAACTGGCCGAAGCGAAGAACATCGGCGAGAACGCTGCTTACACCTCGGAGAAGCAGATCGCGGAGCTCGGCGACAAGATCGACGGTGCCGCAAAGACCGAGATCGAGGACAAGATCGCCGCCCTGCGGGGAACTCTCGATTCGGAAGACGCCGAGGAAATCAAGGCGAAGACCGAAGAGCTTCAGGCCGCCTTCCACAAGGTGTCCGAGCAGGTCTACCAGGCGGCCCAGGCCGAAGCGCAGGCGGCAGGAGCCGACGGCACCGGCGACGCCGGAGCCGCGTCCTCCGATGACGAGGAAGTCATCGACGCCGAAGTGGTTGACGAGGACGAGAACAAGTGACGCAGGAACCGGAAGAGACCACGGGCCAGTCCGAGGTTGAAGAGGTCGTCGACGCTGAAGTCGTGTCGGAGACGGAACCCGACGGGGCGGCTGATGCCGCCCCATCGGGGTCTTCCGGTGACTCGCCCGAGGGGATGGATGCAGACGGCGACGGTTCGGCCGGCGAATCGGCGGAAGCCAGCGTCGAGCAGGATCTGAACCGGCTCGTGGAAGAAGCCCGGAGCCAGCGGGACGAGTATCTGCAGCTGGCGCAAAGAACCAAGGCAGACTTCGACAACTACCGCAAGAGGATGGCCGCCGAGAGCCAGGCCCAGGTCGAAAAAGGCCGACTCGAGGTCGTCGCCGGAATCATCGAGGCGATCGACAACATCGAGCGGGTTCTCGAGGCAGCCGGGATCGAGCAGACAGCCGCCCTGGAAGGGGAGCTGCCCACCGACGCCCCGATCACGGAGCAGGGAGTGATCGTCAGCTACCGCGACCTTCACTCGGTGCTTCGCAAGGCCGGAGTCGAGGCTTTCGTCTCGAAGGGTGAGGCTTTCGACCCCAACCTTCACGAGGCGCTTCAGGCCCTTCCCGCCGAAGGAATCGAGCCGGGCGTCGTGATCGAAGAAATGCAGAAGGGCTACAGCGCCGGCGACAACGTAATCCGGCACGCGCGCGTCGTGGTCAGCCAGTGAAGAACGAGAAAGTGAACCCCCGGACTGGCACGGGGAGGTGACGAGATGGCCAAGGACTTTTACGAAGTACTCGGTGTCAGCAAGAAGGCATC
>JAGQUT010000051.1 GCA_020438355.1 Solirubrobacterales bacterium | reverse complement strand
CAGGTTCACTCCGAACAGCCCGGCGGCCCGGCCGCCTGAAACAACCCGGAAGGGGTTTCCACTACTTCCGCAGCCGGTTAGTGTTTTCTGTGTCCATGAGTCTCGTTCGCTTCGTCTCCGTTGCCCTCGCTCTCGCAGCGACACTGATCGCCGCGCCCGCCGCGCAATCCGCCAAGTTGCCCGCCGGCGCGGGTACCGGTGCGGTCGCCCCGATCTCCAATGAGGGCCGGTGGTTCGTCGACGCGACCGGCCGGGTGGTGCAGCTCCGCGGCGTCAACGAGGTCTACAAGACAGCGCCCTACTACCCCGCGGCAGACGGCTTCGGGAATGACGACGTCGAGCTGCTGAAGAAACTGGGGCTGAACGTGGTTCGGCTTGGCGTGGACCTCCGTGGGCTCATGCCGACTCCAGGCAAGGTGGAGACCGACTACATCGACAAGCTGGCCAGGACGGTCAACCAATTGACCAGGGCAGGCATATACACCCAGGTGGACATCCACCAGGACGGCTACTCCCCCAAATACGGCGGCAACGGCTTCCCCGACTGGATGGCGATCGACGACGGGCTGCCGAATCCCAGCCTGCCGTTCCCCGTCTATTACTTCGGGAATCCCGCCATGCAGCGGGCCTGGGACAACTTCTGGGCGAACGAGAAAGTCAACGGCAAGGGCCTTCAGGAATATGTGATCCAGAGCCTCACCGCCCTGGTCAGGAAGTTCCGGAGCAACTCCCACGTGATCGGCTACGACGTCTTCAACGAGCCCTGGCCGGGAACCAATTTCTCACCCTGCTCCAAGCCGGAGGGATGCCCCGACCTCGAGCGCGAACTGATGATGCCTTTCGCCCGGAAGGCAGTGAAGGCGACCCGCAAGCTGACGAAGACCCAACCCGTCTTCATCGAACCATTCCTCTTCTTCAACCTGGGCCGGCCGACGATCCTTCCCGGCTCAACCGGAGCCTGGCTTTCGGCGCACAACTACGCGACCGACGAGAACGACGCGCTGATGGTCAAGGAAACCGTCAAGGCTGCCACCCGAGACCGGGTCCCCGCCCTGCTGACGGAGTTCGGGGCGACCAACGACAACCCGACCATCGACCGCCTGACCGGCATCTACGACACCCGGCACGTCTCCTGGATCTTCTGGGCGTACAACGAGAACGTGCTGCCGGACGGCTCGGTCACCGCGAGCACCAGCACAGCGAACCAGGAAGTGATCCAGGCCCTGGCCCGGCCGTACCCAGTCGCAATCACCGGCTCTCCCACTTCACTCAGTTTCGACCCGGATTCGAGAGTGATGAACCTGACTTACGGAACAGCCAGGCGCGGTGGGGGCAAGTTCTCCGGCTCGCTCCCCAGCGTGATTTCGGTTCCTCGCTACACCTACCCGACCGGGTACAAGGCGATCGTCAAGGGCGCAAAGGTGACGTCGGCTACCTGTTCCCCGAAGCTCCGGCTGCTGACCAAACCCAAGGTCCGGAAGGTGAGGGTGACCGTGAAGCCCTCCGATTCGTGCTGACCTAGTCTGACTGCAGCCTGCGAAGTGCTGACCAGACGCTCGAGTAAATGGATGCCCGTGCGGAACCCTGGCGATCGGCGACCGCGTTCTTGAAGTTGTCGTAGTCGATCTCGCTGGCGAGAACCGATGCGGCCTTCTCCCAGTCCCCGCGAGCTACGAAGATCCGGAAGCGGTAGTCGCTGTAATCGCTCTCCCTGATTGAGTCCGAGTAGGACTCCATGGAGTCGAGCCGGCACAGGCTCTCCAGATCCTCCCTGACCCGGGAGCGCACACAGAGCATCCCTCCGGGCTCACCCTTGTCTACCACTGAGTAGAAACCACGATCAGTCACTAGCCACATATGCATCCTCCTCGTCCGCTTTCTCGTCCATTTCCCTGAGTCGGACCAGGGGCGGATTTCTGACGAACCTGGAACCGTCGCTCAGGCGGCCGGCTTCCAGATCTTCAGATCCGAAACCGTGGCGAGGTTGTCGAAGTCGCGGTCGTTGTGGAGCAGCCATGCATCTCTGACCAGACATGCGGACGCCACGAGTAGATCGCCCAGCCCCGCGACCGTGATACCCCGCGATCTTGCCTTGCGAAAGATGAGGGCTGCCCGCAGGTATTCGAGCTCGGACTCTGGCTGAAGCATCGTGAAGTCGAGCAGGTGCTTTTCGATCTGTTCCGCCTCCGCGTCTGAACCGCACCCTTGGAGGACCTCGGTCAAGATCGGGCCGGTGACCGCTAGTTCGTGATCGGATCTGGCCAGATCGACGAGCTCCGATTCCTGGGGAGTGCCGGACCCACGAAAGAAGTCAATCCAGACGCTGCTGTCGACAACGATCAATGAATTTTCTGGTCGGGATCCGCTGGATGCCTTTCCATGTCCGGGAACTTGCCCTGGAGTTCGAGAATGCTCAACCGGTTGCGCCGTCCCACCAGTTCCCGGAGGGCGAGGTCGACCGTTTCCTTCATGGTCTTGGTGCCCGCCAGTTTCTGGGCCTCGGCCATCAGGTCCTCGTCGATGACGATGTTCGTCCTCATACACATCACGATACACATGGTCTGCTCCGCTCTCAAGGTCTTTCTCCACAGTCCCTTCAGCGTCGGGCCTGGAGATCTCTCCCCTGCCGATGAGGAATGTCGCGGAGCTCTGAGGGCGGTATGGGCCTAGCGGCCTTCGCTGGCCCTGATCAGAAGGCGCGGCAGCCGACCGAAGTACGGGCTAGTGAGGTAGGAGCGGCCAGCCTGGGGGAAGCCGGTGCTGGTGAGCCCGTCAACCACTCCGACAGTCCCGCCGCCGGGCAGGGAGTAGCGCGAAACCCAGGGACCACCGCTTGAGCCGGCCGCCATGTTGCAGCGGGCCAGCATCCCGGTCGGACCGGGGAAGACCCGGCCGCCGTACCAGTCAGGTTTGGTGCGACTGCGGCAGGTCCTCATCACGCGCCCGCCCATCGCCGCACCCGGGTAGCCATAAATGTCGGTCACGCCACGCCGGTTCGGATTCGACTCGACCTCAATGGCTCCTACGTTCTCGCCGATCCGGGTTCCGTCCCAGAGCTTTCTGGTGACCAGGATGGCCACATCGAAGTTGGTCCCGTAGGAACCGAAAGAGAGGCGCTGCCAAGCGTTCGAGACCCAGGCCGTCTTGACTTTGTAGGTGCCGTAGGGGCGGCGACCATTCCTGAAATCGGGAATGAAGACCATTCGTCGCGACCACATTCCGTTCGAGTAGACACAGTGAGCCGCGGTCAGCACGAGGCGCAGGCTGCGGGTGTCGATCACGGTTCCGGTGCAGGAGTAGCCACCAAGCCGGTCCCAGCCGAGGATCTTGCCTACCTCGGGCCGATTGACGGTGACCGGACGATGCCGGGTCTGGACACCCGCCGAAGTCGTGCCTCTCACGCCGAAGACCGGATCACGCCGCAGGGCCCTCTCGGCCCTTTCCTGGGTCCAGAACCGGACTGCCGCTGACCCCTCTTCCGCTGACATCCGGTGACCAACTGCAGCTCCTGCGGGAGAGACGAACAGAAGCGCGCCGGCCAGCGCGGACAAAGCGAGCAGTATGAATCTCATGCCTGCCATGTCTGAACATTCTCGCTGATCTGACAATCGGATTCCGCAAATCCCGAGGTTTTCGTCCGGTAGGGGTTGACATATCTCCCACCGCTAAGGCAAGCGGCGCTATGTTCGGCCCATGGCGAGGACGGAGGGACAGATCCCCGAGGGACTGCTCACTGGAATGGAGCGGCAGGCCGCTATCCGCGGAGTCGACAAGGACGAAATGTTCGAGTCGGCCGTGCGCAGCGAGCTGGCCACCTACCGGAACCGTGAGCCCGGCCCATTGGTTGATCTGGATGAACTCCGGCTTAGCTTCGACTGGCCGACGCCCGACCCAGCGGTCGGGCTTCGCGGGCGGCGGCATCTCTGAAGTCTGCGGGCCTCCCTCGCGGGAAGTCTGACCAGACCATCAGGGGTGCCGCCGCGATTCAGTCGATCGCCTTGTCGACCAGCACCTCGAACACGCCGCTCGTCCCGGTTGACTCGATCAGCGACTCAACCTCCTTGATTCTCTCTTCGTAGCGATCATCCGCGGCCTGGCTGGCGTTCAGCTGGTCGAGGTCACCGTCGAAAATGCCGAAGGTGATGACCTCGTCCGGGTCCGCAAGGTTCCGGATCGCGTAGAACCGCTTCCAGCCCCCGGGAACCTCATCGTCAGGCGGACGAAAGTTCTTGATGAACTCTTCCGCTTTACCCGGCTTCACCTTCCGGACAGTCAGTGCACAAAGCATGACTTCTCCTTTCTCTGCCTCCGGAACGAGCCTAGCCGCAATCTGGAGGCGGAGCTGGTCTTTTCCTGAAACCGCTCCTGGCGAAGAGGCGGAACTACTTGACCCTGACCTTGCGGGTGGCCTTCGACGTATTGCCTGCTTTGTCGGTGGCGACAATCGTCAGTCGGTAACGGCCCGGCCGGAGCTTTCGCTTACTGACCTTGACCCGGACCTTTCCGGCCTTCGCCTGGCGGACGATCTTGACGAACCTAGGCTTCTTTCCCTTGCTGGAGTTACGGGCCAGAGGCTTGAAGCGGAAGCTGACCTTCGCGGCTTCCGAAACCCGACAGGTGACCGTGCTGCTGGACTTCGGCTTGCTGAAGAACCTGACCTTGCTGATCTTCGGTGCTTTCTCGTCGACACAGACCAGAGGTACGGTGGCGCAGGTCGGCTGGAACTCGTAGGCGCCTTGATCCGGGATCGAGGATCCGTCGAGATTTCCGTCCCTCGGCCGGGGCTCGCCGATGAGATCGGTCGTCAACGTGAGGGCCGGGTTGCCGGTATCGATCGAAGGTGAATCGGGAAGCAGCCTGTAGTCGTTCTCTCCGGCGAACTTCGGGTCAAGATTGATGTTGGTCGGGCTGGAGACGTTGGCGGTGCCGCCGCTTCCCGGGGCCGCAACCGGCGAGAAGTTCGAATGCCCGATGTTCAGCGTCGCCGTAGGAAAACCGGGGCCGATCGGGACCGACAGGTCCCAGGTTTCGTCGAATCCCCTGATGATCGAGGAGCTGATGTTCGTCAGGACGTTGCCGGCAGTGATGGACGCCGGGACGTTGACCTCGATCGCGGGGAACGAATTCGCGACATGGCTAATGAAGGTTGAGGACACCACGCTGACCACCGTCGACGGATCGTTGGAGGTTGAGCTTGCCGTGATCGGGCTGGTCCCCTCGGTTTCGATCAACGTGTTCTCAAGAATTACCTGGCCGCCTGACGACGCCCAGACACCTGCGGAGGTCGGGCCGATTACGGCGCTTTCCGAAACCTCAATCCTGTTGTTCGGCTCGGTTACCACGAACCCGTAGGACGGGCTCTCAATGGTGATTCCAAAGATCTCCGTCTTCGCTGCGGTCCCCGAATCAGACCGAAATGCCCAGTCCACTTTCGCCCCTTCGATCGCGTAGATCCGCATGTCCCGGATGACGTTGTTGCCCAGGAGCGAGGCGAAAACGTCGGACTCCGAGTTTCGAACCTCGACGTCAACGCGGTTCAGTTCAGCGCTCTTGATCTGGGCTGCGGCCCCGTTTCCACCCGAGTCCGGGAAAGAAGCGGGCACGACGAGAGTCAGGTCCGAGAGTTTCATGCCCGGGCGGTTCGCCGAGTTGAGCAGGAAGATGTTTCCTGTCGCCGATGTCGTGACAAACGTCTGATCGCGGCCAGCTCCCGTGATCTCAAGGGGATCATTACCCGAGGCCGAGATCGATCCCGATTCGGTCAGCGTTCCCGGTGCGACGATCACCTTGTCTGCTTGCCCGTCATTGCCCAGTTCGGTAACCGCAGTCGAGAGCAACGCCCGGGCCTGGTTCGTGCCATTGTCGGTGCAGGCGGCAGAGAAGGCGGGAACGCAGAACGTGGTCGCCGATGCCTGCGAAGAAAATGCGAACAGGCTGACCAGCCCGGCCACGGTTGCCAAAACGACTCCCCAGACTTTCCTCACTGCTACCCCCTTGATGTGTTGTCCGAACCTTCGCGGCCGCGGAAACGACTCCGACGAGCTTACTTGCCTTCTGCGGCTCGATCCAGACGATCCAACACCTGTAGCCAGATCAGGTTGCGGCGGTTTGCGCCGTACTTGAGTGCCGGGAGAGTCAGCATCGCGGAGCCGCGCATGATGTCCGGCTGGCCTTCACCGCCGTAAACGCCGAGGTGAAGCCCGTCGGCAGCGAGGCCCTGGTCGACCATGCCAGGTGCGGTGAGAGCGGCATGGAGGTTGATCAGCGGCACCTGGCGGTCGGTCGCTACCTGCTCGATGATCTGGTTGGCCTCGGCGATTCTCGTTTCACCCGCCTCGCCGGTGTGGGAAGGAACGACCATCGGCGGCAGGGTCGAGAGCACGGGAACCGGACCGAGTTCGCGGACCCGGTCGACCATGGCCGTCAGTTCCTGGCGATAGGTGTCACCGAGGGGCAGGCCGAGCAGGGCGTCGTTGGTGCCGGACATGATCAAGGCCCAGCGGGGCCGGATCAGCCTGATCTCGCACTCGAGAGGTGTCTGCTGCGGTTCGCATTCGTCGGTTGGCGGGGCGATGCCAGTCGAG
>JAGQUT010000050.1 GCA_020438355.1 Solirubrobacterales bacterium | reverse complement strand
TGCAATTTCCTCGGCTTCTCCTGTTCGAATCCGACCGTGACCATCACCGTGAGCGGGGGTCCCGGTCAGGCGGAGGTTCCCGACGTGACAGGTCTCAGCCAGGACGATGCCGAGCAGCAACTCGAGGAGGCGGGTTTCACGGCGAGCGTCGAGAGCCAGTCTTCCTCGGATGTCGATTCCGGCCTGGTCATATCGACCGACCCGGCCGGCGGGGAGATGGCGAGGCGTGGCTCCGAGGTGACTGTCACCGTTTCCACGGGCGTGGCAAAGGTCAAGGTCCCGCCGGTTGTCGGCATGACCCTGAACGCGGCCAAACAGCAACTTTCTGCAGTTGGTCTGGAGTTCTCTTCCAGTCAGGAACCAAGTGACCGGCCAAAGGGCGAAGTCACGGCCCAGTCGCCCGACGCCGGCACCGCGGTCGATGCCGGAAGCAGCGTGACCCTCACGGTTTCCTCCGGTCCCGAGACGACGGACGTGGACGTACCGCCGCTGGTCGGGCTCACCCAGGCTGACGCCGAGTCGCAGCTCACGTCTGCCGGGCTCGTGGCGAGTGTCCAGACCCAGGACACAACGATCCAGCCGCAGGACGGAAGGGTGATCAACCAGAGCCCGTCGCAGGGCACCAGCGTCGCCGAAGGGTCGACGGTCGTGATCACTGTGGGTCGTTACAACCCGGATGCGGGCGGTGGCGGCACGGGCGGTGACAGCGGTGGCATCGGGGTCGACTGATCCTGGTCCCGAGTCGCCGTACCGGCCTGAAGGAATATCGTCCGACCGATGAGAGTTGCAGTACTCAGCGGTGGCCGCTCAAGTGAACACGACATTTCGCTCCTTTCCGGCGACGCTGTGGCCGATGGCCTCGAAGCAGCCGGGCACGACGTAATCCGCATTACGATCGAGAAGTCGGGCACCTGGATATGCGGTGGTGATGCCGTCTCGATCAGGTCCGGCGAAGGACTCGAGGCTGGCGGCGACCTGCTCTCGATCGACGTCGCGTTTCCGGTACTTCACGGTCCCTTCGGTGAAGACGGGGTTACCCAGGGTGCCCTGGATACCGCCGGCGTTCCCTATGTGGGTTCGGATGTCCTGGCTTCGGCGGTCTGTATGGACAAGCTCACCCTGAAGCGGGTCTGCGGATTCCACGACATTCCGCAGGTTGGCTTCGTCCAGGCGTTCACACCCGGTTGGGAGCAGGATGCCCTTGAACTGGAGTTCCCCCTCTGGGTCAAACCTTCCAGGCTTGGTTCCAGTGTCGGGATCAGCAAGGTGACCGAACCGGACGAGCTCGCGGCGGCGGTTGAGGAAGCAGCCCGATTCGACCCCCGGGTGATCATCGAGGCCAATTCCTCAGGGCGCGAGATCGAGTGCTCCGTGCTTGGCAACGAGAACCCTGAAGCGTCACTGCCCGGCGAAATCCTCACCGACGACGAGTGGTACGACTTCGAGGCGAAGTACACGGAGGGAAGAACCAGGATCGACGCTCCGGCGGACATCGAGGAAGACACGAGTGCCAGAGTCCGCGAACTGGCGACGTCCGTCTTCACCCTCGCCGGCTGCTCGGGACTTGCTCGTTGCGATTTCTTCGTCGAGGAAGGGGAGGGAGAGTCGCGAATCCTCCTGAACGAGATCAACACGATCCCCGGCTTCACCCGCACATCGGTCTACTCGAAGCTCTGGAAGGCCACCGGCCTCGAATACCCGGACCTCTGCAACCGCCTGGTCGAACTAGCCCTGGCCCGCGCGAAAGCAGAATCCCAACATAGCTACTGACACGGCTACGCGGAGTCCGGAGACCCTTCCGGTGTAGCCAGCCCATCCATCCACTTATTCCGTGGGCTGGCGGGGTGAGTATGGAGGCGGAGCGAAGCTCGCCGACTATTTTCTCTGCCCCTAGCCGAACAGGCGGATGTCGCTGATTGCGACTCCGAAGCCCGAGTCGATCTCGGCGGGATCGGTGATCCAGAGCAGGTAGTACTGGTATTTCACTCCGGCTGTGATCAGATCGATCTGCTGCTGTTCGGCGACATCGGGAACCTGGGCTAGGCGGGTCCACCCGGAAACATCGTCGGGAATCGGGTCGTTGGTTCCGTAAACCTCAAGCGTCCAGCCGGGCGTTGGGGTTCGCACCTCCATCTCGGTGGCCTCGACCGGTTCACCCGTGTCCACGTAAAGGCCCACCCCGGATTTGTCACCGAGGCTGTCGGTCTCGTAAGTCTCGGTCGTCCAGGCGGAAGCCGAGCGGTCGTCGTCGATCGCGAAGTCGATCTCCTCCGAATGCTCTTCGTCGTCGCCTTGCGGGTCGTAATCGGCGGCACCGACCAGTGAGATCTGCGTCTCGCTGCTGCCGCCACCACCGGCGCCACCGCCACCGCCGCCGCCGGTGTCACCCCGGGAGATGAAGTACGCGGTGCCGGCAGCGATCACCAGAGCGACCAGCAGCATGATCACGGCCGGCCAGGGTGAGGTCCTGGAAGTCGGAATCTGACGGCGTGGGGGAGCGACCGCGTCGAGCACGGAAGTGGCTTCCCCGGTGGTTCCCCCAGCCCGGATCGCTTCAACCTCGAGTGCGGCCTGCAGATCCTCGGCCATCTCGTCGATCGTCTGGTAGCGGTCATCCGGGTTCTTCGCGGTCGAACGATCAACCACCCGGGCCGACGCAGCCGAGATGTCCGGCCGGATCACCTGCACGTCGGGAAGTTCCTCGTTGACGTGCTTCATCGCCACGCCGATCTGATTGTCGGCTTCGAACGGTACGTCGCCGGTCAGCATCTCGTAGAGAACGATGCCGAGCGAGTAGATGTCGGAGCGTGGGTCGACGTCCTTGCCCATCGCCTGTTCCGGCGCTACGTAATCGGTGGTGCCGATCACCCTTCCTGTCGCGGTGACGCCTTCGTCGTTGAGTTCCCGCGCGATGCCGAAGTCGGTCAGCTTCGCCCGCCCGGTCGAATCGATCAGGACGTTCTGGGGCTTCACGTCGCGGTGAACCATGTTGCGCTCATGGGCGACACCCAGTCCCTGCGCGACTTCGAGCCCGTAGGCAAGCGCCTCGGTCGCGTCGAGGGCACCGACCCTGGCGATCCGCTGTTTCAGCGTCTCGCCCTGAACGTATTCGAGCACGATGTACGGTCGGCCCTGGTCCTCTCCGGCGTCGATCACCGCGACCACATTCGGGTTGGAGAGCTTCGCGACTGCCCTGGCTTCCTGGTTGAAGCGCTCGAGCTGATCGGGCTGCTCGGTCATTTCCCGGTGCATCAGCTTTACCGCCACGGGGCGATCGAGAACCTCGTCCCGGGCCAGGTACACGGTGGACATGCCGCCACTGCCGAGTTTGGCCTCAAGCCGGTAACGGTCCGAAAGGACCGTCCCGATCATCTGTGAACTGGCAGGCGGGTGGTTCACTTCACTGATTTTGCCTGCGAAAGCTCATAGGTGCCGGAGGCTATCCGGCACCGGGGTTTTCCGCAGCGGGGCGGGCAATCTCGGGAAAAATTCGCCAAATGGATTCACCCCTGAGTATGAAGCGCCCGCAGGAGGTCTGGAGTGTTGGTTTCCGCCAACGAAAAGGTCGCAGAGACCTGACATCCGCAGCAAAGGAAAATCAGGTCGGATTCAGCCGCGCGGGTGACGAATGACCTTGCGGTCCCCGGAGGCGACATCACCGATCCGGCGCGCTTCCGGGTAGTGCCGCCCGAGCAGGTCGATGGCAGCGGCTTCGTCCTCGGGGGGCACGACCACGCAGAAGCCGCAGCCCATGTTGAAGACCTCGTACATCTCGTCCTCCGGTACCTCTGCCCGCTCGGCGATCAGCTCGAAAACCGGCTGGGGATCGAGCGGACTGGTGATTTCATAGGTCACCTCTGCCTTCAGGCGAAGCAGGTTGTCCAGGCCCCCGGAGGTGATGTGGGCGAGCCCGTGGACCCGCAGGTCGGACTCGATCAGGTCCATCACGGCCTTCACATAGATCTCGGTCGGCTCGAGAAGGATGTCCCCGAGCGGTCGTCCCAGCCGGTCGTCCGCAAGGTCGATTCCTTCAAGCGCGGAGCGCGCGAGTGTGTAGCCGTTCGAGTGAATGCCGGAGGAGGGGAGACCGATCACCACGTCTCCGGGCGTGACCCCGGAACCGTCGATGATGGAGTCGAGGGCGATGGTTCCGAAGCATGCCCCGGCGATGTCGAATCCCTTGACCAGATCTCCGATCTGGGCCAGTTCGCCACCGGGTATCTCGATCTCGGCCAGCTCCGACCCCCGGGCCAGCCCGACGCCGATCTGCTCGCACATCTCGGGGTCGGCTTTTTCGACGGCGAGGTAATCGAGCATCGCCAGTGGCCGGGCGCCCACGCAGATGATGTCGTTCACGTTCATCGCGATGCAGTCGATCCCGACCGTGTCGAAGCGACCCATTTCCTCGGCGACCAGGAGCTTGGTTCCGACACCATCGGTTGAAAGGGCGATGCCGGTCCTCTCGTCCAGCCTGATGACGGCGGCGTAGTGACCCTTGAGGTCAACCTGACGGCTCGGCCGACCGATGTCGGCTGTCGCCAGGGCGGCGACCAGGCGGCTGACCGCGAGGTCAGCGTCAGACTGGCTGACCCCCGCCTTTGCGTATGCGTCTTCGCCGGTCGTCTCGCTCATCGGAAGTGATTCAACACGAGAACCCGGTCAGGAGGCAGGACGACCATTGGCTCAGCCAGGCCCGGACCTCGCGTCGGCGGCAAGGCGGGCGAGGATCAGCAGGCCGAAGACGGCCCTGTAGATCGCATACGGAGCGAGTGCGCGGTCCCTCTCGACCATCCGGATCAGGTCCGTCGCCGCCATCGTCGAGACGAAGGACGTGGCGGTGCCGATGCCAAGCCACCTGGCCTGACGGCGGGAGATCCCGCGGCGCCCGAGCCGGACCCCCTTGAGGGTGACCGCCCCCAGGATCACCGGCAGGGCCACGGTCCGCGAGAGCAGGTTGGCCTGGTCCCGGGAGAAGCGCCGCATCCGCGCCGCGGTGAGCGTAGCTCCGTTCCTTGACACACCCGGGATCAGCGCGGCCGCCTGGGCGACGCCGAGGGCCAGACCGTCCTTCCAGTCGGCCTCGCCCCGGCCGCGCTCCTGGGGCTTGCGGTCGGCCAGGGCCATTGCCAGGCCACCAAGGATCAGTCCGGCCGCCGTAGTCCTCGGACCACCGAACTTTGACTCGATGATCCTCTCGAACCCGTAGCCGAAAGCTGCCGCAGGCAGGAAGGAAAGCAGCAGGACCGAGGCCCGGCGAAGGTCGAACTCGCCGATCTCGGTGCGGATCTCACCCCGCCTCGTGATCAGCAAAGCGAGCGCTGCACCGCCATGAAGAGCGACCTCGAAACTCTTTCGAAGCTCGGGGTCGAGCTCGTCCGGATCCCAGCCAAGCAGTCCCGGCAGCATTGCGAGATGGGCAGAGCTGGAAATCGGCAGAAGCTCTGCCGGTCCCTGGACCAGCCCGAGAATCACCGCGTGGCCAGTTGCGCGTCGGCTGTCACCGGAAGCGGAAATAGGAGCGGGAATGGTACCTACGCTCTAGACTTCAAGGCTTCAGTGCGACGCCCAGACTTCCATTTGCGCCGGTACCAGTTGATGCAGATGGCCGGAGACGGCCTGCTCGTTGCGCTGTCGTATTTCCTTGCGTTCCAGCTTCGCTTCCTCGATGACCCCGGCACGATCCCGGACCGCTACGTCGATCTCTTCCTTCAGTCGGTCGGCTTCGTCGTCGTTGGCAAGCTGGTCATCTTCTTCTTCTTCGGGCTCTACCAGAAGTGGTGGAGATTCGTGGGCGGCCGGGACATCGCCAGGATCGTCCAGGCAGTAACGGTGTCGAGCCTGTTGCTGGTCGTGCTCTTCACGGTCATCCAGCCGTTTCCGCACAGCCTGCCGCGATCGGTCGCCGTCACCGACTTCCTCCTGACCCTTTTCCTGATTGCGGGGGCAAGGCTGGCCACCAGACTCTTCAAGGAACGCCCGACCAAGGGCAACCGCATCGCCCGCGGCCGCGAGGTGCTCGTCGTCGGGGCAGGTTCGGGTGGCCAGATGGTGGTGCGTGAACTCAGGCTCAACCCGCACCTCGGTGAGACGGCGATCGGCTTTGTCGATGACAACAAGGACATGCGGGGCATGCGCATCCAGGGCATCTCGGTGCTCGGCACAACCGACGAGATCGAAACGATCCTCGACGAAACCGAGCCGGACGAGGTGATGATCGCTATCCCTTCCGCACCCGGCGTCCTGAGGGCCCGCGTCGTGGCGGCCTGCCGCGAGCGCCAGATCCCGGTCCGGACCCTGCCCACCGTTTTCGAGTTGCTGCGTGGCGGCGTCCAGCTGAGCCAGCAGCTCCGTGAAGTGCAGGTCGAGGACGTCCTCGGTCGTGACCCCGTGACCATGGAACTCGCCCGCGTGGGCGCCTATCTCGAGGACCAGGTTGTAATGGTGACCGGCGCGGGAGGATCGATCGGCAAGGAACTGTGCCGTCAGATCGGTCTGGTCGGCCCGAAGCTGCTGGTCATGCTCGATCACGCCGAGGACAATCTCTTCCAGATCGAGCGCGAGATGGTTGCCGAGCGCCACTTCAGCCGGGTCGAGGCAGTTCT
>JAGQUT010000004.1 GCA_020438355.1 Solirubrobacterales bacterium | reverse complement strand
GATAGTCTCGACATATTTCCGGTGGCGTAATAGCGTGGTGGAAACACCTCTTCCCATTCCGAACAGAGCCGTTAAGCACCACAGCGCCGATGGTACTTGGGGGGCAACCCCCTGGGAGAGTAGGTCGCCGCCGGTTTTTCATTGAGCCGCCCTTCGGGGCGGCTCTTTTTGTTTGTGTTGCCGCGTGCTGGCAGTGGGGCCTCTCGCTCATGGCAACGGCAGCCTTAGACTTGCCCGGTGGCAGAACGAAGGCACCCGGATCCCGAAACGGGATTGATTCACCAATTGGCGTCGGACATCGGTCCCCGGCCATCTGCTTCTCCGGAGGAACGCGCCGCGGCCAGGCTGATTTCGTCACGGCTCGCTGACATGGGCCTTCACCCGCTGACCGAGAGCTTTCGTTCCCAGAGGAGCTTCGGGCCCACTTACCTGCTCGTCTTTTCGCTCGCTTTGCTGGCGGGGCCGCTCGGGCGTTTCAGCCGGCTCGCGGCGGGATTCTCCGCGTTCAGTTCGTTGCTCTTGGGGCTCGGTGAGTTGCGCTTCCCGGCTCGCAGTCCCCTGAATCTGCTCCGGACAAAGACCAGTCAGAACGTGACTGCGACGATCGAGCCCGCGGGCGAATGCCGGCAGACCATCTGCCTCGTGTCACACATGGATTCGTCGCGATCAGGGCTCATGTTTCATCCGTCGGTCACCCCGTCGCTCGGCAAGCTGGTCGAAGCGACGACGGCCGCAGTGTTGGTCAACGCGATCTCAACCTTGCTTCCAGGCAGAAGAGCCGTCAGGTCAGCAGGTAGTCTGGCTCGTGCGGCGATCTGTGCTGCCGCCGCCGTAGTGCTTCACCGCGAAGTGAGGGGTATCAACGTGGCCGGCGCGAATGACAACGCCTCAGGTGTTGCCGCGTCCCTTTGCCTCGCCAGATGCCTGGTTGACCAGCCTCTTGAGCACACAAGGGTGGTGGTGCTTGTGACCGGGAGCGAGGAGTCCGGAGTCATTGGAATGAGGGAGTTCCTGGCCTCCACGGACACGGAAGGCTGGGTGTTCTTGAACTTCGATGGCGTCAGCGCTGATGCTCCTCTGCGCGTGCTCAGCCGGGAGAACGGTCCACTGGGCCCGCGACCGGACAAGGAACTTCTTGATGCTGCTGATCTCGTCGGGCGGCGCAGCCCGGAACTACGGGCCAGGCCTCTGGAAGACGGTTCAGGACTGCCGTATGACGCGACGCCCGTGCTGGTGCGGGGAGGTCGGGCGATCAGCATCGTCAACCAGGAGGGCGCGATCCCCGACTATCACTGGCCCACGGACACTGTCGAGAAGATCAGCGAAGCGGCATTTTCAAGGGCCGTGCGTTTCGCATGTGAACTTGTCGAGGATCTCGACACGGCGGTCAGCGAGACTTAGGCCGCTTCGATCCGGATCCGTGGGGGCCTTAGTGCCTCGGGCAGGGCGGAGGTGGGACGGTTCTGAGATTTGGCCTGTGCCCTGTGCCGTCGGCCCGGCTGGACGCCCGGTACCTCGTGACCTGGACGGTCAGCGAAGCCCGGCAGATCAACCCGGGTGCGTCCGGGCCGGCAGGGACGGCGGCCGTGACGGTGCCGCTGAGGCTGGCTTCCGTGACGCTGCTGGCTGGGCTGGTGAGCGCTCATCAGCTGGTCGTGGGTGGTGTTCCTGCGGCTGTCCCCATGGATGTGCTCTGGGTACTCGAGGCCGTATTCACCGAGGGTTACGAACTCGATCATGAGGTCCAGGGCGTCAGCCGCCCGGGCTGCTGCCCGGCTGTTCTTCTTCTCTTTCTGCACGAACATAGGTTCGTAATGTACGACCCCGGTCGGACACGAACGTATGTTTGCAAGGTTCGTTGCAGGATGCGCCGCAAACCGTTCTGTAGAGCCAAGGAGAAAGTTCCGTTTCTGGTGTTCGTCCCGCTCCTGCACGAACAGGCGTTTGTGTTTTGTTCGTGTTTTGCGGGTTCTTTCCGGCCTCATCGTCCACGCCGCCCGAAGTTGAATCCGGCCGGTGCTACCGCCTTGATTCGGGGGTCGGGCGGGTGGATTTCGGAGAGGCCGCGAACCAGCAGGTTGACGACACCCTGATTGGTCTCTATTCGGCCGCTGGCCTTGACCAGGGTGGCCGTTCGAATGACCTGGCGGTGGTTCCGGGCGACGGGTGGGGGCAGAACGAGATTCAGGGTGCCATGCTCGTCCTCGATCAGGATGAAGATCACACCGTGGGCTGTCTCCGGCCGCTGGCGCGCCACCTGGATGCCCGCGACCTCGACCCAGGTGCGGTCCGGCCGGCTGGCGGCTTCCGTGGTCGGCAAGACGCTTTCGGGTATCTGCCTGCGGGCCAGCGCCATCGGATGCCCCTCGAGGGTCATGCCGATCGAGCTGTATTCGGCCTGGACCCTCGCCCAGTCGGTTGGCTCGTCAAGCTCCGGAGCCGCAGGGGTTTCAAAAGGAATCGCTAGCTGGAGGCCTTCAGAGACGGCGCGGCGGTCAGGGGTCAGGCCGACGCTCCAGAGGCCGGCCACCCGGTCTCCACGGGGCAAGGAGCGCAGGGCCCCGGCCCAGGCGAGCTGCTCGAGGTCGCTGCGACCAAGCGGAAGGCGGGAAGAGAGATCACCCAGGTCCCTGAACGCGCCACCACGGTCCCTCTCGGCAACCAGCCTCTCCATTTCCTCCGCTTTGACTCCTTTCACGTAACCAAGGCCGATCCGGACCGCCGGCTGCGGCGAACCCTCCACAGGCGTGGCTTCCGGCTCGTTTGCCTGTGTGGAGCCTTCACCTGAAGGCCACTCGGTCACGCACTCGACCCGACTGTGGTTTATGTCCGGGGCAAGCACCTCGACGCCGGTTCTCCTGGCTTCCTGGACCAGCGAATCCGGAGGGTAGAAACCCATCGGCTGCTCGTTCAGCAGCGAGGAAAGGTATTCGGGGGCGTAGTAATGCTTTAGCCAGGAAGACTGGTAGGCGAGCAGGCCAAAAGCCGCCGAGTGAGCCTTGGGGAAGCCGAACCCGGAGAACCCGATGATCTGGTCGAAGATGCCGTCGGCGACTTCCCTGGAGACGCCGTTGGCCAGAGCTCCCTCGATGAACCTCTGGTGATGGGCTTCCAGTGATCTACGGGACCGCTTACGGCTCATCGCCCTTCGCAGAGATTCCGCCTCTGAAGAGCTGAAGCCGGCGACATGCATCGCAACCTCGATCACCTGCTCCTGGAAGATGATCACCCCGTGGGTCTCTCCCAGCACCGGCCGCAGCAGATCGTGGGCGAAGGGGACCTCGTACCCGGGGTCCTCACGCAGCTTCCGTCGTCTCTCGACATAAGGGTGGACGGCACCACCCTGGATCGGTCCGGGGCGGATCAGAGCCACCTGGATGGTCAGGTCGTCGATGTTCTGCGGCTTCATGCGGGGCAGCATCTGCATCTGGGCCCGGCTTTCGATCTGGAAGACACCAGTTGTCTCGGCCCGCTGGATCATCCGGAAGACAGCCCTGTCACCAAGGTCGATCCGGCTCAGGTCCACGGTCTCTCCGCGGGCACGATGGATCTCGTCGATCGTCCTCTCGACGGCCGAGAGCATTCCGAGGCCGAGCAGGTCGATCTTGAGGAAGCCCGCGTCCTGGCAGGAATCCTTGTCCCACTGGACGATCTGGCGCTGTTCCATGGCGGCCGGCACTACCGGACATATCTCGACCAGCGGCCGGGTCGAGATGACCATCCCGCCCGAATGCTGCGAGGCATGGCGGGGCAGGGTCCTCGCTTCGCGGGAAAGCCAGGCCAGATGCCGCCAGGCCGGCGAGTGGGCCCTTTCGCGGCCGATCGCCTGGTTCAGGTCCCGCTGGAAATCATCCGATCCGCTGTGGAAGTCAACTGCCCGGGCGGCCCTCTCGATCTCGGTCTCGGGGATTCCCAGCACCTTTCCGAAGTCCCTGATCGCTCCCCGTGAGCGGTAGGTGGGGAAGGCGGCGACCAGTGCCGAGCGGTCCCGGCCGTAACGCTGGTGAATCCGCGGAATAAGCCTTTCGCGGATATCACGGGGGAAGTCGAGGTCGATGTCGGGGACTGCGCTGACCTCCTCGTTGAGGAAGCGGCCGGTGAAGAGCCCGGCCTTTACCGGGTCGATGTGCGAGAGACCGGTCAGGTAACAGACGATCGAACTGACCGATGATCCCCGGCCCCGACCCGGCGGCAGCACGCCCCGTGCCGATGACGTTCCCCGTACCTCGACCGCGACCTCGCGGGCAAGCTCGAGCAGGTCGTGGTGAAGCAGGAAGAAGCCAGAGAGCCCCAGTCCGCTGATGATCCCGAGTTCCTTCTCCAGCCGTGAGTGTGCCTCCGGCTCCTCGGGGGTGCCCCGGTAGCGCTCGTCGATCCTTGACCAGCAGAGGTTCTTCAGTTCGCGGTCGGTCTCCGGGTCGCCCTGTTGCGGGTAGCGGTAGCCGAGGTTCCTCTCGAGGTCGAAGGTGAGTCTTTCGGCGACCCGGACCGTTTCTTCCACCGCTTCCGGATAGTCGGGAAAACGGGCGGCCATCTGCTGTGGTGAAGCCATTCCCGAGGTCGAGTTGCCCCGGCGATAGGGCTCGGAGTCGGCCAGGCTGGAACCCAGCCGGACCGCGACCAGCGCATCCTGAAGGCGGGCCCTGGCGGGTTCGTGGCTGTGGACGTTGCCGGTGGCGACAAGCCGCAAATCCAGGCTGCGGGCCAGTCCTGAGAGCCAGCGGTTTCGGGCGTGGTCATGCCGCCAGTAGGGGCGCTGGATCTCCACCCTGAGGTTCTCCGGCCCGAACCAGCGGCGAAGCCGTCGGCAAAGGCTTTCTCCGCGGGCCAGATCACCATCACTCCAGGCTGCCGGGACCAGTCCCTGTCTGGCGCATCCGGTCAGGCAGATCAGCCCCTCGGTCCGCTCGGCCAGCGCATCCAGTGAAACGCAGGGCTGTCCGGCCCGCCGGTCCCGGCCGTCCCGGGTGTGCTGGTGGGCTGTGGTGAGCAGCCGGCTGAGGTTCCGGTAGCCGGCCTGGTTCTCCACCAGCAGGGTCAGGTGAAAGAGCCGTCCGCCATCCTCGACGGTCAGCTCCGTTCCGGTGATCGCCCTGATCCCGGCACCCTTGCTGGCCACCGCGAACTCCATCGAGCCCCAGATTCCGTCGTGGTCGGTAAGGGCGAGGGCCGGGTAGCCGAGCTCGGCCGCCCGGTTCACCAGTTCCAGCGGCGAAGAAGCTCCGTCGAGGAAAGAGAACGAGGAATGGCAGTGCAGCTCGACGTAAGGAGCCATCGCGTCACCGGGCCCGGAAAGAGGTTCGGACCCGTCGAAGTGTCCTAAATGGACCTATAGGTGCAACTTTGGGCATCTCGATGCCTGGCCTCCGGTTCAGGCGCGTTGGGCGAACCACTGCCCGGAAGGAAAGGAACGGAAAACGGTCAGGTCACGACCGTCGATCAGCACCACTTCGAAGTACCAGCGGCTGATCGGGGCTGCGGTCCACCAGCCGTCCTCGACTATCCATTCCTCGCGGACCTGCACCACATCGACGTCATTCACCTGGATTGGCGCATTGCCGCTGTCGCTGGCGACATCGACCGGCCGCGGCTCATAGAGCCTGGTCGGCTTCGTCCCGGAGGTGGCGATGGTCGCGCGTCTCACCGGAGGACCTCGGCAGGGGCTTTCTCCGGCGTCTTCATTCGGTCGAGTACGGGGTCAGGAGCATCCGGCGCTCGGGCAGGCGGGATTCGGGCTCGGTTTCGAGGATCCTCATCAGCGCGCTCTCGCCGACCGCGGCCCGCACCTGCCGGGCGGCCTCGCCGAGGCGTCGGCGCCTGGTCTCGCCGGGACGGTGGATCACTTCGAGCTGATCTGCTTCCTGCGGGGCCGTCTCCAGCACCCGCAGGCCGAGCCGGTCGGCAGGCCGGGGAAGCTGCTCGAGCGCGGGGAGGAGCAACATCCGGAGCACGGCCGAGGAGGTGCTCGGCTGGCGGGGCGAGGCCTGACGGGACCAGCTGCCCCCGCCGAGCAGGCGGGCTTCGAGCACCAGGGTCCGGACGCTCTGGCCGGAGCTCCTGAGACGGGCCGAGAGACGGTCGCAGAGAATCGTCAGCCCGCCCTCCAGGTGGATGCCCGAGGCTGCGTCGGGAAGGTCCAGCCACTCGGTGATCTGCTCGAAGGGGGTACGCGGCCGGATCGGGCCTTCGATGCCGAGGGCAAGGTCCCGGGCCGCCAGGCCGGAAGGGCCGAAACGGTCGGCGACCGCATCGGCCGGCAGTCCGGTCAGATCACCCAGCGTTTTCAGGCCCAGTCGCCGCATCGCCTCCAGCATCCGGCGCGTTTCGGTGACCGGCCCGGGCAACCGGTCAAGCAGGATGGCCACAGGCATCCGGCTGAGGAAAGCGGCGACTTCTTCCGGGGGGAGGATGGACCCGCTTTCCCGGTCCGGAGCATCGGCTCTCTCTCCGGCCAGGGCGAGGGCTGCGAGCCGGGTCGGGGCAGCCGCAACCAGGAAGCTGGGGCCGAGCTTTTCGGAGACCGCAGCGATCACTCCTTCCAGGTCTCCGTGCAGCCTTTCCAGGCCGCTTGCGTCGAAGAAGGCTTCGCCGCCCCTTTCGGATTCAACGGACGCTCCGATCGACTCGATCCGGGCCAGGACGGCCTCCCAGATCTGTGCGGCCCGGGCCGGGTCAGGGGTGATCAGGGCCAGTTCCGGGCAGATGTCCACCGCTTCGCCGAGACCCATCCCGGGACGGACGCCGAGCCGGTGGGCAGCGGGGGAGACCTCGCCCGTCAGTTGCGGACCGTCATGCTGAGGAGCCAGCGCAATTGGCTCCAGCAAGCGGTTTTGCTCCCTTTCAAGGGCTGCCCGGAGAGCCAGAAGTGGAAGCAGGACACAAACGAACATATACGAACGTATGTTCGCATAGATGGCTACGCCGGGTCAAGGCAAAGGCTCCGGCTAGTCTTGCCTGAAAGTCAGGAAAGGTTGAAATGGCGAAACAGGGCGGCAAATGTGACTGGTGTGGAGTCGAGCTCGAGGAGGATCAGGGCTACCGTCTGCTCTGGCCGGACAAGAGCCTTGGCACTGCCTTCTGCCGGCTCGAGCACATCGTGCCCTTCCTGATGCAGAAGGACCAGTGGCACATCTGGAAGGACGTTCAGGTGCCGGAAGGAGCGCCCCCGGTCAGTTCAGCGACCGGAAACGAACTCGGGGAGAACGCCCTTTACCTGGTCCATCACCGGGGTGAACACCGCATCCCGGACAGTTTCGAGAACAAGGAAGCGCTGCTCGAGTGGGCCAAGGCCGGAGGCCATTTCGCCCCCTGACGGAAGCCGGCCGCTCAGGGAGTGGCCTGCCAGTCCTTTCCGGACTCCGTTTTCGCATCCGCCGACGCACCGTTGGCGGAGCTCTGGCCTGAGTTGCCGGGGTTCTGAGCGGGACCCTGCTGCTGCGGTTGCTGCTTCTGCTGCTGGTTTCCGGCTTGCTGTGAAGCCTTGTTCCGGGGATTCCTGCGCTTCGCCTCCTGCTGCCGGACCCTGTTTCTGGCCTGGCGTTTCTTCGCCTGCTGCTTTCTGACCAGAGCCCGGGCCCTGGCGATTCTGGCCGTATCGGCAGCGACGATCGACGCGGCGAAGGTGTTGATCATGTTCGCGGTCTGTTCCGGTGCCTCAACCTGCGGTGAATGGCCCGACTGAACTATCAGGCGGGTCTCGACCCCGGGGATCGCCGCATAAGCGCTGAGCGCCTCCCGGGCGTCATAGATCTGGTCCTCCTCACCGAAAATCACGAGAAGTGGCTTCTCAAGTGCGGTCAGACGCTCGACAAGGGTCTGGTCTTCGGTGTATTCCTCGCCCTGGACCGCGGAATCCTTGTAGGCCGGATAGGTCATCTCACGGACGTCCTCGACGAACTTGTCGGGCACGTCGTAGCCGGGGGCGAAGCCCTGTTCGAGGTTCTTCCTGACCATCGAGTCCGGCGCGACCCGCCAGAGTGCCTGGCCCAGCAAGGGGGTGCGGCTGGCGCGGGCACCGCCGGAGAGGCCGCCAAACGAGTTGTCGGGTGCCGTGTCGATAACCGTCAAACCGGCCGCCAGTGCAGGTGCCTGCTCGGCAACCGAGGTCACTACCTTGCCACCCAGCGAGTGGCCGACCAGCACGGCCCTCGAGACTCCGAGCCGGGAGAGCACTTCTGCGATAGCCCTTCCCTGGGTCTCTATCGAGTAGTCCGAATCCGGCTTCTCGGAGCCGCCATACCCGAGCATGTCGATCGCGATCACCCGGTGGTCGGGCTCCAGCAGGGGAATCAGGTCATCCCACCAGTTGATCGCCCCGGCCGAACCGTGGATCAGCACGACCGGCAACGAGGCCTGCGCCGGAGGCTCCCCGGTGTCCAGAACCTGGAGCTGGCCGGAAGTCGTGTTTACGAGTTGTCCGCCGGGCACGTTGATCTCGGCCGGCTTGGTCTCGTTGTTGAGCGCGAAAGCGTTCAAAACGAGCAGCACGAGCAGGACCAGAAGGACGCCCACGATGATCTTCAGTGGCCACCCGATCCGGGAGCTGGCGCCCCGGCTTTTGCCTGTGGAAGCTCGTGCCATGACCGGTGTTACCCTAGTCCGGCTCTCGGTCGGGCGCCAGTGCCCCCGTCCGGTCACACGAAAACCGTCAACCGCGGGGTACACAAAGAATGCAGAAGTTCGTAATACAGGGCGGAGTGCCGCTCTCGGGCGAGATAACGGCCGCAGGCAACAAGAACGCCGCGCTGCCGATCCTTGCCGCATGCCTCCTCACCGAGGAGGTCGTGACGATTGCGAACGTGCCGCGGATCCGCGACACGGAAGCGCAGATCGACCTTCTGGCAGCGCTCGGCGTTACCGTCGACTGGGTCGAGGACAACACCGTCCGGCTCTGTGCCAAGGACGTCGAGAGCACCACTCTCGATGAGAGTCTTTCTGCCGCAATCCGCGCTTCGTTTCTTCTTGCCGGCCCGCTGCTGGCCCGCTTCGGCAGCGTCCACATGCCGCCTCCTGGTGGTGACTTCATCGGTCGCCGTCGTCTCGACGCTCACCTCGACGCCTTCCGCGAGCTGGGAGCCCGGGTCGGGGGAGACCGCTGGATCGAACTGAACGCTCCTCCCGGCGGGCTGCGCGCCGCCGAAATCTTCATGGACGAGCCGTCTGTAATGGGCACCGAGAACGCCCTGATGGCAGCGGCCCTCACTCCCGGCGAGACCACCATCCTCAACGCCGCCTCGGAGCCTCATGTCCAGGATCTTGCCCGGCTCCTGGTCAAGATGGGCGCGCCGATCTCCGGGATCGGCTCGAACGTGATGATCGTCCAGGGTCAGGAGACCCTCGGCGGGGCAGACCACAAGGTGACGCCCGATCACATCGAGATCGCCAGCTTCATGGCCCTTGCGGCAGCGACCGGAGGCGAACTCCGGATCCGCGAAATCGAGCCGTTTGACCTGGTGATGATCAGGCGCCAGTTCCGTCGGCTCGGATTCCAGTCCGTGGTCGAGGGAACCGACGTGATCGTCCCGCCCTCACAGAACCTCCGTGTCCAGCCGGATGCTGGCGGCGCGATCCCGAAGATCGAGGATGGCCCCTGGCCTGCCTTCCCCGCCGACCTGACCTCGATCGCGCTCGCACTCGCCACCCAGGCCGAAGGCGAGATCCTGATCTTCGAGAAGATGTTCGAGAACCGGCTTTTCTTCGTCGACAAGCTTGTCGCGATGGGAGCCAGGATCACACTTTGCGACCCGCACAGGGCGATCATCAGCGGACCCACCCGTCTCCACGGCGAGAGAGTGGACAGCCCCGACATCAGGGCCGGCATGGCGATGCTGATCGCTGCCCTGGCTGCCGAAGGCACCTCGGAAATCGGAAACATCCGCCAGATCGACCGCGGCTACGAGAACATCGACGACCGCCTGCGGTCCCTCGGCGCACATATCGAGCGTGTAGACGAGTAGGGGGACATGATCCGTCCGATTCCCCCAGGAACCCGGGACGTTCTCCCGGACGAGATGCGCGAACTCCGCGCGATCCAGTCAGCGCTGCTCGGAACCTTCGAGAACGCCGGCTTCCGCGAGGTCAGGACACCGACCCTGGAGTACGCGGACGCACTCGAGATGGCCGACAGGCGCTCGGCTGATTCCGCCTACCGTTTCTTCGACGAGCGGGGTGAGATGCTAGCCCTGAGAACCGACATGACGATCCCGATCGCGAGGCTTGTTGCTGACCGCTACCGCGATCTTGATCCTCCGCACCGTCTCAGCTATTTCGCCAACGCCTACCGGGCCGTGACTCCCCAGCGGGGTGAGCTCCGCGAATTCGGGCAGGCCGGTATCGAGCTGATCGGTGTACCGGGCCCCGAAGGAACAGCGGAGGTTGTCGAGCTGCTGGACCGTTCGCTCAGCGCGGTCGGACTTGATCAGGCGGTGATCGGTCTGGGCGAGGACGGGCTCTGGACGGCCCTGCTCCAGGACTCCGGCGCCGGGCCGGAGACGATCGAGCGCAGCTCCGAGCTTCTGGTCTCTCACGACCTGGTCGGAGTCGAGCGCAGCCTGCGCGAGTCCGATGAGCTTGATGAAACCGCGATCGCGCAGGCCACGAGGCTGATTCAGCTTCGAGGGGGAATCGGGATCCTCGAGGAAGCCAGAAGCTTCGGCGGCACCGGTTTCGCCGAGGTCCTCGACAGGCTGACTCAGAACTTCGAGGCGATCTCCGCCCGTTCGCTGAACCGCGAGGTGCTCCTCGACCTGGGAATGCTGCGTGAGATCGGCTATTACAGCGGATCCACGATCGAGGTCTATGACGATGCGGTCGGAGACGTGATCGGGGGAGGCGGTCGCTACGACGATCTGATGAACCGATTTGGAATGGACCTTCCCGCCGCCGGCTTCACGCTCTACATCGAACGGATCCACAAGGCACAGCTGGAACGGGGCCGGGATGTTTGAGGAACTTCGCAAACCCGGCGGAAAGCTCAAGCTGGCTGTCCCGCGTGGAGCCCTTCTCGAGGAGGTCCTTGATCTGCTCGATTCGATCGGCATCGAGACCGCGGAGGTACGCGGAGATTCCCGTTCCCTCGTCTTCGATGGCGGCGAGCTGATCATGGTCACGATGAGGCCTTCGGACGTTCCGACCTATGTCTCGGCCGGGGCCGCTGACCTGGGGATCACCGGCAAGGACGTGCTGCTCGAGCAAAGCGACCGGCCGGTCTACGAGCTGGTTGACCTCGGAATCGGTCCCTGCCGGATGGTTCTCGCGACCCAGAAGGGCGATGTCGCCCCGAGCGAGCATCAGCGCCGGCTCGGAATGATGAAGATCGCAACCAAGTACAAGCGGATCGCCGAGGAGTACTTCGCCGAGCAGGGCAGACAGGTCGAACTCGTCGAAGTCAAGGGTTCAATCGAGCTGGCCCCGCTGGTCGGGCTCGCCGACGGCATCGTCGACCTCGTCGCGACCGGCCGCACCCTCGCCGAGAACAATCTGGAAGTACGTGAGGAAATCCTCTCCAGCACGGGACGACTCGTTGCCAACCGGGTCTCGTACCGGATCAGACGGGATGAAGTTGACGATCTCGCAGACCGGCTCCGGCAGGTAGTCAGCGGCTCTCCGGGAGAGTCATGATCAGCCGCCGCCTCGAGTGGGCGGCCCCTGACCAACTGGTCGGGGAGATCCGCGAGTTCCTCAGTCACGAAGCACGGACGGTCGACGTGACCGGAATCGCCGACGAAGTGGCGAGCCGTGGAGATGAGGCGCTGATCGCGATGACCCGCAGGTTCGATGCCCCCGAGGCCGATGAACCCGGCCTCAGGGTTTCGACCAGCGAGTCCCGTGCGGCGCTCGAGCGGCTCGATCCTGAGGTGCGTAGAGCTCTGGAGATTTCGATCGCCAACGTCAGGCAGGTCGCCGAAGCGCAGCTCGTATCCGATAGCCGCACCGTGAACCTGCCACAGGGTCAGACGGTCACGGTGGGAGAAGTCCCTCTCGGCTCAGCGGGCATTTACGCGCCTGGCGGCCGGGCTTCGTATCCCTCGACTGTCGTAATGGGCTGCGTCACGGCCCGGGTGGCCGGGGTTGACCGGGTCGTTCTCGTCGCTCCGCCCGGTCCCGACGGTCAAATCAACGAGACCACCCTTGCCGCGGCCTCACTCTGCGAAGTCGACGAGATATTTGCGGTTGGTGGAGCCCAGGCAATTTTTGCTCTTGCCCGCGGCACCGAGACCATCAAGCCCGTCGACGTGATCGCCGGTCCTGGAAACGCCTGGGTTCAGGCGGCAAAGCGCGAGGTCTTCGGCGAGGTAGCGATCGATTCGCTGGCCGGACCGTCGGATCTGACCGTGGTGATTGACGCCGACACGAACTTGCGCTGGGCCGCCCTCGACCTTTGCGCGCAGGCCGAGCACGGGGAGGAGAGTCCGCTCGTCGCGATCTCCACGGCACCGGGCGTGATCGAGAAGCTCGAGATCGAGGTGGACGCCGCCGCCTCAGGACAACCTTCGGTCCAGGATTGCCGACTCGCCCTGGTCGAGGCCCCTTCCGCTGTCGAGGCGATTGCGCTTGTAAACCTGATCGCGCCGGAGCACCTTCAGCTGATGAGTGCGGACTCGATCGCCCTGGCTGGCGCCATCCGTACGGCCGGCTGTGTCTTCACCGGTCAGGAGGCCGGTACCGCCTTCGGTGACTACGTCGCCGGGTCGAACCACGTGCTTCCCACCGACGGGACCGGCAGGATTTTTGGCCCGCTCTCTCCGGCCACCTTCAGACGCCCCACCTCGCGGGTAAGCTTGGATGCCGGTTCGGTCCGTCAGCTAGCCCGTCCCCTGGATGCGCTTGCGAGGGCCGAGGGACTGCCGGTCCACGGACTTTCGGCCACAGTCCGGGCGGACGATCAAGATCAGGAAAGTAAATGAGCAGACAGGCGACAATCGAACGGAAGACCAAGGAAACAGCGATCGAGCTCAGCCTCGACCTGGACGGATCCGAATCCAGCGCGGAAACGGGCATCGGCTTCTTCGATCACATGCTTGACCTGCTCGCCCGTCACGCAAACATCGGTCTGAAGGTGAAAGCGACCGGGGACCTCGAGACCGGCTCACACCACACTGTCGAGGACGTAGGAATCGTCTTCGGCCAGGCTCTCGACGAGGCCCTTGGTGACCGGGCAGGTATCCGCCGGTACGGAAGCGCCGTCGTTCCGATGGACGAGGCCTGCGCGGAATGTGCACTGGACATCTCGGGCAGGGCGCTCTCGGTCTTTCGCGGCGAGATTCCCGTCACCTCGATAGCCAACTATGAAACCGAGCTGACGGAGGAGTTCTTCCGGGCGGTCGCGGGTGGCGCGAAGATGACTCTTCACGTTGACGTTCGTTATGGATCCAACGTCCATCACATGATCGAAGCCTGCTTCAAGGCATTCGCCCGGGCCCTCCGGGTTGCCGTCTCGATCGACCCTGAAGAGAAGGGCGTGCCGAGCACCAAGGGCACGCTGAACGGTTGACCGTCAGCGGTCCCCAGATCGCCATCCTTGATTACGGGATGGGCAATCTCCGGTCGGTCGAAAAGGCTCTGGAGAAGGTCGGTGCCAGTCCGGTCGTCACCTCGGATGAGGGGGCGATCACGGCATGCGACGGCGTTGTGTTGCCCGGAGTTGGTGCCTTTCCGCGGGCGATGGAGCGGATCCGTGAGCTTGAACTGGACCGAATACTGAGAGACGCAGCAGGCAAAGACGTGCCGGTACTCGGCATCTGCCTCGGCCTCCAGCTTCTCTTTGGCTCATCAACGGAACAGGGTGGGGCCGAAGGTCTCGGTCTTCTCGACGGAGATGTCGATCAGGTACCGGCCGGGGGTCGCAAGATTCCGCATATAGGCTGGGCCGAGGTGACCTGGGAGAAGCCGGACCCGATCACGGAGGGTCTTCGTCCCGGCGAACCGTTCTACTTCGTCCACTCCTATGTGGCCCGACCGGAGGAGCCGGAGCTGATCGGCACCGCCACCTACGGCAGCCGTTTCGCCTGCGTGGCCGGCAAAGGCAAGGTCTGGGGTGTCCAGTTTCACCCCGAGAAGTCCAGCTCGGCCGGCCTGCGGCTGCTGCGGAACTTCAAGGAGATCTGCGAGTGATCCTCTATCCGGCCATTGACATTCGTGGTGGCAAGGCCGTCCGTCTCCTGAAGGGGGAGTACGACCAGGAAACCCGTTACTTCGACGATCCGGTTGATGCGGCCAGACAGTGGGCCGATGGCGGCGCGGAGTACCTGCATGTGGTCGATCTCGACGGCGCCCGTTCAGGGGAACCGGTCAACCTGACGAAGATCGGGGAACTGGCCGCGGCAGTTGACTGCCCGATCGAGGTCGGCGGCGGAGTCAGGGACCTGGAATCGGCAGCCAGGCTGCTCGACGCGGGTGTCTCCCGTGTTGTGGTCGGCACCGCAGCGATGAAGGATCCGGATTTCCTTGATGCCCTGATTGCCGAGCGCGGCGCCGAACAGGTCGTGGTCGGCATCGACGCCAGGGGCGGCAAGGTCTCGCTGGCCGGCTGGACCGAGTCGAGCGGGGTAGACGTGGCTGACGCCGCGGTCGAGCTTTCCCGAAGGGGAGTGATCAGGTTCCTGTTCACCCCGATCGAGGTGGACGGCACCCTTGAAGGACCGAACATTCCCGAGCTGATCCGCGTGGCAGCAGCAACCGACGCATCGGTGATCGCCTCAGGCGGGGTCGGTGAACTAGCCCACCTCCAAGAGCTTTCACGCGAGGCCCCCGCCAATGTCGAAGGCGTGATCGTCGGTAAGGCCCTGTTCGAGGGCAAGTTCACGGTCCAGGAGGGCATCCGGGCTTTGAAGGGTGCTGGCAATGAGTGACCTGAAGCGGATCATTCCCTGCCTGGATGTCGATAACGGCCGGGTCGTCAAGGGCACGAACTTCGTCGATATACGAGATGCCGGCGATCCGGTTGAACTGGCCGAGAGATATGACGCCGAAGGCGCAGACGAGCTCGTCTTCCTTGACATCACCGCCTCCCATGAGGGTCGCGAAACCATCGTTGACCTTGCCCGCAGGACGGCAGAAAACGTCTTCATTCCGTTCACGATCGGTGGCGGCATCAGATCGGTCGAGGATGCCCGGGCGGTACTGGGCGCAGGGGCCGACAAGGTGGCTGTCAACAGTGCCGCCCTGAAACGGCCCGAGCTGCTCTGCGAACTGGCCGAGGTTTTCGGCTCACAGTGCGTGGTCATTGCGATTGACGCGAAAAAGGAAGAGGACGGCCGCTACGGCGTCTATTTGAACGGCGGCAGGGTCCCCACGGGTCGCGACGCGATCGAGTGGGCAATGGAAGCAACCCGTCTGGGCGCCGGCGAGATCCTCCTTACCAGCATGGACCGTGACGGAACGAACATTGGCTATGAACTGGAGCTCACCCGTGAGGTCGCCAGAGCGACAGACGTCCCGGTCATCGCCTCAGGCGGAGCCGGCGACCTGAGCCACCTGGTCGAAGCGATCAAGGAAGGTGAAGCGGACGCGGTCCTCTGCGCCTCCATCTTTCACTACGGCCACTACACAGTCGGCCAGGCCAAAGAACACATGACCGCCCACGAAATCCCAGTCCGACTCTGAACGTCCGGCAGGGTCCTTGATCTCCGCTGATGGCGTCCTCCGCCGGGTCGTGTGTGGGGTCCGACTCAGTCTGTGCTGACCAAGGACCCCACACACGGCCCGGCCCAAGGGCAGCAGGTCAATCAGACGCCTAGGGCCGAGAGCTTTTCGGCCAGGGCGTCGGCGCCATCGCCGTTGTCGATCCTTACCCGGTCGAGCTCGTAGGGCATCGACTTTTCTCCCAGGCCGGGATTGACCGTGGTAGCGCCCCGGTAACCGGCGGCCTCGACCGCGTCGGCTACCTCGGCGTTGTACTGGCCGGCCGGGTAACAGAAGTTGACGATCTCGATTCCGAGATCCTTCTCGAGCATCTCCTTGGAGCCGACCAGTTCCTGCTCGAGGGTGGCCGGATCGAGGGTGGTCAGGTCGGGATGGGTGATCGTGTGCGAGGCGATCTCCCAGCCGGCCCGGTACATCTTCTTGACCTGCTTCGAGGAGAGATCCGAGCCTTCCGCCTTCAGGTTCAGCTGACCGCCCCAGCCCTGCTTCTCGAGGATCGGCATCGCGTACAGGTACTGGCCCAGATAGCCGTCATCGAAGGACAGAACCACGGGTTTCGGGGGGAGGGTGGCGCCGTCATACCAGGCGTTCTGGACCTGGATCAGCGTGACTGCCGTGTACCCGTTGTCGGCCAGCCATTCGACCTGCGCCTCGAAATCAGCGGTGTCCAGAAAAAGGCCGGGGTAATCCTCGGACCCCGCGGCGGGTCCGATTACGTGGTACATCAGGATCGGGACCGGTCCGGTGTAGGGCTTCCAGGAGTCATCCGGCTGGGCGCCGCCCCGAGCGGCTTCGCCGCCGGTACCGGAGGCTTCGTTCGCTGGGGCATCGTTCTGGCCCGAGGCAGCTGCGACCGGTGCCTGACTGTTGTCGGTGCTGTCAGAGCCGCCCATAAGCAGCAGGACCAGGGCCGCGATCACGAGGACTCCGGCGACACTGCCGAAGAGGATCCGACGCCGGACAACCTGCCTTCGCTTCACCTGCTCGCGGCGACGAGCCAACCTGGACTCGAAACCTGGATCCACGCTCAGTTACCGTTGGCGCCGTTTCCGGCCTGTTTCGCCTGCCTTCGGGCCTTCTGGCGGGCGGCTTTCCTGGCGTCCTTGGCGCGTCGCTCGGCACGAGCCTGTTTCGGGGTGATCGGCAAGAGCGCATGGATGCTCGAGTAACCGACCAGGTAGAGCTTCTCGCCGTCCGATACCGCCGGCATGTAGGCACCGGTGTGGAATTCGAAGACCTCGCGGCCGCTCTTTGCGCTGAGCCCGTAGGTGGTGGTGCCGTCGAAAGTGGCTGCGTAAACGGTCCGGCCGATCACGCTCAGCGAGCCGATCACGCGCCCTTCCATCGGGAAGGTCCAGCGGGTCTCACCTGACTTGGCGTCGAGTGCGTAGACGTTGCCGTCGAAGGAGCCGATGTAGACCGTAGGCGGCGTGCCCGGCACCTGGGCGACCGTCGGCCCGGAGTAGACCCAGCCTCCAGTCGAATGGGTCCAGGCAAGCTCGCCGGTGTCGGCATCGAAGCTGTAGACCCGGCCGTCGTTGCTTCCGAGATAAACACGACCGTAGGCGACAGCCGGGGTCGAGTAGAACGCTCCCGCACGACCGAAGCTGGTTCCGAGTCCGTCCGACTGCCAGAGAGTCGCCCCGGACTTCGCCCGAACCGCGGTTACGACTCCACCGTAATCACCGACATAAAGAGTTCCGTCCACGTAGGCGGGAGCGCCCTTGATCGCTCCGGCGACCGATGTCTCCCAGATGTCCTTTCCGTTCCGGGCGTTGAGGGCATACAGGACGCCGTTCTCGCAGCCGAAGTAGACCCGGTTTCGGACCACCACGGGCGAGGACTCTGACCGGCAGGGCAGGCCCTTCTCCCAGATCTTCCGGCCGTTCTTCGCGTTGAGTGAAAGGACATGCCCGGGTTCAAGGTTGACGATGTAGAGCCGGCCCTTGGAGTAGGTCGGAGTCGAAGCGTTGAGCGAGGCGATCCGGCGGTGCCAGATTTCCCGGCCGGTGTCGGCGTTCAGGGCCCTCGCATGGCCGTCGTTGTCGACGAAATAGAGCCTGCCGTCAACCACGATCGGAGGGAACTCGAGCAGAGGCTGGTCCCCGTACTTCCAGACCCTCTTGAAGGGAGGGTGGATGCCGGTCACCGGCAGATAGCCGGTCCGCTGCGGGTTGAGCCGGAAGGTCGTCCAGTTGACCGTCTTGTCCTCCGGAACCGGCTTCGGTTTGGCGATCGGGGCCTCGAAAGGCACGTCGGGGTTGCTGACGTCGGCGGGCCGCTTCAGTTCGTTATAGGCAATGAGTCCGATTGCGCCGATCGCTACCAGTGCAACGACGGCCAGGGCAATTACCTTGCCCCGCTGCCTGTACCACGGACCGTTTTCGGGTCCGCCTTCCGGTGTGGACTGTGTATCGGTCATCCGAAGAAGGGATCATGGTACGGGAGACGAGAGATGGCACACGGAATTGACCCAGACTTCAACCGCCTCGCGGAGCTGATTCGGACCCATCCGGTGATCGAACGGGTGCGCCAGGTCGCCGACCAGCCGGTGTTCCTGGTCGGCGGAGCGATCCGCGATGCCCTCGCCGATTTCAGGGTTGACGACATCGACCTGGTCGTCGAGGGCGACCCGTTGCCGCTGGCCCTCGCGCTCGACCCGGATTACAAGTCGAATGAACGCTTCGGGACGGTGAGTCTGTTTATCGACGGCAGCCCGGTTGACATTGCAATGGCCCGAACCGAGACCTACCAGCGACCCGGCTCGCTGCCAGAGGTCAAACCCGGCCAGATCACGGACGATCTGGACCGGCGGGACTTCACCATCAACTCGATGGCGATTCGAATTGAGGAGGACGAGGAGCTGATCGATCCTTTCGGCGGTCTCTCAGACCTTCAGTCAGGAGTGATCAGGGTTCTCCACAGCGACTCCTTCGTCGATGACCCGACTCGTGCCTTTCGTGCTGCCAGGTACGCCGCGCGCTTCGGATTCGACCTCGACCCGGTCACCGCTGGCCTCATGCTCGCGGTGGACACTTCGACGATCTCCCGCGACCGGATCGAGAACGAGCTCCGACTGATCTCGATGGAAGACAACTCACTTGATGCGCTGAAGCTCGCCCGGCTTTGGGGGCTTGTGGAATTCGAGGAGGAGAGACTGGACCTCGCCGACCGCGCGCTCGCCCTGAGCGAGGTCGATCCCTGGAAGGGGGAGGTCGCCGCGCCGCAGATCGTGCTCGGAGCGGTCTTCGGGGACCTTGACGGGTCTTCCCGGCTTCTCGATGAACCCGAATCGGTCTGGGACGGTTACCTCCGGGCACGCGGGCAGGAACCACTGGATCTGCTGCTTGCCCGCGCCGCCGGTGCGGAGTGGCTCGACCGCTGGCAGCGGGACTGGCGCTGGACGGAACTCGAGATAACCGGCGCCGACCTGCTCGCCGCGGGGATCCCCGAGGGCCCGGAGGTCGGGGAGGCCCTTGACGCCGCGCTTGAAGCGAAGCTGGACGGCAGGGCGAGCGGGGTGGACCAGGAGATGAAGGTCGCGCTGGCAGCAGCATCCGGGAACGGCAGTTGAACTGGCGAGAGAAGAACGGCATACCCTGGCTTGAGTCTGACCTGTCTGGCCGCGCAACCGCTGTCTTCAGCACCAGGCTGGGAGGGGTGAGCCGGGGAGACTTCGCTTCCCTCAATCTGGGGGTCGTCACCGAGGACCGCACCGAGGACGTGATGGAGAACCGGCTCTTGCTGGCTGGTGCCCTCGGGATCGAACCAGCCCGCGTGTCGATGGGCTTCCAGATCCACGGGAAGGTTCTTTCGAGGGCCGACCAGAGGAACCCGGGTGCCTATGCGGACCCCGGGGAGAGCCCGCCATTGGAAGCCGATGGCCAGCTGAGCGACGAGATCGGAAGGCCTCTCCTGGTGTTGGTCGCCGACTGCCTGCCCGTCGCACTTCTGGGGGAGGACGGTCTGGCGATGCTCCACTGCGGCTGGCGTGGCCTTGCGGCGGGAATCATCGAGGACGCAGTAGCCGAGATAGGCGCGGTGTCCGCTGCGGTGGGCCCCGGGATCGGGCCCTGCTGCTTCGAAGTCGGCCCTGAAGTCGAAGCGGAATTCAGTGAACTCGGTGTTGGACTGATGAACGGGCGCAACCTCGATCTGCCCGAGGTCGCGAGACGAGTCCTGACCCGCTCAGGGGTGGATGAGGTCGAATCGGCGGGCATCTGCACTTACTGCGACGAGCGGTTCTTCTCGCACCGCCGGGACCGGGGCCGGACGGGCCGACAAGCCGGCATCGCCTGGCTGAACTGAACCGGGTCCAAACGAGATCGACTTTTTGGCACTTATAGGCGCAAAAGGGGCATCTCGATTCTCCGTGGGCGATTTCAAGGCCACGTTGGGCCCGTGGCGACGAGTCGGGTCCGGCGATCGGGTGTGTTCGGAGGCAGACCCAGGCTGAGTTCGTGGGTGAATCTGGTTCCAGATTCGCAATGAGCGTGATTTCCGCTGCAAAACGGGTATTTCCGTGATAATCCTCGTTACCTGTCGTCCAACCGGGAGGAATACGCCCCCCGGAACAGAAAACACCGCATACCTATGGCACTACGCGATTCCTGGCACCGCACTCTCGTCTACTTCGGCCTCGCCGAGGAAGATGACCATCACGGCTACGACGACTACGAGGACGACTACGTCGAAGAAGACGAGTTCGACAACCGTCGTGGCCGCCGCAGTCGCGAAGCGAACGTGAGGCGTCTGCCCACCTCGAGGCGAAGCCGGCACGACGAGATCGATGACATCTTTGCCGACGACGACCCGATGCCCTCCGGAGGCGGTGGCAGGGGCAACCGCGCTCTCCGCTCGGTCGCTGGTGGTGGTGACGGCGATGACGTTCAGGTCCACCTGGTCATCCCCCGGAACTTCAACGACGCCCAGCAGGTTGCCGATCAGTTCAAGCGGAAGGTGCCGGTCATCCTGAACCTGCAGACCACCGACCACGAGCTTTCGAAGCGGCTTATCGACTTCGCTTCAGGCCTGACATACGCACTCGATGGCGGCATGCAGAGGATCGCCGAGAAGGTTTTCCTGCTGACACCCCGCAACGTCGAAGTATCGGCCGAAGAAAAGGCACGCCTGATCGACAAGGGCTTCTTCAACCAGTCGTAGTCCATATCCTTCCGACCATGATCGTCGGATTCATAGGTTCCGGAAACATGGCAGCCGCCATGGCCCGTGGCTGGGCCGGGGCAGAAGCTGACGCGCCCACGCAGATGCTCTTCACGGACTCCGGTTCAGGTCGTGCCACTGCACTGGCCGCCGAGGTTGGAGGCGAGGCCGTAGAGACCAACGAGGAACTGGTGGAGCGCTCGGACTTCGTCGTGCTGGCCGTCAAACCGGCCGCCCTTGATGGAGTGGCAGCCAGTCTCCCGACGCCCAGGGCGGTTCTTTCGTTGCTGGGGGCGACGCCGCTTTCGGTGCTCGCTTCGCATTTCCCCGAAAGCACGGTCATCAGGCTCATGCCGAACCTGGCTGTCGAGGTCAGGACAGGAGTCATCTGCATGGCGGATCCGGAGGGCGCCGATCAGGAGATTGTGGCGGAGAGCCACACGCTGCTCGGCTCCATTGCCACGGTCTACGAGCTTCCGGACGAGCAGATGGATGTGGCGACCGCGGTCATGGGCTGTTCGCCCGCCTATTTCGCGGTCGTGGCCGCAGCCCTCGGTCAGGAGGGAGCCTCCGGCGGCCTCGAACCTGATGTCGCGATCCGTATGGTCGGAGAGTCGATGGCAGGAACGGCAGAACTCCTTCGCAAACGCACTCCGTTCGAGATCGAGACAGCGGTCGCATCGCCTGGCGGATCGACCGAGGCGGGGCTGGAAGCACTCGCGGCTGCTGGAGGAGCGGAAGCCTTCAGAAGGGCGTACGAGGCATCGATCGCCCGGATGCGCGGAGCCTGAACGTGGACCCGATTCTGGCCCTCACCAGGGGTGACGTGGCCGCCTACGTCAACGCCCTTTTCACCGTCTACATCATCCTCGTGCTGGTCAGGGTGCTGATGTCGTGGATACCCCGGCTGCCCGAGAGCACGCCCGTGCAGGCTACGGCGGAGTTCATCCGGCAGACGACCGACCCGTACCTGAACATCTTCAGACGCTTCCTGCCGCCAGTCGGTGGGGGCGGCTTCGCCCTCGACCTGAGTCCGGTGGTCGGAATTCTCCTGCTGCTGATCGCCCAGATGATCGTCGTCGGCCTGGTCCGCGGCTGAGATGCGAAACCAGCGGCACCTGATCTGGGCACTGCTCCTCGCGGCAGCGGTCGTGGTCTTCGATCAGGCCTCCAAAGCGGTCATAGTCGCCGAGATCAACACGGGGGACCTCGTCAACGTGATCGGTCCGCTGGATTTCACCCACTCTCACAATGACGGTGTCGCCTTCGGGCTCGCTGGCGGGGGCGGCATCTTCGTGATCCTCCTTGCCGCGATAGCGCTGGTTGCCCTGGGAGCCTTCATCGCCTCCGCGCCGGAAGGCAACCTCACCTGGATCGCCGGTGGAATGATTCTCGGGGGCGCGGCCGGCAACCTGATCGACCGGATCCGAATCGGTCACGTCACCGACTTCATCCTGTTGCCGAACTGGCCAGCCTTCAACCTCGCCGACTGCGCAATCACGATCGGCGTCATCCTGCTGGCTGTGAGCCTGATCTGGGGTGAGAAAGAGAGTCGCGAGAAAGAAGCCGGGGGAGATGCGCCGGAGGGCGAAGCCGGTGGCCCCTGAGGCTCCAGTGAGCGACGAGAGTGAGCCCGGACCGGGCGGTTTCGAGGTCGTCTACCGGGATGACTACCTCGCGGTGATCGACAAGGGCTGGGATCTCGTCGTTCATCCCGCACCATCCCACGAGGGAGAGACCCTTGTCGAAATGCTCGGCGACGAGCTCGCCGGAGGAGACGATCCCGAACGGCCCGGCATCGTCCACCGGATCGACCGGGGTACCAGCGGCCTGTTGGTAGTTGCCAGGGAAGAGGAGACCCACCGGGACCTTCAGCAAATGATTCGGGAGCGCAAGGTTTCGCGGATCTACACGGCCCTTGCCGACGGCCGCTTTCGCTCCCGGACCGGAACCATCGACGCGCCGATCGGTCGGGCATCGAGGAAGCGGCACCGGATGGCGGTGAACGGCGCATCCTCACGGCCGGCGATCACTCATTTCGAGGTCATCGAGGCGCTCCGACGGGAAAGCCTGCTGGAAGTGCGGCTCGAGACTGGTCGGACCCATCAGATCCGTGTTCACCTGGAAGCGATCGGGCATCCGATCGTCGGGGACTCGACCTACGGCGGCCCCGAGCGTTACGGGCTCGAACGCCAGTTCCTTCACGCGGCCCGTCTCGAGTTCCCGCACCCGCGGACCGGGGAGGAGATGTCGTTTACCGCCCCTCTTCCTGCCGATCTGGCCCTCGCGCTGGAAACAGCACGAAACCCCGATTCCCTCTAGAATCCCTCGCCGTCCGTATTCCCTAACCCCCGGGATACGACGGTGGCTCCTGCCGCCCGGAACGGTTCCGAGGCGGATTCCACCGAAAACGGCCCGGGCGGATCCGTTTTTCACACCAATTCAAGGAGAAGCATGTCCCAGGTAGGAATCCAGGAACTCCTGGAAGCCGGAGTCCACTTCGGCCACCAGACCAGCCGCTGGAACCCGAATATGCGCCGCTACATCGCTGGCGAGATCGACGGGATCCACATCATCGACCTCCTCCAGACGGAGGAAAAGCTTGAAGAAGCCCGCCGTTTCGTCGGGGAGCTCACCTCGGGCGGAGGCAAGGTTCTCTTCGTCGGCACCAAGAAGCAGGCCTCGGACGTAATCGAGGACTGGGCCGGCAAGTCGAACATGCCGTACGTCAACCGGCGCTGGCTGCCGGGTCTTCTGACCAACTTCAACGTCGCCTCCCAGCGCATCAAGCGGATGCATGAGATCCGCGGACTGGTCGAGTCCGGCCAGATCGAGCTGCTGCCGACCAAGGAACGCATGAACATGCAGGCCGAGCTGGCGAAGCTCGAGTTCGCCCTCGGGGGCGTCGCCGACATGGAGCGCGTCCCTGATGCCGTCTTCATCACCGACCTCAAGTCCGAGGAGATCGCCCTGCGCGAGGCCACCCGCCTGCGCCTGCCGGTGATTGCCCTTGTCGACACCAATTGCGACCCCGGCCACATCGACCACGTCATCCCCGGCAACGACGACGCGATCCGCTCCTGCGAGCTGGTCATCTCGACGATCGGCACCGCCGTCGAGCAGGGTGCCGGCGCCTGGGCCGTGATCGAGGAGAAGCGTCGCGCAGAGGAGAAGGCCCGGCGCGAGAAGGAAGAAGCCGAGCGGAAGAAGCGTGAAGAAGAAGAACGCGCCCGCCGCGAGCAGATCGAGAAGGAGCAGGCCGAAGAGAAGGCCCGTGCCCGCGAGGAGAAGGCCAAGGCGGAAGCCGAAGCCAAGGAGCAGGCCGCAAAGCCGCATCCGCAGGCGGTGCCGGACAATCCGCACCCCCAGGCCGTTCCCGAGAACCCGCATCCGCAGGCGGTGCCGGATAACCCGCACCCCCAGGCCGTTCCCGAGAACCCGCATCCGCAGGCGGTGCCGGACAATCCGCACCCCCAGGCCGTCGCACCGGATGCCGGCGACACCGAAAGCACTGAAGAAACACCGGCCGAGGAAGCACCGGCCGAAGAGAACACCGAGGAGAAGAACTGATGGCAGAAATCAAGGCAGCCGACGTAAAGGCCCTGCGTGAGCAGACCGGCGCCGGCATGATGGACGCGAAGGCCGCCCTGATCGAGGCTGACGGTGACGCGGACCGCGCAATCGAGCTGCTTCGGGTCAAGGGCCAGGCTTCGGCCGCCAAACGATCCGACCGTGGAACCTCGGAAGGCATCGTCGCCTCCTACATTCACGCCAACAAGAAGGTCGGCGCCCTGGTCGAAGTCCAGTGCGAGACCGACTTCGTCGCGCGTAACGAGGACTTCGCCGCTTTCGCCTACGAGGTAGCCATGCATGTGGCTGCCGCTTCTCCGACCCATGTGTCCAAGGAGGACATCCCCGAGGACCAGATTGCCGCAGAGCGCCGGGTCTTCGAGGAAAAGGCGAAGGAAGAAGGTAAGCCCGACAACGTGATCGAGAAGATCGTCGAGGGTCAGGTGTCGAAGTGGGCGAAGGACATCGCCCTGCTCGAACAGGAGCACGTCAACACCGACAAGCACGACTCGAAGACGATCGAGCAGCTGCGCGAGGAAATAGCCGCGAAGGTTGGCGAGAACGTCGTCATCAGCCGCTTCTCCTGCTTCCGGGTCGGCGAGTAGCCGCGGACAGGCGGTAGTTTCCTTACGGGATGAGCGATTCGGAGCCGCGGTTCAGGCGGATAATGCTGAAACTGTCCGGCGAAGCCCTGATGGGCAAGCTGGACTTCGGGACCGATCCTGAAGAAGTCGAAAGGATCGCCCGTCAGATCGGCGTGATCCGCGACCGCGGCGTCGAAGTCGCCATCGTCGTCGGGGCCGGCAACATTTACCGTGGCGTCGACGGGGCCGCCCAGGGAATGGACCGGGCGACCGGTGACTACATGGGGATGCTGGCGACCCTCCTGAACGCTCTGACGCTTCAGGACGTGCTTGAAAAGCACGGTCATTTCACCCGGGTCGTTTCCGCGATCGACGTGAAGGAAGTCGCAGAGCCGTACATTCGTCGGCGGGCAATGCGCCACCTCGAAAAGGGGCGGATCTGCATCTTCGCCGCCGGTACGGGCAACCCGTTCTTCACCACCGACACAGCCGCCGCACTAAGGGCGCTGGAGATTCATGCCGAGGCCATCCTGATGGCCAAGAATGGCGTCGAAGGAGTATTCGACTCCGACCCGGCGACCAACCCTGACGCTAAGTTCATCCCCGAAATAACTCATCGCGAGGCGATCGAAAAGGGCCTCAAGGTGATGGATTCCACCGCCCTCAGTCTGTGTATGGACAACGACCTGCCGATCTATGTCTTCAACATGGCAGAAGAGGCCAATATGGATAGGATCGTTTCCGGCGAGAAAGTGGGCACGCTGGTCAGCTCCAGGGTCGCCGTCTAACCGCTCGCCAAAGGAGATTTGATGATCGACGACCTGCTGATCGACGCCAAGGACAGGATGGCCAAGTCCGTCGAATCCACCCGTGGCGAGTTTGCAACCGTCCGGACCGGCCGGGCCACTCCGCACCTCCTCGACCGCATCACCGTCGACTACTACGGCGCCAGCACCCCGCTCAACCAGCTCGCGAATGTCGCCGCCAGCGAAGCCAGGTTGCTCACCGTGACGCCTTACGACAAGGGCGCGCTCGGGCTGATCGAGAAAGCGATCCAGGAATCGGACATCGGGCTGACCCCCTCGAATGACGGAAACGTGATCCGGCTCCAGATTCCCGACCTGACCGAGGAACGGCGCAAGGAAATGGTCAAGGTCGTCCACGGTGTGGCAGAGGACGGAAGGGTGGCCGTTCGGAACGTCCGACGCGACGTCATGGCCGACATGCGTGAGCTGAAAAAGGAAGGCGAAGTCGGCGAGGACGACGAACGCCGGGGCGAGGAAGCCCTACAGAAGGAAACCGATGCCGCCATCGCGGAGATCGATTCCCTGCTCAAGAGCAAGGAAGAAGAGATCCTCGAGGTGTGAGCGCACCCCGATACGTAGCCATAATCACCGACGGCAACGGGCGCTGGGCCCAGAGCCGCGGTCTGCCGGTCAAGGAGGGTCACAAGGCCGGCGCTGACACAGTCAAGGCGAGGCTGCGGGACTCGGTCGAACTCGGAATCCGTGAACTGACTGTCTTCTCGTTCTCGACCGAGAACTGGTCCCGCTCGCCGGAAGAGGTTGCCGGCCTGATGGAGATGTTTTCCCGCCGTATCGTCGACGAGACCCCGGATCTGAACGAGGAAGGCGTTCGTATGCGCTTCATCGGGCGCCGTGAGGGTGTCTCGCAGAATCTGCAGGAACAAATGGCCGAGGCCGAGGCGCTGACAGCAGCAAACGACACCATCACCTTCTTCATTGCCTTCAACTACGGCGGCAGGGCCGAGATCGTGGACGCGGCCAGAAAGTTCAACGGCACGACCGAAGAAGAGTTCCGCCAGTGTCTCTATGCCCCAGAGATGCATGATCCCGAACTGCTGATCCGCACCTCCGGCGAGCAGCGCATCTCCAACTATCTGCTCTGGCAGTGCGCGTACTCGGAGTTCGTCTTCCGGGACGAGCTCTGGCCCGACTTCACCAGGGAAGCCTTCGAAGAGTCCCTCGAGGAGTACGGAAAGCGTCAGCGTCGCTTCGGAACGAGGGAGACCGCCTGATGGGGGAAACAACCAAGCGAATCCTCGTCGCGATCCCGTGGATCATCCTGGTCATCGCGATCATCGTCGCCGGCGGACCGTGGTTCGCGGGTGCCCTGGCGATCTTCGGTTGCCTTGGACTTCGCGAGTTCTTCAAGATGGCCGACCGGTACCGGCCCTTCGAGATCCCGGCCTACATCGCGTTGGTCGGAATGGTCCTGGCCGCATGGTTAGGCACCCAGTTCAACATCCTGATGTTCATGGCGCTGCCGTTCCTTCTCGTCTTCTTTGCAGCTGCAAGACGCCGAAACCGTCAGGACGTGACGATCTCGATCGCCATCACGATGCTTGGCATCTTCTGGATCGGCACTGCCCTAGTCCACGCGGTGCTTCTCCGGGAGTTGCCAGACCACGGCGCAGGTCTTCTTGTCAACGTGCTGGTCGGCACCTTTGCCTGTGACACGGGCGCCTACGCGGTCGGCAGGATGTTCGGAACACACCGATTCGCCCCGAACCTCTCGCCCAACAAGACCATCGAAGGACTGATCGGCGGTTTCCTCATCGGCATGCTGGGAGTCTGGTGCGCCGGTCTCTACCAGGACTGGCTTTCCGGGGTTGACGCCCTGATTCTCGGGGCCGCGGTCGCGGCGGTAGCACCAATCGGTGACCTTTTCGAGTCAATGATCAAGCGTGACCTCGACACGAAGGACACCGGCAACCTCTTCGGCCCGCACGGGGGCCTGCTGGACCGGCTGGATGCCGTCTTCTTCACTGTGGTCGTCGGGTACTACGTCTCCGTGGCGCTGGTCTACTGATGGCGGCCGAATCCGTAACCAGACGGGTTCTTATTCTCGGATCATCCGGGTCGATCGGCACCCAGGCAGTCGAAATAGTGACCGCCCGGGCCGACCTCGAGACGGTCGGTGTGGCGGTCGGGCGCGACTGGCGCACCGCTGTGACCCAGGCCCGGTCGATGGGCCTCGAGACGATCGCCGTTGCTGATCCGCAGGCTGCCTCAGAAGCAAGAGAAAACTTCGATGGCAACGTGCTCGAGGGCCCGGATTCCGCAGTAGAAATGATTGGCCTGACCCGCCCCGACATCGTTCTCAACGGCATCGTCGGAGCGGCCGGACTCGGGCCAACCGTCGCCGCCCTGACCGGGGGAATCGACGTCGCGCTGGCAAACAAGGAGAGCCTTGTAATCGGGGGCGAGCTGGTCACCGAACTCGCCGCTGCGACGGGAGCCCGCCTGTTGCCCGTTGACTCAGAGCACTCAGCCCTTTTCCAGCTGGTCGAAAACGAAGACCCGGGCGCGATCGAACGCATCGTCCTCACCGCATCCGGCGGTCCGTTCCGTGGCCGCACCGACCTCGAAGGAATCACCGTCGAGCAGGCCCTTGACCATCCAACCTGGGCGATGGGCGGGCGGATTACCATTGACTCCGCGACACTCATGAACAAGGGCTTCGAGATGATCGAAGCCCATCACCTCTTTCAGCTGCCTTACGAGCAGATCGGTGTCGTGGTCCACCCGCAGTCGATCGTCCACTCGCTGATCGACCTGAGAGACGGCGCTACGCTTGCCCACCTCGGGTACCCCGACATGCGGGTGCCGATCGCCTATGCGCTCACCTGGCCGGAAAGGGCCGAGGTGCCGGTCGAACGGCTTGACCTTGCCCAGGTCGGGAGTCTGGATTTCGAGGCTCCGGACCCGGAGACGTTCCGTTGCCTGGCGCTCGCCCGCGAAGCAGGTGAGCAGGGAGGCATCGCGCCCTGTGTCCTGAACGCCGCTGACGAAGTGGCCGTGGCGTCCTTCCTCGGAGGCGAGATTTCCTTCAGCGACATCCCGAGGGTGATCGAACAGACCCTGGAGGACATGGGAAGTGGCCCTGCCAGAGGGTTTGACGAGCTCTTTGCGGTGGATGAAGCCAGCCGGGAGCGCGCGTCTGAGATTATTTCCGGACAGGGATGACCCGAGTCGCCCTGACCGCATCTTGAGCTTCCTCCTCGCATTCCTCGCATTCAGTGCCCTGATCGTCCTCCACGAGGCCGGTCATTTCTTCGCTGCCAAGGCGACCGGCATGCGAGTCGAGCGCTTCTTTCTCTTCTTTCCGCCGAAGCTGGTTTCGATCAAGAGGGGAGAGACCGAGTACGGGATCGGGGCCATCCCGCTAGGCGGGTTCGTCCGGATCACGGGTATGAACCCGGATGAGGAGCTACCTCCGGAGATTGCTGCCCGTGGTTACTACCACCAGCCGGTCTGGAAACGGATAGTCGTGATCGGGGCAGGACCCGCGGTGAACATCATTCTCGCCTTCCTGATCCTCTGGTTTCTGGCCTTCGGCATTCAGCAGCCAAGCCAGAACGTCGAACGCATCGAGCCCGGCACCCCGGCCGTGGGTCAGCTCGAACCGGGAGACCGAATCCTGTCCGTAGACGGCGTCACCGGTGATCAGGAGCAGATCGCAAACCAGATCAACTCCCACAAGTGCGCCGGGGAGCAGTTCGACGGATGCAAGGCCGAGGAACCAGCGACCGTCGTCCTGCTGAGGGACGGCCAGCGAAAGACCCTCGAGATAACTCCCGTTTATGACGCGGCCGTCGATCGAAGCCGCCTCGGTTTCGCTTTCGGTCTCGAAGACGTGAACCCGGGGCCCGTCGAGTCGGCTCGAATCTCGCTCGACTACATGTGGTTCGTCACTTCGAGCACGGTCTCTGCGCTCTCCAGGCTCTACGAGGAGGAACAGAGAGAGCAGCTTTCTGGAGTTGTGGGTTCATACGAGGTGACCAGACAGGCTGTAGACGTCGGTGCCCGCGAAGCCCTGACGCTGATCGCCCTGATCAGCCTCTCGCTGGGGATCATCAACCTTTTCCCTTTCCTGCCACTCGACGGCGGTCACATCTTCTGGAGCATCGTCGAGAAGGTGAGGGGCAGACCGGTGCCGTTCGCGGTCATGGAAAGAGCCGGCCTGATCGGCTTTGTGCTCGTCATAGGGCTTTTCCTGCTGGGACTCAATAACGACATCGGCCGGCTCACCGGAGAAGGCTTCAACGTCAGGTAGGGGGTTTCCCCTATATGCCCCCGTCTCCGTGTGGGGTAGATTCCCGGGCGCAGCGCTTTGGGAAGAGAGCAGAGGAGGAGCAGGTGCAGACGACCGAAACGGTTACCGAGTTCAACGGCGGTCCTGCCGTCGAGCCCGAATTCAAGAATCTCTACGAGGCATTCCAGAACACCGTCTCTCGCAAGGGCGACGGACTGGCGATCAAGTCTGAGGAAGAAGGGGTTGAACTCAGCTGGAATGACGTGGATCGGAGGGTTCGCGCGATTGCGGGAGGCCTGAAGTCGCTAGGGGTGGAGCGCGGGGATCGCGTCGGCATGCTGCTCGGAGCCAGGTCGGACTTCATTCCGATCGACCTCGCCGCCGTCTCGATCGGGGCTCTTCCCTTCTCGATCTACCAGACGCTCGCACCCGACCAGATCGAATACGTGGTCGAGGACTCGGGGACGAAGCTCATCATCACCGAACCTGACTTCCTGCCGAACCTGATGGAAGCTCGCAAGAACCTTCCGGGGCTCGAGAAGGTCGTAGTGATCGGTGGAGAGGGCGGAGACATGACGCTCGAGGAGCTGGAGTCGATCGAGCCCGACTTCGATCCGGCCCCGATTGCGGCCGAGGTTGGTCTCGATGATCCGCTGACCCTGATCTACACCTCCGGCACCACGGGACCCCCCAAGGGAGTCCTGCTGACCCAGGGCAACCTGATGTCGATGCTCACCACGGTCATGCAGTCCGTCCTGGACATCCCGCCGGATGGTGGCAGGGTCATCTCCTGGCTGCCCGCGGCTCACATTGCCGAACGCGGCGCCAACTACTACACGCCGGTTCTCCACGGGCTCGAAGTTCACATCTGCCCGGACCCGAAGAGGATCATCGAGTTCCTGCCGAAGGTTCGTCCCGCGTGGTTCTTCGCCGTGCCGAGGATCTGGGAGAAGCTGAAGGCCGGTCTCGAGGGAAACCTCGCGGGGCTGCCGGACGAACAGCGCGAAAAGGCCCAGGCCGGACTCGATGCGGCGATCCAGAAGGTGCGCCTCGAACAGGCCGGAGAAGAGGTTCCCGAGGAACTCGCCGCTGCTGTGGCAGCCGCTGACGAAGCGCTCTTCTCCCATCTGCGAGTTGCCCTCGGATTCGATGAAGCCGTCGCAGTGAGCGCCGGGGCTGCTCCGACTCCAGTGGAAGTTCTCGAGTTCTTCCACGCGATAGGCATCCCGGTCGGTGAGCTGTGGGGCCTCTCTGAGACCTGCGGCGTGATCTCCATCAATCCGCCTTCACGGATCAAGATCGGAACGGTGGGACCGCCGGTCCCCGGGGTGGAAATGAGGGTGGCAGAGGACGGCGAGCTCCTGTGCCGCAGCCCGTTCGTGATGAAGGAGTACCGCAACAAGCCCGAGAAGACGGCCGAAACCATCGTCGACGGCTGGCTGCTCACCGGTGACATCGGCGAGATCGACCAGGACGGGTACATCTCGATTCTCGACCGCAAGAAGGAACTGATCATCAATGCGGCCGGCAAGAACATGTCTCCCGCGAACATCGAGGCTCAGATCAAGGTGGCCTCCCCGCTGATCAACCAGGCCGTGACCGTCGGAGACGGAAAGCCTTACAACGTGGCCCTGATCGTTCTGGACCCGGACTTCGCGCCCGTATGGGCGAGCCAGAACGGGATCGAAGGATCCTTCGAGGACCTGGCCGGTGACGAACGCATCGAGGCGGCAATCCGGGCGGCTGTCGACGAGGCAAACAGCAAGCTGGCGAGGGTCGAACAGATCAAGAAGTTCAAGCTGATTCCCGGCGAATGGGTTCCCGGCGGAGACGAGCTGACGCCGACCATGAAGCTGAAGCGGAAGCCGATCGCCGAGAAGTACGAGTCGGAGATCGACGAGCTTTACGCCTGAAGCTGGCTCGTCCGATGCCGGTGGGCACGGGATTCGCAGGGGCGGGCTCCTCGGCCCGAAACGTCGTCGGCCGCCCCCGCGAACCCCGCGCCTACTAACCTCGTAACAGATGGTTGAACCTCGCGCCCTCGAGCGCATCGCACTGACGCGGTTGCCTGAGCTTCAGGTGGCCAGCGGGTTGTTTCGTGCCACCGCGCGCATCGAAGGCGTAGAGGACGAAACTGAACCCGCAACGGCCCTGCAGGCGGGGATTGTCGTGCTGCTCGGTTTGCTCAGGGCCGAGGAATCCGACACGGAGCAGCCCTTTTCCACCGGAGCACTAAGGACCCGGATCCTTGGAGACCTCGGGGGCAGCGGCGTCAGCCTGGGCGAACTGGGACTCGCGCTCTGGGCCGAATCGCGGGCTGGGGGAGAAGCCATCGGGGAGATCGACGGCCTGATCCGCCGGGCTTCGGTCCGCGGGTTTGACAAGGTCCCCCTTGAGCAGCTTTCCTGGCTCGCTTCGGGGCTGACCGAGAGCTCGGTACTCACCGGAGAGTCGGCGGCCGGACTGGTCGATGATGTGCGGTCCGAGATCCTTGGTCGTCTGACGCCGGGAGGGCTCTCCCGGGACGTACATGTGCGCCGCCTTGGCAATGCCGCACCTGTGGCAAGCCAGTTTCACCTGCTACACGCGCTCTGCCAGATGGTCCGGGCTGGTGATCAGGACCTTCGCGAGCGGGTGGACCGCCTGGTCGGTGGCCTTCTCGGGCTGCAGCGGGCAGATGGCACCTGGCCCGGCCTGATCGACCCGGTCCGCTCGGAGGCTGCCGTGATCTACCCGGTACTGGCAGTCACCCAGGTCGCGGTTGCGCCGATCGCCCTGCGGGCTGCCTCCGAACTGGGTCTCGATGCTGAAGTTGAACCGGCGATCGAGTCAGGCATGAAATGGGCAGAAGGCGGCAATGTGCTCGGCAGGTCGCTGATCCACGAAGCCGACGCAAGGATCGACCGCGGGATCCTCCCCAAGAGAAAGCCAGGTGCGATCGGTCGGGGCATCAGCTCGGCAGCTCGCCGGATCACCGGGCAGGCGCATGAACCGGACCCGAAGCAGCTGATCATCGATCCGGCCGCGTCAAGCGAGGATCTCGGCTGGGTTCTCGAGGCCTGGGCAGGTCGTTAGGTATCGCCCGGGGAGCCGTCGGTGGCTCCTGACCGGTAATCGGCTCCGGTAGCCTGCAGGGGTGGCATCAAAACGACAGATATTCGTTGGCCGGGTTCCGGTCGGGGGCGGCGCCCCGGTGGTCGTCCAGACGATGACAAAGACCGAGACAGCCAATCTCGAAGCGACCATGGACCAGATCAACAAGGTCGCAGAGGCCGGGGCGGATGTTGTCCGGGTCGCCGTTCCCAGGGACAAGGACATCGAGGCTCTCAAGACGATCGTCAAGCAGTCCCCGATCCCGATCATTGCCGACATCCATTTCAACCACACCCTTGCGCTCAAGGCAATCGACGCGGGCGCAGACTGCATTCGCCTGAATCCGGGAAACATCGGCGGGCGCGACAAGGTCGCCGAGGTGGCAGAACTCGCGAACCTCAAGGGAACGCCGATGAGGATAGGTGTGAACTCCGGGTCGCTGCCCAAGCACCTTCATGCTCTGGAGCGCGAGAACCCCGTCGAAGCGCTGGTGACCGCCGCCACCGAGTTTGTCGAACTGATGGAAGGTCTCGACTTCACCAACTTCAAGGTGTCGATCAAGTCGACCAATGTCCCCAACACGATCGCCGCCAACCGGCTGCTCTCGGAGAAGATCCCCTACCCGATCCACCTCGGGATCACCGAGGCGGGCACCAAATGGTCGGGCTCTCTGAAGAGCGCCGTCGGCCTCGGAGCCCTGCTCGCCGACAACATCGGTGACACGATCCGGATCAGCCTCTCGACATTCCATGCCGAGGAAGAGGTCAAGGTTGCATGGGAGATCCTCAAGGCCCTGAAACTGCGAGAGCGCGGACCGGTGCTGATCGCATGCCCGACCTGCGGCCGACTCCAGTTCGACATGGACGCGGTAGTCGCAGAGGTCGAGCAGCGTCTCGAAACTTACGAGGACCCGATCGAGGTTGCAGTCCTCGGCTGCGCAGTGAACGGCATCGGCGAGGCAAAGGGAGCCGACTTCGGCATCGCCGGCGCCAAGAACGAGGGCGTCGTCTTCGCCAAGGGCAAGGCAATCAAGAAGGTCCCGACTTCACAGCTCGTGGACACGCTCTTCGAGCAGATCGACCTTTCGCTGGACCGCGGTGGAGAGGTCGAGTTCGACGAACGGGAATCCGCCGAGGGCGAGGCCTGGGTCAAGAAGATCGAGGACGAGAACGCCGGCGATCTGACCCCGGAGAAGATCGCCCGGATGGAGCACGAGGCGTCACAGAAGGCTGAGAACGACAAGCTGCTCGTCGACGAGGACGTCTCGCCGACCGCCGGCCGCCGGTTCACCAGGGCCTGAGCAGATCCCCGATGCCTGGGGGGACGAGCAAGACGGCGGAGTACGTTGCTCTGTTTCGCGCCATCGAGTCTTCGCGGCCGGAAGAGGAGAGGCTCTTCAGCGATCCATACGCAGATTGCTTCCTTGACGGGAAGTTGAAGCTCGGAGCCCGGCTGGCAAGGAACCGCATCGGCAGAAGACTCGTTTGCTCCTACGTCGACCGCAACTGGCCGGGATCGAGGCCCTCGGTTTCAGTGCGAACCAGACTCATCGACGACGCCGTCAGATCAGCGATCGCCGACGGAGCAATCCAGATGGCAATCCTCGGCGCCGGATACGACACCAGGGCCCACCGCCTCGGTGCGGACCCGGCGCTCAAGGTGTTCGAGCTGGATCAGCCGCCCACCCAGGAACGGAAGAAGGCGCGCCTGCTGGCACAGACCGGGTCCCTCCAGGAGAACGTCACCTACGTCCCTTTCGACCTGCTCGACGAAGGTGTCGGCAAACCGCTCGAGATGGCCGGATTCAAGAGGGGCACCCCCAGCGTCTGCGTCTGGGAAGGCGTCCTCAGCTACCTGACGCCGGAGGCTGTTGACCAGACGATCGAATGGGTTACCTCTGCCTGCGCTTCAGGCAGTCGGCTGGTTTTCACCTACATCGATGTCGCCCTGCTTGAAAGGGGCGGATCGAGCCAGCCTCCATGGAGTGCGCAGGTTGCAAGGGTCGGCGAACCGTTCCGCTTCGGCCTTGACCCGGACACTCTGGATGACTTCCTGGGTACCCGGGGTCTTCGCAAGTGCTGGGACGTCTCGACAGCCGAGGCGATCCGTGATGAACCGTTGATCACCGGGCGAAGCGACGCACCCGACTTCTACCGGGTGGCCGAAGCCGAAGTCACCGCCGACAGATAATCTGGCCTTCGATGACGAGGCTTTCCCGAACACTGCTGCCCACGCTGAAGGATGCCCCGGCCGATGCCGAGGCGATCAGCCACAAACTGCTGGTCCGGGCCGGGATGGTCCGCCAGGTCGGATCGGGTCTCTGGACCTACCTGCCGGCTGGCTGGCGTGCCCATCGGAAAGTCGAACAGATCATCCGCGAGGAGATGGACCGCATCGGTGGTCAGGAGATCTCGATGCCCGTGCTCCAACCCGCTGACGCGTGGGAGAGAACGGGCCGGTACGGAATCGACGAGCTGCTGAAGCTGGAAGACCGCAAGGGTTCACCGATGGTTCTCGGAATGACCGGCGAGGAATGCGTGACGGTTCACATGGCCAACGAGGTCCGCTCGTACCGGGACTTGCCGCAGCTCGTCTACCAGATCCAGACCAAGGAACGGGACGAACCGCGACCACGCGCCGGCATTCTCAGAACCCGCGAGTTCGTGATGAAGGACGCCTACAGTTTCGATCGCGACGAGGCCGGACTGGACGAGACCTACAACCTCTGCATCGAAGCGTACGACCGGATCTACGACCGTTCGGGGCTGCAGTGGTACAGGGTCGAAAGCGACGTCGGAATGATGGGTGGCTCCGCGGCACATGAGTACATGGCTCCCTGTGCGGCCGGTGAGGACACGATCGCCCTGGCGCCCGGATACGCAGCCAATGTCGAGGTCGCCAGCGCCAACCCGCGGCCGGTGGACGCGGGGGAGGAGCTGGCGGCACCGGAGGAAGTCGAAACGCCGGCCCTGAAGACGGTCGCCGAAGTTTCAGAGTTTCTCGGAGTCGATCCGGGATCCCTCATCAAGTCGGTTCCGGTTGTGACCGACGATGGCGAGTTCTTGCTCGTCCTGATTCGGGGCGACCATCAATTGAACGAGATCAAGCTTGCCAACGCGATCGGCATCGCGAGCCGGCCTGCCCGCGAAGACGAGATCGAGGAGAAACTCGGACCACCGGGCTTCATCGGACCGGTCGGAGCCTCCGTCCGCACACTGAAGGATCGCGCCATCACCGGCGGCGGCCTGGTGGCGGGTGCCAACCGGCCGGACCGGCACCTGAAGGGTGTCGAACCCGGTCGTGATTTCGCCTTCGAGGAAGTAGACATCCGTTCCGTGGTCGAGGGTGACACCACCGATGACGGCCATTCGATCGAACTGGTGCCGGCTATCGAGGTCGGAAACATTTTCAAGCTGGGGACGAGGTACACCGTGCCGCTGGGCGCGACCTACCTCGACGAGGACGGCAAAGAGAAGCCGATCGTCATGGGTTCATACGGAATCGGTCCCGCCAGGATCGTCGCCGCGGCAGCGGAGCAGTTCGCCGACGAGAAGGGTCTGTCCTGGCCCACGCCGATCACCCCCTGGCAGATCCACCTCGTCTCACTCTCGAAAGCGGCCGAGCCCGAGCGGGCCGAAGCCGATCACCTTTACGAGCAGCTTCTCGAGGCAGGCTTTGACGTGCTCTACGACGATCGCGACGCGGGTCCCGGACAGAAGCTGACCGACGCGGAGCTGCTGGGTTGCCCCCTGCGGATCGTGGTCGGAAGACGCGGGCTGGCGGACGGCATCTTTGAAGGAAGCGAGCGCCGATCGGGCGAGGAGCACAGGATCCCGGTCGAGGGCGGCGTCGAGGAGATTGCCCGGATCTACTCCTCGCTGGCTGGCTAGGTCTGATGGGCGACTCGGCGCCTTTCGGCAAGGGCAGGATCCGACGTCTCTTCGGGCTCGACCGCTCCGGTGCCGAACCGGCACCGACCCGGGCCGGCCAGCCCCTTCGTCCTTTCACGATTCCCAACCTGATCGGCTATCTGCGGCTGCTCGGGATTCCGCTCTTCCTCTATGTCGCCTTCAGCTCGGATGACGGGCGCGACTTCACCGCGGCGTTCCTGTTCTTCCTGATTTCCGGAGGCGACTATGTCGATGGCTTCCTGGCCAGGGTTACGGGCCAGTACAGCCGGCTGGGAGCCCTGATGGACCCGGTGATCGACCGGCTCACCATCCTTTCCGGACTCGTCGTCTGCTGGCATTTCGAACTTCTGCCGCGATGGCTGCTGCTGCTGCTCCTGCTTCGGGAGGTCGCGACGCTGTTGCTGGCCAGGTGGGGACTTTCGAAGGGCGTCGACATCGAGGTCAACTGGTTCGGGAGGGTGGCAGTGTTCCCTGTCATGGCTTCCCTCTTGCTGGCAATGCTCTGGGACAGCTGGGTGCCGGCAGCGCTACTGGCGCTCGGGGTGGTCCTCGGGATAATCGCCACATACCTCTACGCGAGGGTGGGCCGGGACCGCATTCAGGCTCTGGAAGCCACTGCTTCGGCGGGAGATTCGACCCAACAGTAAAGCCCCGGTTGAGGGTTGTCTGCCTCTCCCTATAATGCCTCTCATGGCAACCCACTGCCCCGAATGCGGATTCATCAACCCCGAGGCAGCCAACTATTGCCAGAAGTGCGGTAACTTCATCGGCCGCCGCGAAGGGGGAGATGAACAGGGAACTTCGACCTACCAGGTCGGTGAAACCGGCGAGATCGAAGCTGTCGACATCGACGCCGAAGTCGAACGTACCGGGGCCGCCCTGGTCATCCGTAGCGGTGGCGGGCGCGCCGGTGAGACCTTTCCTATGGAAGAGGAAAGGGTTGCGATCGGTCGCAGCCCCGACGCCGGCGTCTTCCTGGACGACGTGACGGTCTCCCGTAACCATGCGCTGCTCGTGTCCCGCGGGGATGGCACCTACATCGACGACCTTGGCTCCCTGAACGGCACCTACGTGAACCGGAAGCGGATCGAGTCGCAGCGCCTCGAGGACGGGGACGAGATTCAGGTCGGCAAGTACAAACTGACCTATCTGGAGCGGTGAGATGACGCTCAGTGACCAGAACGTTGCCGAAGGCGCCCAGATGGCGCCCCGCCGTCCTCGCAAGGCGCTGACCATCGGGGCCGTAGCGAAACTCCTGAGCAAGGAGTTCGATGATGTGTCGATCTCGAAGATCCGCTACCTGGAGGACCAGAAACTTGTTACTCCGCGCCGTACCCAGGGCGGATACAGGCTCTACAGCCAGGCGGATGTCGACAGGCTGCGGACCGTGCTGCGGCTCCAGCGGGACGAATTCCTGCCCCTTCGGGTTATCCGCCAGGAACTGGCGGCAGGCCCTTCGGTCAGCGGACTTTCAGGTAGTTCCTCGAACACGGCACGGCGCGCGAAGCTGATTGGAACGACCAGCTCCCGGTTCTCGCTCGAGGACGTGATGGAGGAGACCGGCGCCCGGGCGGAATTCATACGTGAACTGGCCGAGTTCGGGCTGGTCACCCCCCAGAACGAGAACGGCCGTGCCGTCTACGACGAGACCGACATGGAGATCGTCCGTGCGGCCAACGAACTTGCCAGATCCGGGGTCGGCGCCCGCAACCTGAAGCTGTTCAAGACCTCGGCCGACCGCGAGGTCAACCTGATCGAGACTCTTCTCGCCCCGAAGCTGGCGTCACGGAACCCCCAGAGGCGCAAGGAAGCCATCGAAAGCCTGGAGCGGATGGCGACGGTACTCAGCGAACTCAAGCATGCCCTTCTTGTGCGGGACCTTCGTCGTCTCGCCGACAGCTGACCCCGCTTGCCGACGGTCACCAGAAAGAAGAAGCTCTCAGCATCCCCGGACCAGGTCTATGACCTGGTCAGTGACCCTGCCCGGCTTCCCGACTGGTGGCCGAGGGTGGTTCGGGTCGAGGACGTAGCCGGTCGCGCCGGCACCGAGCGGACCCGTTGGACTTCGGTGCTGGGCGCCGACTCCGGCCGGATGCTCCGACTCGACTACCGCTGCACGGCTGCGACCCGGCCCCGGCGCTATGAGTGGGAGCATGAACTGGACGGAACTCCCTATGAAGCCCATCTGGCCAGACAGTCGTTCGAGATCAGGATCACCGAGGCAGAAGGGATGAGCGAGGTCAGCCTGACTACGGTGAACACGCTCAGAGGAAGCGCGCGCATTGCCGGGTTTTCAATGAAGAAAGGCCAGAAGGAGCTGATCGACGGGGCGCTCCAGGCACTTGGCAAGATCTTTGACGGGAAGGCCGAAGGGTGACCCAGCCAAGGCGTGACACCCGCTGGTGGGGCTGGGGAGACCCCGACGAGCCTGCGGAACTCGGACCAGCGGGGGAAAGGATGCTCGCCGAACGAGGAATCGAGACGAGAAGCGACGGGACTGCTCGATCGATCGAAGCCGTTCGAATCCCGGATGCCGAGCCGATCCCGGATGCCGTGCTAGACGCTGCCGGTCGGGACAACGTCTTCACAAGCCATGAGGACCGGGTCCGTCATGCCAACGGCCAGAACTACCTGGACCTGCTCGCCCTTCGCTCCGGGGAACTCGACCTTGCTCCGGACGCGGTCGTGGTCGCAGAGGACGCCGGACGGATCGGGCCGATACTCGAGGCCTGCTCCGCGAATGGCGTGGCCGTCGTTCCCTTCGGCGGTGGCAGCAGCGTCGTCGGAGGCGTAACCCCCATCAAGGGTGACCACGCTGCGGTCATGAGCCTTGATCTTGCCGGGCTCAGGGCGATGGAGGTCGATGAACGCTCCCTGACCGCGAAGCTGGGAGCGGGGCTCAGGGGACCGGAAGCGGAAGCGCTGCTGGCTTCCAGAGGCTTCACCCTCGGTCACTTTCCCCAGTCGTTCGAGTACGCAACGATCGGCGGTTTCGCCGCAACCCGGTCAGCTGGCCAGTCATCCAGCGGGTACGGGCGTTTCGACTCCCTTGTCAGTTCTATCCGCATGATCACGCCGCAAGGCGAGCTTTCCACGATCCGGACACCACACACCTCGATCGGGCCTTCGCTCCGCGAAGTGGTCGTCGGCTCGGAAGGGACATTCGGTGTGATTCCGGACGTGGAGGTGAGGATCCGGACGGTCCCGGCAGCACGACGCTACGAAGCATGGATCGTCGAAGACTTCGAGGCAGGTAACGAAGCCGTCAGGGCGCTTGCCCAGCACGATCTTCTGCCGACAATCATCCGGGTCTCGGATGTCCCCGAGACCGAAGTCAACCTGGCGATGTCCCTGCCTTCAGGTGCTGCGGGGACGCTCTTCAAGCGTTATCTGCGGCTTCGAGGCCGCGACGGCGGGTCTCTTGTCATCACCGGTTATGAGGGCACCTCGGATGCCGTCCGGAGGAGCCGCTCCGCGGTGGCAACCACGATTCGAAGGGGTGGAGGCGTGTTCCTCGGACAGGCTGCCGGTAAAGGCTGGGCCAGGGGACGCTTCCACGGCCCGTACCTTCGAGAGGCCCTGCTCGACCGCGGAGTTCTGGTCGAGACCCTGGAGACCGCCCAGCAGTGGAGCCAGCACAGAAGACTCTACGAGTCGGTGCGCTCCACGATTGAGAACGCACTGGCCGCTAACGGGATGGAGGGGATCGTCATGTGCCACCTTTCCCACGCCTACCGCGACGGGGCTTCCCTGTACTTCACGGTCATCGCAAGCCAGGGCCCGGAAGGTGGCGCCGTCAATTGGCCGAAGATCAAGAAAGCCGCATGTGAGGCGATTCAGTCGGGGGGTGGAACCCTTTCGCACCACCATGCCACCGGACGCGATCACGCCGGATTGATTGAAGGCGAAATCGGTCCGTTGGGGATCGAGGCGATCGCAAGCCTGAAGGACCGGTTCGATCCGGCCGGCATCATGAATCCCGGCAAGATCCTCAAGTAGTCAGCGGGCCTCGCCTCACCTTCAGGCGGAACCCGACAACCCACAGCGCCAGATATGGATGGGCTGACTCTGTCCGCGGCTACTGCTGAGCCTGGGAAGCGGTGCCGTTACAGATCGGGACGATCGTGTCCTTGGCGTCCTGCGGCATCGAGATCTGACCCTCCAGGACGGTCTGGCCTGTGTACTCCGGCAGTCTGGCGTTGGCGCGACCGGTTGCGCGGGCCTGCTGGAGCGCTTCGGTGAAGTCCTTGTTGCTCACTCGGGAGACGCGCAGGGTCGGGAAGACATCGGTCGCGATAAGGCAAATGGCGGCTTCGTTGACTTCGATCTGGCCGTTGATCGCGCCGGCCTCACCGACCCTTGTGGCATAGATCGGAAACGCGCCGGTTGAGCCGTAGAGCCAGATTACGTAGCCCTGACCCTTCTGGTTGGCCTCCAGGTCGTTGATTCCGAGGTTGGCGGCGAGTGACGTTCCGGCGAAGCCGAACTGGACCTGCCCCGACCCCTGCTGGTTTCCTACCGGCTGGAGCACCGCGACCGTGGGTGATGGCTCTGGTGTGTCTCCTCCGTCATCCGAGCCTCCGAAAACTCCGGTGACCAGCAAGATCACGACGACAGCAAGCAGGGCAGCCCCCAGCAGAACGGCGATGAGGCGGCGTTGATGGCTGGAAATCGACCCGAGCCCACCGCGTCCGCCGGTCGATTCCGGAGGGTCCGCAGTCTTGCTCGCCGTTGAAGCCGAGGCGGGCTTGGAAGTTGCCTTGACCGCACCAGGAAGAGTTGCTGCTGGTACGAGCAGACGAAGCTGGTCGGCGAGGGAGTCTGCCCGGTCCTTGAGTGCCGGGTCGGCCGAGATCCGGTTGGTGATTTCGGCCTTGCTGATCGGATCAGCCTGCCCGAGAAGGTAGTCGGTCAACTCGGCGTCCGGGGCGGGCCCGGAAGGGTCGATCTCGGCGAGGGCCTGGGTGGCGCGGTTCCGTACCTCGGCCTCGTCGATCCCGAGCAGGCCTGAGATGTCCGAGTAGCTCTTTCCTCGTCCGAGCAGTAGCTGCAGGAGTGCCCGGCTGTCCTCACTCAACGGCATGAGCGCACACCCTATGGGTTTATAGTCCCCGGCTGATGCCAGACGTCACGCTTCCTGAATCCCCGTTCGACAATCTCCTCGGCACCGAGTGGATTTCCTCCGACCCCGACGCGGCGATCGTCCGTCTGAAGATGCGGGACGACCATCGTCAGCCGATGGCGATCATGCATGGCGGGGTGATGGCCAGCCTGGTCGAGAGTGTCTGCTCGATGGCAACGGCCGAAGCGGTTCTGCCGGAAGGCCGGATCGCAATGGGGCAGAGCATTTCCGTCAATCTGCTCAGACCGATTTCCGCCGGCGATGTCGAGGTTGTCGCGAACGCGATCCATCGTGGCCGGATGACCTGGGTCTGGCGGGCAGAAGTGAAGGACGGGGACGGACGTGTCTGCGCAGCAGCCCAGATGACGATGGCAGTAAGGGAAGCACCAGAAGGCGCCGACCTCTCACAGTTCGTCAAACCTTAGTCCTGCCTCCAAGAGAGCCCGCCCATCCATCAAAGATTCTGTGGGCGGACGGGTTGAACTGGGAGGCGGAGCGAAGCTCGCCGACTTCTTGTTAAGCCGCGAAGCTCGCCGACTTCTTGTTAGACCGAATCGGCCGTCCAGGGCCGATACCGATTGGTAATCGGCATCCGTCGGTCCCTTCCGAATCCCTTGGTCGTGACTTTCAGGCCCGGGGGTGACTGGCGGCGCTTGTACTCGGCCCGGTCGACTTTCGCGACCACGTCGGCAACCACTGCCGGATCCTCGCCTCTGGCGGCGATCTGGGCGGGGCCGAGGTCTTCCTCGACGTACATCCTGAGGATCCGGTCGAGCTGGTCGTAATCGGGTAGTGAGTCGGTGTCCAGCTGTCCGGGGCGGAGTTCCGCCGAGGGCGGCCGGACGAGAATGGATTCGGGGATCACCGGTGACGACCCGTTCCGGTGGCGGCAAAGTTCGTAAACCAGCGTCTTGGGAACATCCTTGATCGGGGCAAGGCCACCAGCCATATCTCCGTATAGCGTCGAGTAGCCGACCGAGGTTTCGCTCTTGTTGGCGGTTGTCAGGACCAGCCAGCCACGGCTGTTCGAGAGGGCCATCATCAGGTTCCCGCGAATCCTCGCCTGAAGATTCTCGGCTGCTAGTCCGGTCCCGTCAACTCCGAGCATCCTTTCGTAGGACTCCATCGGCTCATCGATCGAGAACTCGATCAACCCGGTTCCGAGCCTGCCGGCCATCTCCCGCGCGTCCGCCTGGGTTTCCCCGCTCGAATGGGGTGATGGCATGACCACACAGGTGACGTTTTCAGGACCCAGGGCATCGACGGCGAGAGCGGCGACGAGGGCCGAATCGATTCCACCCGAGAGGCCCAACCCCACATGTCCGAATCCGTTCTTGACGACGTAGTCACGAAGACCGGTGACCAGCGCTGTGTAGACCTCGTCGAGATCGTCCATCCACTGGGCAACCGGAGCGGACTCTTCACCCGGGTCGAAGACCAGGAGATCCTCAGAGAACTGACCTGCCCTGGCCAGAACGCTCCCGTCGGGGCCGATCAGGACGCTCGAGCCATCGAAGATCAGCTCGTCCTGACCACCGACCAGGTTCACCATGGCGACTGTGGCGTTCTTGTCCCGGGCTACTTTTCTGAAGATCTCTTCGCGTTCCCTCCCCTTGCCGCGGTGGTAGGGGGAAGCCGACGAATTAAGGATCAGGTTCGCTCCCGGTGCCAGATCACGGTAGACCGGATCGCCCGGTACCCAGCAATCCTCACAGATGGTGACTCCGGTGCGGAGGCCGGACTGGTCAATCACGAGCGGTCCGGAACCATTCCTGAAGGTTCTGTACTCGTCGAAGACTCCGTAGTTCGGCAGGAGTCGCTTGTGGTAGCTATGGCGGACCTTTCCGTCCCGGATCACGGCAGCTGCATTCGCCGAAATTGCCCGGCCGACGGGGTTCCCGACCGGGTCGGGAAACCCCACTATCGCTGTGATCTGCCCCACTTGGGAGGCGATCTCCCTGAGTCTCTCGCCGGCGGCGGCGACGAAGTCAGGCCGCAAATAGAGGTCCTCTGCCGGGTATCCGGTGAGAACGAGTTCAGGGAAGACGGCTATCCCGGCGCCGGCCGCTTCGGCCTGCCCGATCCATTCCGTGATCATGGCCGCGTTCTCGTCGAGATCGCCGACTGTCGGGTTGACCTGTGCCAGAGCGATCTTGGGAATGCCAGTCACAAGGCTGAGTATCCCGATTTGCAGGGGTTCCTGCGGTGTGAAGAACCGCACACACGGACCGTGCCTGCTCCCGGACACTCCTTTACTCACAAAACGCTAACAATTCGCGGGACGGCCACCGGCCGTTCCCGCCACGCGCCGAACTCCCTCAGTCGGGAGGCGGGGAAACCAACCGCGGCATTTGCCGCATGGGGTGAATCCGGTGGTGATCCACCGTTAGGGACGACCAGGAGGGGAGTCCCGAATCCGTCAGCTAACTCCGCAGGCGCCCAGAAGGAGAAAGCCAAAGATGACTTCCAGCCGGATATCCCGTGCTCTTGTATTCCTGCTCGCCTGTTTCGCAATCTCGACTGCTGGTTCCGGCCTCGCAGCCGCAAGCCTGGCCCCGACGGTACCCGCAGGCACTGCCGAGACCGAAACCGATCCCGTCACCCGACAGGGACCGGTGGTACTGAAGGTGGCCGACCGATCCGTCAACTTCGGAGGGCGTTTCCGGCTGCGGGGCAAGACGGGCAACCCATACCCGGGCGCCGTTCGGGTCCAGTCTCGTTCCCGTTCCGGGTGGCGAACGCTCCGCAAAGTCAGGACAGGATCCGACGGTCGCTTCAGTACGAGTGTAAGGGCCCGCACCAGCACCAGGCTCCGAATCCTGACCAACGATGGTCGGCGCTCCGAGACCCGCAAGGTCGTTGTGATCGGCCACATCAAGCTGGCCAGAAACGAGCGCTTTGTACGAATCGGAAACAGCCTTCTGATCAGGGGGACCGTGGTTCCTCGCGGGGTCAGAACCCTGCGGATCCGGGTTCGCGGCGGCGGAGTCATCACGACGAGAAGCCGGGCGAACGGCCGATTCCGGGTGCGGTGGATCCCCCGCAGTGCCGGTGATTTCAGCTTCCGGGTCTTCGCGGCCAGGACCGGGCGCTCGACCGGTGACTCCACTTTGCGTCGACGCTTCAGCGCCCTGAGGCCAGGTCACGCGTCCTACTACGGCCCGGGCCTTTACGGAAACGGTGTTGCCTGTGGCGGAACCCTGACTCCGACCACGCGCGGCGTTGCCCACAAGTACCTGCCCTGCGGAACGAAGGTGACGCTCCAGTACGGCAACCGGACCGTTGTCGCGCGGGTCATCGACCGGGGCCCCTACATCGCAGGCCGCGACTGGGACCTCACCGAGCAGACCAGAAATGATCTCGGCTTCGGCGGAGTCGGAGTGGTCTGGACCAATAAGTAAGTCGGCGCTTGCGCGCCTCCCAGTGGCGCCCGTCCGTTCACAGGCCAAAAGAATGGATGAACGAACTCAGTTGAGAAAAGGGACTCTTTATGAGTTTTCGGTTCGGCCGGGTTGGCTGTGTCATGATCGACGCATGAGCTCGGCCGAATCGAAAAACCTCGAGGCAATCTCCAAGGCGATCGATCATCACAATTCCACCTGCCCGTTTCCGGCGGCGGAAGTCCGGATGAATCCGTTCGAGGTCGAACGGCTCGGTTGGGAAGAGATCCGGGGCCTGCCTATCGTTCCCGACGCAAACATCGGTACCGGTCGTTTCCACATCGTCTGTTCCAGGGATATGGAAGGCGATGAACTCGAGGAAGTCGAGGCGGTCGCCGAGGAGCTCGTCACTGTGACACCCGGAACCCGGGAAGAACCGGCAGCTCCGGAAGCTCCCGAGATGCCGGACAGCCCCGGGCGCTGGAACTGAACTCTGACTCAGCCGGAGGTTCCTAGACGGAACTCCAGAAGTCGAGCCCGCTCTCGCTCATCCAGTTCTGGATCTCGATGTTCAGTCGGTAGAGCTCACCGGTCCAGATCAGCACGCCCATGATGATCAGGATTATGCCTCCGACCATGATGATGACGCCGTAGTGCCGCTTCACCACGGCAAACGCCGTGGTCATCTTGTTGAAGGCGAGAGCCGTCAGCAGGAACGGGATCGCAAGCCCCGCCGAGTACACGGCCAGGAGCAGAGCGCCTCTCGCGGCCGAGTCGGTCAGCGAGGCGGCGGAGAGGATCGCGCCCAGGGTCGGCCCGATGCAGGGCGTCCAGGCGAAGGCGAAAGCCGCGCCCGCCACAAGAGGGCCGCCTTTGCCAGCGCGCTGCATCAAGGCGTCGACATGCCATTCCTTGTTCAGCCTGGTGACGAAGAACGAGGCAACGAACAAGACCCCCATGGCAATGATCAAGGCCGCTGCGACCTTGTCCAGCACATCCCGGTGGTCGCTGAGCAGAGAGCCGATCTTTGTCGCGCCCATTCCGAGCAGAATGAAAACCGCTGAAAAGCTGCCGCAGAAGATCAGACTCGGAACCAGCACCTTTCGCCAGTCAGCCCGGTCCAGATCATTGACGGAGATGCCGGAAACAGCCGACAGGTATCCGGGCACGATCGGCAGCACGCAGGGGGAGAGGAAGGAGACGATTCCCGCCACGAATGCGGTCAGCAGGCCGACTCCGGCGGCGGGGTCGCCTGCGGCGAAGGGCAGGCTGGTGAGGCCCGCGGGAATGAGGTCTGCAAACGGCAAGGGAAAAAGAGGTTACTTTGGCGACCATGAAACACATGCTTGAGGGAGCAGTTGTGGCGGTGACCGGCGGTGCAGCCGGCATCGGAAGGGCGACGGCGGGGGCCATGGCAGATGCCGGGGCGAGCGTTGCGATAGGTGACATTCACGCGGAGAAGGCCGCAGAAGCTGCGGAAGAGGTTGGTCGCGGCGCGGTTGGAAAGCCGCTGGATGTGACAGATCGGGACGGCTTCGACCTGTTTCTTGACGATGTCGAAGCCGAACTCGGCCCGATCGACTGTCTCGTCAACAACGCCGGCGTGATGATGCTGGGACCGATCGAGGAGGAGTCACGCGAAGTGACCCGGGCCATGATCGACGTCAACCTCCTTGGTGTGATCAACGGAACGCAGGCCGCGATGGACCGGATGAAGCCGAGGCGGAGGGGAAGAATCGTCAACATCGCCTCGCAGGCCGGCAAGGCGGGAATGCCCGGTGGAGCCACCTACTGCGCGACCAAGTTCGGAGTGATCGGTTTCTCGGAGTCCGTTCGCGCCGAGTTGAAGGGGACCGGCGTATCGATCTCCTGGGTGCTTCCCGGACTGGTCAACACCGAACTCGCGGCAGGGCTTCCCGACATTCCGCTGATGGACAAGCTGGCTCCCGACGACATCGCGAACGCGGTGGTCCGGGCCCTGGCAGAAGGCGGTAGCGAGATCTGGGTACCGGCGCGCAACCAGTGGCTGGACGCACCGGCACGCCTGCTTCCTCGGGCGCTCCGGGAGCGGGTCTTCGAGATGACCGGGGCCGACAAGGTGCTCGCACACGCAGATTCCGGTCGTCGCGAGGAGTACGAGAGGCGGAGTTCAGGGCTCTCCTGAGGGCGCAGGCAGTTTGGCCCGCCGGACATATGGGGGGCACTGACCTTCGGTAAACTGCCCCGGTGGGCTGGCCCACCTCGTACAGCGGTTCCCGCCGCTGCGAATACGTGTCTCTTACAACCAAACGCCGCTCTGCGGCACGACAAGCGCGCATAAATGACTGAATTTGCCCCGTCGTCCGCGACCCGCGACGGCCTCTACGACTCGATAAACGAACATGACGCCTGTGGCGTTGCCATGGTCGCGCGCCTTGACAACGTGCCCCGCCACGAAGTGGTCAGCCAGGGACTGCTGGCCCTCGAGAACCTCGAACACCGTGGTGCGGCAGGGGCCGATGCAAGCACCGGCGACGGTGCCGGGATCCTGATCCAGATTCCCGACCTTTACTTCCGTGAGGAAGCCGGTGTGGACCTTCCGCCGGCGGGCCAGTACGGGATCGCGATGTGTTTCCTTCCACGGGAGAACGAGACTCGCCGCGAAGAGCTAAAGACCCTGATCTCCGAGACGGCCGAGGCCGAGGGTCAGGTCGTGCTCGGTTGGCGGGACGTCCCGGTCGACACCGAACACGTCGGCAACACCGCCAACCAGTCTCGTCCACATGTCGCCCAGCTCTTCATCGGCGCTGGTGATTCCCAACGGGAGGATCAGGACGCGTTCGAACGCAAGCTGTACGTGATCCGCCGGGTCTGCGAGATCGCGGCCGGCGAGGAGCTGTACATCGCCTCGTGTTCGTCCCGCACGATTGTCTACAAGGGAATGCTCACCTCGTACCAGGTGCCCGGTTTCTACCCGGAGCTGAAGGACGACCGCGTCCGCTCGGCGATGGCCCTGGTCCACTCACGTTTCTCCACGAATACCTTTCCCAGCTGGGATCTCGCCCATCCGTTCCGGCTGATCGCACACAACGGCGAGATCAACACCCTGCGGGGCAACATCAACTGGATGCGTGCCCGTGAGTCGCAGCTCGCCTCGGAACTCTTCGGTGAAGACCTCGACAAGGTGACACCGGTTGTGCGGCCTGACGGCTCGGACTCGGCGACGTTCGACAACGTTCTGGAACTGCTGATGCTGGCCGGCCGGTCCCTGCCTCACGCGGCGATGATGATGATTCCCGAGTCCTACCAGGGTCGGGATGACCTCTCCGAGGAACTAAAGGGGTTCTACGCCTACCACTCCTGCCTCATGGAGCCGTGGGACGGCCCAGCCGCCGTCTGCTTCACCGATGGACGCGTGATCGGCGCGACCCTTGACAGGAACGGCCTGCGCCCGGGTCGCTGGGTCGAGACGAATGACGGGATGGTCGTGCTGGGCTCCGAGATCGGCCTTCTCGACATCGCCCCGGAGGACATCAAGCGACTTGGTCGTCTGCAGCCCGGAAAGCTCTTCCTGGTCGACCTGGAGAAGAACCGCATCGTCGAGGACGAGGAAGTCAAGCGAGAGGTTTCGACCCAGCAGCCCTATTGCGAGTGGTTCAGGAATGCATCGGTCCACTTCGACGACCTGCCGACCGCGTATGTGACGATGACCGGCGTCCAGCCGACCCCGCGCCGTCAGAAGGCCTTTGGCTACACGCAGGAGGACCTCCGGGTTCTGATCACCCCGATGGCCGCGACCGGTGCCGAGCCGATCGGTTCGATGGGCAATGACGTTGCGCTGCCGGTCCTTTCCGACAACCGCCCTCCGCTTTACAGCTACTTCAAGCAGCTCTTCGCCCAGGTGACGAACCCCCCGATCGATCCGATCAGGGAAGAAATCGTGATGAGCCTCTCGGCCGGTGTCGGCGCTGAACTGAACCTGCTGACCGAGACCGAGCAGCACGCTCACCAGCTCTGCCTGGATCAGCCGATCCTGCTCAACCAGGAACTCGAAACGATCCGGCACGTCAACCACGACATCTTCCGCGCGGACACGATCGACATCACCTGGGACGTAGCCGAGGCCGAATCAGGTCTTGAGGCCCGGCTCGACGCGATCTGCCTCGAGGCCGAGAGCGCGATCGAGAAGGGTTTCAACATCCTGATCCTCTCCGACCGTCGAGCCGGTCCCCGAAGGGTGCCGATCCCCGCCCTGCTTGCCGTCGGTGCCGTTCACCATCACCTTGTCCGGGCTGGCACCCGACTTCGTGCGGGGCTGATCCTCGAGTCCGGGGAACCCCGAGAGGTTCACCACATGGCGACCCTGATCGGTTACGGCTGTTCGGCCATCAACCCTTACCTGATGCTCGACTCGGTTGATGATCTGGTGGTCGGTGGCCTGGTCCCCGACATGGAGTCACCCGAGAAGGCCCAGCGGAACGTCGTCAAGGCGATCGGCAAGGGCCTCCTCAAGACGATCTCCAAGATGGGCATCTCGACGACGCAGTCTTACTGTGGCGCCCAGATCTTCGAGGCAGTCGGTCTCGAGAAGAACCTGATCGACAAGTACTTCACCGGGACCGCGTCCCGGATCGGCGGCATCGGCCTGGAGGTCATCGCCAAGGAGACGATGGACCGCCACGCCTCGGCCTTTCCGGGAACGGGCGAAGACCTGCTCCCGGTCGGCGGCGTTTACGCGTGGCGACGTGATGGGGAATTCCATCAATGGAACCCCGAGACCGTTTCGCTGGTCCAGCATGCCGTGCGTGGCGAGGGCGGCTCGGCCCAGGAGAAGTACGACGAGTTTGCCCAGCAGGTCAACGAGATCGCCCTGAAGAGAGCGACCCTTCGAGGGCTCTTCAAGCTGAAGAGAGCAGAAGGTGGTCCGGTGCCGATCGAAGAGGTCGAGCCCGCAAGCGAGATCGTCAAGCGATTCGCCACCGGCGCCATGTCCCTCGGATCGATTTCCCGCGAGAGCCACGAGAACCTCGCGATCGCCATGAACCGGCTCGGCGGCAAGTCGAATACCGGCGAGGGCGGGGAGGACCCGGTGCGTTTCACCCCCGAGGAGAACGGCGATTCGCGCAGGTCCGCGATCAAACAGGTCGCCTCCGGACGGTTTGGCGTCACCTTCCACTACCTCGCGAACGCGGATCAGCTCCAGATCAAGATGGCCCAGGGCGCAAAGCCCGGCGAGGGCGGCCAGCTGCCCGGCCACAAGGTTGACCGCTACATCGGTTCGGTCCGTCACACGACGCCCGGCGTCAGCCTGATTTCGCCGCCGCCCCACCATGACATCTACTCGATCGAGGACCTCAAGCAGCTGATTTACGACCTCCGCTGCTCGAATCCGAGCGCGTCGGTGTCGGTCAAGCTGGTCTCGGAGGTCGGTGTCGGAACCGTTGCCGCTGGTGTCGCCAAAGCCAATGCCGACCATGTGCTGATTGCCGGCCACGACGGAGGTACCGGCGCATCGCCGCTTTCGTCCGTCCAGTCCGCGGGCATTCCCTGGGAGATCGGTCTTGCCGAAACCCAGCAGACCCTGATCCGGAACGACCTCCGCTCCAGAATCACAGTCCAGACCGACGGCCAGCTGAAGACCGGCCGCGATGTCGTTATCGCGGCGATCCTCGGGGCCGACGAGATGGGCTTCTCGACCGCGCCACTGATTGCTTCCGGCTGCATCATGATGCGGGCCTGCCACCTGAATACCTGCCCGGTCGGGATCGCGACCCAGGATCCAGAGCTGCGGAAGCGTTTCAAGGGCCAGCCCGAGCATGTCGTGAATTACTTCTTCTTTGTCGCCGAAGAGGCCCGGAAGATCATGGCCGAGATCGGTGTCCGCTCGATCGATGAACTGATCGGCCGGATCGACCTGATCGAGTCGGATGATGCGATCGATCACTGGAAGGCCAGGGGAATCGATCTGTCCGGGCTGCTTGCATGGCCCGAAGGCATCGATCCGTCGGTCGACCGGCGCCGGACGCGGCCGCAGGAGCCGGTGCTTGACGACAACCTCGACTGGAAGCTGATCGAGCAGGCCGGGCCTGCGCTCGAGAACGGCGAGCCTGTGGAATTCGACCAGGCGGTCAAGAACGTGGACCGTTGCGTCGGTGGAATCCTCTCCAACGCGATCGCGAACGCCAAGGGAGCAGAGGGTCTCCCCGAGGACACGATCAAGGTGAACTTCCGCGGCGCCGCAGGACAGTCCTTCGGCGGGTGGCTCGCTCCGGGTGTCAGTTTTTCCCTCCGCGGCGAGGTCAACGACTACTGCGGAAAGGGCCTCTCGGGAGGAATCCTCGCGGTTTCGCCCCCGGACGGAGCCAACTACCAGCCTGAAGAGAACGTGATCGTTGGCAACACCTCGCTGTATGGCGCCACGAAGGGTCGTGCCTTCTTCCGCGGCGTCGGTGGAGAGAGGTTCGCAGTCCGCAACTCCGGTGCCACCGCAGTGATCGAAGGCGTTGGCGACCATGGCTGCGAGTACATGACCGGCGGCAAGGTCGTGGTTCTCGGTCCGACCGGCAGGAACTTCGCCGCCGGCATGAGCGGTGGCATCGCCTATGTCCTCGATGACGAAGGCAAGTTCGAAGGCAGGGTCAACCCGACCATGCTGAACCAGCTCGAGGAGCCCGGGGAAGAGGACCGCATCGAGCTTCGAGGTCTGATCCAGGAGCATTTCGAGCGGACCGGTTCCGAGGTCGCCCGACGGATCCTCGATGACTGGGACGAGGCCTCTTCGAAGTTCGTCAAGGTCTTCCCGGCCGATTACAAGCGGGTTCTGGCCGAACTCGAGGCCGAGGGTGCTGGTGAACCCGGCAAGGGACCGGAGACGAACGAAGTTGACGTGATTGGTGAACCGGCGACTGGCGTCGCTTCGGAGAAGGGGGCCTGAGGATGGGCAAGCTCGGAGGTTTCCTGCAGATCGAGCGGGCTGGCATCCCTTACCGGGATCCTGCCGAAAGGGTTGGCGACTACAGCGAATTCGTCGTTCGACGCTCGGATGAGGAGCTCTCGGACCAGGGCGCCCGCTGCATGGAGTGCGGAGTTCCGTTCTGCCACAACGGCTGCCCGCTCGGCAACCTCATCCCCGACTGGAACGACCTCGTCTACCACGGCCGCTGGCAGGACGCGATCCGCCAGCTTCACGCCACCAACAATTTCCCGGAGTTCACCGGAAGGCTTTGCCCGGCACCTTGCGAGGCGGCCTGCGTGCTCGAGATCCGGGAAGGTGATTCGGTCACCATCAAGCAGATAGAGCAGTCGATTGCCGACCGTGCCTGGAAGGAAGGCTGGATACGTCCGCGCCCACCGAAGCGCGAGACGGGCCGCCAGGTTGCCGTTGTCGGCTCAGGGCCGGCCGGCATGGCGGCTGCCCAGCAGCTTCGTCGTGCCGGCCACAGCGTCACCCTGTTTGAGCGTGATGAGGCCGCCGGTGGTCTGGTCCGTTTCGGTGTACCGGACTTCAAGATCGAGAAGACCGTGGTCGAGCGTCGCGTTCAGCAGCTAGTCCACGAAGGCGTCGAGGTGAAGTGCGGCGTCGACGTGGGAGTTGACGTATCGGTTGAGGAGCTCCGCGACCGTTTTGATGCTGTCGTACTCGCGACCGGCTCCCGTGTCCCTCGTGATCTGCCGGCACCTGGCCGGGACCTGGACGGAGTCCATTTTGCGATGGATTACCTGTACAGCCGCAACCGCTGGCTCGCAGGAGAGGTGGGCCCAAAGCCGATGACCGAAGCACCAGCCCCTGCTCCGATCTCCGCGAAGGGCAAGCACGTGGTCGTGATTGGCGGCGGTGACACCGGAGCCGACTGCGTCGGGCATTCCATCCGCGAAGGCGCCGCGGACGTCGTCCAGCTCGAACTGCTCCCCGAGCCTCCCGAGCACCGGCCCGACGACCGCACTCCCTGGCCTCTGTGGCCACAGAAGTACCGCCTCTCGTACGCCATGGAAGAGGCCCGCGGCATTGAGAAGGGCGAGCAGGATTTCTCCGTGACCACAACCTCCTTCAACGGAGAGGACGGGCAGGTACAGAGCATCACCGTCGCCAAGGCCGACGCCGCACCACCGTTTGCTCCGATCGAGGGCAGTGATTTCGAGATCAAGGCGGACCTGGTCCTCCTGGCGATGGGCTTCCTGCACCCTGAACAGGAGCTCCTTGACGGTCTTGGGGTAGACAAGGACCAACGCGGAAACATCAAGGCGGGCACCTACGAAACCTCGATTCCCGGAGTCTTCGCGGCGGGCGACGCCCGTCGGGGTCAGTCATTGATCGTCTGGGCGATCAACGAAGGTCGCCAGGCTGCCCGCATGGTCGACCGTTACCTGGACAGCCTGCCCACTTCGGCCCCGATCCCGCCCAAGCCGGAGGTACCGACCGGAAACGTGAATCCGGCCGACGAGGGTCCCGAGGGCCCTCCCCAGCACGTGGCTCCGGGTCTCGGACCGGATCCGAGCGCCTCTGCTCCAGGCTTCGCCAAGGAGTAGTCGACCGGAATCTGTCAGATGGTGCGTCCGGGGCCGACGCTACCTTCTGGATCGTGAACTGGTTTGACGGGCGGCTGGCCGCCTTCGACATAGAAACCACCGGAACGTCGATTGAGTCAGATCGGATAGTTACGGCAGCGGTGAGCCTGGTAGGCGGGGGTGAAGGGTCCGCCAGCCGCTCCTGGCTGGTCAATCCGGGCGTGGCAATCCCGGCTGAAGCGACCGCAGTTCACAAGATCACCAACGAGATGGCGCAAAGCGAAGGCGTTCCCGCCGCGGAGGCCGTGGAAGAGATCACCACGTTGCTTGCGCAGGCGCTTGAAAACGAGATCCCGGTGGTCGCGTTCAACGCGCGTTTTGACCTGACGATCCTCGACCGGGAGGCGCGGCGGCACGGCGTCGTTCCGCTCGTTGACCGGGTCGGAGGTCCGGACGGTCTGCTCGTGATCGACCCTTACGTTCTTGACAAGCAGTTCAACAAGTACCGCAAGGGTCGTCGAAACCTTGCGATCCTCTGCGAGGACTTCACTGTGCCTCTGACCGATGCGCACGCTGCCGATGCCGATGCCCTGGCCGCGGCCCGACTGGCCTGGAGGATGGCCTCCCGGAACGACGTGCTCGGTCACATGGAACTCTTTGAACTTCACGAGCTCCAGATCCAGTGGGCAGCCGAGCAGGCGGCCGAACTCCAGGACTATTTCGCAAGCCAGGGTCGAATCGAGCAGATCGAGGGAACCTGGCCGGTGGTGCCTTTCGACCGCTCGCTTCAGACTGTCGATCAGCTCGCGGCCTAAGACAACGCAACTCCCCTCTCCCGGCGTGTTTCATCCGTTGAAAGGATTCATTTGCGCCTCGAGTCTCGTCTCCCCGGTTTCAACAAGAAGCTGCTGAAATTTCTCCCTTGCCTCGTGCTCGCGGGATTCATGGTGATGCCAGCGACCGGAAGCGCTTCCGTTCTCGATCAATCCTTCGGCGGCGGCACCGGACGAATTGATCGTGTTCCATTCACTGCGCCGGGCTTTACCCGACCGATAGGCATAACGGCCGATGAAAGTGGCTTCCGGGTCATTTCCATGGCAAGCGGCGACGTGGGCGTGTTCGCCTACCGCCACGATGGCACACCCGACCTGGACTTTCGGGGTCGGGGATGGCACACCTACGAGATGGGTCCTGGCCTAGGTCCCGACTCCGACATTCCCACCTCGTTTTCCATGGCAGACGACGGCTCTCTGTTTATTGCATCCAGCTCATATCCGGTCGTGGGAAGGCCAAAGTCCAGCCAGGTGATCGTGAAACTCGACCAGAACGGATTCCCGGACCGTAGCTTCGGGAGGGGAGGTGCCTTCCGCGCGAAGGGGCTTTCTCCCGCTCGCAGCATCCTGGCTTCTCCCACGACGGTATTTTCCGTGAGCCGCAAGTTCATCGATGGCACTCGCCCCCGAAACGAACGAAGTCAGATCAAGGTCGCGGCGGTCTCTCGTAATGGAGATCTGAATCGACGTTTCGGGGACGATGGTGTCATGACGATCGACGGTTGGGAACCGAGCTTTCGTCCTGGGGGAGCAGCGTTGAACTCGCGAGGCCTTCCAGTAATCCTCGCCTCACGTGAAGTCAAGTCGAGCGTTGGCCTTCACCAGTCGTCCCGACTGATCGCGATAACCGGACGTGGAGAGATCGACCGGGATTTCGGCCGATTTGGAACCTTCGAGGATCCGCCATTCCCGTTCGCGGGAAGCGAGCTTGTCAAGACGACACGCGGCAACTTTGTCGTGCTGGCAAGACGGATTCCTGGGTACACACCGGTTCTCCTCTCGTACAGGGCCGACGGGACGCTCGACGACGACTTTGGGGAGCGGGGTGTCGTGGAGTTCGACGGTTACGCGGAAAAGCTGGCTGCACTGGCGGGAGGCCAGGTGGCCATCCTCTCGACCGAGGGGCTGCTCACAAAGTTTGACCGTTACGGCGAGGTGCTCGATCAGAACGGACCGATCCCGACCCGGTCGAGGGCGGCGATCGCGGGAGACGGCTACGGAGTGGTGACGACCGGCTGGAGTCGGTTGGACCCATCCGAGCATCCGTACGTCAGAGGTTTTGGACCTGATCTCTATCCGCAGCCCCAGTTGGAGGCAAACAGTCGCACCGGAGAAACCATGGAGCACGAATACTGGGCCGGATACGAACAGTTGATCTCACTGCCGGACAGAGGCCTGATCTCGCTTGATCGGGCAACACCGACAATGCAATTCGCACTCACCAGAATGGGACGGGATGGGCTTCCGGACCCCGAATTCGGCACAGACGGCAGACTTGTTATCGAGGAAGAAAGCTTTGGCAGTGCAGTTTCCCTGCTTCCCGGCCCGGGCTCCTCGGCCCTGCTAGTAGGTCCGGACTACAGGTCCGGGAGAAGCGTCACCATGCTGAATGTCTCGTCCGATGGAGACCGTCACTCAACGGCCCTCAAGGGGTTCCGGCGGTTCTACTTCTCCGACGCGACCGTGGCAGGGGACGGTGTTCTGGTGGCGGGCTCGGTCGACCTTCGCCCGGATCCCCGCAAGCCATCTCACCAGTCATTCAGGGTGGCCCGTTACGGGTTCGATGGAAACCTTGACCGCAGTTTTGGCAGAGGTGGATTCACTGACGTCAATCTGGGATTTCCGATCGGCCCTGACGTGATTGCGAGGGATCGAAGGGGGCGCATTCTGGTAGCAGGGTGGAGATGCGGGCGATTGCCAACTTGTCGGCCAGCTGAAGGATCGAAAGCGCTTATCAGCCTGATCAGGCTCAGTCCGGACGGAAAGCTTGACCGCAACTTCGGAACCGATGGAAAGGTGACTCTGCGTTCAACCAGCCGAAAGGGAATCCAGGGGATGAGCGCGCTGAACGACGGCAGGATAGTCCTCTGGTTTTACCCCGGTTGCGCGAGAACTTGTGCGCGTTCGCAGCAGATGTTGATGCTTCGTACGGATGGTCAGCCTGATCGGCGTGTAGGCCGCTCCGGAAACTGGGAGTTCCGGGCGGGATCGGGCGTTGCGATAACGAACGTGACACCAGCCGGAAGAAGCGGAATGCTTGTGTCGGGAACGTTGAGGGTTTGCGAAGCCGATCCCCAGTTCTCGCTCGCAAAACTTGGTGCCTACGGGAAGCGTGTTCGTGCCTTCGGCGGTGGCGACGGGGTACTGCTTTCACCGGTCTCCACTGGGCGATTTGGTGCCATCGCAAGCTCGTCCGCAAGGCAGGACGCCAGCACGATGACTTTTGCCGGCCTCAGCTTCTTGCGAGGTGGCGAAGGCGGTGTGGTCCAGAATTCCGGGCTTGCCCGTTTCAACCTCTCAGCAAAGGACCGAGTTAACGTGGACCGGCGGTGCGGTAGTTAGTCGCGTCGCCTCCCCGATACCGGTAGACCGTTGCCCTGCCCCTTGGCGAAATCGGAGACAATCCACCGGTGAGCGAAGTCCACAAGACATCTGATCAGGTCGAGGTTGAACTCGAAGAGAAGGAAGAAGTCAACCTTCTTGACGAGCTGGGTGGCCCGCAGGGGATTGCCGACTCGAGCATCCCCGGCCTCGCCTTTGTCATCGCATACACGGTCACAGGTCAGAAACTCGAGCTTGCGGCCGGGATAGCGGTCGGGCTTGCTCTGCTCATCTCTCTGGTCAGGCTGATCCGGGGTGAGAGAGCGAGATACGCAGCTTCGGGGTTCCTGGGAGTGGCCCTGGCCGCGTTCATCGCAACCAGAACGGGCAAGGCCGAGGATTTCTTTCTTCCGGGCCTGCTCTTCAATGCCGGCTATGCGCTCGCCTACGCGATCTCGATTGCGATCCGCTGGCCCCTCATGGGCGTCTTCATCGGACCTTTGATCGGCGAGGGAATGACCTGGCGATCCGACCCCTCCCGGGTGAAGCTGTTCAGCCGGATCAGCTGGCTATGGGTCGGCACATTCCTCCTGCGGCTCGCGGTGCAGCTTCCTCTCTACCTTTCCGGGTCTCTCGTGGCCCTGGGCGTGGCCAAGACGGCAATGGGCCTTCCGATCTTTGCGCTGGCGATCTACCTCAGCTATCTGATGCTGCGAGCTGCGGGCATCGACCTGAAGCAGAAAGCCGCTCCGGAATCCGGCACCGGCTAGTCGGGGTGCAGCCGGAACAAGGCCCGCCGCGGTAAAGGCATACAATGTCTGGCCGCTTTTGTCTCCTTCCTCATCACTCCCAAAATCCGGTCGGGCATCCGGACGCGACACCTCGAACGGTGACGCGAACCAGCGCCCGAGGAAGAAAGACGTGCCGATCCGATTCCGGGTTGGCGCCCCGGAGGGCCTCTACCGGATCCGCCCGTTCGAGATGGTGGTACTTGCCCACCCGCCCGAACGTCCGGGAGAGTTCCAGAACGTCGCCGACCTGTGGACGCTCGGTAACGAGGAATTCGGTTCACGTGGTCGGATCGACACCACCATGGGCGTCGGAATGGCCGCCGCGGCCTGGGCACCCCTCAGGACACTGCTCGAATCCGACGTCCCCGACCGGCTCGAGCTGAGAGACGAGGAGGTACTCGACCTTCTCGATGGTGCCGCCGAGCGCCTCGAGGCCTCGGGGGTCTCTCTCGACTGGGATCCCGACCTGGACCAGAGCCTCGACGGCAAGGTCGTGGTTGGCAGCAGCGGACGGCTCAGCCAGAGCGTCCCGGACGTGTTCGACCAGAACGCCCTCCAGGGTTTTTCCTGGCAGCTCTCTCTCGGCGGCATCCCGCTCGATGAGGACGAGATGGCGGTAATCGCCGAAGCCGACGGGCCGATCGTGCGCCTCAGGGAAAAGTGGGTTCTGGTGCCCAAGGTGATGGCCGACCGCGCTCGCAACCCCGACCTGAAGCCACTCACTGCCATCGACGCGCTCAGCGTCGCCCTGACCGGCAGCACGGTGGTCGACGGCGAAAGGGTCGAGGTCGAAGCGAAGGGCTGGGTCGCCCAGCTGCGAGAGCAGGTCACAGGGAACGAGCAGGATGATCTGATCGAACCGCCGGCGGCTCTCAACGCAACCCTCCGCGAGTATCAGGTGGAAGGTCTGCGCTGGCTGCACCGAATGACCTCCCTCGGTCTGGGCGGATGCCTTGCCGATGACATGGGACTGGGCAAGACCGTCATGCTCATCTCGCTCCACCTCCATCGCCGGCTCAACCCGCAGACCGCCGGACCGACCCTCGTCGTCTGCCCGGCCTCACTGCTCGGAAACTGGGAGCGAGAGATACATCGCTTTGCGCCAGGAGAGAACGTACGCCGCTACCACGGACCCGACCGCAGCCTCGACCAGATCACCGGTGGCTTTGTCCTGACCACCTACGGGACCATGCGCCTTGACGCAGAGAAGTTCGAAGCCGTGCCCTGGGGCCTGCTCGTAGCCGACGAGGCCCAGCACGTCAAGAACCCGCGCTCCGCCGGGGCCAAGGCCCTCCGCACCATTCCCGCCCGCTCGAGGGTGGCCCTGACCGGCACCCCGGTGGAGAACAACCTGAGCGAGTTGTGGGCGATCCTCGACTGGACGACGCCCGGACTGCTCGGCAGCCTCGTTTCCTTCCGCAAGCGCTGGGCTGACCCGATCGAGCTTGAAGCCAGCCAGTCTGCCACCCGTCTCCTGAACCGCCTGGTCAGGCCTTTCCTTCTCAGGAGGCGAAAGTCCGACCCCGGTATCGCCCCCGAACTTCCCCCGAAGACCATCACCGACCAGCCCGTCGAACTGACCCCCGAGCAGATCAAGCTCTACGAGGCCGCGGTCCGGGAGAACATGCTTCAGATACGCACCGCCGAGGGCATCAATCGCCGGGGGCTCGTGCTGAAGCTGCTGACCTCCCTGAAGCAGATCTGCAATCACCCGGCGCAGTACCTGGGGGAAGAGTCCGGCAAGCTCGACGAACGCTCTGGCAAGCTCGAGCTGCTTGACGAGCTGCTCGACACGATCCTCAGCGAAGACAGCTCGGTACTCGTCTTCACCCAGTATGTGGCGATGGCGCGCCTTCTGTCCCGACACCTGAAGGAACGCGGTACCGAAGCGATGCTGCTCCACGGTGGAACCGCGGTACGGCAGCGGGAGCGCATGGTGGAGAGGTTCCAGGATGGCGAAGTACCTGTTTTCATCCTCTCGCTGAAGGCCGCCGGCACCGGCCTCAACCTGACCCGCGCCGACCATGTCATCCATTACGACCGCTGGTGGAACCCTGCGGTTGAGGAACAGGCAACGGACCGCGCGCACCGAATCGGACAGGAGAAGTCGGTCCAGGTCCACCGCCTGATCGCCGAGGGGACGATTGAAGACCGGATTGCCTCGATCCACGAAACCAAGCGGGAACTGGCCGACGCGATAGTAAGCACCGGTGAGGCTGCCCTGACCGAACTTTCCAACGAGGATCTGGCTGAACTTGTGGAACTGAGAAACGCTGGCTGATGAGCGTGCCGAACCCTGACAACGGGAGAACCTGGCGTGGCCAGACGATCGAGCAGCGGCAGGCCGAAAGGCGGGAGAAGCTGATCGAGGCCGGCTTGGAGCTTTTCGGCACCAGGGGCTATGCGAACACACCGGTCAAGGCGATCTGCGAGGAGGCTGGCCTCACGGAGAGGTACTTCTATGAAGCGTTTGAAGATCGCGAGGCTCTGCTCGACGAGATCTTCACCATTTCTCTGGCGGCCTGCCGCAAGGCCACCCTTGATGCAATCCGCGACTCCGAGGATGACCTGGAGATCTCCATGCGCGCAGGACTCACAGCTTTCGCTCATGAGCTGACGAGGGACCCTCGACGGGCTCGAATCCAGGAGATCGAAGTGGTGGGGGCGAGCCCGGCCCTGGAGGCGAAGCGACGCGAGTCGATCCACGCTTTCGCGAAGATTGTCGCCGACCGGACCCGCGAGCTCGGCGGCAGGGACCGCAACGGTCCGCTCAGACGTGATGTGATTGCGCTTGGCCTGGTCGGATCGGTGAACGAGCAATTGATCGACTACGTGATCGGCTCTCTGGACATTTCGCTCGACGATCTAATCGAGAACCAGATGGCTGCGTTCTCGGCGGTCGCCAGCCAGCTTCTCGACTAGAGACTGACAACGGCTCGTGTCAGGTCTGGCACAATGGGCCAATGAGCAAAGCGCAGCCTCAGGGACCCCGAACGATCGTCATCACCGGTGCGGCAAGGGGGATCGGGCTGGCAACCGCGACCATCCTTGCCGGCCGTGGACACCGGGTCGTGATGTCAGACATCGACGGGGACCTGGCATCTGAAGAGGCCTCCGCACTCGGCGAGCGGGCATCGGGATATGGCCTCGACGTGACCGACCGAGATGCCTTCCGCGAGCACCTGCAGATGGTCGAAGGGGAATTCGGCCCGATCGATGTTCTCGTCAACAACGCCGGCATCGCTTCAGCTTCCGTAAACATCCTCGATCAGGATCCCGCCATCACCGACCGCACCATCGAGATCAACCTCAAGGGCGTGATGAACGGGACTATCGAAGCGATCCGTTTGATGGAGCCCCGGGGACGCGGGCAAATCGTCAACGTAGCTTCACTGGCAGGGGTGATGGGTGTGCCCGGACTCGCGGCCTATGCCGCTTCGAAGTTCGGCGTGGTCGGTTTCACCGAGTCGGTGCGCTCCGAGTTCACAGACAAGGGGCTTTCATTCACCTGTGTCATGCCGGGTCCGGTTTCGACCGGAATGATGGACGGGACATCGTCCTCACCCATAGTCTCGATGCTCACCCCCAAAGAGATGGCAGCGGGCATCGTCGCTGCGGTGGAATCCGGGCGGCCCAGGGTGGCGCTGCCAAGGTCTAGCTACCTTCTCGCCCGCCTGACTTCAATCCTGCCGCCAGCATTCGGGATCAGGCTGGGGCGCTGGACGAAGATCGACCGGATCTACACGCACATTGATCCGGCCGCCAGAGCGGCATACGAGGAGCGCATCCGCCGCTAGCAGCACCTGTCTATGGTGGAGCCATGCCCCCGGCTCCGACGGGACCTGAAGCCTCAACCCCCTCCGGTGACGCCTCGGTAGAGGCGATCTGGAGGATCGAATCTGCCCGCATCGTCGCCAGCATGGCCCGCTTGACCGGAGACCTCGGGCTGGCCGAAGACCTCGCGCAGGAGGCGTTCGTGAAGGCTCTCGAGGAATGGCCGGCGAAAGGAGTGCCGGAGAATCCGGGCGCCTGGTTGACCACGGTCGCAAGGAACAGGGGCCTCGACCGGATCCGAAGGGACCGGGTCCTGCGGGAGAAGTACAGCGAACTGGCCCTGGAACTCTCTCGGGCAGAGCCGGAATCTGAGCCGGAAACGATTGCGACCAGTGACGAGATCGGTGACGACGTTCTCACCCTTATCTTCACGGCTTGCCACCCGGCCATCTCTCCGGACAGTCAGGTGGCACTCACGCTCAAGGCAGTCGGTGGCCTCACGACCGGGGAGATCGCGAGAGCGTTTCTGGTGCCGCCCCCTACCGTGGCGCAGCGAATCGTAAGAGCCAAACGGACACTTTCCGAGGGGGGAATTCGTTTCGAGCCTCCGGAACCGGATGAACTGGATTTGAGGCTCGCGGCCGTGCTCGGGGTGGTCTATCTGATTTTCAACGAGGGATACGTTGCCACGAAGGGCAACAGCTGGATGCGCCCCGACCTGGCAGGCGAGGCTCTCCGTCTGGGCCGGGTACTGACCGGTCTCGCCCCGACCGAACCGGAGGTTCTTGGTCTGCTCTCATTGATGGAGATACAGGCTTCCCGCTTCCCGGCAAGGTCCGGGCCTGACGGGCAGGCAGTGCCTCTGCTCGAACAGGACAGAAGCCGCTGGGATCAACTCACGCTGAGGCTGGGCCTGCAGAGACTCGGACAGGCGAGGGAACTCGGGGGCAGCGGGCCGTACTTCCTCCAGGCTTCGATAGCGGCATGCCATGGGCGGGCAAGGCATGCCGAGGACACGGACTGGGAAGAGATCGTCCGCCTCTACGACCGGATGCTTGAAACAGACGAAACCCCTGTGCTCAGACTGAACCGCGCGGTCGCTCTGGGTATGTGCGGCAGGCCCCGGGAAGGTCTTGCGGAGGTCGAGCGACTTGAGGCGGAAGGCAACCTGGCGGGCTATCACCTGGTTCCCGCGGTCAGAGGCGACCTGTTGGAGAAGCTGGGGCGACCCGACGAAGCACGAGCGGCTTTCACGAACGCCGCAGAGATGTCCGGTAACGAGCAGGAGCGTCGGGTACTTGAGAGGCGAGCGACAGGTGGAAGATTGTTTTCGACGTAATGTCGATTTCCGCTTCCCCCGTTCGTTGAGCTTGTGAAAGGCCGGAAATGCCGGCCACCGATCAAAGGAGATTCAGATGCGTTGCATGGTCATGGTGAAAGCGACAGACGATTCCGAAGCCGGCGTGATGCCCTCGGAAAAGGATCTGGCAGAGATGGGTGCCTTCAACGAGGAGTTGGTGAACGCCGGGGTGATGCTTGACGGCGGGGGGCTGCATCCGACCAACAAGGGCGTGAGAATCTCTTACGACGGTGGATCCGCGACGGTGACCGACGGTCCCTTCACGGAGACGAAGGAACTCGTGGCCGGGTACTGGGTCTGGGAGGTCGGATCGATGGAGGAGGCCGTGGAATGGGCCCGGCGGATCCCCTTCAACCACGGTGAAGGCGTCGAGATCAGGCCATTCTTCGAGCCGGAAGACTTCGGCGAGTCCTACACCGAGGAAATGCAGGAACGGGACGCCGCACTCGACAAGAAGATTCAGGAGCAGCAGGGTTCCTGAACCGTTGTTCCAGCCGACCAACGAAAAGGGGCCCCGATACCGGGGCCCCTTTTTCGTCAATGCGATGCCTCTTACTTGCCGCCGGGAAGGCGCGACTCGAAGAAGTCGAGGACGTCGTCCTGCGCTGCGGCAACGACGCCACCGTGATCAACACCTTCGTAGACCTTGTAGTCAACGGTGTCGCCAAGTCCGACCAGCTCGCCGTTCAACAGGTCAGTCAGGAACTTGGGCGTGGTGGAGTCTGCGGTGCCCTGGGCCAGCAGCACCGGAGCGGCAGTCTTCACAGCCGGGTTCTGCGCGTCGAGGATGCCGTAGAGCGGCGTCACGTCGTAACCCTCGCGGATCAGCTTCGATGGCGCGATGCCACCCAGGCTGGTCGGTACCGACAGCTCTGACAGGCACTTGGTACGGGTGTCAGGCCAGAACGGCAGGATGTCGTCCGAGAGAGCAGCCTGCGGATCGATCTGCGGGTATTCGACGGTCATACCGCGAACCAGCAGGGTTGCCAGCGCTGTCAATCCGTTCGGAGATGTCAGGCTTGGGAGAACCTGAGCCTGGGTCTTGAAGTGGGAGGCCGGCGCGTATGACACCGTGCCGCGGAGCTTCAGCTCCGGAGTCCACTTCGAGGCCTGACCGGCCGCGAAAAGGGCTGCGTGACCGCCCTGGGAGTGTCCGGCGATCAGGAACCTGTTCGAGATCTTGTAACCGAGCTGGCGGGAAGCCCTGACTATGTCGAGGACGCCGCGACCGGCTGCCTTGCCGACCAGGAAGGGATGGTCACCCGGGGTGCCGAGACCCTGGTAGTCAGTGCGGGCAACCGCGTAACCGGCCTGCAGCCACTTGTTCATGACAGGGTCGGTGTAGCTGATGTAACCCTCGGCGACGCCGCCCGCGGTGTTACGGGAGGGGGCGCACTTGTCGGCGATGCCGGTGGTGCCGTGACCGTATGAAACGATCGGCCAGCCACCCTTGGGAGCCTTGCCCTTCGGAACTGTCACCGAACCCGAGACGGCAATGCGCTTGCCCGAAATCGAGGTGGAGGTGTAGAGCACCAGCTTGGTGGAAGCACCGCTCTTGAGCGGAACCGTGCCGCCGGCCTTGCGCTGCCAGATCAGCTTGCCGTGACCTGCAGGAAGCTTCTTCGGCGGCTGGTAGAACTTCAGCCCGGCCGGACCCTGCTTCGGACCCTTCTTTGCCTTTTTCTTTTGCTTCGAGCTAGTCGCCGCGTCCGCGCCAAGCGGCTGGGCGGCCTGGAAAACCAGGGCGGCGGTCAGAAGCATCGCCAGCGCGACCAGTACGGCCCGCAGACGGTTCATTTCAAACGTCAAGTTTCTCTCCCGTGGGTTCATGTGCCTTTGCCGGAGGATCCGACTCGCAAACTGTACTCCTGAACCCGCAAAAAGAACGTTCGATGCGGTAGAAGCCACCAGCCAGCGCGCCGGCCAGGCCTCCCGGGGGGCAGGCGACTGCTCAGGGTGCATCACTTCGAGGCTCCGTTGCGGGCCATTTTGCGAAACACTCCCGGCATGACCGACATCCTCTCCCGCCGTGACGTCCAGTTCCTCCTCAACGAGTGGCTGGACGTAGAGAGATTGACCGAGCGCGACCGGTTCGCTGACCAGACGGCCGCCGACTGGAATGACGTTCTCGAGCTTGCCGAACAGGTAGCCACGGACCAGTTTCAGCCGCACAACCGCAAGGCCGACCTGAACGAACCCGAAATAGGGCAAGACGGCAAGGTCGAGCTGATTCCCGAAGTTGCCGAAGCCCTCGGTGTCCTGGGCGAGACGGGCCTCATGGCCGCCGCCATGCCCGAGGAAGTCGGGGGCATGTCACTTCCGGCGACCGTCTCGAGTGCGATCTTCGCCTGGCTCCATGGGGCGAATGTCGGAACGACCGCCTACCCGATGCTGACTGCCGGTGCTGCGAATCTGCTGATCGCCAACGGCTCCGAAGAGCAGATCGACACCTGGGTCAAGCCCATGGTCGAGGGCCGGTTCCACGGAACCATGTGCCTCTCGGAAGTCCAGGCCGGAAGTTCGCTCTCTGACATCACCACCAAGGCCGTCCCGCAGGACGACGGTACCTACCGGGTGTTCGGCAACAAGATGTGGATCAGCGCCGGTTCCCACGAACTCGGCGAGAACATCGTGCACCTGGTGCTCGCAAAGATCCCCGGAAGTCCCCCCGGGGTAAAGGGAATCAGCCTCTTCATCGTTCCCCGCTTCCTCCTCGAGGAGGACGGCTCGCTCGGCGAAAGAAACGACGTGGTCCTGGCCGGTGTGAACCACAAGATGGGTTTCAGGGGGACCGTCAACACGGTGCTCGGCTTCGGAGAGGGCGAGTACAAGCCGGGCGGCAAAGCTGGCGCAGTCGGCTACCTGATCGGCGAACCGAACAGGGGACTCGCGTACATGTTCCACATGATGAACGAGGCGAGGATCGGCGTCGGACTGGGCGCCACGGCGCTCGGTTACACCGGTTACCTCAAATCCCTGCGATACGCCCGTGAACGGCCCCAGGGGCGCCCTCTTGCCTCGAAGAACCCCGAGGACCCGCAGATACCGATCTCCGAGCACACTGACGTGAAGCGGATGCTGCTCGCCCAGAAGAGCTATGTGGAGGGAGCCCTCGCACTCGAGCTCTACTGCTCCTCGCTGGTCGATGACGAGATGACGGCACCCGACGAAGAGGAAAGGAGCCGGGCAACACTTCTGCTCGAGATCCTCACCCCGATCGCCAAGAGCTGGCCTTCGCAGTGGTGCCTCGAGGCAAACTCCCTGGCAATCCAGGTTCACGGGGGTTACGGCTACGCCCGCGAGTACGACGTCGAGCAGCACTACCGGGATAACCGCCTGAATCCGATTCATGAAGGCACTCATGGCATTCAGGCCCTCGACCTGCTCGGCCGAAAGGTGACGATGCAGGGCGGCGCCGCTTTCGGTGCCCTCTTCGAAACCATCAGCGCGAAGATCAACGAAGCGTCCGAAGCCGGGGGAGAGGCCGCCGAACTGGCCGCCGAACTTCAGGCCGCGCTCGGACGCCTCGCAGAGACCACCGGCAGACTCTGGGCAGACCGTGATCCCGAACTGGCGCTGGCAAACGCGACGGTCTACCTTGAAGCCGCCGGGCACGTGGTACTCGCCTGGATCTGGCTGCAGCAGTTCCTGATCGCGAGTGGCAAGGAAGGCAATTTCTACGACGGCAAGAGACAGGCCGCCCGTTACTTCTTCCGCTTCGAGTTGCCGAAGACGGGTCCGCAGTTCGACCTCCTCGCCAGCCTCGACCGGACCACGCTGGAAATGGAAGACGCCTGGTTCTGAGGATGGCCCGGGATCGCCTCCCTGAGATCGGAGCAGCCGAGACTGCCCGCAGAATCAGGTCTGGTGAATTAACCGCGACGGACGCAGTCGAATCGGCTGTTGCGACGATCGAATCCGTGAACGGGCGCCTTAACGCGGTCGTCACACCACTCTTCGACGAAGCCAGACAGGAGGCGCGCGAGGCGGATGAATTGATCGCCACGCGTGGATCCGAAAACCTGCCGCCGCTATTCGGCGTGCCGATCACGATCAAGGACTGCTTTCCCGTCGCCGGGGCGAGGTTCACCGCCGGCTCCTGGTTTCACCGGGATGACGTGGCGGCCACCGACGCGGTTGCCGTCACCCGGCTCAGGGATGCCGGGGCGATCGTTCTCGGGAAGACAAACGTGCCCGACATGTGCTGGGGGTTCGAGACCGTGAACCCTGTCTTCGGACGAACCGTGAGCGCAAGGGGTGCCGCTTACTCGGCCGGGGGCAGCAGCGGAGGAGAAGCCGCGATCATCGCCTCCGGTGGCTCCGCTCTCGGCCTGGGCAGTGACATCGGGGGAAGCCTCCGCAATCCGGCCGCCAACAACGGCTGTGTTTCGCTGAAGCCGAGCACGGGCAGGGTCCCGACCGACGGCCACGTACCCGAAGTCCCGGAAGCCGTGCGTCCCTGGAACCACGCCGGACCGCTGGCGAGGCGGATTGAAGATCTGGCCCTGGCACTGGGTGTGCTCGACGGCTCCGGCATCACGGAGCTACCAGACGTGGCTGGCATCAAGTGCCGGGTATTCACGGGGAACCGCTCGATGATTGTCAGCCCGGAGGTCAAATCCGCTGTTAACCGGGCTGCTGCGGCTCTGGGCCAGGCGGGCATGGAAGTCGAGAAGAGCCCGCCACTGCCGATCCAGCGCCTGACTCTTCTCTACTCACATCGACTCCGCAGCGAGGCACTGGCAGAGATTAACCGGCAACTTGGCGGAGGCGAGGAGTTCTCCTGGCCAGTCGAGATGACGCGAGCGATAGCGGGTTCTCCGCGGATCGCTCCCGAGGCACTCAGCGTCTACGCCTACATCGCCTACGGTGGTCTGCTCAAGCCGGGCACCGGAGATTCCAGCCGGATGCTTTCCGGACTGCGGACGCATGTCATCGAAACAGTGGGAGACGGGGTCCTGGTTTGTCCCCTCCTTCTTGCGAGACCGGCCAGGCATGGGGCGACCTGGCTTCCGTTCACCCAGATCCCGATGGCCGTCCCGTTCAACATCACCGGACTGCCGGTCGTGATGATTCCCGTCTACTGGACCGCTGGCGGTCTGCCTCTTTCAGTACAGGTCATCGCTGGTCCTGGCCGGGACGAACTCGCCCTGGCCGCAGCTTCAGAGCTGGAAGAGCGACTCGGCGGGTGGCGTCCGGTCGACTGAAATCTGACCGGCAAAAGACGACGCACGTCAACTCCGCCCGTCGGGGGAGTAACATCCGTTACATGGGATTACCTTTGGGAGGGTTTCCATCGATAGGAAAGGTGCCTTCAGTCCCGTCCGTTACGGACGGAGCGAACTGGCTGGTCGACAGCGCCACCGCGATCGCCGATCGCCTCCACCTCCCGCACAACCGTCTTTACGACGAGTGGGTCTCGACCAGGGACCCGGAAGCCTGGCCTGAGCCTCCGAACGGCAACGGCAAGCCGGCCATGTTGATCCCGGGCTTCCTCGCGGGTGACGCGAGCCTCGCTCCGATGGCGAAGTGGCTCAAGCGGGGCAACTGGACGCTTGCCAAGAGCGGTGTCGCCTGGAACGTGAACTGCACCCAGGCCACGGTCGAATCGATCGAGGCAAGGCTCGAGTCGCTTGTGCTCCAGACCGGTCAGAAGGCCCTGATCGTGGGGCAGAGCAGGGGGGGAGCGATGGGCAAGGTCATTGCCGTACGGCGGCCCGACCTGGTCGACACTCTGGTCACTCTCGGTTCGCCCCTGAACGATCACTTCGACTTTCACCCCCGGGTCTGGTTCGGGATCGGAATCATCGGCGGCCTTGGCGAGCTGGGCCTGCCTGGCTTCCTCAGCCTTGATTGCGCATCCGGGGACTGCTGCAAGGAGACCAGGCTCGCATATGGAAGGCCCTTTCCCGAGGGCGTGCGGTTCATCTCGTTCTACTCTCGAGGCGACAACATCGTCCGCTACCAGGCCTGCCTGCATAACTCGGCAGAACAGATCGAGATCGAGAGCAGCCATCTCGGCATGGGTCTCGACTCGGAGGTCTGGCTGCGGATGAAGGAGGAGCTGGACTCTCCGGCGAGGCCGGATTCCGTCGAGGAGCTTCGGGCCGCCTGAAATGGCAGAGCTGAAGCAGCTCACCGCTCTCGACGCTCAGTTCCTGGCGATCGAGAGTGACAGGAATTACGGCCACGTCGGCGGACTCGCGATTCTCGATCCGTCAACTGCTCCGGGTGGCACCCTCACGATCGAGGACCTCAAGGAACTGATCACCGCCCGGCTACATCTGGTCGCTCCGTTCACGCAGCGCCTCGTGGAAGTCCCGTTCAGCATCGACTGGCCCTACTGGACGCAGGATGAGCATTTCGACATTGGTTATCACTGCCGCGAGATTGCCCTTCCGGCACCGGGAAGTCACGAGCAGCTGCTGGAGCAGGTCGGGAGGATCTACTCGCGCCGGCTGGACCGCTCCCGGCCACTCTGGGAGATCTACCTCATCCACGGGCTCGAGGGTGGCCGCGTGGCCCTGCTTTCGAAGTCTCACCACGCAGCAATCGACGGTATGTCGGGGAGCGAGATTCTCACCGCGCTTTACGACATAAGCCCCGAACCCAGGGACGTGGGGGAGCCAGAGGAACCAACCGACCAGTCGCCTCCCGATGGCCGCGACCTGCTCCTGATGTGGGCGAAGGGGATCCCGCGGGCCCCGCTCAACATTGCCGACCGGTTGACCACTCTGGTCCCGCATGTGGACATGGCTTTCGCGGCCTTCGGCCTGCCGGGTAGCCGCCAGGTCAGCCGGACGATGTCCCGGGTCCGGATCAGGTTCGGCGCGGAAGAAGAGCACGTGGTGGAGAGGCCGCCGGTGAAAGCCCCGAAGGGTCCTTATGGCGCCCCGCTTTCGCCCCACAGGGTCTTCGGGCTCGGTTCGGTATCCCTCGATGACGTCAAGACCGTCAAGAACGCGTTCGGCGTGAAAGTCAACGATGTCGTGATTTGCCTCGTTGCCGGCGCAGTGCGTGAGCACCTGACATTCCGGAAGGAACTTCCGGACGAGCCCCTCCTGGGGATGATTCCAGTGTCGGTTCGGACCGAAGAAGAGAGAGGGACGTTCGGCAACAAGGTCTCAGCGATGATCTCGCCGCTCCCGACTCACATCGAGGATCCCGCCGAGAGACTCGAGTACGTTCACTCGACGATGCAGATCGCCAAGGAAGGCCACGATGCCCTGCCTGCCGAAAGCCTCCGTGACCTGACCGCGTTCGTCCCCCCGGCGCTTCATGCGAGGGCGGCACGGGTTGTCACCCAGATGGCCGGCCGCTTCACGCGGCCACCGTGGAACGTCATCATCTCCAATGTCCCTGGACCGCCGATCGACCTTTACTTCGCCGGGGCGCGCCTTGAGGCCATGTTCCCGCTCTCGATCATCTCCGACGGGATCGGTCTCAACGTGACGATCATGAGCTACCGCGACTCGATCGATATCGGAATAACGGCAGACCGCGAACAGACGCCGGATGTCCAGACCCTTGTTGACGGCATGCAGTCGGAACTCGAGTTGCTGCTGGCCGCCGCCAAGACAGCATGAGGCCGCGATGAACCCGAAGACGATGATCGTTGAAACCGGTGAGGGCATCGGGCGGATCACCCTCGATCGTCCGGAGCGCGGCAACGGTCTGACCCCCGAGCTGATCGGAGAGATTGCCGACGCGGTCGAATACCTGGATCTCGACCCGGCGGTCAGGGTGATCGTCCTCTCGGGCAACGGCAGCGGCTTCTGTGGTGGCTATGACCTGGTCGCCAGTGCCGAGGGAATGCTGGATGGTGACTTTGGCTCTGAAGATGCCCCGGAAGGATCCCCTCTAGATCCCCGGGTGCAGGCGGCGAACCACGACCCCTCCGGCACGTGGGACCCGATGGTCGATTACGCCGGAATGAGCCGGAATGTCCGGGCCTTCATGTCACTTTTCCACTGCACCAAGCCGGTGGTCTGCAAGGTTCACGGGTTCTGCGTGGCAGGTGGCACAGACCTTGCGCTCTGCAGCGACCTGCTGGTTATCTCCGACGACGCCAAGATCGGCTACCCGCCGGCGAGGGTCTGGGGTTCACCGACGACCTCGCTCTGGGCCTACCGGCTCGGTGCCCAGCGAGCCAAGCGTCTGCTCTTTACCGGTGACAGCCTCAGCGGCCGGGAAGCCGCGGAGGTCGGGCTTGCGATCGAGTCCCATCCGGCTGAAGACCTGGACGCAGCAGTCGAGGATCTGGCCGGCCGGATCGCGATGGTCCCGCTGAACCAGCTTCAGATGATGAAGCTGCTCGTCAACCAGTCGCTCTACGCCCAGGGACTGCACCAGACCCAGCTGATCGGGACCGTCTTCGACGGGATCACCCGACACACCCCGGAGGGCTACGCCTTCCAGCAGCGCGCTGCGGAGGCAGGCTTCAAACAGGCGGTGCGCGAACGGGACGAGCCTTTCGGTGATTTTGGCCTCAAGGGCTGACGGCTACCGGGCCACGGCGACCACGACCAGCGTGGCGAGCCCGAGCAGGATTCCGCCCGCAGCAAGGAAATGTCCACTGGCGGGCACGACCGGCTTGTCAGGATCTGGATTGGCGGAGAGCTTGCCGCGCTGCACTCCGAAGTAGACGAGACCCACTCCGAAGGCACAGTAGGCAACTCCGAGCACCTCGTAAGGCCAGGCGGCTGCTCCGGTATCCAGCAAGGGCACTACCCGGGCCAGACCGACACCGACCGCGATGGCGGCGAGCCCCGTCCGGACCCAGGCAAGCTGGGTCCTTTCGCCGGCCAGACGCGTGCGGGTCTGATCGTTCTCATCACGGGTGGGCATAGGCCCAGTCTAGGTCAACAATGCCTCCCGGGGCTTACAAGGCAACCGCTAAAGGCGGGAATTTTTCGCTTTATGAAGCCGGATCTGACCTGATTCGAAAAATTTTTCGGCCGCCGCGTAAGAAATGGCAAGCCGGATCGTTATCTCCATAGAAGCGCCCAAAAACAAACCGATTGGAGAAACAATGAACAACGCAGCCCCCAAGACCAGGAAGTTCCGTCCCGCCACCATCATCGCCATGCTCGCCCTTTTCGTAGCGATCGGAGGCACTGCCACCGCAGCGTCCGGACTGATCAACGGCAAGAAGCTGGTGAACAACTCGGTCGCTGGCAAGAAGCTCAAGAACAAGACGATCACCAAGAACAAGCTCGCCCCGAAGACCGTCAAGGCCCTCAAGGGTCAGAAGGGTCCCCAGGGAGCTCCGGGCAAGGACGGCATCGTCAGTCCGACCTTCGAGGAGTTCAACAGCATGAACATTCCGGCCAACACCGAGATGGCGCTTGGCGCCACCGTGGTTCCCGCCGGCAAGTACATGGTCACGGCAAACGTGAGCATCACCTCGAACGCGACCAATGTGGTCAGCTGCTCGGTCGGCGCGAACAACGGCGGCGGTTCGACTTCCTCCGTGTTCGATCCGAACGGCAACGGCCGGGTAACCGTGCCGATCCAGCTGGTGACTGCCACTGACAACGTCACGCAGTTCACCCTCGGCTGCAACGCTGGCAACCAGACCGCCGGAGTCTCCGGCAACCTGATCGCCACCCCGGTTCAGTAGCCAGAACCAGATTCACCGAAGCAGGAGAGCCACCCCCGCCATCCCGGGGGTGGCTTTCTCTATTGCACGATCAGTTCAGCGGTTCGGCAAGTTCGATGATCGCGCCGCCCGGTCCCCTCAGGTAGCAGAGCAGATAGCTGTCCTCGTACTGGACGATTTCACCGACCAGCTCGGCGCCGACGTCAGTCAGGCGGGAGACCATGTCCCGCAGACCGTCCACCTGGAATGCCAGATGCCGGATTCCGGGGACATTCGAGGGCAAGATTTCCTCATCACCCTCGTAACCCGGTGAGTCGAATCTGACCAGCTCGAGTCCGCCTCGATCTCCCGGCGCCTTCAGCATCGCGATCTCCGCGTCGATCCCCTGCAGACCGACGATGCGGTCGACGGTCTCACCACCCACCCTCGCACGTCCTGAGACTTCCATGCCAAGAGCGGTGAAGAAGGCAATCCCGTCTTCAAGGTCGCTGACGACGATTCCAACATGTTCAAGTCGCATGAGCCTCAAGGAACCTCCAGAGTGATCGGTGATGTATCGGGCACATGCTCGACCTGAAGGGTGGTGTGCTCGATCTCGTACGTCTCCCTGAGCATCGCGTCCACCTTGAGGCGGACGGCGTGGCAGTCATCATCGGCACCGACCAGCAGGTGGGCTGAAAGGGAGGGAAAGCCCGATGTGATCTGCCAGATGTGGAGATCATGGACCTGCTTGACACCCTTCACTGCGGCCATGGCCCGACCGACCTCCTCGCTGTCGATGCCGGCGGGGACCGACTCCAGAAGTACATCCACGGCCTCCCGGAGGATCGACCAGGCGCTGGCCGCGATCAGGATCGAGATCAGGATCGAGACGATCGGGTCAATCGGATCCCAGCCTGTAAGCAGGATCACCCCGGCAGCGATGATGACGCCGACCGAGCCAAGCAGGTCACCGAGTACATGGCGCAGTGCCGCGCGGACGTTGAGGCTCTCACCGCCGCCTTTCCACAGGACCAGGAACGCGGCAATATTGATCATGAGCCCGAGAACCGCAATCACGAGCATCCCTCCGCCCATGATCTCCACCGGGTCGTCGAGCCGCCCGATTGCCGTGTAGATCACCCAGACCGAGACCAGAACCAGCAGGATCCCGTTTACAAGGGCAGCCAGGATCTCGGCTCGCTTGTAGCCAAAGGTGCGGCGGGCGGTCGCGGCACCGGCTGCGATCGTCACTGCAAACAGGGCCAGCACCAGCGAGAAACTGTCGGAGAGCATGTGCCCTGCGTCCGCGAGCAGAGCCAGCGAGCCGGTGATCACGCCACCCACGGCCTCGGCAACCATGAAGCCCGCGGTGAGAATTGCCGCGATCAGAAGGGATCGGCGGTCCGCACCTCGATAAGACCCGGGTCCGTGTGAGTGCCCATGATCGTGGCCACCCCCGCCGTGGTGGACATGTGAAGAATCGCTGCTGTCTTTCGTTGAACTCAAGCGCCTCCCGGATTCCCATGCATAATGCATGGTTTCCCGGTCACGGAGGAAATATGCTTCGCGAATGGGGAGAAGAAAGTGGGTCACTCTCGTGGTGGCATCGGTGGCCACGGCGATCCTTCTTCTCGACGTCACCATCGTCTATGTGGCGCTGCCCTCGATCCGCTCCGACCTTGGCGCAAGCTTCGACCAGGCCCAGTGGGTGATCGACGCCTACACCGTGTTGATGGCCGCAACCCTCCTTGCCTTTGGCTCTCTTGCAGACCGAATCGGCAGAAGAATGGTGTTTACCGGTGGCCTCCTGCTTTTCACGACCTGTTCCGCGGCTTCCGGCCTGGCGGGCGACGCGGTCACGCTCGATGTCGCCCGGGCGTTTCAGGGCATAGGTGCCGCCGCGATGTACGCCGCATCGCTGGCGATCCTCGCGAACGAGTTCCAGGGCAAGGAGAGAGGCCTCGCATTCGGAGTCTGGGGGGCGGTGACCGGCGCGGCACTCGCCGTCGGGCCGCTGGTCGGTGGTGTCGTCATCGATGGTCTGAGCTGGCGCTGGATCTTCCTGGTCAACGTTCCGATCGGTGTGGCAACCGTGATGGCCACGCTGCTTTACGTAAGGGAATCGCTCGACGACCGGAAGCGCCGGTTTGACCTTGCAGGAACGGTGCTCTTCGCCCTCTCGACGTTCCTCCTCGTGCTCGGCCTGATTCGCGGTAACGAGGAAGGCTGGGGGATCCTGCAGATCGTCGGGACGCTCGTCTGCTCGATCATCTTCGGCCTTGTGTTCGTCCTGGTCGAGATGCGCTCGCGGGAGCCGATGCTTCCGATGAGATTCTTCCGCTCGGCGCCTTTCACCGGAACAGCAATCGTCTCATTCGCCCAGTCAATTGCGATCTATCCGCTTCTGCTGTTTCTGGCCATCTACCTTCAGGACGGCCTCGGCTACGGGGCCACGGAGGCCGGTCTGCGACTCCTGCCGATGACGGTAACCATCTTCATCGTCGCCCCGTTCGCCGGAAAGCTGACTTCCAGGGCAACGATCCGTCTGCCACTGGCGACAGGGCTTCTGCTGCTGGCGGTCAGCCTGATGCTGATCTACGGGGTCGACGAGAACGACGAGTGGACCAGGCTGCTTCCCGGAATGCTGGTAGGGGGTATTTCGATCGGGTTGATCAGCCCATCACTTGCTGCCGCGATGGTCAGCGTGCTTCCGGTCGAAAAGAGCGGTCTCGCCTCGGGCATCAACAACACCGGCCGGCAACTCGGCATCGCGATCGGGATCGCGGGCCTCGGTGCGATCTTCGATCATCAGGTCAAGAGCGGAGCAACTGTCCTTGCCGGAATCGCGGCAGGACTCAACTCGGTGATCCTCGTAGCGGCTGCAACGGCCGCCCTGGCGGCGATCATCTGCTGGCCCCTGCTGGGCGGTCAGCGATCGAGCGACAACGCCGACATCTAGGCCGGCGCCGGAATCGGCTTTCTGCCCTCAGGCAGCCACATCGAGATTGTGGCAGCGACCAGAACGAAGGCGAAGGAGAACCAGAGGCAGCCCTCGAGGCCCAGCCACTGGTAGACGGCACCTGACAGAACGGTGCCCAGAAGCCGCCCGCCTGCGTTGGCCATGTAGTAGAAGCCGACGTTCTTTGCGACCGACTCGTCTTCTGCGTAGGCGAGAACGAGGTAGGAGTGGACAGCGGAGTTGAGAGCGAAGACGATCCCGAAAGCGATCAGCCCGAGAACGAGCACGAGGGTCGGATCGAAGTCTGCGGCGAGAGACACCGCGATCCCGGCCGGGAAGGCGGCAAGGAGGAAGGCCAGCTTCGCCGCCGATCTGCCGGTAGGTCCGTGGCCGACCTCGGCGCTCCTTCGCTCGAAGAAGCGGGGAGCGCTTGCCTGCACCGCTCCGTAGCCGATCACCCAGATCGCCAGGAACGCACCCGCCTGCCAGAAGCTCCAGTCAAGCACGGTCCTCAAATACACCGGCAGAGCCACGACGAACCAGACGTCTCGCGACGCGAAGAGAAACAGTCTCGCGGCCGCAAGCACGTTGATCTCCCGGGTGTTGGAGAACATGTGACGGAACTTGGCGCCCATGTCGGCATGCCCGAGTGAACCCTCCATCAGTGTCGCAGCTGTGACCAAAGCGCTCGCGACGATGACCAGCAGGATGATCATCGCTGTCTGGAAGCCGACCAGTGTCAGCAGGAGCCCGCCCAGGAAGAACCCGACGCCCTTGATCGCGTTCTTGGACCCGGTCAGGACTGCGACCCACTTGAAGAGGGTGGACTCCGAGTCCTTGGGCGCGACCAGCTTGACCGCGCTCTTGGAGCTCATCTTGGTCAGGTCCTTGGCGATCCCCGAAAGCGCCTGGGATGCCATGACGTACGGAACCACGAGCCACTCTCCCGGGGCGAAGCCGAGCATGCCGAGCGCGACGATCTGCACCGAGAGGCCCGAGAAGAGGGTGGACTTGAGGCCGAGACGCGATGCGATCCAGCCGCCAACGAGGTTGGTGACTATTCCGAAGAACTCGTAGAAAAGGAAAAGCGTCGCAACTTCGAAGGGGCTGTAACCGAGCTGGTAGAAGAAGTAGAGCACGAGGATGCGACTCGCCCCGTCGGCCAGGGTGTCGGCCCAATAGGCCCCGGTAACCAGGACGTAATTCCTGAGGTCCCCCTCTTTTCTCAGTGGCGCCGCCACCTCAACTGGCCGTTTCGGCTCCGTGTCGGCTGACCATGCCGCAGATGTCGATCATTCGGTTGGCGTATCCCCACTCGTTGTCGTAGAAGGCGAGGATCTTGACCTGGCTCCCGTTGATCACCCGGGTCGAGGTTCCATCGACGATCCCGGACCGGGGGTCACCCTTGAAGTCGACCGATACGAGCGGCCTCTCCTCGAACCCCAGGATCCCGTCGAGGCCTCCTTCCGAGGCGGTGAAGAGCAGTCCGTTGACCTCGTCGACAGTCGTCGGCCGCTCCACTTCGAAACAGCAATCGGTAATTGAGGAGTTGAGGAGGGGGACCCGGACTGCCAGGCCGTCCAGCCGTCCTTCCAGTTCGGGGAAGATCATTCCGATCGCCTTCGCCGAACCGGTTGATGTCGGGATGAGGGAGGTGCCGCTGGACCGGGCCCGCCGCAGATCCTTGTGATGTGCATCGACCACCACCTGGGTGTTGGTGAGGTCGTGGAGTGTGGTGATCGAGCCGTGCCGGATGCCGATGCTTTCCTGGATCACCTTGACTATGGGAGCCAGGCAATTGGTGGTGCAGGAGGCTGCGGTCAGGATCCTGTCCCGATCCGCAATGTACCGGTCCTGATTTACCCCGTAGACGATGTTGAGCGCTCCCGTGTGGACCGGTGCTGCGACCAGAACCGTGTTGACGCCCTCCTTGAAGTGACCTGAGATGCTCTGCGGAGTTCTGAACTCACCGGTCGCTTCGATCACGATCTCGACGCCTGATTCCTGCCACGGAATCTCGTCTGGATCCTCGAACGAGGAGTAGCTGATCGATGAGTCGCCGATAATGATCCGGTTGTCTCCGGCTTCAATCTCTTCATCGCGCCATCGTCCGTGAACGGAGTCGAATGCCAGCAAGTGGGCTGCACTGCTCTCGTCCCCGTGAATCTCGTTGATGTGGACGAACTCGAGGTTCTTGTGCCCGTAGCCGGCACGTAGCGCGAGCCGACCCATCCTTCCGAATCCGTTGATCCCGACCCTCGTCTTGCGCGGCATTCTGCCTCCTCCACAGCCTCGGACTTCTATCGACGGTCATCGTATCTATTGACAACTATCGATTGAACTGATTTGATGGATTTCGATGAGCACTGAACTGAAGCTGACCCCGAAGCAGAAGAGTCCGAATGGCGAACCCTGCTGCGAGCCGGTCGTCTATCCGGATGTCGAGCGCGCTGAAGCCGAGCGCATGGCCGTCATCGCGAAGGCCCTGGGGGATCCGATCCGGCTGACCTTGATTGACGTGCTCAGAAAACACGCAGGAAAGGTCTGTGTCTGCGAGCTGGTTCCCTTGTTCGATGTCAGCCAGTCGACGCTTTCGCATCACCTCAAGAAATTGAGGCAGGCCGGGATCGTTGATTCCGAGCGTCAGGGTCTCTGGGCCTATTACTACGTGAACCCGGAAGCGCTGGACGAGCTCGCGACGTGGCTCGGGTGATCACCGGCCAGTGACCGGGCCCCACGGTGGGGCAATGCCCGTGGCGACGGTGGCATATCGTTGCCCCGTGGCCCACCACAACTCAGGAGTCGTGAATTGAAGGCGCTGGTGATCGGCGCAGGCGAGGTCGGCATGAACGTCGCCAAGACTCTCGCCGCCGACGGGCAGAACGTGACCATGGTCGACAAGGACCCGGGCCGCTGCGAACATGCGCGGGTCGAACTGGACGCGCTCGTCGTCGAAGGCAACGGTGCCAGTCCCGTGCTGCTCAGGGAACTGGGCGTCTCGGGGTTCTCCCTGGTCGCGGCGGTCACCGCGGTGGACGAGGTGAACCTGATCGCGGCGCTGACGGCTCATCAGCTCGGTTCCGGAACAACGATCGCAAGAGTTAGAGACCCTGAGCTGCTGGGGCGGGATGACCCCTTCGCAACCGGCATCCTCGGAATTGATTTCGTGATCGACCCCGATCGCGCCGCCGCAGCGGATATCGCCGCCGCTCTTCAGCTTCCTGGTGCTGTTTCCGTGGAGTACTTCGGTGACGGAGAGCTTGCCCTGGCCGAGCTGATCGTCACCGACTCTTCGCCTCTCGTCGGTAAGCCACTCTCGGAGCGGGAGAGGCCTCACCCGGCCTTCATTGTCGGCCTGACCAGGGACGGTGTTGCCCAGCTGACCCGTCCCGAGATGGTCCCCCGGCCCGGTGACCATTTACTGGTCACCTCACCGAGGGAGAGCATCCGTTCGGCCGTGGCACATCTCGCCGGAACCGTGAGCGAAGTCCACCGATGCACGATCTTTGGCGGTGGAAAGATTGGTCTCGCTCTGGCCCGGCGCATGGAAGATGTCGGGGTTCATGTGACCATCCTCGAGCGCAACCGGGATCGCGCCAGAAAACTGGCAGAGAAGCTGCCCCGGACCAGGGTTCTGATCGAAGACGGCATGGCCGAGGAGTCCCTGATCGAGGCAGGTGCACACAAGGCCGACGCGTTCGTCGCCTGCGCCGGAGACGACCGGATGAATCTCCTAGCGGCCCTGAACGGGAAGCGGATTGGCGCGGACCTCTGCGTTGCGACCGTGTCCAGGGAAGAGTTCACGCCCCTCGTCGACGCGATCGGACTCGACGCCGCCTTTTCGCCGCGCCTGATCACCGCCGAGCAGATCCTCCGTTTCGTCCACACCCGCAGCGTCAAGGCGATTCACCTCACCAGAACGGGCTTTGAGGCGCTGGAACTCGAGGTGCGCCCGCGAGCGCAACTGGTTGGCAAGGCGATAGGGGAGACGGGCGGCCTGCTTCACCACTGCCGGGTCGGGGCGATCCTCCATGAGGAAGGGGTCTCGATCCCGCAAAGGGGGACGCCGATCTCGGCCGGTGACCGCCTGCTCCTGCTCGGCCCGGTCGGAACGGTCTCCGAGGTCGAGGAAGCCTTCGCCGGGGCAGGCTAGTTCGGGTGCGATCCTTCGTCCACCCACTGATCGGTTTCACGGTTGGAGGGACCCTGGCTGTCGCGGCCGGAGGCATGCTCGTCTGCGGTGTCATCGGACTCGCTGACGGGCGAGCCGCGGCTGCTTTCCTGATTACGGGGGCGCTGACCTTGCTGGTGGCTGTGGCAATGATCTCCAGCTACCGACGGGGTGATCCAAAGGAAGCGGGCAGAGCAGGACCTGTAACCGGCCTTGCTGCCGTGACGCTCGCGTGGGTAGTCGCTTCTGCGGTCGGGGCCATCCCGTTCCTGGTCGCCGGAACATTCGAATCGTTTCTCGACGCGTTCTTCGAGGCGGTATCAGGCTTCACGACCACCGGCGCGACGCTTATCTCTGACATCGAGGCACAGCCGGACGCCATTCTTCTGTGGCGCAGCCTGAGTCAGTGGCTGGGAGGAGTCGGAATCATCGTGCTGGTGGTTGCCGTGGCCCCGGTCAGCGGACCAGGAGTCCAACGTGCGTTCTACGCGGAGACCACGGGCATGACCAGCGACCGTCTGACGCCGAGAATCATCGACACCGCGAAGATCATCACCCTGATTTTTCTTGTTCTCTCGTTGGCCGCAGCCGTTGCCTATCTGGTCGCCGGCATGAACGTCTTCGATGCGATCAACCATTCGATGACCACGATTGCGACCGGTGGATTCTCCACCAGGAACCTCTCGATTGGGGCTTTCGACTCCCTGGCCATCGAATCTGTGGCGATCGTCTTCATGGCGATGGGAGGGATCAACTTCGCCTTCTACTGGAAGGCGGTCAGGCGACGCGACATACGTCCCCAATTCAACGAGGTGGTCGTCTATCTGGCCCTGCTCCTCGGCATATCCGCGACTGTTGCGATCAGCCTCGTAATCAATGACCAGGCCTCCGGCTTCGCCGGCATAGTTATCGACCCGCTTTTCGCTGTGACGACGATCCTCACGACCACGGGTTACACGACCGCCGACTTCGATTCCTGGAACTCGTTCGCGACGGCAACCATTCTCCTGACCATGTTCCTTGGTGCCTGCGCCGGCTCGACAGCAGGCGGGATCAAGATCATCCGGGTGATGCTCCTCAGCCGCTCCGCCATCCAGGAACTCCAGCGCCAGGTCAGGCCGAGGGTGGTCCAGGTGCTACGGGTCGGTAAGCACGTCTACGACGAAGACGTCCGACGCGCGGTGCTGGGTTTCTTCCTGATCTACCTGCTGGTCTTCGGGATTGGCGTTCTGGTGATGGCGGCCTCCGGGCTTGATCTGGTCACCGCGATCAGCGCGGCCTCGGCGACCCTGAACATGATCGGACCGGGGCTGGGGGAGATCGGGGCAATCGAGAACTTCGAGGCAATGCCGGACCTGGCGAGGGCAGCGTCCTGCTTCCTGATGATTGCCGGCCGCCTCGAGGTTTTTACGGTGGTGGCCCTGATCACGGCCGGCGTGGACCGGGTCAGGGAGTCACTCGGACGGTCATGAGCTGCCTTAACGAATAAGTCAGCGGCGCTTGTGACCGGTCAGGAGCAGGTCCATCCGGAAACCCTCCGGAGCAAGCCAGCCCTGATAGAGCTCATACCCGATCACCCTGCCGGGCCCGAACCTGCGGGTGAGGTACGCGTACCTGCCGCGACGGTCGACCTTGACCTTGCCGACCCGGCAGCCGGCAGCCTTCAGGTTTCTCTTTGCCTGTTTCAGCTTCAGGTGGAAAACCCTCGGAACGCGGCACCAGTCAGGCTTTGGGGAAGCAGTCCCGCCGGAACCGACGATCTCGTAGTCGGTCATCTTCCTGGCGGTTCTCACGATCCAGCTTCGGACCCGGTCGCCGGAGACCTTCGCAAAAAAGCTTGGGATGTATCCCCGGCAGAACCGGTCTCCGCCGCTCGTGGCACCAACGAGGCGGTAGCCGTCGGTTGTCCAGGCGACAAGGGGCCCGCCGCTGTCGCCGGAGCATGCTGAGGAGTGACCCTCGGCAGATCCGAGGCAGAGCATGGTGTCTCGCGGGTAAGAGAAGCTGCTGTCGAGGCCGCAGAGGCGATCGCTTTGAACGACGAGCTTTGCCTTCCTGAGGGTGTCCGGAACCTGGTTCGTCCAGGGGGTCATCTTGCCCCAGCCGGTGGTCCAGACAACCTGGCCGGCCGAGAATGTCCGGCTCTCGTCGGCGCCTGCGAGTTTGATCGGTTCCGCTTCGACCGGAGCCGCAAGCTTCAGGAGGGCAACGTCGAATATCCGATAGGAAAAGCGCCCTGTGGAATTCTGTTTGCCGGTGCGGGGGGCTATCCGGATGCCTGATACGCCCGTTGTCTCTCCCTGGCTCGAGTTGAGGCGTGTCCGACCGGAGATCACTCGAAGTCTCTCTCGCTGACCATTGGTCATTCCGACCACGCAATGGGCCGCGGTGAGAACGAGTCGCGGAGCAATGACCGACCCGCCGCAAAAGAAGTCCCGACGGGTCGAGCTCCCGGAATGCTTCATGGCGAGCGCGACCTGCCACGGCCAGTCCTTGATCGTCGTCGCCTTGCCGTGGACGATCGAGGAACTCGCATCTTTGCCGTTTCCTGAAGCTGCGGCCGGCAAGCCGAGACCGAGACCCAGCACCAGGAGGGCCAGACCCGAAAGGAGGCCGGCGAGCTGTGATCGGCGCGAGGGCATTCGCGGAATGGTATTCGAGGCGGCTATGCGAGCCCTAAAGCTTTCCGCTGCTCAGATGCTCCAGAAGCGGGTCAGTTCGTCGAGGACGGCGACTTCCTCGAGGTCTGCCCCGGCAACCAGTTCGGTCATGGTCTTCTCGGTCATCCAGACGAGAGCGAATGCGCGCGCCTCGGCATGGGCGTCGTCCAGATCCGGCTCCATCTCGCGGATCCGGCTCGCTGCGGCAATCCGGAACCTCTCGTGAAGAAGATTCCAGAACTCCCGGACCTCCACGTCGTAGGTCGAAGCCTCCACAATTGCGGCGAGGGTGCCGTGGTGTCGGCCGAGTACCGAGAGAAAGGCTTCGAGCGAGTCCCTAATCGAATCCGTTTCTCCCGAGAACCAGGGATCGGCGACGTCGGCGACCTCCTCTTCCAGGGCCTGACCGAGGTAGAGCACCAGTTCGCGCTTGTCTGCGAAGTGGGAGTAGAAGGTGGGGCGGGAGAGGCCGGCCTGCCTGACGATCCGGTCGATGCTGATGTCCGCGAAGGGCTGGCCTTCGTCGAGCAATTCGAGCGTGGCGGCGGCTATCGCCTGCCGGTTCGCTTCACGTTTGCTGTCTGAATCGCTTCGCTTCGAGAGAACGGCCATGGTCAGAGCCTAGCATCCTCCATGTCAGAACACTTAGTCTTTGTAATGTCTTGACATGCTGTAAAGGCATTATGTATTATGACCTCATGACTTCGGAAACCTCAGCGACAAAAGAACTTGACCTGGCCGATCCTTCCCTCTGGGACGAAGGTGTGCCATGGGATGCCTTCGAGTACATGCAGCAGATGGACGGCCTCCACTTCAGCCCCCAGAAAAACGCGCCGGGGGAGGGTGGCTTCTGGTCTGTGGTGCGCTTCGAGGACATCTTCGAGATAAGTCGAAACTTTGAGACCTTCAGCTCCGAGAGGAGGGGAATCTTCCTCCTCGACGACGTCGGTGCTCCGCTCGACATTCAGCGGCTGCAGATGATCTCGATGGATCCGCCACGGCATTCCCGCCTCAAGAAGATCGTGGGGAGTGCCTTCACTCCGGCCAGGATCGCGCAGCACGAAGATGCGATCCGCCAGATCGTGAACGGGGTTCTGGACAGCGTCGCTGACAGGGATGAGTTCGACCTGGTTGCCGAGGTCGCGCGGCCGGTTCCCGCCAGGGTAATCGGCAGCATGCTGGGCACACCGCCCGAGGACGACGAGAAGCTTGTCCACTGGACCAACGTGTTCACGGCTTTCGAGGACCCGGAGATCCGGAAGCAGTGGGACGACACCCAGGAAGTACTCGAAGAGATCATCGAGTACTGCGGCCATCAGATGGAACTCCGTCGCCAGAACCCCACTGACGACCTGGTTTCGGCATTGATGAACGCAGAGGTCGACGGGGAGCGGCTGGATGACCTCGAGATCGCAACCTTTTTCATCCTGCTGATGGCTGCCGGCAACGATTCGACCCGGGCCACTTACAGCGGAATCATGAAGACGCTGCTGGAGCAGCCGGAAATAAAGAATCGCCTGATTGAGGATCCGGCCTTGATTCCCGCCGCGGTCGAGGAAGGACTGAGGATGAATCCGGCCTTCGCCTTCATGGGTAGGGCAGCGGCCCGGGATGTCGAGTACAAGGGAAGCCAGATCAAGGAGGGCGACCGCGTATTGCTCTGGTACCTGGCTTCCAACCGCGACCCGGCCCGTTTCGAGAACCCGCATGTGTTCGACCTCGACAGGCACGACATCGACCAGCATCAGGCGTTCGGAGGCAAGGGGCGTCACTTCTGTCTTGGAGCAGCCCTCGCTCGCCTCGAACTGAAGATCTGGGTCGAGGAGACGCTCCGTCGTATGCCCGATCTCGAACTGAACGGTGACTGCCCGAGGGTCCGGGCCCTCTTCCTTAACCAGTACTCCTCGATTCCCGTCAAGCGAGCTTGAATGGCCGACAGCTGTTTGGGGGAACTTTGAGCGTTACGGAATGGCCGTAGCCAGGACACTAGCTTGCGGGCTCTGTGTCCACCGTACCCCGGATCAGCCGTATCAGGGCGTAGAGAACGGCCCCGAGCAGGAGCAGGCCGAGTCCGCGAAGCCAGACGTTTCCGTCCTGCTGGGTGAGCAGGACGACGCAAGATGCGGCGCCCAGGACCGGGAAGACCCGGGGGATAGTGAAATGTTCGTGTTCGACCTGCTCGCGGCGAAGAAAGAGGACCGCGAGGTTCGTGCTCAGGAAGACGAAGAGCAACAGCAGGACGACGGTTTCGGCCAGGGTTTCGAGGTTGCCGAGAAAGCTGAGTCCGATCGCGACCAGGGTCGTTGCGAGGATCGCCGCCCAGGGCGTTCTTCGGTTCGGCAGCACGTGGCCAAGAGGGCGGGGGAGAAGGCCCTCGTTGGACATGCCGTAGGCCATGCGGCTCGACATGATCATCGTCAGGAGGGCACCGTTGGCGACTGCGACCAGGGCGATCGCGCTGAAGACCTTGTCCGGAATGCCAATCTCGCTGACCCGGATTACCTCGAGAAGGGGACCAGTCGAGTTCGCCAGTTCGGGTATCGGAACGCTGATCGACGCCGCAGTTCCGACCAGCACGTAGATGACACCCGCGGTGACCAGCGCACCAAAGAGTGCCTTGGGATAGACCCTGCTCGGGTCCTCGATCTCCTCGGCGACGTTTGCCGTGGTCTCGAATCCGACAAAGGAGTAGAAGGCGAGGATTGCGCCTGCGAAGATCGCGGGGATGACAGCCTCGTCCTCCGGAAAGCTCACGGCTCGTCCGGTTTCGCCGCCGTCCTGGGTAAGCAAGTAAGCAGCCGCGACGAGCACCAGCACCAGCCCTGTGACCTCGATGATCGTCATTCCCACGTTTGCTCTCATCGATTCGCGGATTCCCCTGGCGTTCAGGGCGCCGACCAGCAGGAGGAAGATGACTACACCGAGCTGCTCTGGAATGCTGATGAACGCCCGCAGGTACTCGCCCGAGAATGCGTGCGCGAGACCGGCAGCGCTCACCACACCCGCCGCGAGCATCGAGTAGCCGACCAGGAACGAGATCAGGGGTGACCGGTAAGCCCGCTCTGCGTAAACAGCCGATCCGCCCGCCCGGGGGTATTTGGTCACCAGTTCGGCATAGGAACCGGCAGTGAGAAGAGCCAGGCCGAGCGCGACCAGCATCGGGGCCCACACGGCGCCGTTTACCTCACCGGCCACTTCTCCCACAAGTGCGTAGATCCCCGCGCCGAGAACATCTCCGAGCACGAAGAGGAAGAGCAACTTGCCGCTGATGGCACGCCTGAGCGGAGGATCGGACGAGATGGGGTCGCTCGGCATGGTCTGCCCGGTACCCGGTTCAGACAGTTTCTAGCGGTCGATTCGAGTTTCGCGAGGGCCCCGGTTGACTGGGGACGGGGTGGGGTACCGGGAATACATGAGTCATCTCGTCGATTTCCTCTTCACCGGGGGCTGCCTTTGCGGAAAAGTCAGATTCTCTGCCACGGGCGCGCCTTACCGGGTCGGGATCTGCCACTGCCTCGACTGCCGAAAGCATCATGGTTCCCTGTTTGAGACTTCTGCGATTTTTCCGGAGGAATCAGTCGAAGTCCTCGGTCAGACCTCTGACTACGAGGGCAGATATTTCTGTCCGAACTGCGGGTCACCTGTCTTCGCACGTTCCGGAGACGAGGTGGAGGTCAACCTCGGATCTCTGGATGCGCCCGACCAGCTGCAGCCGACCTACGAAAGCTGGACTGTCCGCCGCGAGTCCTGGCTCCCTGACTTCGAATTTGCGACAAGCTTTGAACGCGGCCGCGAGGCAACGAGTCGTTACTGACCTTCATCCACGGCCGCTACGATCGGCCACATGCTGATCGTGTCCGGCTATCTGGTCGTCACTCCTGAGGAGCGGGACCGCTACGTGGCCGATTGTGCCGACGTGGTCGAGACGGCGAGAAGCTCTAAAGGGTGTCTGGATTTCGCGATTTCCCCCGATCCAGTCGATCCATCACGGGTGAATGTCTATGAGCGTTGGGAATCGAGGCATGACGTCGAAAGATTCAGGGCCGACGGCCCGTCCTCGGAACAGGCTGCCGCGATACTTTCCGGGCAAGTTTCCGAGTTCGAGGTGACGGTCGAGAGCCAGCTCTTCAGCTAGCTACTCCGCGAGGAAAGCCTCGACACCTTCGGCGAAGCGAGGGTTTCTTGTGTTCTCTGCGAACGACCTGATCTCTGCGTCCGCATGTTCCTCAAGAGTCGAACCAGCGCTGGCCTGAAGGAGGTGCTTGGTGGAGCTGACCGCGTGGGATGGCAGGGCGGCCAATCGCTCGATCCAGTGATTCGTCTCCGCTTCGAAGGCCTCGGGTGAAACGACAACGTTGATCAGCCCAAGCTCCTTGGCCTCCTCAGCCGATAGCCGTTCGGATGTCAGGTAGAGCTCGAGTGCTTTCCGGTATCCGACGATTCTCGGGAGGAACCAGCTCACGCCTGCATCCGGATTGGTCGCAAGTTTCGAGTACCCGAGCGTTAACACCGTCTTTCCGGACGCGATGACGAAGTCACAGGCGAGCATTGGACCGAGCCCGCCGCCAGCTACTGCGCCGTGAACGGCGGCGACGGTCAGCTTTGACGAGCTGTAAAGCCGGCTCACGACCGGATTGATCCATTTGCCGATCTCGAGGATGTAGTCATGGGCGTCCGTGCCCCGTGACCGGAATTCCGGAAGGTCGCCGCCGACGCTCCAGGCGGCTCCGTCAGCCTTGATGAGAATCACCGAAACTGACTTGTCACTCTCGATCTCTTCCAGATCAGCAAGCCACTCGCGGGCGCTCTCCACATTGATCCTGCTCGGCCCTTTGGGCGCGGTGAGGTTGATCGTCGCAACTGCACCGTTGATTGTCATCTCAGTCCAGGACACGGGGGAAGGATGCTGTCACATCGGCCCCCGAGTCGCGATAGTTTGGGTTAGTGGACCTCCAGCTCCGCCTAGCAGACAAGACCTGGCCCGTGCTGAACAAAGTGATGGGTGGCCACGCCCGCGTCTATCGAATGACCGGTGGTCGGATAGGTCACCGCTTTCCCGGCGTGCCACCGATGTGCCTTATCGATCACGTGGGCGCCAGGAGCGGCAAGCGTCGCACCAGTCCGCTGCTCTACATAGAGGACGGTGACGATGTGGTCATCGTCGCTTCAAAGGGCGGTTACGAGAAGAGTCCTGCGTGGTTCTACAACCTGAAAGCGAACCCGGATACCACGGTGCAGATCGGCTCAGAGATCAGGTCGGTCAGAGCCCGTGTTGCAAACGAAGACGAACGCGCGAGGCTCTGGCCCAAAGCCGTCGAGGTCTATCCGTCATACCAGCAGTATCAGGACAGAACCTCCCGCGAAATCCCCGTCGTAGTCCTTGAACCTCGCTAAGTGAACTCACCAGCACTGAAACTGGCACTGTCTGCGGCAATCGCCCTCCTGGCTCTTTCGTCCTCGCAGGCAAGCGCGGCCGCCACAGGCTCCATCTCGGGCTTTATTCAGGGTGAGGCCACCGGTGACACCTGCGTCAGGGACGTGTGGGTGTACGACTCGACCGGAAACCGGGTGGCGGGCATCGATGGGCAAAGCACTCTCTGGAATTTCGATGACTACAAGATCGACGGGCTCAGGCCGGGTGAGTATCGACTCAGCTTTGACCAGTACTGCGTTGACCGTTTGGGGCCGCTGCCAACGGGAGGTGGTAGCTCACATGTCTGCGAGTACTTCAACGACAGCCCGACCCTCGCGAATGCCACCCCGGTGACAGTCGTTGAAGGAAAGGAAACGACCGGCGTCGACGTGTTCCTTGGCCTGGGCAACCCCGTCGAATGGGAGGCAGCCCGGATCAGCTGGGTGACAGTCCAGGGACCTTCCAAGGTCAAGAAGGGAGATCGGACCACGCAGAAGGTCAAGATCAGGAACTCCGGTGATAACGAAGCGACGCGCGTGCAGCTGAGGATCTGGGGCCGTGGAATCAGCTATCGCGCTTCAGTTGGATCGATCCCGGCTGACACCACCAACGTAGTCAAGGTCGTATTTGCGCCTCGCAAGTCGGGAAAGACGACAGTTAAGTACAGGGTGACGTCGGCCAATGCAGGAGCCATGAGCGTCCAACGCAACATCGTCGTCAAATAGATCCGTGCGTCGCCACTGAAGTTATGCGGATCTGGTGTCAACGTCTGACGTTCCACAGCAATTTGGCTCAGGCAAGCCAATCCTTGCCTTATGCTCGATAATGTGTCTTATGTCAACTTGTTGAGATGACAGCGAATCCTTGCCTTGACGCTGAGTCGGTGAGCTCCTGATCGAACCGCGAGCAAACTTTCCTGGTGCCCTAATCCGGTGATTCCGGTTCCGAGGCATGGAACACCCTCTTTCGATGCATTTCCCCGCAGCCTCCACTTTGGCCGGTACGATCTCCGCGCTGCCACCAACGATAAATCCGGGGGGAAATTGAGAGTCAAACGTTTTGCGGTCACAGCGATGGCTGTTATGGCGGCCTTTTCCGCCATCAGCGTGTCTCAAGCCTCGGCCCTCACTCCGATTCCTGGACGCATTTTCGGTCTCTCGGATGCGGGTGGCGTTCGCGGGGATCTTTTCAGGACAAACACCCGGAACGCATGGGTACCTTTGACCTCCGGGTTGAATTTCCCCGAGAACGTGTCGGCAGCACCGAACGGCCGCTTCGCGGTGATTTGCGCAACATTCGGCTCGGGAGGCATTTACCGGGTTTACCGGGTCACTTCCGCCGGCAGTCCGGCAAGGAACCTGATCGGAACCCGCCACGGTTGCGGGCAGACGGTGTCACCGGACAGCCGCAAAGTTGCCTATGTATCCGATCCCCGCCGCGGCGTGGCGAGGCTGAACGTAGTCGGCGCCAACGGTCGAGGCAACAAGACACTCTTCAAGGGATGCAGCGGATGCCTCTTCTCGCCCATTTGGGCAGGAAAACGAATCTACTTCGAACTCAAGGTTCCCAGGGTACCCGCCGGCCAGACCGAGGTCTTCTCGATCAGGGCCAAAGACGGAAAAGGACTGAAGCGACACACATTTGGCCGACGCAGTTCGACCCAGTTCTCCCTGCTGGATGTCAGCAATGACGGCAAGAATCTGCTGGTGACGGCGAAGGACTCCCTTGGGACCACCGAGCTCAGGACGATCCGGCCGGACGGTGCGACCAGGTTCACAATCGCCTCTGGTACCGGCTCACAACCATTCCCTGACGCCTCATATTCACCGAACGGAAGAGAGGTCGCGATGCTCTGGCGGGCGACCGACAGCGATCCCGCGGAACTCTGGTTGGGCATGAATGCTGGATCAGGCTTTTTCTCCCTCCTCTCCAGCCCTCCAGCGTCGACCGACGGTCTTTACTCGATCGACTGGGTCAGGCGGTAAGAGGCCATGCCGTTCAAGGGACGCACTCTCAGGTCTACGGTCACCTCCGACGGGGCCCTGGAGCTCCGGCTGATTGATGACGAGGTTGCCGATCCGACCGGCAGCCAGGTTGTCGTATCGGTCGAGGCGACACCGGTAAACCCCTCTGACCTGGGTGTCCTGATCGGCCCGGCAGATGCATCGACGCTGACGCCGGCTCCCGGTGGCGGGCTCGATGGTCGGTTGCCGGAGCAAGTGCTACCGATCATGAGGGACCGGCTGGACAAGCCCCTTCCCGTCGGAAACGAAGGAGCCGGGACCGTGGTCGCCGCGGGCCCGGATGCTGACGATCTGGTCGGGAAGCACGTGTCCCTCGTGGGTGGCGCAATGTGGTCGGATTACCGGCTGGTCGACTCCGCAGCGGTGATTCCTCTTCCCGACGGCGCCACGCCGGCTGACGGAGCCGCCCTCTTTGTCAATCCGATGACCGCGCTCTCGATGGTCGAGACGATGCGGGCCGAAGGTCACAGCGCCCTTGTGCACACCGCGGCCGCTTCCAATCTCGGCCAGATGCTGGTGAAGATCTGCCGGGACGACGAGGTCGGCCTCGTCAACGTTGTCCGGAGCGAGGCTCAGGCCGAAACGCTGCGGGAGCTTGGAGCCGAGCATGTGGTCGACTCCTCCCTCCCCGGCTTCACCGAGCGCTTGACCGAGGCCGTTTCCGCCACCGGCGCGACGCTCGCGTTCGATGCCGTCGGCGGCGGCAGCCTCGCAAGCGACATTCTCAACGCCATGGAACGCAGCGCCCCACCAGCCGAGGTGTGGACGCCGTACGGGTCCTCGATCCACAAACAGGTCTACATCTACGGATCGCTTGACTTCGGTCCGACCCTGATTCAGCGCACGGTCGGCATGAGATGGAGCGTTGGCGGATACCTGCTGACCGACGCCCTTGGACGACTGGGCGGCGAGGCGATCATGCGAATGAGGAATCGTGTCGTGGCCGAACTGGAGACCACTTTCGCCTCGTCCTATGCGAAGACGATCGGGCTTTCGGACATCCTGGATCCAGAACAGCTCGCCGCCTGCGGGAAGAGGAGCACCGGCGAGAAGTTCCTGATCGACCCCTCAAGCGATCGACCCTGAACCGGGCCGATCGAGGTTGACCAGACGGGCGTAGATAACCGTCATCGCAATCGTGCTCATCGGGTAAAGAACGACGCCCGCCAGAAACGAGATCGCGGTAACTGACAGAGAACCGGAAAGGAACGCCAGGACGCTGGGGATCACTGCCAGCAAGAGGATCACGAGGGCGCTCCATGCGACTTTCATGCGCACTCCCTCGGTCAGCTTCTGGCTCCTGAGCAGAGATGCGCTGATCCCTCTTCGTTCCAATGCACATGCGGGCTGCGCCGCTATCCAGACTGTGAACAAGACCACTCCCGGGACCACAAGGAGAAACAGGCCGATTCCGATTGCGATCTGCATGACGACAAGCAGCAAGACCATCGGGACGATCAGGCGGACTGAATTCCTCAGGAACCCTGAAATGCTGTCGACAACATCCGTGGCCGGATTCATCGATGACCAGGTGATAAGCACGAATGCGGCTATGGACCACGCGTCAAGTGCCAGGCCCAAGACCATTTCGAGAAGAAACAGAACCGTCTCCGGCAGTGGTGCCAGGTCCACAAGCAGATAAGGAAGCGACAGCAGTAGCGACACGAGCAAGAACGCGCCAACTCTGGCCCTGAAGACCAGGAGCGTCTCCGTTACGACTGCTCTGAGTCGTATATCCCCCGAGTTGTTCACTAACGGATTGCTCCCGTGTGTGGACTAGACCTGTCCGGAGCGACGGTAACGAATGTGCGTTGCCAGAGGCGAATGGAGCACCTCGACGGGTTCGAAATCGAAGGGGGTGTTTCCGTCGAAGAAGGACTCGCCCGAGCCGAGCACGACAGGGGCAACGTCAAGAATCAGTTCGTCGATCACATCCTCGGCAAGCGCCTGACGCACCACCGAGGCACCCCCGGCGATGTCCACCCCTTTTCCGTCAGCAACCTCCAGAGCCTGGGCGAATGCCGAATCGAAACCGGTGGTCACGAAATGGAAGGTGGTGCCGCCCTCCATCTCGATCGGTTCATGATCGAAATGGGTCAGCACGAAAACCGGTGCGTGGTAGGGAGGCTCGGGACCCCACCAGCCGCGCCAGTCCCCCTCCCACTCTCCCCGGACGGGACCGAACATGTTGCGCCCCATGACGTATGCCCCTCGGGGACGGCCAAGCCAGGCTGACGCCGTCGCGTCAGCCTCGATTGCACGGGGATCGCCCAGGTGCCAGGTGTGAAGTTCCTTGCCGCGCTTGCCTAGAGGATCATCCTCGCTCTGTTCTGGCCCGGCACAGAAGCCATCCAGCGAAACGGACATGTGGCAGGTGGTCTCCACGAACTCCTCCCCCACCTCAGCCATCCATTTCCTGCGAGTTGATCATCCAGTCGATTCCGAACCGGTCGACGCACATCCCGAACACGGCACCCCACGGAGCCGGCCCGAACGGGACTGTCACGGTTCCGCCTTCGCTGAGCTTCTCGAAGTACTCGCCAAGCCGATCCTCCTCGTCGCCGTTGATGGTGACGCTGTAGCCGGAGTGACCGCCACTGGAATCCATGTGAGCCGGGGTGTCGGAGGCCATCAGGATCATGCCGTCGGGAGTCGCAAGCATCGAATGCATGACCTTTTCCTTCTCGCCGGGATCCTCGCTCATCCCGGACTCTCCGAAGGTGGAAATGGTCAGTTCCCCGCCAAGGACCGACTGGTAAAAGGTCATCGCCTCGCGGGCGTTGTCACTGAAGTTCAGATACGGGTTCAGCCGGACAGTCATGCGGTTTCCTTTCCTCGGGTCTGTTGCTGAGGTTATCCCCGAAATCCGGATCGCTGAACCGCTGCAACAGACTGGCTGGACCAGTCTCCCACTGGTAAGTTCCCGCCCATGGCTTCCGGACCGCATTCGACATCCCTGATCAACGCCCCGACGCTTTACGAAGATGAACTCGGGTCGCTCCGGAAAGTGACTGCCGACGAATTGCCGGTGCTGAGCAGGATCTCGATTAAGCGGCTCGTTCTTTCGCCGGGCGCCATTCGTGAGCCACACTGGCACGCGAACGCCGACGAGTTGACCTATTGCCTAGAGGGAGAACTCCTGGTCTCGGTCCTGGATGACGGGGACTCCTTTGCCTCCTTTCGGCTCACGCCTGGCCAGATGTTCCACGTTCAGAGCGGGGCGATCCATCACATCGAGAACCTGGGTGACTCGGAAGCCGAACTGATCGTCGCGTTCAGCCATGAAGAGCCCGAGGATTTCTCGATGCAGGCCGCCTACGGCGAGATGAGCGACGCGGTCCTTGGAAACACCTACGACTTGCCGAGCGAGGCGTTCTCGGCCATCAAGCGGGATACCAATCCGCGCTACATAGTTCCGAGAGGCGGTGACGCAGAAGTACAGGAAGGAGCCGACCTCGAGAATCCGGCACGGTTCGATGTCGAGGCACAGTCAGCCCCGATCGACACGCCCGCAGGCAGCGCGAAACTCGCCCGCCAGCAGTTCTGGCCCGTGCTTCGTCACCTTTCGATGTACTCCCTGAGAGTCACGAATGAAGGAATGCGCGAGCCGCACTGGCACCCGGTGACAGCGGAGCTGGGCTACGTGGTTTCAGGCCAGGCCAGGATGACCATCATGGATCCGGACGGAAGCACCGATACGTACGAGCTCGAACCGGGCGACGTTTACTTCGTGCCTCCCGCCTACCCCCATCACATCGAGGACATCGGCGGAGACGACTTTCATTTCCTCATCTTCTTCGATCAACCGGAACCGCGGGACATCGGCTACCGGGCCACGGGAAGCGCTTTTTCGCGGGAGGTTCTGGCGGCGACCCTTGGTGTCGAAGTGTCTGAACTGCCAGAGCTTCCTTACACCCCGGTTGATCCGCTCGTCGTGAAGCGGTCGAATCCCGTCGATCCCTGACAGCGCGTTTCAGCCAGCCCCGATCGGGCACCTCCCGATGACAGCCGCGAAAGGCGAACACAGACTATTCGGGTCATGCCCGTGAAAAGGAAAATCGAACGATGAGCACCTCTGAAAACCGCCTCGATGTGAACCCGAAGCGGGACGTGCTTGCGCCCGGCATCATCATTTCTGCCGTTGCGGCAACGGCAGCTTTCGGGGGGTTGGCCACAGATCCGGATTCCGGTTGGTACAAGGGCCTTGAAAAGCCTGCCTGGCAGCCGCCATCACTTGTGTTCGCACCTGTCTGGACTGTTCTTTACGTCCTGATCGCGGCGTCCATGATCCTCGTCTGGCGTCGATCCGAAGGCAAGGGTCGCGAGAAAACCTTCGTTCTGTGGGGTTCGAACCTCGCCCTGAACCTGGCCTGGACCTTCATCTTCTTCCGGGGCCACAGCCCGCTGGCGGCGGGAGTGGAGATCATCGCGCTGGAGGGAACGACGATCGCGCTGATCGTCCGCAGCTGGCCAATCAGCCGGGTCGCGGCGCTGCTGATCGTCCCCTACGCCCTCTGGGTGGCGTTCGCCGCGGCACTCACCTGGACCATCGCCCTGAAGAACTAGTCAACGGGCGTCGGGGGCGCCTCGCTTCGGCGGTCCCTCGTCTTGAGAAGCAAGATCGTGCCAAGGATTGCGCTGGCGATTGAACCTATGAAGATGCCAACCTTGGCCCCGTCCACCAGTGACAAGTCAGTAAAGGCGAGGTCGGTGATGAACAGTGAGACGGTAAACCCGATTCCTCCGAGAGACGCAACTCCCCAGACCTGAACTCGTTTCATGCCTTCCGGCAACGTTCCTGAACCAAACCGGAGGGCGAGCAACGCACTCACGGATATTCCCACTGTCTTGCCCACAACGAGACCTGCGATTACTGCCCAGGTGATCTCGCTTGAAAGTGCGTCCCCCAGAACGCCGTCCCTCAGGTAAATGCCGGCGTTGGCAAGGGCAAAAAGCGGAACGACGAAGTAGGCGCTGACCGGATGGAACATGTGCTCAAGCTTGCTGTGGATGTCCCGCCCACGGAAGGGCCGCGCTGGGACCAGCAGGCCCAGTGCCACTCCGGCAATCGTGGCGTGCACTCCCGATTCATAGGTGCCAAGCCAGACGATTGCGGCCAGAGGAACGTAGGGCCAGATGCGCCAGACCCCCAACCTCTGGAACAAGACCACAGCCAGCAGCCCCGCCGCAGCAAACGCCGCCCATCCGATCGAGAAGCCGTCGCCGTAGAAGATGGCGATGATGACGATCGCGATGATGTCGTCAACGATCGCGACCGTGAGCAGGAAGACCCTTACTCCATTCGATACACGGTCCCCGAGCAGGGCGAGTACCCCGACCGCGAACGCGATGTCCGTCGCCGCGGGGATCGCCCACCCGTCAACCGCCGGGCCGCTGGCGATCAAGGTGTAGAGAATCGCGGGCAGGGCCACGCCACCGATCGCCGCGATCACCGGAATGGCCGCGTCGTTCCGGTTCTTCAACTCCCCCGATACGAGTTCCCGTTTGATCTCGGCGCCGACGACAAAGAAGAAGACCGCCATCAGCAGATCGTTGATCCAGTGCTGGAGATCCAGGTTGATGCTGATCGCGCCTAGATCGAGGTTCAGGTAGGAACCCCACAAGTCAAAGTATGAGTCGCTCCAGGGGGAATTCGACCAGACCAGGGCCGTTATCGCCGCAGCGAGAAGGACCACACCGCCGAGTACCTCGTCGTCGAGGAAGTCGGTCAGCGGATCAATTACCTTCGTTTTGAGTGCGCGTTTCATGGGCTTTCAGGGCAGCGTGAAGAAATCGCCGACCAGTCTTCCCGGCACACCTGCGGCGAGGCTATCAATCTGGACGTCCTCGCCCGCGGGTAGCTTGCCTTCCGTGACCGAGGGGGATTTTTCATGTTGAGGCTGCGGGTCGATGTGCTCCAGAGCGAGCGAGAGGAGTTGATCCATCGTCTTGCGTCGATGGAAGGCGTACGAAGGCTCACCTCGGATCCCGAACTCTGCAGCGGGGAATACATGATCTCGGCAGACATCGAGCCGGCGGCAGCCGACGATGTCATGGACGCACTCCACGCCCTGGACCTGCACCATGACGATTATGTGCTGGTCCGTCAGGACCTGTTGAGCCAGGGCCTGCGACACGAAGGCCTGGGGGCAAGCGGAGGCTACTCCTGGGTCGAGATTCTTGGTGAAGCAAGAGCGAACGCGAGGCCGGTCGCCCGTTATTTCCTGCTCATGGCCGTTGCCGGCTGGGTGGCAGGTCTCGGCGTCATCCAGTCGAGCACGATTCTGATCGTCGGCGCGATGGCCGTCAGTCCTGACCTGATGCCGATCTGCGCGACTTGCGTTGGCCTGGTCGGCAGGCGTTTTCGTCTTGCGGGAAGCTCCTTCCTCACTCTCGTTTTAGGCCTGACTACCGTAATGCTGGTAGCTGCCATCGTCGGGCTCGCTCTGCAGGGCTTCGGAATCCTGGCGAGCGACTTCGATGTTCGCGAGGTTGAGCTGGACGGTCTGGCTGAAGCCGATTACTCGACCGGGCTCATCGCATTGGGGGCGGGTGTAGCCGCAATGCTCTCGTTCGAAACCCGCGGAGCAACGGCGGTGGGCGTCGCGATCTCTGTGACCACAGTGCCGGCGTCAGCGTTCTTTGGTGTCGCGATGGCTGTTGGCGAAGTGTCTCGCGCCTGGGGCGCCCTTCTGGTCCTCGGAATCAACCTCTGTTTGCTGGTGGCCGGCGGTTCGATAACCCTCTGGTTGCAGCGGGTATTCACACCTCGCCAACGCCGCTGACCGGGCGCGCTCAGGGAGTCCGGGGTGGCACCTGACGGCGACTCCCGGTCGACTCGAAGGCGCTCCCGAGACTTAGCAGGGCGTTGTCATCCCAGCCACGACCGGCAAAGGTAAGCCCGACCGGCATGCCGATGTCGGCCATCACACCCATCGGCACCGTCACGCTCGGCACTCCGAAATGCCTGATCGCAACGTTTCCGTTGGCGACCCACACTCCGTTAGCCCATGCCCGGTCGGCCGACTCCGGGTTCACGTCAGCATCGGCCGGACCAACATCTGCGACCGTGGGGAACACCACGGCGTCGAGGCCGAGATCGTCCATCCAGCACTCCAGGTCGATACGGCGGGTCTCCTCGAGTCCACGCATCCCGGCCTCAAGATTCGGGAGCTCATCCCAGGGCACGATTCCCTGCCGGGCCATCTCGACGTATTCCTCCATGCCGAATGACATCCCTCCCTCGCGGCTGGGCAGTGAGCCGGGTTCTTCCGGGAAGATCAAGTCTCCGTCAACCTGGTCGAGTCGGTTCAATGCTGGGTCCCCGTTTGCCCGGAGAAAATCGTCGAATCCCCAGGCGGAGAGTTCGCGCAGCTCCTCCTCGAGATACTGGGGGCTGACCAGCCCTCTGGTCAGGATCGTCGGGAAGCCGGCCCGGTCCCCTTCATAGTTGGAAACCAGAGGAAAGTCGACCTCGACCACCTCGGCTCCCGCATCCTCAAGGTCTTTCCGCGCCCTTCTCCAAAGCTCAATGACCGAATCTCTGGTCGTTATCTTCTCGCCGCACGGACCCCAGATTCCGGTGCTGTCCCCGGTTCCCGCGTCGTGATCTTCGTTGATGTACATGCGGGGAACCCCCAGCCGTTTGCCAGAGATACCTTCGCTGCCGCTCGCCAGGTCGAGGTATGAGCCGGGCCGGACTTCGGATGAGGCTGGAACCGGCAGCCAGCGCTGGGACCGCCACAGGTCCCCCCTGCTCTCCGGGTCGTCGGCGACGATCACGTCCAGTACCTCCAGCAGGTCGGCCATGGTCCTCGCAAACGGCACAACGACATCCATGGTCGGGGTGAGCGGCCAGTTGCCCCGGACCGAGATGACTCCGCGGGAAGGCGTGTACGCGCAGAGGCCATTGTTCGAGGCGGGCCCCCGGCCACTCGACCACGTTTCCTCGGCCAGACCGAAAGCCGCAAAACTGGCTGCTGTGCTGGTACCGGCACCGTTGGAAGAGCCGGAAAGAAACGGGGCGGTCAGGTACTCGCCGTTGTAGGGACTCTCGGCCCGGCCGTATACCCCGCGCTGCATTCCGCCATTGGCCATCGGGGGCATGTTGGTCTTCCCGAGACAGATCGCGCCACCCTGGCGGAGCCTTCCGACGGTGAACGCGTCACGCCCGGAGAGCAGGTTCACGAATGCCGGACTTCCCGAAGCGGCGGTCAGCCCTTCGACCAGGTAGCTGTCCTTGACGGTGTACGGGATCCCGTCCAGCCGGCCGAGGAGCCGGCCATTCTTGCGTCGACGATCCGATTTCTCTGCTTCGCGAAGTGCCTCGGGATTTCGCACTACAACTGAATTCAGGGCCGTGTCGGTGCCGGGTCCGTCGTAAGCATCGATGCGAGCCAGGTAGGACCGGACAAGGCCGGTCGAGGTCACCCTCCCTTCCTCGAGGGCTTCCCTCAGCTCCGCAATCGGGGTCTCGACCACATCGAACATGTCGTGAATTATCTCCCCCACGGCCCGTTCTGAGAAAATGTCTTGCGCCGCAGGCACATTCGCAAGCTTTTTGAACGGAGAAACAGGTGGGTCACTACAAGAGCAACGTCCGGGACATCGAGTTCAACCTCTTCGAGATGTTCGACACAGACGAGATCCTGAAGACGGGGGAATTCGGCGACCTTGACTCGGACACGGTCAAGATCATGCTGGAGGAATCCTCCAAGCTGGCCGAGGGCCCGGTCGCCGACGCTTTCGAGTCAACAGACCGCAAGCCCCCGACTTTCGACCCTAACACCCACGTCGTCACCCTCCCCCAGGCCCTCAAGGACTCGGTTAACGCCTGGACCGAAGCCGACTGGGAAAAGATCGGACTGATCGAAGAGGTCGGAGGCATCCCCGCCCCCGCCACGGTTTCCTGGGCGATCAACGAGTTCATGTGCGGTGCCCTCCCGGCCGGATTCTTTTACCTCGCCGGCCCGGCTTTCGCCAGCCTCCTCTACAAGAACGGCAACGAGGCGCAGCGCAACTGGGCGAAGCTCGCGGTCGAGCGGAACTGGGGCGCGACCATGGTCCTCACCGAGCCGGAAGCCGGCTCGGATGTTGGAGCGGGTCGCACCAAGGCGATCGAACAGCCCGATGGCACCTGGCACATCGAGGGCGAGAAGCGGTTCATCACCTCCGGTGACTCGGATGACCTCTTCGAGAACATCTTCCACTACACGCTGGCCCGCCCCGAGGGAGCCGGACCAGGCACAAAGGGTCTCAGCCTCTTCGTCGTGCCGAAGTTCCTCTTTGACTCCGACACTGGAGAGATTGGTGAGCGCAACGGCGTCAACGTGACCAGCATCGAGCACAAGATGGGCATCAAGGCCTCGGCAACCTGCGACATGTCCTTCGGTGGCGAAGGCAAGCCTGCGATCGGCTACCTGGTTGGCGACGTTCACGAGGGCATCCGCCAGATGTTCGACGTGATCGAGTTCGCCCGCATGATGGTCGGCACCAAGGCGATCGCGACCCTCTCGACGGGTTACCTGAATGCTCTCGAGTACGCCAAGGAACGCGTCCAGGGCGCCGATCTGACCCAGATCATGGACAAGACCGCCCCGCGTGTCTCGATCATGCATCACCCGGACGTCCGCCGGTCCCTGATGACTCAGAAGACCTACGCGGAAGGCCTCCGGGCGCTTTACATCTACACCGCCCTCCATCACGACCCGGTATCCGCCCGCGTGTCCCAGGGTGTCGAGGATGCGCAGCTGTCGATCCGGATCAACGACTTCCTTCTCCCGATCGTCAAGGGTGTCGGTTCCGAACGGGCCTACGAGGTACTGACCGAGTCGCTCCAGACCTACGGCGGCTCCGGCTTCCTCCAGGACTACCCGATCGAGCAGTACATCCGCGATGCGAAGATCGACAGCCTCTACGAGGGAACGACCGCGATCCAGGCCCAGGACTTCTTCTTCCGCAAGATCGTGCGCGACGAGGCCAAGTCACTCAACCACCTGCTCGACAAGATGCAGGCCACCGCTGATGGTTCGGGCAACGATCTCGACCTCGAGCGGGAGCGACTCGGTACCGCCATCGCAAATCTGAGGGCGATGGTCGAATCGATGATGGGCAGCCTGATGGGTTCGCAGGAGGACCCGAAGAGCATCTACAAGGTCGGCCTCGCATCGGTCCAGTTCCTCAAGGCATTCGGTGACCTGATGATCGGCTGGCTGCTGATCACCCAAGCCGAGGTTGCGGCCGAGGCGCTGGCGAACGGCGCTTCCGACCGGGATGTGAACTTCTACGAGGGCAAGATCACCGGCGCGAAGTTCTTCGCGCGGAACATGCTTCCCAACCTCGAGGCAACCCGGATTGCGATCGAGCAGGTCGACAACGACATCATGGAGCTTCCCGAAGAAGCCTTCTGATTTCGTCTTTTCTCGTTTAGAGCTGCTGAAGGTCCTTGAGGTGCGGCTGCACCTCAAGGGCCCCCGCGGCTTCGAGCTCCTTCTTTGAGAATCCGCCGGTCAGGACGGCTAAAGAGCGAAGTCTGGCTCGACTAGCAGCTTCGATGTCCCAGATCGAGTCTCCGATCATCAGGGCATCCCGCGAGTCCACCTTCGAAAGGGCGGCCTCGATCAGGTCCGGGCTTGGCTTAGTCGTGTCCACGTCCGCGGATGAGGTGTGTCCGGAGATGATCCCGTCGACATCCAGCAGGTCCAGATAGTGGTCAACCTCCTCAGCCTTTGCCGAGCTGGCAAGGATGATCTCTGCTCCTTCTCTCGCGCATTCTCTGAGGAATGACGAGGCTCCATCGAAGGGCCTGACCTCTTCGATCAGCTCCTGGAAGAAGCCGGACTCGGCCTTGCGAATCGAGTCACCATGGCTGCTTTCAACTTCCGGGCCGGCCGCAGATTCGACCAGCTGGTCTCCCCCCTTGCCAATGTATCTGTGAAGGGTCCACGCCTCTGCCTGTACGTCGTGCTCCAGAAACGCCCGTTGCCAGGCGATTACGTGCTGGTAGTTCGAGTCGATCAGCGTTCCGTCGATGTCGACGATGAGGTTGGCGGTCATGACCAGCCGGTGCCCCGCAAGGTTGCAGCGAAACGGAACCCCCTAGTTCCTGACTGCAATGGCGAGCGACCAGACCGCCAGAGTTTCGCATTCTCGCAGTCGGGTAGCCAAAAAAAAGATGAAAGCAGGACGCGAAGCAGCAAGAAGCAGCCCGGCCCTCTGGAGCGAAGAGGAGCTCTGGCACCGCCGTGAGCAGCCTGCCGTGAGGTCTGAACTCGCCCGTCGCTTCCTGCCGCTGGCCCGGCGCATCGCGAGCCGTTACAAATCAAGAGTCGAACGCTCCGACGACATCGTCCAGGTCGCCAGCCTTGGCCTGATGAACGCAATCCAGCGCTTTGACCCCAAGGCCGGGAGCACCTTTCCCGCCTTTGCCTCACCCACGATCAACGGTGAGCTGAAGCGCCATTTCCGGGATCGGGTGTCTTCCCTTCGTTTGCCTCGTAGTCTCTACGAACGGATTGGTCGAATCGAATCCGCGACGTCCGAGCTGCGGAGCCAGCTCGGGCGGGAACCTTCCGAGGCGGAGGTCGCGGAGGCCGCAGACTGCACTCCGTCGGAGCTCGATGCCGCAAGGGTCGGGTTCGACTCCCGTCACCCGGAGGCGATGCAGGGGGACGACGACTCCGAAGGCCACGCACTGGAAGAGAAGGTCGGCGAAACGGAAAAGGGCTACGGCATCACCGAGCGAAGGATGACGGCCGGCAAGGCACTCAAGCAACTGAATCCGAGGGATCGGGATCTGATTGGCATGAGGTACCGCGAGCGTATGTCGCAGTCGCAGATCGCTGACCGGATCGGTTGCTCCCAGATGCAGGTCTCCCGGCGGCTGAAGCATGTCCTGAACTACCTGAATGTCATGACCCGCGAGCCCGGGGACCGCGAGACGCCGCCGGGACGTTGACCGAGTTGCCTGTCCTTCGAGCCCCCATGCGGGCGAGATCACTTGACTGTGATCCATTCGCGGCGGCAGGGAGGTTGGTGGAGAGTGGCCTCGTCGGGATCGGGGAACCCCTGAGCCAATCTCCCGGATCTGCGGAAGATGCGATCTTCCTGACGGCTCATGAGCACGGCGAAAAGGCGGCCAGGATGCTCGAGCGCTTTGTCTGCCTGCCCAACCAGACGCTCGTCTGGACGAGGCTCGAAGAGGACGCCTTCGCTCTCGGACAGATAGCTGGCCCGTGGCGCTATGAGATCACTGGTGCGGGAGTCTTCGACGGCATCACCAACGTCCGCCCTGCCCGATGGCTGGAAGAAGCTTTCCCGAAGGAGATGACACCAGCTGGTGTCGTGAGCACATTCAACCGAGGCGGCCGCAACATGCAGGCCATCCGGGACGAATCGACGGCTGAGGAGTCCCGGTCCCTCTGGGACGGCGGATGAGTCAGTTCCCCCAGGGGACCGGGACCGACCGCCAGCTGTCAGGAGGTCTCGTGTGGATCCTGGCTCGAAGCCAGTGTCAGGGAGCCCGAACGGACCTCTGACAGGTGGCGTTCCTGAATCGGGATCGCCCACTCGGCCAGTTCGACGAGTTCGGACTCGTCGCCTTTCTTGCTGAGCTGAGCGAGGATTTCCCAGTGTCCAACCTCGCCCGCCTCGGCCATGGTCATGAACTCGAGCCCGTCAAGGCCGTCCGAACCCTCGCCGAGGTAGGTGTCCATCATCTCGGTGGCTTCCTGCTTCGTTTCCCGCGCCTTGTCGAGGATGGCGGTCTTCTTGCCGTCCCGCTGATCGATGAGTGAGACGCAACGCTCCTCGGTCTCCTCCGCTTCCCGCTTCATCCTCTTGAGCGACGCTGCGAGCTCACCGTCATCGATCAACGGAGCAACCTTGTCGATTGTGCCCTGGGCAGCCTGTGCCAGCCCGGTGACCTCGGCGAGCTTCTCTTCTGTCGTGGTGATTTCTGCCATGTGAATGTCCTCCTTGTTGTTGAACTACCTGCCTCGGTACCCGATACCGGAAGCTTCACGCCGAGAGTTGGCGTCAGCCCGGGGCCGAAGGATGAAGGGAGCCGGGGTCCTCCGCCTGGGGGTTTACGAAAGGCCGGGTTCGGGCATGTATAGGGTGGTCACATTCGCTGCACGGCTTCCGAGGCTCAAGGGCAGATCTCTTCAGAGCACGGAGGAAGCCAGGCATGCATGTCCGATCAGCACCCACCCCCGACAATCCGGGGCTGCTCCCCGAGTCAGAACTCTGGAAGCGTCGGGACGAACCTGAAGTAAAGGCCGAACTCCCTGGTCGTTTTCTGGCCTTTGCGAAAAGTGTCGCGATCAAGTACTCGGGGCCGGCCGAGCAGATCGACGATCTGATCCAGGTGGCGAGCCTGGGCCTGATGAACGCGATCGATCGATTCGACCCGGATAACGGCGCGCCCTTCCTGGCTTTCGCGTCAGCCACCATCAATGGCGAGTTGAAGAGGCATTTCAGGGACCGCGTCGCGAGTCTCCGGCTGCCTCGTGATCTGTACGAACGGATTGGCGAACTCGAACGCACGACGAGCTATCTGCGAAACGAACTGGTTCGCGAACCTACCTTTGAGGAGACCGCGGACGCGATGGGATGCGACGAGGAGGAAGTTCTCGAGTGCATGGCGGCGCAGTCAGCCAGGCATCCGATCCCGATAGGACGCGACGAATCCGACCATGCCGATGCTGTCCTTGAGGACCGCCTTGGCGGCCCGGACGAGGAACTCGGTCGCAGCGAATCCAGGATTCTTACCGCGCAGATCCTCAGGTCCCTTGACCCCTGGGATCGCCGGGTGATCGAACTTCGCTTCAACGACGAAATGTCGCAGGTCGAGATCGCAGAGCAGCTCGGCTGCTCCCAGATGCATGTTTCAAGGAACCTGCGGCGGATACTGGATGGTCTGGCAGACCAACTTACTGCCGAACCAGATGACGAACTATCGCAACGAGACAGACTGGGAACGGGCAGACCGAAACATCGGTGAACTGCTCCAGGAACTGCGGATTGCGATCCCCGGTGTCCAGGTTCTTTTCGCGTTCCTGCTGGCGGTGCCATTCCAGCAGCGATTCGCGCAGGTAACTGACTTCCAGCAGTCGGTCTACTTCGCCACCCTGCTTCTCGCCGCGGCTTCAACGATGTTGCTGATTCTGCCGACCGCATTTCACCGTCTGACGTTCAGGAAGCAGCAGAAGGAACGCATGCTGAAACTCTCGAACCGCTCAACCATCGCCGGCCTCCTGTGCCTGTCACTGGCGCTTATCGGAGCGACCGTTCTGGTCACGGATTTTCTCTATGGCTCGGAGGCAACCGCCGTGGTCGGCGGCGCCTCGGCGATGGCGTTCATGGTCCTGTGGCTCGTGATTCCCCTGCGCGCAAGGCGCCTGGGCTGAGTCAGGAAGCCGCGATCGCCTCTACCACCTGATGACAGAAGGCCTCGAGGTCGTCAGGCTTGCGACTGGTGACCAACTCACCGTCTACGTAAACTTCCTCGTCAACCCAGCTGGCTCCGGCGTTTTCGATGTCGGTCTGCAGACTTGGCCAGGAGGTCAGCGTTCTTCCCTCAAGCACGCCGGCTTCGACCAGAGTCCAGGGAGCGTGGCAGATCGCTCCGACCACCTTCCCGTCTTCGAAGAAGGAGCGGGCAAAGCTGACCGCTTCTACATCGGTCCTGAGGTTGTCGGGGTTGGCGACGCCGCCCGGAAGCACCAGGGCTGCGTAGTCACCTGAATCGGCGTCTGCGACCGTGCGATCCACGGTGAAGCTGCTCCCCTTGTCCAGGTGGTTGAAGGCCTGGATCGATCCTTCATCAGGCGCGACCAGATGAACATCCGCCCCTGCGTCGCGGAGGGCCTGCATCGGCCCTTTCAGCTCGATCTCTTCCACACCCTCGTTATCCATCAGGATCGCGATCTTCTTGCCCTTGAGGCGTTGATTCATTTCAGACATGTGTTTCTTCCAATCAGATTTCGTCGAGGAGCAGGAGGGCCAGCGCGATGACCAGCCCGAAGGAGGTCACGATGATTGACATGCGGGCCATGAACTTCTCCCAGATGCCCTTGTAGCGGACGCTTTCAAAGAAGACGAGTCCGACTACGTGGGCCACGTTTATTAGGAATGCACCGATCGCGATCAGCAGGATCGCGGCGGAGGCTGCGCTAAGCGAGCCGCGAGGATCATCCGATGCAGCAAGGACCGCAATCCAGCCCAGAGCGATCGTTCCGATCACGCCGAACAGGATGCCCAACAGGTCGCGACGCGAGAACGGCGGAACGTTTCTCGTCTCACGGACAATTTCCTCGTCTGTCTTGTCCCTGGCGGGCGCATGCTGTGAACTGACGATCTCGGGCACCTCGCTTTCGGGGACCGGAGCCACCTTGATCATCGTGAGAGGTTGGTGAAACTCCCCCTCGATCCGCTCCCAGAGGCCTTCCTCGCCGGGTTCCGCGTTCTCGTCATCGTTGGCTACGACCACGATCTCCTCGGCATCGAACTGGGCAAGTCCGTCACCGATCGCCATCATCGGGTCAAGGTCACCAACCTGCCCCCGGGCACTGAAACCTGCCCTGTTCAATTCATCCACGACCTCGACCATTCGCTCGCCCGTCTCGGGCAGAACCGGGTCAACGTTGCCCAGTTCCTGGTCAATCGTCGTGTGGGCAAGGGCAGGTGAGATCACCAGTACCTCGACTTCATCCTTCTCGACGTCGAGATGGCCTTCCAGCTCCTTGGCGAGGTCGCTTCCACTGAACACTTCGTCGGCGATCAGCAGAACGCGATGGGAATCCCGACCTTTGCCTGGTGCCTGTTCTTCTGTGTTGGTTCCGGTTTCCATACCTGCCGGGTACCCGATCGCGCCCAGGACAATCGCGAGCGGCCTTCAGTAGCGGGGCTCCTGGACTCCCCCGCCTAGCGAACCAAAGCGTCTAGCGGCAGGTCAGGTATCCGGTGAAGGCGGAGATGTCCACCCACTTGCGGCCGCCTTCCCGGACGGGGCGCAGCATCCTTGCGTGACGGTAGATCCGGATCCTCTTGCCCTCGCGGTTCCCGAAGTCAGGCACGCAGGAGATCGGCTTCCAGACCACGACGCGTGCAGGGCCGGTCGGGTTCTCTTCACCGGGCGGTGGCGGCGAGGTAACCAGGTAGGTGCCACGACCGATGGCGCGGTTCTTTCCCCACCCGGTCCACTTGATCGAGTTCACCTGCGACCCCGAGTTTGCCGAGAAGAAGATGAGCTTGGGTCGCTGTGATGCGGTGCCCGAGAGGTCAATCCATTGAACTGGCGGCTTTGATGCCTTGGCCGAGGTCGCCGGAGCGACGACACCAGCCGTCGCGATCAGCATCACCAGAAGGATCGCCGTTTTCTTTGCCACTGCCCTGAAGGTCATTCGCATCTCCCTGATAAGTCGTGTTGGCCCGGCCTGATTCTAGACCTGTATCCGCGACGCTGTTGGCTCAATCAGGACTTCACCAGCCGGGCCACGGCGTCAGATGCCTCCTTCATCTTCCGGTCGGCATCTGGTCCGCCTTCACGAGCGGCGTCGACGACACAGTGGCGCAAGTGTTCATCCAGAAGTCCGATCGCCACACCTTCGAGGGCAGAGGTGAGGGCGCTGATCTGGGTGAGGATGTCGATGCAGTACTTCTCCTCCTCGACCATGCGGTGGATGCCGCGCGCCTGTCCCTCGATCCGCTTCAGGCGGGCGAGGTATTTCTCCTTGTCGTGGATGTAGCCGTGTTGATGTTCGCTTTCCTGTTCGCTCATTTCAGTTCTCTTTCTGGTTCGGCTCGGCGGTTCCCCCCGCGCGACTCCTGAATGACCTGAGGCGCAGGCTGTTTCCCACCACGAAGACACTCGATACCGCCATGGCAGCGCCGGCCAGCATCGGGTTCAGCAGCCCGAACGCCGCCAGGGGGATCGCGGCGACGTTGTAGGCGAAGGCCCAGAACAGATTCACCTTGATCGTGCCGAGCGTTCGCCGGGACAGGCGGATCGCGTCAGCGGAGCTCCTGAGGTCGCCCCGGACGAGAGTGATGTCAGCCGTCTCGATCGCCACGTCCGTTCCGGTCCCCATCGCGAGTCCGAGGTCGGCCTGTGCCAGAGCGGGTGCGTCGTTCACACCATCCCCGACCATGGCCACCGTCCTTCCCTCCGACTGGAGTTCCTTGATGACATCGACCTTCTCGTCGGGCAGAACCTCGGCGACTACCCTGTCAATCCCGACCAAGGATGCGACCTTGTTCGCGGCCGCCCTGTTGTCTCCGGTCAGAAGTACCGGCTCCAGACCAAGGCCGCGAAGCTGGGCGATTGCTTCGGGACTCGTGGGCTTCACCGTGTCGGAAACCACCAGCAGGCCTCTGACTCTCCCGTCCCAGCTCACAACGACCACGGTCGCCCCCTCAGACTCTGAGCGCACCCTGAGCGCCTCGAGTTCTGTCGGGACGTCCTGCGACCACTCTTCGACCAGCGAGGCCCTGCCAACCAGCAGCGCATGTCCGTTGACGATTCCCTGGATTCCTTTGCCCTCGATCGACTGGAAGTCCTCCGGTACCGGCAACTCGCCGAATTCTTCGGATGCGGCATCGGCTACCGCCCTGGCGATCGGGTGCTCGGAGAAGCTTTCAAGAGAGCCCGCCAGCTTCAGCAGCTCGTCACGGTCCGTCCCGTCTGCCGAGTGAACGGCTGTCAGATCCATTTCGCCGGCAGTAACCGTTCCCGTCTTGTCGAGGACGATTGTGTCGACGCGACGGGTCGACTCGAGAATCTCGGGGCCCTTGATCAGAACCCCGATCCGGGCGCCGCGACCGGTTCCGACAAGTAGCGCGGTCGGCGTCGCCAGGCCCAGCGCACAGGGGCAGGCGATGATGAGTACGGCAACAGCAGCAGTGAACGCCGCCTCGGCCGGAAAGCCCGCTCCGAGCCAGGCACCCAGAGTCGCGACGGCAATACCGATGACGATCGGTACGAACACACCAGAGATACGGTCAGCCAACCTCTGTACGGGAGCCTTGCCGGACTGGGCGTCCTCGACCATTCTGGCCATCCTGGCCAGCTGCGTCTCTGCCCCGACCCGGGTTGCCCTGACGACCAGGCGGCCTCCGGCGTTGACCGTTGCACCAGTCACACCGTCGGCGGGCCCGACCTCGACAGGGATCGATTCGCCGGTGAGCATGGACTGGTCAATGGCCGAGTGACCACTCACTACTTCTCCGTCAGTTGCGACCTTCTCCCCCGGGCGGACCACGAACTCGTCGCCGACCTGGAGCCGCTCGACGGGGACGGTGCTCTCCACCCCGTCAACGAGCAGCGTCGCCTCGCTTGCTCCCATCTCCAGGAGGGCCCGCATCGCCGAGCTCGCCCTTCTCTTCGAGCTGAGCTCGAAGTAGCGGCCGGCGACAAGGAACATGGTGACTCCCGCCGCAACCTCCAGGTAAATGTTGTCGGCACCGTCCGTCGGCGAGACCGAAATCTCGAAGGGATGGGTCATCCCCGGCTCACCGGCGGTCCCGAAAAACAGGGCGTACAGGGACCAGATGAAGGCAGCGCTGATTCCCATGGTGACAAGGGTGTCCATGGTCGCCGCGCCGTGCCGCAGGTTCTGCCAGGTAGCCCGGTGGAACGGCCAGGCTGCCCACACGACGACGGGAGCGGCGAGGGTCAGCGAGGCCCACTGCCAGTACTCGAACTGGAACGCCTCGACCATGGACATCAGGATCACCGGGATGGCCAGAACGATCGACCCGATCATGCGCTGGCGAAGCTCGTCCAGCTCGTGGTCGGTTTCCTCGCCGGCCAGACCCCCGTGATCGTGGGCTCCTCCTCCGTGCCGGGCAGGCTCTGCGGCCTGGTATCCGGTCTCTTCCACCTGGGCGATCAGGTCGGCTACATCAACATCGCCAGACGCAACGACCCTCGCCTTCTCGGTGGCGTAGTTGACGCTGGCATCAACCCCGTCGATCCGGTTCAGGTTCTTCTCGATCCTCGCTGCGCAGGAGGAGCAGGTCATCCCGCTGATCTCAAGTTCGATCGGCCGTTCCTTGTTGTTGTGGGTCTCGCTTCTCATCTTGTCGCCTCCATGACGAACTGGGCGGTTCTGACCACGCCATTGACCTTGAAGTCCAGGTACAGGAGGTACCGCCCCGGGGTCGGGGCCATGACCTCGAAGCTCACCTGATTGCCAGCTGATTGAGAGTCAGCGTGTTCATGCGTTTCGCCGTGATTTTCATCTCCGGACGAAGGCTCCCCGGCCGGGTGGGCATGAAGGTAGGCGAGGTCGCCTTCCCTCAGTACGACCAGGTGTCCAGTGGAGCCGAGATACGGTTCAAGCTCGATGTGCGGGGACCCGGCCTGCTTGACATCAGCGGTCAGGGTTCGCGTTTGCCCGGCCTCCAGGGAACCCATGAGCTCCACGTCGAATCCGTCGACGGTGTCGGTCCGGGAAACCAGCCGGGCTGAGGGTCGGTAAGGCCCTGAAACCGAGAAGTTCCTGGCCAGGGTCAGGTTGTCCTTCGCCTCGGGCGAATCGGGCCTGAAGTCGACGAAGATGCGGTAGGTGCCGGCCTCGTTCCACTCCCAGGGGATGGTCCATACGCCGGTCTTTGAATTGAGAGTCGGATGGGCGTGTACGTACTGATCGCCGTCCTGCCTCACTACCACCAGGTGCAGATCCCTCTCGTGAAGCCGGGTGTACTCGGTGAGCGGTCGGCCCTCAGGGGTGTCGATCCGGAAGGACATCTCCCCGCGTACGTCAGGCTGTTCGGGAGCGGAAACCGTGCTCAGCCGGTAGCCGTCCTTTTCAAGCGAGAGGCCGGCCAGTTGACGATCGGACTTCCGGGTGGCGACGTGCTCACCGTGAGTCTCGCCTTCGCCCATCTCGGCATGTTGTCCGCTGCTCTCGTTGGCCTCTCGAGTCCATGTCGCAACGGTCTCTTCCGGTACCAGTGATTTGCCTGCGATAAAGGCCAGACCGAAGACTGCCGCCAGTGCGACCAAGTAGAGAGCGAGCTTCCCGAGTGAGTTCATGGCTCTAACCCTATACCCCTATGGGGTATATGTCAAATGCAAGCAGAATGACCCGATGGAGGCCAGGTTTCCGACAGGCTTGACTGGCTAGAGGAAGAGGACCAGTGCTGCCCACACAAAGAGGGCGACAAAACCGACGATGATCGCGCGGTCCGCCCAGCTTTCGCCTTCCTGGCGGTAATAGAAGGCGAAGATCAGGCCGATCAGGGGAACGATCAGACAAAGGGCCAGGGTGACGTACTCGCTGGAGCCAATCCTGCTTCCATCACGGTTTCTCTTGGCGGGCTTCTCGGCCATGGCCGGAACCCTACCCGCCAGGCGGGAAGGCAGTCCGCCTCGTCAAGTGCCGATCGGGTGCGAGGTCTCGAGCAGCTCGATGGTCTCCGCGTAGATCCTCTGCTTGATTGCCCGCAGCGTGTCGGGGTTCTTCGGGGCCTGTCCGGCCGCCCAATCGACGGCGCTCGCGAGAAGTTCGTCCTCCGGGATTGCCAGGTCGACGATCCCCGCCGCTGCCGCTTCCTGCCCCCCATAGCGCCTGCCGGTGACCATTGCTTCGTGGGCCGTTCGGCGGGGAAGCCTCGCAAGCAGAAGGGAATTCATGCCAGGTGTGAACGGAAGGCCGAGATCGGCCTCCGGGAGGCAGTAGTAGCCGCGGTCATCCCGCATCAGCAGCCGGTCGTGAGCAAGGGCCAGCATCGCGCCGCCCGCAAAACAGTGACCCTGGATCGCAGCGACGGTCGGAACGCCAAGGCCGAGGACTCGACCGATCAGCCTCTCGGTCTGATCCAGCGCCTCCTGGATCCGGTCCGGGTTGGCCTGGAACCACTCGAGGTCCAGCCCATTCGACCAGACCTTGCCCTTCGCGGCGGTGACCAGCGCCCTGGGCGCCGGGGCACCCTCTACCTCGGAGATCAACTCCTCGATGATGCCGTTCCGGTCCGGGTTGAAACGGTTCTCGCCCTCCCCCAGGTCGAGAATGAAGACGTCGCCGTCCTGCCTAAGCGAGGGAAGTGATCCTGGGTCTGTGCTCATTCTGCTGACGATACCCGGCTAGGCTGACCCGGTGGGAGAAGCAATCGGACAGGTCATTCCCTTCGCGGTCGGAGTCGCGATCAGCCCGATCGGAATCGTCGCCGTGACCGTGATGCTCTCGACCACACACGGTGGCCGCAACGGATTCGCGTTCCTGCTCGGATGGTTTCTCGGACTCGTCGCCTTCGGAGCGCTCCTCCTCGTGTTGGGCAGCAGTACGGATGCCAGCTCCGGTGGCGAGCCATCCGTGTGGACCGGCTACGCCCGGATCATCTTCGGCCTGCTGCTCCTCTGGGTCGCGTACAGACAGAGAGCCGAGGACTCGTCGGGCAAAGATTCGACGCCCGCATGGATGGACAGGGTCGACTCCTTTAACCCGGTCAGGTCAATCGGCCTCGGTATCGGCCTGGGCGCGGTGAACCCCAAGAACCTGGTGCTCACGCTTGGGGCCGCAGCGGGAATCGCCCAGACCGGCGCTCCGGCCGGTGATCAGGCCGTAGCCCTGGCGGTGTACGCGGTGATCGCCAGCATCGGGACCTCAGTACCCGTCGGCATCTACTACTTCATGGTAGATCGCGCCGAGGGCCTGCTGACGAGACTCAGGGAGACGATGGCCAGAAACAACGGCGTGATCATGGCGGTCATCTGCGTGGTCATCGCAGCGAAGCTGATTGGTGACGGAATCGGCATCCTCGCCGCCTGACCCCGACCTCCATTGCTTCAGGTCGCGGGCTGTTCGATACGACGGCCGAACTTGCGGGGCCGCCAGAACGCCCAGGACCGCCTTGCGAAGACCCCTTCAGCTTCGGCCCGGGCCTGGAGGTCGAAGTAGAGAAGCGTCGTGCCAGCGGTCGTGAACGGAATCACGATCGCGTAGACCACCGAGCCGATCAGGTTGATCAGCAGCAGCGGCAGCGGGGTGAAAATGAGGAAGATGCCAAGCAGCGGCCCCATCACCGTCAGCAGCAGGAACAAAGGAACGATGGTCCGGACCGCGTGCCACCAGTGCCCGCGGACGAGGTCCGTGCTGGCCCGGAAAGATTCGCGAATCGACCGGTCCGTGAAAAGGACCTCCTGCTGGACGAAGTTCCATGTCACCAGGTAACGCAGCGCAAACGGCAGCCCGATGATCGTCAGGGCGAGCAGAAAGACCCCTGCCATCGAGAGGAGCTTTGCGATCACGACCCTCCAGAACCTCGCCTTCGTGCCACCGAACGATGCCCCAATCGTTGGTTCGTCTCCCCGGACGAGATCCTTTATGAACACGATCACGAACGCAGAGACAAGAGTCAGCGCAACCGGACTGCCAACGCTCAGGATCAGGTCCGAGAGGGACTGCAGCAGCCCGTTCCCTCCTGAAAGGTCGCCGAGCCAACCGCCAAGCGCCTGGGTACCCCCGACGATCGGGATCGCCACCGCCCCCAGCGCGACAAACGCCCATAGATGACGCCAGTAGAGCTTGAGGCTGGTTCCGACGATCTGTCCGTATGACCTTTTCGCTTCGAGTTGGTCCGCATCCGCCGGCCTCCACTTCGAGAAGCCGAAGACCAGGAACACGATCAGAACGAAGGCGGCGACCACCGCGTATGCCACCAGCGGCTCGGCCTGCTGGAGATTCATGACCCCGGTGACTGTCGCGATTACCCCGCAGAAGGCGTTGACGGCCTCCGGGCCGACCAGTCCGCCGCCCGGCATTCGTGGCGATGACCAACGCTGCGCTTCCATCCAGGTGAAGGGCTCCGCCCACTGGTCCTTGGTCTGTGGGCCTGTCGGCCCGTTGTTGAAGCTCTTCTCCTTCTGGCCCCAGCGCCCGTCGAAAGAAAGCCAGGAGAACTCACCCTCGTCGGTCGGATGTTGGGGAAGCAGGACCGCTTCAGGCCTGAGTTCGGTGAGAGGCTCTGAGGTGTTGTCGCAGCCGACGCCGGAGCCGCGGGAACCGTTCTGCGGGTAGATCGCCGATTGGTAGAACGTCGCGTGCGATCCGGCCGCCGGATAGACCACCGGATGGTCGCCTTCCTTCTCGACCTTGCCGTCCGTCCAGTTCGCCCGCTCGCCACCGGCATGCTGGAAGACGATCAACTCCGTTGGCTCCTCCTTGAGGGCCTCTTCCGGGGTATTCGCGTCAAAGGTGATCTGCATGCCTTCCCAGTCGCTCTCGTGCAGATCGTTGAACTGGTTGAAGTACCAGTAGAACCAGTACTGGAGAGCGAGACCTGACTTTCCCTTCTCTTTCGCGATGTGGGCGTAGACAGCGACCGGGGCCCTGCCGTCGTTTCGCATCTCGTTGAAATCCCTCGCGTAGATGCAGGTGTCGCCAAGGGGATCTCCGGGCAGGTCCAGATACACCTCTTCCCCGCGATTCTTCAGATCGTTACGGGTCGGAGCCCTCTTGATCAGAGTGGAGTCGGAACTACCGTTGTTCCGCATCAGCTTCACATCGGGGTTTCCGAAGAGGGCGTCAACCTTCATCACCTGGTACTGCTCGACATCCGTCACGCAGAGGTTCTTTCCCTGCTCCCGAATCATCATGATCGGCACGTACTTCTCGGCCAGTTCAGCTGCCGCAGCGGACTGACCAGCGCTCCTCGTCTCGGCCCCGCTGGCGCTGGCGGCAGGCAAACCGAGGCAGAGGATCACCACGGCGACAAACAGGGTCCGGATGTCAGGCCCCTTCCCTCTTCCCCGATTTATGGCGGACACCACGAGGGAAGATTATTGCCTGCGGTTACGGTAGTTTCGCCGCCATGCAAACTGACGTTCCGGAAACGGTTGACCTCTTCCACTTCGACCAGCCGGGAGCGATAGCCACCCACCTGTTTGACGGAGCGATCATCGACCCAGGTGCAGAGAAGACCGTGGACCGTGTCCTCGACGCGCTCGGTGATGAGATCCCTCAGGCGATCCTGCTCACTCACATCCATTTCGACCACGCTGGCGCCACCGGAAGACTGGTCGAGAAGTACCCCGAGGTCGAGGTGTGGGTCCACGAGGCCGGGGCGAAACACATGATCGACCCGACACGCCTTGTCGACAGCGCCCGCAAGGTGTTCGGGGAGCACTTCGACCTCATGTGGGGCGAAGTCGTTCCGGTCCCGGAAGAGAACATCCGGATCCTCGCTGGCGGTGAATCCGATGGTCCCTGGCGGGTCGAGTACACGCCCGGCCACGCCAAGCATCATGTCTGCTACTTCCACCAGCCCAGCCGAACAGCCTTCACCGGAGATGTCACTGGCGTCCGGATCGACGGCGGCCCTGCCTTCCCTCCCACTCCGCCACCCGACATCGACCCCGAACTCTGGCACCAGTCCCTCGACACGGTCGCCGCATGGAACCCCGAGAGGATCGCCTTCCAGCATTTCGGGCAGTCCACCGACGTCGGGGAACAGATCGAGATGATGCACGAGTCTCTGGATCTTTTCGCTGAAACCGCGCGACGAACAGACGCCGAAGGAATGGCTGCCTGGATCAGGGAGTGGCTCGGCGAGAAGACCGGTGGCGACCAGGAACAGATCGATACCTACTGGCGGGCCGGTCCCTTCGAGGGGATGTGGTCCGGCCTGGCCCGGTACTGGCAACTTCGCGAAGCTGCCGGGAACTCCTGACCGTCAGGCGTCGAGCTCGTCCCAGAACGGAGCCAGCCCCGCAAACCAGGCTTCGGGGTCCTGGATCTGGGCGAAGTGGCCTAGTCCGTCCATCTCGGTCAGCTTCGCTGTCGGCTTCACCTCGGCCTTGAGGCGCCTGGCGATCGCCAGCGGGGCAACCGCGTCGTCGACCCCCCAGCAGATCTGGACAGGGGCTTGGCAATCGCGGACGGCGGGCAACCAGCGAGACGCCTCGAAACGGCGGCGCTCCCGAAGATAGTTGATCAAGTCGGCCATCAGGCCCTTGGGGGCGCCGGTGGTCGATGCCGAGTACATGTCGAGGATCTGCTCCTCCGTCAGCCGGTCATTTCCCTGGGCGCTTCGCACCTGCTTCTCGAAGATTGTCGGACTGTCAGTGATGCCGGCGAGGATCCTTCCGAAAGGCGAGACGAGCGCACGCTGGCCGACTCTCAGCTTCGCATCCCCCAGGACCATGCTCCCGTTCGTGAAGGTCACGCTCCTGATGCCTTCGGCGAACCATCCGGGGCGGTTCGAATTCAGCCGGACCAGCAATTCGGTCATCACGGTGTCACCCATGTCATGGGCTACGAAGTGGCAGCCAGCAACCCCGGCGTCCCTGAGGATCGTCAGGGCAACGTCGGCCTGCTCCATCAGGGAGTAGGCGAAACCCTCCGCCGGCTTGTCCGAGAATCCAAATCCGATGAAGTCGAAGGAAACGACCCTCTTGAACCTCTCCCCGATAAGCGGGAAAGCCCCTGAATAGGAGAACGAAGATTCCGGAAAGCCGTGGAGCAGGACGAGGGTCTCGTCCGGTCCCGCAGCAGGGTCGCCCTCTTCGATGAAGAATGCCCGGTGACCGAGCGGGGTCGCCTCGACGAGACGACCCCGGGCCCGCCAGGCCTGAAGATCCGCCGCACTCATCGTGCGCGGACCCCTAGAAGCTCTGGTTCCGGGCGGGCTGCAGATCGCATGGCGCGATCTTATGCCCCGGTGGCTAGTCCCGGTCAGTGACCTTGCGCTTGACCGAGTCGACGGCGTCTTCGGCCTTGTCCTTGGCGCCCTCGACCTTCTCCTTCACCGACGATGCGGCGCGGTCGGTCTTGCCTTCATTCTTCAGGTCGTCATCACCGGTCAGGGCACCCGCGGCTTCCTTGGCGCGCCCCTTGGCTTCGTCTGTCCTGTGATCGCTCATGTTCTTCCTTTCCTTGTTCAGTCATGCGGTACCCGAAGGAACCCCCGCCAATCCGGACGGCTGACGACGCTCAACCAATAGGCTGGTCCTGGCACCTCGCGGTGCCGACAAGAGGCGCAAAACGAGGATTGGAGATTCATGAGCGACTACGCAGTTGTGAACCCGGCCACCGGCGAGACCGTCAAGGAGTATCCGTCCATCTCGGATGCCGAACTGGACACGGCCATCGGAACTGCGGAAGACGCCTTCCGCGACTGGTCGCAGAACAGCTCCGTGGCCGAGCGTGCGGCGATTATTCGCCGCGTAGGTGAGTTCCACGTCGAGCGGCGTGAAGAGCTGGCCGACATCATCATCCGCGAGATGGGCAAGCCTCGCGAGCAGGCGCTTGGCGAGATTGACTTCTGCGGTGACATCTACGGCTTCTATGCCGACAACGCAGAGAAGCTGCTGGCCGACGAGCCGATCGAGTTGCTCGCCGGCGACGGTGATGCGGTGGTCCGCAAGACGGCGATGGGCCCGCTGATCGGAATCATGCCGTGGAACTTTCCCTACTACCAGGTGGCCCGCTTTGCCGGTCCGAACCTGATCGTCGGCAATCCGGTTCTTCTGAAGCCGGCCCCGCAGTGCCCCGAGTCGGCTGAGGCGATCCAGAAGATGATGTCCGATGCCGGCCTCCCCGCCGAGGCCTACCAGACCATCCTGGCGACCAATGATCAGGTCGCGGATGCGATCGCTGATCCCCGGGTTCGGGGCGTCTCGCTCACCGGATCAGAGAGGGCCGGTGCCGCGGTCGCCGAGATCGCCGGACGCAACCTCAAGAAGGTCGTGCTCGAGCTAGGTGGCTCCGACCCCTTCATCCTGTTGGGCTCCGACGACCTCGAGGAAGCGATCCAGGCCGGGGTCGATGCCCGCCTCGACAACACGGGCCAGTCCTGCAACGCAGCCAAGCGCTTCATCGTCGCCGAGGAGCTTTACGACGAATTCCTCAGCGGCTTCGCGGAGAGGATGAAGGAAGTACAGCCCGGAGATCCGACCTCCGACGAGACGGCGATCGGTCCGCTCTCCTCCGAGACGGCAACCGAGCGACTCCAGGACCAGCTCGACCGCGCGGTCGCCCAGGGCGCCAACGTCGAGGTCGGAGGCGAGCGCAACGGGAACTTCTTCCCGACCACAGTGCTGACCGGGGTGACCCCGGACAACGACGCGTACCGCGAGGAGTTCTTCGGACCGGTCGCGACGGTCTACAAGGTCGCGAGCGAAGACGAAGCGATCGAGATTGCCAACGACACCCCGTTCGGGCTCGGTTCCTACGTCTTCTCCAATGACCCGGACCAGGCCCGACGGGTCGCCGAGAAGCTGGACACGGGGATGGTCTTCATCAACGGTGTCGGTCTCGATGGCGCCGAGTTGCCATTTGGCGGTGTAAAGCGTTCCGGCTTTGGCCGTGAACTCGGCACCTATGGCATCCAGGAGTTCATCAACAAGAAGCTGATCCGGACGCTCAAGTAGAACTGACCTCATCCGGCGGTCCGGGCTCCTCCCGGGGTCCGGACCGCCCCTTCTTCCAATGACGCAGCCCATCGACGTTGACCTGTACCCCCAATCCCTTGCGGCCTATCGCGAGTTGCTCGGGCCCGCCTTCGACCCGGTTCTCGACGCCTCCACGGCTTCCCGCGAAACTCTCGCGGGAAGGGTGATCTGGAACGTCAACTCCACCGCCCGGGGAGGCGGGGTCGCAGAGATGCTCTACGCATATCTGCCTTACGTTCTCGACGCCGGCGTAGACACCCGATGGCAGGTTCTCCAGGTCGACGATCCGGACTTCTTCATCCTCACCAAGCGAATCCACAACCAGCTTCACGGCGATCCCGGGGACGGTGGCCCCCTCGGCCCCGAGGAGCGGGACTTCTACATGCGGTGCCTGGCCGACAGCGCCGCCGCGTTCGCCGCCCAGCTTTCGCCCGAAGATGTGGTGATCCTTCATGACCCTCAGACCGCGGGACTGATCCCCGCCGCCAAGGAGACGGGAGCAACAGTCGTCTGGCGCTGCCACATCGGGATCGATGACGCCAACGAGATTACGCTTGCTGCGCAAGGGCTGCTCTCGGAACTCGTCGAAGCCGCGGATGGTTGCGTGTTCTCCCGGCAGGAGTACGTCTGGCCCGCCCTGGACTCGGCCCGGGTCACGGTGATCCCCCCGGGGATCGACGCTTTTACACCCAAGAACCAGCACATGGACGACTCCACGCTGGCCGCGGTTCTGGGCCAGATCGGCCTGAGTGGCGAGAAGCCGGCGACTCCGCCGGTGTTCACCCGATCGGACTGCAGCAGCGGGACGGTGAACCGCCAGGCAAGGATCGTTCAGGAGTCACCCCTGCCAGAGGACGCTCCCCTGGTCGTCCAGGTCTCCCGGTGGGACAAGCTCAAGGACCATGGCGGACTTCTGACCCTGTTCACCAGAGACCTGAAAGACCGGGATTCACACCTCGCCCTGGTCGGACCCGACAGCTCGGGAGTCGACGATGACCCCGAGGGTGCCGCCGTCTACGAAGAGATCGTCAGCCAGTTCAGCGATCTGCCCGAGGAGATGCGGAAGCGCATCCACCTGGTCAGCCTGCCGATGGACGATCTGGAAGAGAACGCCTTCATGGTGAACGCGATCCAGCGCCGGGCCACGGTCATCGTCCAGAAGAGCCTTGCCGAGGGTTACGGGCTCACGGTCTCCGAAGGCATGTGGAAATCGAGGCCCATGGTGGCGAGCAGGATCGGAGGCATCCGGGACCAGATCGAGGACGGCCGGTCAGGGATCCTGATTGACGATGCGCGTGACCTGCCTGCCTTCGCTGCGGCGATCGATCGCCTGCTGGCCGATGGGGATGAAGCTCAAAGGATCGGCGATGCCGCCCACGAAGCGGTCAAGTCGGGGTCGCTCTCGGTTCAACGGCTGGTTCGCCACTACGAGTTGCTGGTTGGGCTTTCGTAGCGGTCATTTCCCTTGAATCCTTGATGATGCCGTTGATCGCGGCGACAATCGGTGCCGCGATTATCAGCCCGATCGATCCGAACAGGGCCCCTCCCGCGATGGTCACGATCAGGACGGCGAGTGGATGGATCCCCAGGGTGCTGCCCATGGCGAAGGGCTGAATCATCTGCTGGAGGATTCCGTTGGCGAGCAGCTGGACCAACGCCATGCCGGCGGCCGCTTCTGGTCCGGCCGATCCGAAGGCCAGCAGAACGGTGAATATCCCGGCGGTCCACGCGCCGATGTACGGCACATATCCGGCGACGAAGGTGACCGCGCCTATCGTCGCGACCAGAGGAACTCCGATTATCAGGGCGCCTAGCATCACCACCACCGCGCTGAATGCCGCAACGATGGTCACTCCCGCAAAGTAGCCCCGGAGCGAAGAGACCATCCGCCCGAAGACCATTCTCGCCACCGGAGGCGGCAGGTTCGAGGCCTTCTCTGCCCAGCTTCTTATTGCCGGTCCATCCTTGAGAAAGAAGAAAGAGCTCAGGGCAGCCATCGCGATGAAGAAGACCACAGAGGTTATGCCGGAGATACCGGCACCGAGTCCGGAAAGCAACGTTCCGATACTTGAGGACGCTCCTTCCCTGGCGCCCTCCCTGGCCTTGTCGACCTGCTGACTGTCGATTCCCTGGTCGGCCAGGAACTTGCTGATGTCGTCGGTTGCTTCGTTCAGGTCGCGGCTGATCTCGGGGACCTGCTGGACGATGCCGTTGACGACCATCACCGAGCAGGCTGCTCCGACGAGGAATACGCCGAGCAGGACAAGCAGCGCTCCGATGCCCCGGGGAACGCCCTTCCGCTTCATGGCCGACACGATCGGAGAGCCGACCGACCCGACGATGCCGGCGATTATCACGGGCACAACGATCACCTCGGTGAGCGAGGCGAGCCAGACCAGGGCACCCAGGAGGATGGCGATGCCAACGAGGAACCACGCTCCAAGACCGGCATTGCGAAGCCAGGTCGGCACCGAGAACACGTTGGAGAGCTCACCGGGGTCGATCTCGATGACCTGATCTGCGGCCGGTCCTTCTCCCTTTCCCCCGTCCCGCCTGATTCTGCCCCGGATCATCGGAGCGCAGGCTACCTTGGGGGCCAGACGCCGAATCGCCCACCTACCTGGTCTGATTGACTGCCCCGATGCCCGCAATCGAACTTCACGGCCTGACGAAGAGTTTCGGACCGATCAAGGCCGTCAACGGTCTCGACCTGGTCGTGGACGAAGGCGTCTGCCTTGGCCTGCTCGGCCCCAACGGGGCGGGGAAGTCGACCACCATGAAGATGCTTACGGGTCAGGCTATCCCCGACGGTGGCGAGATCAGGGTGCTGGGCTTCGAGTTGCCTCGCGAGGCCAAGCAGGCCCGCGCAGGAATGGGCGTTGTCCCACAGCTCGACAACCTGGACATCGACGTAACGGTCGAGGAGAACCTGGCCATCTTCGCCCGTCTCTACCGGGTGGCTGACGTTGGCGCCGCGGTTGACCGCACTCTGGAGATCGCCAGGCTGACCGACCGCCGAAAGGATGCCGTAGACAAGCTTTCGGGTGGCATGAGGAGAAGGTTGCTGCTCGCCCGTGGGCTCGTTCACGAGCCTAAGCTGCTGCTCCTCGACGAGCCGACCGTGGGACTCGACCCGCAGATACGCACCGAATTGTGGTCCCTGATCGACGGGCTCCGCTCCCGCGGCACGACAATCCTGATGTCCACTCACTACATCGAGGAGGCCGAGCGACTGGCGGACGAGGTCGCGGTCGTCTCGGCAGGAAAGGTGATCGCCAGGGCTACCCCCGCCGAGCTGATCGCCGAGCACGCCGGGCAGCGAACCGCAGAGGTTTACGGGCCACCTGACCGACTCTCGGAGGTTCGGTCGAAAGTCGAGGAAGCCGGGTTGAGAGTCAGACCGGCCGGTCCCGCGATCGCCATTGTCGGCGCAGAGACCGCGGCTCCGGGCCTGATTCCGGAAGACGCGGTCCACAGAGCCGGTTCGCTGGAAGACGTCTTTGTCATGCTGACCGGAGAGGAGGCCGAATGACCCGGGTTCGCAGACTGGAACCGGCAGTGATCCTGGCGGTAATGGGCCGTGAGTTCGCCAATTTCAGGACTTTCTGGAAGTCCACCGCTTTCACAAGCACTTTCGAGCCGATCGTCTACCTTCTTGCCTTCGGACTCGGGCTCGGATCGACTCTGGTCGCCGACGTCGACGGGATCGATTACGTCCAGTTCGTAGGGACCGGCCTGGTCGCCACCGCGGTCGTCTTCTCGTCCGCCCTGCCGGCGATGTTCGGCACATTCGTCAAGGAACGCTTCCAGCGGACCTATGACGCGATCCTCGCGGCGCCGGTCGATGTCGAAGAACTTGTCACTGCGGAGATGCTCTGGATTTCCCTCCGGGCTGCGGTCTTTGGCTGTTTCCCGCTGATCGTGACCATGTTCTTCGGACTCGAACCGAAAGTGACGATGCTGCTGGTGCCGATCTTCGCCTTCGTCACCGCGATGGCCTTCTCGGCTTTCGGAATCACGATGGCCGCCTCTGTCTCGAAGATCGACCAGTTCAACTACGTCACGACGCTGGTCATCACTCCGCTGTTCCTGGTCGCAGGCACTTTTTTCCCGATCGACCAACTGCCGGAGGGCTTCCAGATCGCGGCCCAGTTCAACCCGCTCTACCAGCTCGTACAGCTGGTCCGCGATGCCTGCTTCGGGCTTGAGCCCGTCGACATTCTCCGGTTCGCGGGCCTTCTGGTCCTGGCGCTGGTGCTCTGGCGGATCGCGATCCGCAGGCTCGAGCGTCGCCTCATCATCTGACCCGGGTCCGCCTCAGGCGGAGATGACTTCCGGACCGTAGCCCTGAAACAGGCCCGAGTCCAGCACCCCTACGATCAGCTTGATCTGGTCCTCGAGATCTTCATCGATCGACTCGAAGTGGCAATCGAGAAGCAGGTTGCCCTGCTCTGTCAGGACGGGCCCGTCTTTACCGCTTCCGGTGCGCAAAGCGATCTCGTCGGCGCCCAGCGCCTTCAGTCCGGCCATGGCGACCGAGGCGGCCCGCGGAACCACCTCGACCGGAACGGGAAAGTTCTTCCCCAGCCTTTCTACCCGCTTGGACGGGTCGATGAGGACCCTCCTCAGTTGGCAGGCCGAGAACAGGAGCTTCTCCCGAAACAGTGCCCCGCCCCTCCCCTTGATCAGGTTGCCATCCGAATCGACCTCGTCAGCTCCGTCAAAAAGCCAGTCCGGAGCGACTTCCGAGAGGTCGGCCTGCGCAAGCCCCAGACCTGTGATGGTCAGTTCGGACTCGATCGAGGTCGGAATCAGACGGACATCGTGAAGTTCTCCATGCCTTACCCGGGAGGCGATTGCCCTGACCGCGAGGAATGCGGTGGAACCGGACCCCGCACCGATTACCTGCCCCGATTCGGCCAGGGCAGCCACTTCTTCGGCAGCGCGAAATTTGGCTTCATAGTTGGATATGGAGCCCGAGTCGAAGGGCTCGAAGGTGAATTCGCGGTGGCGGGCGGGTTTCATGTTCGGAAGCCTAGGGCATAGTCGTCAGACAGCGGTCGTGGCGATGCCCGGGCCGCTTTGTGTGCAAAGCATTAGTAAAGTCTCTATGCTTTGTGATTCTGAAAACCGATACGCCGAGTTCCCGACGCCTCATGGCCCGGGAAGCGGGGGACCCAGGTAGTTGGGGCGAACCCACCAGTGAAGGTGAGAGCGCTGCTCCCTTAGCGCCAGCCCGTCAGCTAACCCCGCAGGCACGAAAAGGAGATCGGCATCATTACCTCGACCCCTGAAAAACAGAGATCGTCAATGCGCAGCGTGGCTGCAGCCCTCACCGGCATGCTCGCCCTGACTCTGCTCATGACTCTTGGTTCCCCCTCGACCGCAGCCGCATCCTGCAAGTCGGCCTCCGCCAGCGGCGGACTCTCCGTCAGCAGCGGCAAGTGCAAGCCGGTCCGCAAGGCAAGGCTCATCCGCGGCAAGGCCTACGCCCCGGCCAGCGCCCCTGCAAGGGTGAAGAAGGTCATCGCCTGGGCAAACCGCATCCGCAACAAGCCCTATCGCTACGGTGGCGGACACGGCAGTTTCTTCGACAGCGGCTACGACTGCTCCGGTTCCGTCAGCTTTGCCCTCCGCGGCGGACGGTTCGTTAGCTCTCCAATGGCCTCGACCGGATACATGTCCTGGGGCAAGCGCGGCAAGGGTCGCTGGATCACTGTCTACTCGAATCCAGGCCACGCCTACATGATTGTCGCCGGCCTCCGGTTCGACACCTCGATGACTCCGGGTAACGGTCCCGGCTGGAGCAAGAGTCTCCGCTCCACCCCCGGCCGCTTCGTCGCCCGCAGTCCAGGCGGTCAGTTCTAGCTTCCTCCCTCCCAATACGGAAGTGCTCCGCCCCGGCCCTGCGTCGGGGCGGAGTCGTTAAGCGACGGCAGTCTCCGGAGAAGTCAGGCTGTCTTCTCACTCGCCAGCTTCGCGGAGGGCTGCGACGCCGCCAGTGATGAAGGTGAGTGCCTGGTCCAGCTTTGCCAGCTGTTCGTCCACGGGCGGCATCTCGAAGTCACCTCGCTGCTTGCGCTCATCCCTGATCAGGTCGAAGACCGCCATGGTGGCGGCGGCCGCCAACCGAGGTTCGAGATCGGTTGACTCCATGCCCAGGTCCTGGGCGAGTCCGCCGGCGAGGATGATCTCGAAGTCGCGCATCAGCGCCTGCTCGCGCACCCTCAGTGATTCCTCGTTGTCGATCACGCGGCGTTGGCAGCCCATAACCTCGTGGTGCTGCTCAAACAGATCCCGCTCCTCCTTGAGCCAGGAGCGAAGCGCCGTCATCGTGTCCACCCCCTCCGGTTTCTCGGAGATGGCCTGTGCGAGCCGGTCCTTGGTCTGCTCGCTGAGGTAGAAGACGATGTCTTCCTTGGCCGGAAAGTAGGTCGCGACAGTCCTCGGTGAGATCTCGGCTTCCTCGGCGATTCTGGCGATCGTCGTGTTCGAGTAGCCGTCATCAGCGAAAAGGTTCAGCGCAACCAGCACGATCTTCTCGCGGGTCTGCGCTTTCTTTCGCTCTCTGAGGCTGTTCGCGGCGACGGTGAACACATACAAAGAGTATCAGCGAAAATGCAGTGACTGCAATTTTGCAGTCATTGTGATAATTTGCCCGGCGCTCTTCCCTCCCCTCACCCCTCTGGAGATGTATGTCCGACCTACTCGCTCGCATGGTTCGCTCGATTACCGGCCACTGGAAACGCTCCCTGGTCGTCGCCCTGATCGCCGTATTCGGCATCGGATTCCTTTCAGGTACCGCTGGAGAAGCGCCCCCGGATGACTTCGACACCCCGGGCAGCGAAAGCCAGAAGGCCTACGACCTCTTCTCTGCCCACAGCCCGGTTCTCGCCGGGGTCGACTCGACGATTGTTTTCCACACCACGGATGGGACCCTCACCGAGCCCGAACGCAAGCAGGCGATCCTCGATTCGCTTGAGACGATCAAGGGTCAGCCCGATGTACTGGCAGTCTCCAACCCGTTCGCGAAGAGGTCGGGGGCCATATCGGAGAATCAGCAGGTCGCCTACTCGGACGTCAGGTACGACCTTGACTTCGGCGACGTAAAGAAGGCGCAGGGAGAAGCTCTCGAGGAGGCAACCGAGCCGGTCGAGTCAGCCGGGGTCGAGGTCGCGATGCGTGGCGTGGTCGTTGACCTCGCCCAGGAGCAGGAGGTACCCGTAGGAGAGCTGATCGGGGTCCTTCTCGCCATCATCCTGCTGACGATCCTCTTCCGCTCCTTCGCGGCGATGATCGCCACCCTTGTTGGCGCCCTTATCGGCGTGATGGTCGGCCAGATGCTCCTGGTGATCCTGGCCGCACCGCTGGGACTTCCCGAATTCGCCTCGACGATCGCGGTGATGCTCGGGCTCGGAGCCGGTATCGACTATTCGCTACTGATACTCGGCAGATTCCGCGAGCAGTCTGCGGCCGGGGACTCGGTCCGTGACGCCGCCGCCAAATCAGCTGCCACGGCCGGCTCTGCGGTCCTGGCCGCGGGGCTGATCGTGATGGTCGCGATCGCCGGCCTTCTCGTCATCGGCATCCCCCTGATCGGCAAGATGGGTCTCGGGGCAGCAATCGGAGTGGCAGCCGTCGTCGTCTCCGCCCTGACGATCCTGCCGATCATGATCGGGGCCCTTCAGCGCTGGTTGAAGCCGAAGAAGATCTCTCACGTCCGTCCCTCCCCTGCATTCGGCAACTGGGGCGAGAAGGTCACGGCACGACCCTGGCTAGCCATAGCTTCCGGAGTGGTCGTTCTGCTCGTTTTCGCCTCCCCCATGCTCGACATGCGGCTTGGCTCCCCCGATGACGGAAACCAGCCTGAAGGCAAGACCCAGCGGGTCGCCTATGACCTGATCAGCGAGGGATTCGGTGCCGGCGTGAACGGACCGTTCCTCATTGCGGTGGACACGCCTGAAGGCGCGAGCCAGAGCAGGGCCGAGCTGAACACACTGGTCAACGAACTGCGTCAGGTCGACGGCGTGGCCCAGGTGACGCCGGCAGAGCCGAGCCAGGACAACCAGATGGCATCGATCTTCCTGATCCCCACCACTTCGCCCCAGGACGCTGCGACCAGTGATCTGCTCCAGGAGTTGAGGTCAAGCTCTCTCCCCGAGGCCACCCAGGGCACGGGACTGAGCGCCTACATCGGAGGAAACACGGCCAGCTTCGAGGATTTCTCGGACAAGGTCTCCGAACGGCTGCCCGTGTTCATCGCGGTGGTGATCGGACTTTCCGTGCTGCTGCTGATGGCAGCCTTCCGTTCCCTCTGGGTGCCGCTGGTTTCGGCCCTGTTCAACCTGCTTTCGGTTGCTGCCGCGTATGGCGTGGTCGTCGCGGTCTTCCAGAAGGGAATCGGCGCCAGCCTGATCGGCGTGGACAGCGGGGTCCCGATCATGTCCTTCGTCCCGGTGATGATCTTCGCGATCCTCTTCGGCCTCTCCATGGACTACAACGTGTTCCTGCTCTCGCGGATTCACGAGGCCTACAAGGAAGGTGACCGGCCCCGGGAGAGTGTGATTCATGGCCTCTCGAGGATCGGAAAGGTCATCCTCTTCGCCTGCCTGATCATGGCCTCGGTGTTCCTGGCCTTCGTGACGCAGCAGGACGTCGTGGCGAAGATGTTCGGGCTCGGACTCGGCCTGGCGATCCTGATCGACGTGCTCGTAGTCCGCCTGGTGATCGCTCCGGCGGTCGTGACGCTCCTCGGCGACAAGGCCTGGTGGATGCCCCGCTGGCTCGACCGGATCATCCCGAACGTGTCACTGGAAGGCCACCTGGTCGCCAACAAGGATCCCAGGGGTGAGCCGCTCTCCCCCGAGCTTGCGAACGACCCGATTCTGGAGAAGGGCTAGACGGCAGCCAGGTCGGATTCTTCTGAGGTTTCCTCCAGCGCCTCGTGGCGCCGGTGGAAGACGTGCATCGGAAGGCCGTTCTTCGGACGCAGGGTGATCACGGCTTCGGCCTCGGTCTCCGCCCCGCTCGGCATGTCGAAGCGCAGCTTCCGGCTGATCATTGCGGCCAGGAGAGTGGCCTCGACGGTCGCGAAGGTCGATCCCACACAGACCCGCCTGCCCGCCCCGAAAGGCATGTAGGCCTGCCGCGGCCTGCCCTTCGTGTTCTCGGGCAGGAAGCGGTTAGGGTCGTAGCCCTCGGGGTTCGGCCACACCCGGGGGTCCCGGTGGATCATGCTGATCAGCACCATCACGCTTGATCCCGCCGGGATGCGGTAGCCGAGAATCTCGTCCTCTTCGATCGCCTGCCGGCCTACAGTCCAGACCGGCGAATCGAGGCGCATCGCCTCCTCGACGCAGGCGCGGGTCCAGGGCAGCCGGTCCATGTCGTCCATGTCGGGAATCCGGTCCCCGAGCACGGTGTCAACCTCCTCGAAGAGCCTCTCGCGAACCGCCGGGTTCAGTGAGAGGCGCCGCCAGGTCCAGGCAAGAGCGTTCGAAGTCGTTTCGTGCCCCGCCAGCATGAAGGTCATCAGTTCGTCACCGATCTGCTCCCTGCTCATCGTCTCGCCGGTCTCCTCGTCCCTGGCGGAGAGCATCACGCCGACGAGGTCGTCGCCAGTGTGGTCCTGTCGGCTGCGCTCCTCGAGCATCTCGTCAATGACCGACTTGAGGTCGGCAAGCGCGGCCTGGAAGCGGCGGCCCTCGGGATTCAGCGACATCGCCTTTTCAAGGTTCATTCCCGGCAGGTGTGCGAGGACGAACGTCGGCAGCCGCCGGGACATCTTCGTGCCAAGGCTGAGCACGTCGTTCATTGCCGGACCGACTTTCCGGGCAGTCTCGCCGCTCAGGTCCGCCCCGAACAACGCGCGACCGACGATGTCCAGAGTCAGGGCCATCATGACCTCGGACACGTCCACGGTCTCGCCGTCGGGCAGGTTGGCGAATTGCTCGCTCTCCAGCACCTCTGCAGTCGCCTGCGTCATGTGGGCGGTGAAGTTCTTCAGATACCGCTTGGCGAACATCGGCTGAACGAGCCGACGCTGCTGACGCCAGGTCTCACCTTCGCTGGTCAGGAGTCCATCTCCAAGCACGATCCTGAGTAGCTCGTACTCCAGGCCCTTGCGGTAGTTGTCCTGGTTGGTGATCAGAACGTGCCGGGCCGCCTCGTGGCCGCTGACCACCATGAAGTCGCGTCGACGGTTGCGAACGTGGGCAACCTCTCCGTACTCAAGCGCCATGTCCATCATCGGCTGCTTGAAGTCACGGGTGGTGTTGATCAGGAAGCGGGCCGCGTCAAGCCCTTTCGGGCCCGGAGGGAGCGGTTTCTGGTTCAAGTTGATTCCTGCCTTACTAGGTCGGTTGCTGATTCGACGAGCTGGTCCCTGAGCTGCTTCCACTCTTCCGCTATCTCTTCGACGCCCATGGTGGCCACCGCCAGACCGCGGATGGCAAACACCGACATGAGCAACCAGGCATCGAATCCGGGTCTTTCCTCAATGCCGGGCATCAAGGCGATTGCGCTTTCCCTGAACCGGATCCGGTCCTCGGAATGAAGATTCTTCATCGGTTCGCGCAGGGCGTCGTCCGTCCTTGCCGCGAGATGAAGCTCCATCGCAGCTGCAAAGGTCGGGCCCCGGAACACGACAAACAGCCGGTCGAGGGCCAGCGACACCCGCTCGAGTTCATCGCCGTCGCGAGGAATGGCCGAGACAAACTCGTCTGCCAGCCTGGCGCTGACGAACCGCATCGCCTCGACCGTAAGTTCGGCCTTGGTTCGGAAGTGATGCTGGAGGGACCCAAGCGAAACGCCGGCCTTCTCCGCCGCGAGTCGGGTGGAAGTACCTGCGTATCCGCGCTCGACCAGAAGTTCGATCGTGGCCTCGAGAACCGCCGCTCTGGTTGCGGCAGTTCGGTCCTTCTGCTGGCGCCGCTCCTCCTTCAAGAGTTCATCCCCTCTGGCATGGCGCGCAATATACACAAGTCAGTCAACTGACTTGTAAGTGGAGAAAAAGAGAGGGCCTGCCGGGAAAGTCCGGCAGGCCCCGTCCGTCGGGAGCTACGGAGTAGGCCCCGTGTAGTTGTTCGCATAGCAGTGGGCGTCGCCGGCGGGAATCGGCGTGATCACTTCACAGCTGTTGATAGTCGCGTTCTGGAGGAACGTCGTCGCCTGGTCGATACCGTCAGGCGAGCGTCGCGGATCCTCGTGCGGGTCTCGCCCGTAACCCCATTCGGTTCTAGGCGGAAGCTCTTCGATCGGGGGCTTGCCGATTCCTGCTCCGCGGTCACCGACGAAGTCGACCGGTCCGCTGTCGTAGTAGACGAGCATGCTGTCGCCAACGTTCGGGAATGAGGTCACCTTCTCCATTCCCAGGAAAGGATCGACATCCCAGTGGCGGTCGGCATTCAGCGCCGGTGAGTAGACGCCTGCACCGATCGTGCGGGCCTCGACCTCAGCCGAGTAGTTGGTCACCTGGTGGTCGCCGTAGGCAACCCGCAGCATGACCCTGTGCTCCGGCGTGTCCGGAAGCGGATCGAGGGTCATGTTGTTGGCGTAACCGTTCGCCTCTCCCCTGTCCCACATCAGCTGGACGACCGAAAGCAGCAGGGGCCGCTCATGCTCGTCGGGGTAGTTGCTGTAGAGCCCGACGCCCGGGGTCTTGAAGTACTGGTCCGAGTCCACCGAACGGCGCAGCAGGGTCGAGTAGTTCATTCCCGGCACGCCCAGCACCCCGTAGTCGGAGTCCGGGGTCAGCGCCATCAGGGCGCCGCCCATGATGCCGCCCTGGCTGATTCCCATGTAGATGCCGCGCGTGTTCGGGAACCCCGAAACGTCGATGACCGAAACCGGATCCTCTCCTCCGACGCCATCGGGGTCGAGCTGGAAGGCCGGATTGTCGGCGAACCCGTCCTGGTGGATCATCGCCCGCTGGATCATCATGAAGTTGACGAATCCCTGGACCATGCGGTCGGCCATCTTCGGGAAATTCGACATGTCGCTCAGCGACTGGAAGACCGAGAGCAGATCACTGGTCGAGAAGCCGTCCCAGTTGGCTCCGCACCAGACGCTGCCACCATGGTTGCCGACGTTGACAGGACCGGCGGAAGTGATCTGGTTGAGATCCCCCAGCAGGCCGTGGCCATAGATGCCAGCCTGGCCCGGGGTTACAGCCGTGTTCTCGCCGCCGGGCTGAACCGCGGTCGGAATGAAGCAACGGAACGGTACATCCATCGTGTAGGCCGGGTTGAAATCAACCGTGTGGTCTGCCTTGAAGTTGAAGGTCGAACCGGTGGGACAACCGTTCTGGTTCAGGTAGCAGGGGACGTCGTTGATGTAGCCGTCAATCACCCGGATCAGATCCGACCCCGGCACGCTTGGGCGCTTGTCGGTTCCGGAAGGCGCATTGGGTCCGTTGCGGCATTCGTCGGAGACCGGTGCGTTGGGGTTGGGGTTCTCGTACCGGTCACAGGCGTATGTCACCACGACCTCGGGGCTGTCCCCTTCGATGACCCGGTTTGCGAGGTTGTTGTCGCCCAGCCTTGCGAAGGCATCGTCACGAACCTGCAGGGCACGACCAGCAACGCTCTCCTGCGAAGCAACTGTGAAGTCCCAGGCCATGTAGAGGCTGGAACGCTCGACACCGGCCTTGTTGACCAGGTCACCGATCACCGAGTTCATGTGATCGCGACGGTCCTCGACGATGGCCTGCCGGGTGAGCAGGTTGTCGCGGTAGACCTGGAAACCAAGCGGAGCGGGGATCGAATTGTTGTCAGCATCCCTGAGGTCACGGAAGGCAACTATGTACCGGTGGCCCCACTCGAGGTTCCTGGCCGGACGAACGATGATGTTGACCGGCTCGGTGTTGGTCGGGTTGGTGTTGATTCCACCCGGACCTTCCTCGTTCGGATCGGTTGAGGTGGGATTGGCATCGAGCTCGGCCCAGATCGGCTGGCGCTCGCCCGTATCGGCATCGATCAGCAGAACGCGCTGGGCGGGATCGTCATAGGCGTGTAGATCACCCAGGGTCACGAAATCGTTGTTCTCGAATGCGGCCGGCGTGTCAAGCCCGGGAATCTTCAGCACGATCAGGTTGCCCGGGCTGAAGCCGTCACCACGGTTGATGTCGGTAACGCTGATGTTCACGCCGTTCTTGTTGGCGGGCGTCGACGCAGCCGCCAGGTCAAGCCGTTTGCCTGTCGCACTGGTCGAATCGTTCTTCATGAAGTAATCGTTCGGCCAAGGGTGCAGACAGGCGGTGGCATCGAGGAAGTCGCAGGTTTCGGGGTTGTCGCCGAGGTCGACGGTCACGAAACAGTCGGGGTTGTTGGCCCACTTGGCGAGGGTCTTCTTCTTTGAGGCCTTGGCCTTCTTCTTGCCCTTCTTGTATGCCGCGTTGACCGTCACGGTCTTCGCGCCACACTTACCCAGAGCGGTACGGCCACTCGAAGTCAAGGCAAGGTTCACCGTTTTGGTGCCCTTCTTCTTGAACTTCACCGTCGCAGCCTTGAAGTAGTTGCTCTTGCCGCCACTGACAACGGTGAGCTTCGGAGAAGCCTTGCCGGTCGACTTGACCTTCACCCGCAGCTTCTTCTGACTCACAAGCTGCTGCTGATTGGTCGTGACAACCGTCAACGAAACATTCGCCGGCTTTGCCTTCTTCTCCTTACCCGCCTCAGCCTGGGTGGTGAAAGTGGCAAGTCCGGCAACCAGTGCCAGGACCGCAACCAGCAGGCGACGACCATGAGTCTGCTTCTTCAAGACTTCTCCCTGATTCGTGTTTGGACCCGGGCTCCCCACCCTGGTCGGCCCCGACCGACGAGGCAAGGCAAGGTTATCCGATCAGCCGCCGGTCATTATCGTTTCGGCTCGTGGAGCAGGAGAACAAGGTCAACTACGCCGGAGCGATCTACGGAACCGTCATTTCGATGACCGTTATCGCAACCTCGTCCAAGGACGCGAGCCTTGATCCGATGGAGATCGCCGGCTGGGCCGCAACCACCGCGATCGTCTTCTGGCTGGCCCACGTCTATGCGGACATAGTCGCCGCTGGCTACTCGACCGTAAGGGAAGCCCTTGGGCACGCGAGGGCCGCATTCAGGGCGGAGTGGCCGATCGTGCAGGGAGCCATGATTCCGGTCGTCGCCATGCTGGCGGCCCCCCTGGGGCTGGTCAGCGACGAAGACGTCAGCTTCTTCGCGGTCTGCACCGGCATCGTCGTGCTGTTCGCCACCGGGCTTCTGGTTGGCAGCCGCGACGGGCGTTCCTGGGCTCGCCGCCTACTCGTCGGCGCTATCAATGCCCTCTTCGGGGTGGTGATCCTCGCCCTGAAGATCTTCGTCCACTAATTGGTTCGCGACTGAGACGACTTCACGTAGGTGGCTATGTCCACCACGAATGCGAAGCCGACGATGAACCAGTCGAAGCCGTTGACCCCGAGCGGGCTGACCTGGTACATCACGACGTAGGCCAGCAACGTCCAGGGCAGGAAGAAGAAACCGAGGACCGGCACGATCCAGCCGTCAAGGGCCTCACCTATCCAGCCCGAGAACAGCAGGATGACGAACAGCGCAAGTCGTGGCGAGATAAGTGCGAGAAGAGGAACGAGGCAGCCCATGTGCGGAGACTACCCCAGCGGCGCGGCGAGCAAGCAGGAGATCAAGGTGATTCGTCTTCCGGTTCCGCGGGCTCGGGATGGTGAACGCGCCAGGTGGCGGCGACGTGGGCGCCCATCACCACACCCATCGAGGCCAGGTTGATGAAGATCAGAAGTCCCAGGAACCCGGCCAGTACCCCGTAGATGGCACTCCCTCCCCCTGAAATGTCGAACCAGACCCTCAGGCCCACCCAGACCGCCCAGATGATCACAGATGTAAATGCGGCCCCGATTCCTGCACTCGTCCAGCTGGTCTTTCCCGGATTCAGCACCCAGAAGATCCAGGTGTAGAAGAGGACTCCGGCGGCGAAGAGTCCGATCGGACCGCCGAGGTTGGCCGACACCCAGGTCAGGAAGCCGCTGTCGTCGACGATTGAGGCGAGGTCGCGTGACAGGGCCAGCGACATGAAGAGCAGCCCCGCGGGAAGGGTGACCAGCATGATCATGATGTCGAGCCCCTTGTTCTTGGGGAACCAGGGGCCGTTCAGGCCTTTCTCGTTGGCCGTCTCGACCGCGTGCCTCAGGGCACCAATCGCTGCGCTGCTCGAGTAAAGAAGAACCACGACCGTGGCAATACCGATGCCCCCCGCCCCCTGGGTGAGCTGATCGAGCAGGCGTTCGATTTCCTCACGACCCTCGACCTGTTCGATCGGCAGGTTGTCGACGATCTCTTCGATCAGGTCGTTGCGGACGCCGGGAGAGTCAAAGATGTTGCTGAGAACCCATACGGCCAGCAGCAAGAGGGCCGGGAAGGTCATCAGAATGTAGAAGCTGAGTTGAGCGGCCTGCCGGGTGCCGGCGGACCGGTCGAAGGAGAGGATCGCCTCCCATGCGCCGGACCCGAGCCGCCGCAGCGGCTCGGGCAGCTTCGAAGCCCAGGTCTTCAGCTGTGAAACCCGGGCCTTCGCTTCAGTCCCCCATGCCGATCTTGGCGACCTGCCAGCGGACAGTCACCGCGTAGAGGATGACCAGGTCAACGACGATGAACAGGAGTGCCAGGAACGGCTGCGAGGTGAGCGAAAGCATGTGGCTCACGGCGCTGATGAATACGAGAATGATGGTGACGATCCTCGCCCACTCCCTTCCCTGGATCAGGGCATAACCGGCCCAGGCCTTGAGGATGCCGATCGCGATCCAGAAAACTCCGAGAACGGTGTAGTTGACGAGGAAGACCTGATCCGCAGAGAAGGTCTTGGTGATGTAGCCGTCGTCAGTGACTGCCGCCAGTCCGGCAATAACGCTGAACACGCCGATCAGCATCAGCATGATGCCGGCAAATGCGACCCATGAGGCCCAGGCTGCGGAACCTCCGGGGGGCTGCGAACCACTCGTTTCAGACATACGTCTCCTCCGATTCAGTTTTGGACGAACCGCGGCGCCCGAGGACCCGCGGAGCCCTCACCTTATCCGGCCGCTTCAACCGGGGGGAGCAACGCAGCGGAAGGTAATGTGGACCGTCGAACTTTCGATGCTCTCGGGGATTCGGGCCGACGGCCGGTACCGCGAGCAGTAGTTCTCGGCGCACAGGAATGAGCCACCTTTCAGCACCTTTCGGGGAATGCCGCTGCCCGGATCACGGCTTGCGTCGACCCCGGGCCCGAGCGGGTTCGCCGGCGCGCAGCAGCGGCTCGTTGGTTCGGGATGGCTGTCGGAGTACCAGGTCCGTGTCCACTCCCAGGCGTTACCGGTGATTTCGAAAAGCCCGTACGGGTTCGGTTCGAATGTCCTGACGGCAACGGTGCCCGGTTTCCGCGCTCCACCGGAACGCGGGCGAAACTTCCAGGGGAACTCGCCAATCCAGCGGTTCATCTTCTCTTCACCGCCGGGTGACAGTTCGTTCCCCCAGGCGAACTCCGCACCCTCGATGCCTCCGCGACCGGCCCTCTCCCACTGCACTTCGGTCGGGAGCTGCTTGCCTGCCCACCTGGCGTAGGCGTCCGCGTCCTCGTAGGTGACCTGGGTTACCGGATGGTCTCCCAGCCCTTCGATGTTGCTGCCTGGACCCCAGGGAGAACGCCACTGCGCGCCAGGGGTCCATGCCCACCATTGAAGGGGGTCTGAAAGGTCAACCGGCCCGCGTGGCTTGGCGAAGGTGATTGACCCCGGGACGAGCATCGAAGGGTCCGCCCCCGGGTACATGGCCGGGTCGGGGGCCTTCTCGGCCGTGGTCACGTATCCGGTGTCGTCTACGAAGCGGGAGAACATCCGGTTTGTAACGGCCGTCTCGTCCATCCAGAAGCCGTCCACCGTCACCGGACCGGTCGGCTTCTCTTCCGGGTAGTGGCGGTCACTGCCCATGGTGTAGGTGCCTCCCGGTATCCAGACCATCCCCTCTGCCGGCGGCGACCCCGGTGCTTCATCAACTGTTTCCATCCCGCTCAAGGCTACTCCGCACCGTCAACCGGCCGGCGCCAGTCCGTGTCGGCCGAGGAAGGCTTCTATCTCCCTGGAGAGGATGCCTCCCTGCCAGGCAAGGGGTGACTCGCCGGCCTCTTCGATCTCGAATTCCGCCCCCGGAATGGTCTCGGCCCAGAGCTCGGCAACCGCCTGCGGGTGACCGGGATCGAACTCGTCGTGGCTCCCGACCACCAGAACCGGCACCGAAAGCGAAGCCAGGTCGGCAAAGTCTCCGAACGGGCGGGACCTCGGGACCTCCCTGAGGGCCCGGGCAACTGCCTCCGGGTGCTCGTGAAGCCGGGCACGGTCCCGGGCCAGTCTGAAAGTTGTCTCCCTGATCTTCTCGTCGGGACTGTTCTCGGCGACGATCTCTGCGAAGGCTTCAGGACCGCCCTGCTCCAGTGCGTCGGCCCGACGATCCCAGCGGTCGTCACCGTCGGCCTCACCCGTGAACACGGGACCGATCAGGATCAGCCCGGCCACCTCATCCGGGTTGGCGAGAGCCCAGGCGGCGGCCGTATGGCAACCCATCGAGTGGCCCCCGAGCAGCAGCGGGCCAGATTCAAGCGCGCCGGTGTGGTCGATCACCCTGCCCAGGTCTGTCGTCAGCCCGGCGTAGCCGTAGTTATCCGCCGGCTCGCTTCTGCCGTGGCCCCGCGCGTCATAGGTGATGAGCCTGTAGCCGTTTCGGGGAAGATGCCTGGATCCGTGGACGACATAGCGCCTGGTCGCCGAAAGTCCGTGGCACAGGACCAGCGGGCGGCCCTCCCCCTGATCCTCTCCGGCCAGTCCCGGTCCGCCGGATTCGACCTCGAACTCGGAAGTTTCGACAGGAGCCAGGGCTCAACCCTGCTCGAGGGTCGCCTTCGTGATCACGACCTGCTTCGTCGGGGTCTGATCAGCCGAGCCGAGTTCCCCGATCGCGGTCACGATGTCGAGGCCTTCGCTGACCTCGCCAGCGATGGCGTAGTCAGGTGTGAGGGTCGAGCCCTGGGCCCCGGTGACGATGAAGAACTGGCTTCCTGATGTACCTGGCGCCTCGGCCGCGGTCTTGGCCATGGCCACTGTCCCGATCGGGTACTTCGTGTCCCGGGGAGGCGTTTCGACCACGCTGTAGCCGGGTCCGCCGGTGCCACTTCCGGTCGGATCGCCACCCTGGATCACGAACTCGGGGACGATTCGATGGAATCCGAGCCCGTCAAAGAAGCCTTCCTCGGTCAGGTAGGCGAAGTTGTTTGCGGTAATCGGCCAGTTCCCGGTATCGAGGGTGATCGTGAAGTCGCCCTCGGTGGTTTCCATGCGGACGCTGGCCGTCTCTCCCTGCCCGACGACCGAACCGGGCTCCGGCTTGGGGAGCTTCTCGTCCTTGGTGACCGGCGTGGCGGTCTGGGCGGCGTCGTCGTCGCCTCCTCCGCTGACCAGAACCACCACCACGATGATCGCGAGGATGGCACCAATTACACCGATAGTCACAAGCTTTCCGCGTTCACTCATCCGGGCCAGTCTAGTTGTCATGATCAGGGGGTGCCCGAGACCGGATCCGGCCCCGACCGGAAGACCATCCTGATCGGCCGGACCATCTGCCGGCTGGCAGCAACTGCCCCGTGGGCCTGGCCTCTGGTCGGTTCTTCGGTCGGTCGTTTTTTTGACGGCGCTGCTTCCGGCTGGGACGACCGGACAGGTGCCGGTTCGGCCGAGCACCTGGCCACGCTTGCTGCCGGCCTCGACTCCCTGGGCGTGAAGCCGGAGCGGGTACTGGACCTTGGATGTGGAACCGGAGCCGGAACGCTCTTCCTCGCGCGGGAGTTTCCGGTCGCGTCGATTCGCGGGGTCGACCTCTCCGAGCAAATGATCGCGAAGGCACAGGCCAAGATCGGCCTCGACCCCGATGCGAGAGTCACTTTCCGGGTTGCGGACGCATCCAGGCTGCCTTTCCCCGACGACTCCTTCGACCTGGTGACCCAGGTGAACATGCCGATCTTCTTCGGGGAGATCGGAAGGGTTCTCCGGTCCGGTGGAGGACTTATTGTCGCCAGCAGCAGTGGCGACCGCACTCCATTCAGCACCCCGGAAAAGCTCGTGCTGAAGAAACTGTCCTCCCACGGCTTCCACGAGGTACACACCGGGACGGCCGGTCAAGGAACATGGGTCTCGGCACGCCTCTCATGACCGAAATGACCGAAAAGCAGGCCTACACCCTGATCATGAATCCGAGTTCCGGCGGCGGGCGCTCACGACAGCTCCTGCCCGAGGTTGAAGGCCGGCTTGATGAGCTTCGAGTGCCTTTCCGGGTCGAAAAGACACGATCTCTGGAGCACGGTGTCGATCTTGCTTTCGAAGCGATCGATGCGAGGGAGATTCCGGTTGTGATGAGCGGTGACGGGCTGGTCGGAGCCGTCGGCGGAGCGATGGCCGGCGTCGACTTCCCCCTGGGGCTGATCCCGGCGGGAAGAGGCAATGATCTCGCCCGCGGACTGGGAATTCCCACCGATCCTTCTGAGGCCGTCGATTGCCTGGTCGCCGGCCACACCAGAATGCTGGACGTCGGCGATGCCAACGGAGAACGATTCCTGGGGATCGCTTCGGTCGGGTTTGATTCGGAAGCCAACCGGATTGCCAACGAGGCGAAGCTGCTCAAGGGTCAGCCGGTTTACGCCTACGCGGCCCTCAGGGCACTCGCGAGCTGGAAGCCAGCCCGCTTCACGCTGATCGAGAACGGGGTCCAGAGCAAGATGACCGGATACACGGTGGCCGTCGCGAACAACGGGTTCTACGGTGGTGGAATGAACGTCGCGCCCGATGCGGTGATCGACGACGGCAAGCTGGACGTGATCACGATCGGCGAGGTCAGCAAGATGAAGTTCCTGCTGAATCTCCCGAAGGTCTTCAAGGGAACTCACGTCGAGGACAATGACGTGATCGGGTCGCACCGGACCAGTTCGATCGAGCTGAAGGCCAGTCGCCCCTTCACTGTCTATGCCGATGGAGACCCCCTGACCGAGCTTCCCGCCACGATCAAGGTCATCCCCCGCTCCCTGAAGATGATCGTTCCGGAGTCAGCAGCTTGATCCGCTTCAAGACCTGGACGGCCCGCTCGATCGGGCGGCTCAGCCGGGCCTCGGGGCGCGGCGGCGGAACCACCCTCCCCGGACGGGTTCTGCTCAAGCTCGACGGCGACGCGATCACCAAGCTCGGGAGCAGGCTGAGCGCTGGAACCACCCTTATCAGCGCCACGAACGGAAAGACGACGACCGCGTCGATGCTGGCGACGATCCTCGCCGCGGAGGGAAGACACCCGGTTCACAACCGGGCAGGGTCGAACATGACCTGGGGCGTCGCCACCGCCCTGGCCGAGCAGAAGGGTGACGAGGGCCTTTTCGAGGTCGACGAAGCCTGGCTGCCCGAGGTTGCGGAGCGGCTCCAGCCGAAGACGATCCTTCTTGGCAACCTCTTCCGGGACCAGCTTGATCGCTACGGGGAAACCGAGGCCCTGGCCGACGCCTGGGCGGCTCTGGCTGCCACCCTTGCCGGCCAGACCAGTTTCGTTCTGAACGCTGATGATCCCCTGGTCGCTGACATCGGTAACTCGAGCGGTCCCGGAACGATCTATTTCGGAATCGATGACGAATCCCAGGCGCTGCCAGAGCTCCAGCACGCCCACGACGCGAAGCTCTGCCGGAACTGCGGCCACGAACTCACTTATGACCGCGCCTTCGTCGGTCACCTCGGGCATTACCACTGTGACTCCTGCGGTATGGAGAGGCCCCGGCCTGATCTCTCGGCGAGCTCGATCACCCTGAAGGGCATGAGCGGTCTCACCGCCAGCATTGATTCGTCAGAAGGCAGGGCGGAACTCGAGCTTCCCCTGCCTGGCCTCTACAACCTCTACAACGCGCTTGGCGCGATCGCGACGGCGACCAGGCTGGGAGTCCCGGTCGACAGGGCCGTTTCCGCCCTTGCCGGAATGAAGGCAGTCTTCGGCCGGGTCGAACGGATCACCATCGGAGAAGTCGACCTCTCCATCCTGCTGATCAAGAACCCGGCCGGGGCAAACGAAGTTATCCGTACCCTCGCGCTCGAACCGGCCCCGATCGACCTCTGGATCGCCCTGAACGACCGGATCGCCGACGGACGGGATGTTTCCTGGATCTGGGACGCGGATTTCGAGGTCCTCTCCGAGCGCGTCGGCCGCATCACCTGTACCGGCACCCGGGCTTCCGAGATGGCCCTGCGGCTCAAGTACGCGGGATGGCCCGTGGATCGCACCGCCGTAATCGACAGCCCGGAGGCAGCCCTTGACCAGGCGATCGCGGGAGCCGAAGGTCAGCTCTTCGCCCTGCCTACCTACACAGCCCTGCTTGACCTTCGAAACCTCCTTGCCCAGCGGGGTGATTCAGGGCGGTACTGGGCCAGTTGATCCTCGCTGACCTGGATTCGCCCGAAGTAGCGGTTTGGCAGCTCGCGGAGTCCTGCGGGTACACCGCCGACCTTCCGGTCTGGACCGAGCTGACCGCAGGTCAGGGCCCGGTTCTCGACCTTGGCTGCGGAATCGGAAGGGTCGCCCGGCACCTGGCTCGCTCAGGGACCGAGGTGGTCGGTCTCGACTTCGACCCCCTTCTGGTTGGTGACTTGAACCGGCTCTCCGGTGACGAGCCGGTCAGGGGGGTCGCCGGAGACGCAACGGAGCTTGCTGGCGTCGATCTCGGCCTGGAAAAGTTCGAGGCGATCCTCGCTCCCCAGCAGCTTCTCCACATCGTCGGCGGCGAGGTCTCCCGTCAGAAGCTGATCGAAGGGGTGAAGGAACGGCTCGAAACAGGCGGGTTGGCCGCCTTTGCGATCTCCGAGTGGGTACCCGGCGAGTCACGGGAGGTCGAAGTGCTTCCGGACATCCGCGAAATCGGGAACTGGGTCTATGCGAGCAGGCCGGTCGCAGTCGAGGACGACGGCGACGCGCTCACGGTGGTCCGGCTGCGCCAGATCGTCGCCCCTGACGGTTCTTTCGAGGAGTCGCACGACAGCATCACGCTCGACCGGATGGACCGTCACACCCTTGCCGAAGAGATCTCCGAAGCAGGGCTGGCAGCCGTCCGTACGATCGAGGTACCCGAGACCGAACGGCACATCGCGACGGTGGTCGTGGTCGCCTGTCACGCAGACGAAATCGACCAGACCCTAGAGTCATGACCATGAAGCTAAGGCTCCTCAGCCTCTATCCGGACCAGATGAACATTTACGCGGACCGGGGGAACATCCTCTTTCTCCAGCACCGCTGCGAGTGGCGGGGAATCGATTTCGAGGTGACCCGCTGCGGTCCAGGCGAAGAGTTCGATCCGGGCGAGCATGACCTGCTCTACATGGGTGGTGGCCAGGACAGGGACCAGAAGGCGGTGGCCAGGGACCTGATCGAAACCAAGCAGCAGTCGATGAGAGAAGCCAAGGAGGCCGGCGCCGCGATTCTTGCCGTCTGCGGCGGCTACCAGCTGCTGGGCCAGTCCTACGAGCTCGAGGGCGAGACGATCGAGGGACTGGGGCTGGTCGACCTGAAGACAGTCCGGGAACCCGGTCCCAGGCTGATCGGCCCTGTTGCAATCGAGGTCGACCTGCTGGGCCACCCCAGGACCCTGGCCGGTTTCGAGAACCACGGGGGGCGAACCCGGCTCGGCAACTGCACGCCGCTGGGCAAGGTGATTCACGGCTTCGGAAACAACGGGGAAGACGGCTTCGAGGGCGTTAAAGAAGACAACCTGATCGGCACCTACCTCCACGGTCCGCTACTGCCGAAGAACGCCTGGCTGGCGGACTATCTGATCGCTACCGGCCTCGAGCACCACCATGGAGAACGGCCTCTTCTCGAACCCCTTGATGACCGGCTCGAAGATGCCGCCCACCGGGCGGCCCTCACCGCAGCAAGCCGCGGCTAGCGGCCCTCAGCGACCGGTCGAACCGAAACCGCTGTCGCCACGACCGGTCTCGGAGAGCGTCTCGGCCTGCTGCGGCTCTACGGAAACGAAAGGCGTGACCAGAAGCTGGGCGATCCGGTCGCCGGGCTTGATGCGGAAAATCTCGGCCGGGTCGTTGTTCAGAAGGAGTACTTTCACCTCTCCCCTGTATCCGGCATCAATCAGTCCGGGTGCGTTTACAAGCGAGATGCCGTGTCTCTGGGCGAGCCCCGACCGCGGCAGCACCAGACCGGCATGCCCGGCGGGGATCTCGACCGCGATTCCGGTCGCAACCTGCCAGCGCTCGCCCGGTCCGATGTGCGCCGGCTCTGCGGCGTAAAGGTCAAGCCCGGCGTCGCCTTCGTGCGACCTGGTCGGAAGGGTTCCGGAATCGGAGAGCAATTGAACCTTGAGTTCCATTGTTGTGGACTCTACCGGTGCGAATCCGACGATTCCCGGCAGTCGGTCAGCTGGTCACGAGGTCGGCGAAACGATGCATCTCGCCCAACGGCAGCCGGGTGCGAACGAGAACCCCTTCGGGTCCGTCTTCCCGGTCAACCTTGCCGGCGACCTCGTGGAGTTCGTGAAGCCTGCTTCCCTCCGAGTAGGGAACCAGCAATTCCACAGGCGCCATGGTCTCTTCGAAGGCCCTTTCCATCTCACTGCGCAGCTTCTCCAGCCCCTCGCCCGTGACCGCGGAGACCTGAACCGCGTCGGGATGGTCGATTCGGGCTTCGGCGCGGGCCTCGTCATCGAGAAGGTCGATTTTGTTCAGAACCAGAAGCCTGGGCTTGTCACCGGCCCCGATTTCGGAAAGGACCTCGTCGGCCGCCGCCATCTCGGCCTTCATGCGCTCCTCCCCGGCCGAGGCGTCAACGACATGGAGGATCAGGTCCGAGAGGACCGTCTCCTCGAGTGTCGCCTTGAACGCTTCGACGAGTTGGTGGGGAAGCTTCTCAATGAATCCGACCGTGTCAGTGACCAGATAGCGACGGCCTTCGTACTCGAAGGCACGGGTGGTCGGGTCGAGAGTGTGGAACAGACGGTCACCTACGCTGACTTCGGCCCCGGTCAGCGCATTGAGAAGAGTCGACTTTCCCGCGTTGGTGTATCCGGCCAGGGCAACTTGCGGCAAGGAGGAGTCCTGCCTGCGGGCCCTCATCACTCCCCGGTTGCGTTCGACGTCACGCAGACGGCGACGAAGCGCCGCGATGCGGTCACGAGCCAGTCGCCGGTCGGTCTCGATCTGGGACTCGCCCGGTCCCCTCGTTCCGATGCCGGCTCCGAGTCGTTCGAGGTGGGTCCAGAGACCGCGCATCCGGGCGAGGTTGTACTCGAGCTGGGCCAGCTCGACCTGGAGCTTTCCTTCGGCCGAGTGGGCGTGGTCGGCGAAGATGTCAAGAATCGTCGCTGTGCGGTCGATCACCGGGACTTCAAGCGCCGCCTCGAGGTTCCGCTCCTGACGGGGAGCGAGTTCATCGTCACATGCGACGAGGTTCGCGCCACTTCGCCTGATTTCTTCCTTGACCTCGTCGAGCTTGCCGAGGCCCAGGTACCGGTCGGGGTCCGGTTCGCTCCGCCGTTGAATGACTTCGCCGACCGTGGCAACTCCTGCGGTGCGAAGAAGCTCCCCGAGTTCTTCAAGGGTCGTATCCCCGGTGGTATCCACCGCAATCATCACCGCCCGCTGCTTCGCGCGGAGTGTTCGGGATGTCTCTACCGATTTGGTCACTCACTCCATGCTAGATAACCCGACCCCGCGTTACGCTCCCTCCATGAAGATCTTCATGACTGGAGCGACCGGATTCATCGGCGGAGCGACGGCGAGGCACCTGGTCGAGCAGGGGCACGAACTCACCTGTCTCGTCCGGGACCGTTCAAAGGCAAGTGAACTCGAAGCGATCGGCTGCACCCTTGTCGACGGCGACCTTTCCTCCCGCCCCCGCCTCGCCGAGCAGATGACCGGCCATGACGCGCTTGTTCACAATGCCGCGCTCTACGAGGTCGGTATTCCCAGGGACCGCGCCCCGGTCCTTCGAAAGGCGAACGTAGAGGGCACTGCCAACACCCTGGAGGCGGCACTGGAAGCCGGCGTCCCGCGTGTGCTTTACGTGTCCACCTGTGCCGTGTTCGGCAACACCCACCGTGAGATCGCAACCGAGGATTTTCGCCGGCCGGATCTGGACAGCCCCGGTGGCATGGAGTTCACCTCGGTATACGAGGAGACCAAGTACGAAGCTCATCAGATTGCGCTGAATCTGATCAAGACCAGGAATCTGCCTTGCGTGGTCGTGCAGCCGGGCGGTGTCTACGGCCCTGACGATCACTCCGAGCTCGGCTCGACCATCCACCAGTTTCTCGACGGAAAGCTTCCGATGGTTCCCTTTCACGACTTCGGCACCGGTCTCACCCATGTCGAGGACATCGCAGCCGGGTTCGCGCTGGCCCTGGACAAGGGCGAGGTCGGCGAGTGCTACATCCTCAATCAGGACAACTACACGATGCGCCAGATTCTCGAGATGGTCGGCGAGATCACCGGAAAGAAGGTCCCGAAGCGAAACATGCCGACCGGAATCCTCAAGGCTCTGCGGCCAGTCGGGCCGCTGGTCGGCAAGATCATGGACCAGCCGCCGAACCTTGCCGAGCTGATCAGCTCGGCCGACGGAGTCACCTTCTGGGCGGATGCCTCGAAGGCCCGCCGCGACCTCGGCTGGACGCCCCGCGAGGCCAAAGCCGGTCTCCGCGACACCCTGGCCGCAGAAGGGCGCCTCTAGGCCAGGTGCTCGCGCATCCGCTCGAGGGCCTCTGTGAGGCGCTCGTCCGGAGTGGTTAGTGAGATCCTGAAGTAGCCCTCGCCGCTTCGGCCGTACATCGAGCCGGGCGAGATCACGACCGCTGCCTCCTCGAGAACCTTCTCGCAGAAACTGGTCGAGGTGTATCCGTCGGGGACTGGAGCCCAGACGTAGATCGTGCCCTTGGGGCTCTTCACGTCCACCCCGATCGCGCGGAGGGTGTCCACGGTCAGGTCCCTGCGGCGGGCGTAGATCGCGTTCATCTCTTCCAGCGGCGCGGTCGGGCCGTCCAGAGCAGCTACTGCCGCGAGCTGGATCGCCTCGAAGAGACCGGAATCCACGTTCGTCTTCAGGCGCCAGTAGGTCTGGATGGCATCGGCGTTGCCGAGAATCGCTCCGACCCGCCAGCCGGTCATGTTGTAGCCCTTCGACAGCGAGAACACTTCCACTCCGACTTCCTTGGCTCCAGGGGTGGATAGGAAACTGGGCGCCACGTAGCCGTCGTAGGTGGTTTCCGAGTAGGCGTTGTCGTGAACGACGAGAATCTCGTTTTCGCGGGCGAAATCGACGACCTTCTCGAAAAAGCCATCGGGAACGATGGCCCCCGAGGGATTGTTGGGGTAATTCAGGAAGAGCAGGCGGGCACGCTCCGCAGTCTGGGCGTCGATCGCGTCGAGATCGGGTGCAAATCCGAGTTCTTCCTTCAGCGGCAGCAGTACGGCTTCTGCGCCGGCGAGGATCGGGCCTCCCGTGTAGACGGGGTAGCCAGGGTCGGAGGCCAGGGCGACGTCCCCGGGGTCAAGGAAGGCGAAGCAGAGGTTGTAAATGCACTCCTTGGCGCCGATGGCGGGAATCACTTCGCTGTCGGGGTCGATGTCAACACCGAACCGGTCACGGTAGAAGTCGGAGAAGGACTGCCGGAACTCTTCGCGGCCCCGGTTGCTGGGGTAGTTCTGGTTTCCGCGATCGGCCACGGCCTTCTGCATCGCCTCGACCACATGGGGGTAGGTCGGGTGATCGGGATCCCCGATTCCGAGGCTGATCACGTCGATCCCGGCGGCGCGCTTGTCGGCGATCTTCTTTTCGAGCTCGGCGAACATGTAGGGCGGCATCGCCTGCAGTCGTCGGGATGGATCGGTCAGCGCCACGGGTTCTCCTTCGGTGATTCGGTTCTGTCTGTGATCAGGTCGTTTTCTCAGCCGAGGTCGGCCAGAGCCGCCATCATCTCAGGAGCGAGCTCCCCGGCGGCGATCGGCTCGGCCCATCCGGTGAGGGTCACATCCAGATCATCGGTGATCTCGACCTTGAGTTCGCCTCCGTCAAGTTCGACTGTGATCGGGCTCGGCGCCCCGTTCAGGAAGGCAGCTACCGCCGCCCCGGACGCACCGGTACCCGATGAGAGGGTCTCTCCCACGCCGCGTTCGAAGATTCGAGCCCGGACTCTTGATCCGGAGACCCGGTAGAACGAGACGTTGCTCCGGTTCGGGAAAAGCACGTTGTTCTCGATCCCGGGGCCGATCTTGCCCAGATCGAGTTCCTCCAGGTCGGCGCCGGCCTCGATCGCACATTGGGGATTCCCGATCGATACATGCTGGAATTTCCAGTCCCTGTCGCCCGAGGACAGCGTCCCCTTGCCGTCTGGCCCGCCTTCCGGGTAATCCTTTGAAGTCGTCGATGCCCGGCCCATTTCGACCGCACAGGTTCGCTCGGAGGTGATTGTCGGGGTTACCGGTCCGGAAACGGTCATGATCGTGAAGCGTTCGGAGTCGGTCCAACCGTGCTTCCGCAGGTAGAGGATCGCTTCCCTAGCTCCGTTACCGGAGAGTTCGGCTTCGGAACCGTCGGGATTGAAGATCCGGAGGTTCGCGACCAGTTCAGGGTCATCGCTACGGGAGAGCAGGAGGATGCCGTCCGCGCCCACCCCGAAATGGGGATCACAGATCCGCTGGATGCGCTGCTGGGTCAGTTCCCAGGGCAGGTTCGCGTCCTCGATGATGATGTAGTCGTTGCCTAGTGCTTGCCACTTTTCGAACTTCATGCGACCCGGGAAGGTATCTGGTCCAGATGTTCAAGGATCTCTGCCGCTACCTCGTCGTCGCCGAGCCCGGTCCGGTCCAGCACCACGATTCCGTCCAACCGGCGCATCCAGGTCATCTGTCGCCGGCCATACCTGCGATGCAGGGTGACTACCCGCTCGAGGTCGCCCTGCCTGAACTCGTCGAAGCCTATTGCCGCCCTGACCGTCCTCACCGCTCCGGCCGAAGCTGCCGAATCGGCCTCGGCTGCAGCTCCTCCCCTTGCCATCGAGTCCACCCTCCGCCTGATCTTCTCGACAAGCGGCGCGTCTTCTTCAACCAATCCGATCAGCAGGGTGGGATGTCTCGGAGAAGTGGTCCACAGCTGCCCCCCGCCCTGATGGTCCGGATGTGGTTCCGCGCCCGATCGAACCAGCTCGGTCAGTCGGGCGACGCGCTTCCGGTCGTTCGGGTGGACCTGCCCTGAGAATTCGTCGGGAAGCTCGGCGTGCAGCGCTTCCGGCCCTCTGGACTCGATCTCGGACTCCACTTCGGTTCTCAGCTTCGGATCGACTGGCGGGCGCATCTCAAGGTCACTGATCGCCGCGCGCAGGTACAGCCCCGTGCCACCGACCAGTATCGGCTGGCGCCCGCTTTCCAGGGCGCAATCGATTTCGTCTCTGGCCGCAGCTCCGAACTTTCCGGCGCTGTACTCCGTGTCCACCGGGACGAATGAGAGAAGCCGGTGTTCGAGCCTCGCCTGATCCTCCGGCGATGCTGCTCCGCTGATCACCTCGAGGCCCTTGTACACCTGTATCGAGTCACAGTTGATCGCGAGCGGATCACCCCCACGCTCACGCAGCAGCCTTCCAAGTTCGATCGCGACCCCGGTCTTGCCGATCGCGGTCGGCCCGAATATGGCGATCACCGGCATCTGCGACGGGGGCACCGGCGGCATGCCGGATTCCTCAGGCGCCGATGCCGCTGAGCAGGCGTTCGTTGCCGGTCAGGGTCTGTGAGGTGGCCGAAGAGATCTCGACTTCAACCATCTGGCCGGGTTCCGCGGTTCCTTCGAAGTTCACTGCCTTGTTGTGGCGGATGCGACCCCGGATCCTGGTCGGGTCGTTTCGGCTCGGCCCCTCTACGAGGACTTCCATGTTCCTTCCAACGAACCGCTGCGAGCGTTCTCGAGCTCTCCTTTGGACCGCCTCGACAAGCCGCTCCATCCGTTCCACCTTCACCGGATGTGGAACCTGTTCCTCCATGTCGGCTGCGAGGGTGCCGCGACGTGGCGAGTAGACAAAGGTGAATGCGCCGTCGTACCCGACTTCCTCCACCACCTCGAGCGTCTGGCTGAAGTCTTCCTCGGTCTCCCCTGGAAAGCCAACGATGATGTCGGTGGTGATGGCGCAGTCCGGCACCCTGTCGCGGATCATCTCGACCCTGTCCATGTAGCGCTCGCGGGTGTATGTCCTCCGCATCTTCTTGAGAATCGGGCTGGAACCTGACTGCAGGGGCAGGTGGATGTGCTCGCAGAGGCTTGGCAGGCTGGCGTGGGCTTCGATCACGTCTTCCCTCATGTCTTTCGGGTGAGGGCTCGTGTAGCGCAGCCGGTCGATTCCGTCGACGGCGTCGATCATCGCCAGCAGGTCGGAGAACCTGATCCGGCTCTCTTTCGGAAGGTCCCTTCCGTAGGAGTTGACGTTCTGGCCGAGCAGGGTCACTTCGCGCACACCCTCGGCCGCGAGCTTCTCTGCTTCCAGCAGGAGTTCCTGGGGGTCGCGGCTCTGTTCACGACCCCGGGTCGAAGGAACGATGCAGTACGAGCAGACGCAGTTGCAGCCCTGGGATATCTGAAGCCATCCCTGGAATTGCCGAGCGCGGTGTGACGGCAAGTGGCCGGCGAAATCCTCGAACTCGAAGTAGCCCTGCGCGGTCAACTGATCCGAGTTGAGGAACTCGGCCAGCTTGTGGATCTGGCCGGGACCGAAGGCGACGTCCACGAAGGGAAAACGGCGGAAGACCTCGTCTTTGACCGACTGGGCCCAGCAGCCCCCTACACCGACGATCCTTTCCGGATCCTCGCCCTTGAGGCGCTTCGCCTCACCGAGGTGCGAGATGAAGCGGTTGTCAGCGTTCTCACGGATCGAACAGGTGTTGAAGAGGATCAGATCGGCATCGTCACGCTCACTGGATTCGGAGTAGCCAAGGGATGTGAGCATGCCTTTCATCCGCTCCGAGTCGTGCTCGTTCATCTGGCAGCCGAAGGTTGTGACGTGGAACTTCTTCATCGGAGTCCGAGATTACAGGCGTTCAGGCGCCCGCGATCCGGCCGCGCAAGCTGTGTAACCGCACCCTGAGGGGCGGAACTGACCGAAAAGGAGGGAAGGCGGTGCGGTTCAGGCCTGATCGGGAAGGATCAGGCGTATTCCGGCAGCTTCGGTTTCCTCTTCGCCGATTGCCTTCTCGCCCTCTTCGCGTTCGTGTGCTTCCTCGATCGAAAGCTCGACCGCGAAGTAGGCGGTGCCCAAGACGAGGATCAGCCCGGCGGCGAGAAAACCGATCAGGGCGCCCCTGCTCGGGAAGTTCTTCGACCGCAGCCCGATGAAGCTGACGATCACTGCGAAGCAGGCGAGGCCGATGCCGAAGATGAGAAAGACGGTCTTGATGTCCATCGCGGAGAATCCTACTGATTTCGGCGGCGCCCCGGACCCCTGGCTTCGAGCTGCGTTAGCGGGCGATTCTGGTTGACCGAAGCTCCCTGATCACGGTGATCTTCACCTGGCCCGGATATTCCATCTCCCTCTCGATTGCGGCCGCGATTTCATGGGAGATCAGGGCTGTCGCCTGGTCGTCAACCCGCCCCGGGTCGACCATAACCCGGATCTCACGGCCGGCCTGCATCGCGAACACTTTTCGGACGCCTTCGTGCCTCAGAGCAATTTCCTCGAGATCCCCTAGCCTTGTCACATACTGCTCGAGCGCGTTGCCTCTGGCTCCGGGCCTGGCCCCGGACAGCGCATCGGCAGCCTGGACTATCACTGCTTCCACGGTGACCGGCTCGATCTCGTTGTGGTGAGCCTCGATGGCATGGCTGATCGCTTCCACTTCGTCGTAGCGGCGCGCGAGCCTCGCCCCGACTGCTGCGTGTGTTCCTTCGACCTCGTGGCTAACGGCTTTCCCGATGTCATGAAGCAGGGCCGCCCGCCGGGCCACTTCCACCGAAGCTCCGAGTTCCGCCGCCATCAGGGCGGCAAGGTTGGAGCATTCGACCAGATGGGCGAGCACGTTCTGGCTGTAGCTGGTCCGGAACCTGAGCCTTCCGAGCAGCCTCACGAGTTCGGGATGAAGTCCGGTCACCCTCGATTCGAGCAGCGCCGCCTCGGCGGCTTCGATCATCAGGTCGTCCACCCTTGCCGAGGCTTCCTCGAAGGCGGCTTCGCATGATGCCGGGTGAATCCTTCCGTCCTCGATCAGTTTCTCGAGGGTGAGGCGCCCGATCTCCCTCCTGACCCCGTCGAAACAGGAGATGACAACGGTTTCGGGAGTCTCGTCGATGATGACGTCGACTCCGGTGAGGTTCTCCAGCGCCCTGATGTTACGGCCGTCCTTGCCGATGATCCTGCCCTTCATCTCTTCGTTAGGCAGCTGGATCGTGTAGGTGTTCGATTCGATCGACTGGTTGGCAGCGAGGCGCTGCATCGCGACCGCCAGGACTCCCCTTGCCCGCCTTTCGGCATCGAGCTTGGCTTCCTCCTCGATTCGCCTGACCATCAGCCCGGCCTGATGGGTCGCCTCGTCTTCCACCTGCTTGATCAGCTGTTCCCGAGCCTGTTTGCGGGTGAGCCCTGAAACCTCTTCCAGTTCGCTGATCCGCGCCTGGCGCATTTCCTCGAGTTGCTGTTCAGCCTGCTCAAGCCGCTGTTCGCGCTCGTCAGCAAGGTCACTGCGGCGCTCTGCTTCTCTCATCTGGGTCCTCGCCGACTCGAGTTCCCGGAGTGCCCGCTCCTCCATACGGACGATCTCTTCCCGTCGTGCTCTCAGTTCGGCCTCCGCGGAAAGCAACCCTTCCCGAGGCGGCGGTGAGTCGTAGTCAGGCGCCGGCTCAACGCTGCCGTTGGCCCCGTTTCCTCCTTGTACCGACAGGTCTTCCCGCTCGGCATCACCCTTTGGTTCGTCGCCCGAACTGGCTCCTTCGTGGGCCGGTTCCTTTGACCGGTTCCGCAGCCAGGCCGGGATGAAGGAGTCGAGCGCCATGCCTCAACCTAGGGTAGACCACCGATCAAGTCGGTCTTTCCCTAGGGTGCGGTCTCAGGCTGCGCGACCGGCGATGCGTATTGCCGCGTATGCCTCTTCCGCGTCGTAGCCCCTGCGGGCGAGCAGGCCGAGTGCCCTCTGGCGACCACGGTCATCACCCAGGTCTGCCCCACGTTCCTTGAGCACTCGAACTGCCCGATCGACCTCACTCTCGCCGTCATCAGGGCTCAGAGCCTCTTCCACCAGACGCCTTTCGACACCGCGTCTGAGAAGCACTTCCCTGATCCGGTCTTTTCCCCAGCCGGAGAGCTCACGCTTGTCACTGGCGAAAGCAACCGCGAATGCGCGATCGTCAATTGCGAGGTTTTCCGTCAGGAAGGAGACCACCCTTTCGGCTTCTCCCTCCTCGACTTCCCGGGCGGCGAGCCACTCCCGCATTTCGGCTTCGGTCAGGGCCTTTCGCCCGAGGGCGGCGAGGGCCTTGGCCAGCAGTTCGTCAGCCATCTCTTTCGACCACCGTTGCCGGTGGGCGGCCTGGCTAGGCCGCCTTCAGTCCGGCCGTTCCGGTCTCCTCGATGATCTCGCCGGTCTCGGCGTCAACACCTTCAGGCGCCGAACTCTCGATCGGCGAGCCGTCACGGGTTATTCCGAGGCTTGAAAGGATCCTGTCCTCGATTTCCTGGGCGATATCGGGGTTCTCGGCAAGGAACTGCTTGGAGTTGTTCCGCCCCTGTCCGAGCCTCGTATCGCCATAGGAGAAGAAGGAACCTGACTTCTGGACCAGGTCATGTTCCATGCCCAGGTCGATCAGGCTGCCCTCGCGGGAGATCCCGACTCCGTACTCGATGTCGAACTCGGCCTGCTTGAACGGCGCTGCGACCTTGTTCTTGACGACCTTGACCCGGACCCGGTTGGCGACCGCTTCAGTGCCGTCCTTGAGGGTTTCAATGCGCCGGATATCGAGCCTCTGGGATGAGTAGAACTTAAGCGCCCGGCCACCCGGCTGAGTTTCGGGTGATCCGAACGACACGCCGATCTTCTCGCGAATCTGGTTGGTGAACAGGCAGAGGGTGTTGGCCCGGTTGAGGTTGCCGGCCAGCTTCCTCAGTGCCTGCGACATCAGCCTGGCCTGAAGACCGACGGTCACTTCGCCCATCTGGCCTTCCAGTTCCGCCCTGGGCGTCAGGGCGGCAACCGAGTCAACCGCGACCACGTCCACAGCGCCGGAACGTGTCAGCACGTCAACGATCTCGAGCGCCTGCTCGCCGTAGTCGGGCTGGGAGACGAGCAACTCGTCGGTGTTGACGCCGATCCGCCTTGCGTAGACGGGGTCGATCGCATGCTCGGCGTCGACGAAGGCACATACCCCGCCGCGCTTCTGGGCCTCGGCGATGATGTGGTAGACGAGGGTCGTTTTGCCCGAGGACTCGGGGCCGTATATCTCCACGATCCGGCCGCGGGGGATTCCTCCCACGCCAAGTGCGATGTCCAGCGGCAGGGCACCGGTCGAGATCGCTTCCACATTGACCGAGGACTTGTCACCAAGCTTCATCAGCGATCCGGCACCGAACTGCTTCTCGATCTGGCTTTTGGCCGCATCAAGGGCAGCGGTCCGGGCCTTGACCTCCTTGTCGGTAGCCGGCTCCAGGTCATTGATTCTCTTGTCGCTCATCTCGTTCACCTCGCCGCCGCCCTTGCGGGCAGATCGTTTGTACCTTCGTGCCCGAACGGACACGAACACAAGTTCGTTTTTGGAACACTAGGTCCTGCTTCGGACGGATCTTTGTCACGCCGCCCTCGACCCGAAATCTGCCTGAACAAGCCTCAAATATGCGCAAAAGAAGCAACAATTCAGGTGCGAATTCGTTTCCTGATCCTTACAACCACCCCGGACACTTCCGAATCACCGGGCCCGGACATGCTCATGCAGAACCGACCCATCAATCCCCTGATCTTCTTGGGTCGGCGGGTTGAACTGGGAGGCGGAGCGAAGCTCGCCGACTCCTGTTAAGCCAGCATCTCGCGCAGCAGGTGCATCGCCACGAGGGCAGAGCGCTCACGCACGTCCCGGCGGCCCCCGGGGATGATCGGTGCCGCGGCCCGCGTCTTGCCCTCTCCGGTCTGGACGTTGAAATGAACCAGGCCCACCGGCTTCTCCTCGCTTCCGCCGCCAGGACCTGCAATACCCGTGATCGAGACAGCCACATCGGCGTCGAAGCGCTCGAGCGCACCGGTCGCCATCGCTTCGGCAACCTCTGCTGACACCGCCCCGTGCCTGTCGAGAAGGTCCTGCTCAACCCCGAGCAGATCTCGCTTGGCTTCGTTCGAGTAACAGACGACCCCGCCCGCAAAGTAGTCCGATGAGCCCGGCACGTCAGTTATCCGGGCGGCCAGAAGGCCGGCGCTGCAGGACTCCGCCAGGGCAAGTCTGCGGCCCTGAAGCAGCCCGGACACGACTTCGTCAACCGTTCGGCCGTCGAAGCTGTAGAGCGTCCGGGCGTGGCGCCTGGCGAGCTCTTCCCTGAGCTTCCCGGCAGAACCCGCAGCCGCTTCGCGGTACCGAACATCGATCTCGACCTCGCCCTTCCGCAGGCAGGTGGTTATCTCGAGACCATCAAAGGGGAGCCCTTCCTTTTCGATCTCCCTCAGGCTCATCGCCAGCTCGGACTCCGGGGTTCCGAACATCCGCAGGCGGTAGCTCTCAAGACGGGTTGCCTGGTCGATAACGGACCTCAGAAGCGGTTCTTCCAGTGCCGCCTTCCACATCGGCTGCAGTTCCCGGGGCGGGCCCGGAAGCACGAGCACGAGCGGATCGGCCTCGCTCTGGCCGGGCACGATCAGCCCGGGTGCGGTGCCGATCGGGTTCAGGGCCACGGCCCCGACCGGGATCATCGCCTGCTTGCGGTTTGCGTCGTTGATGGCATCGGTGCTGAGTTCAAGCCTGGAGTTCGCGGCGAATCTGGCCAGGATCGCTGCGATCCGCGCCTCCATCTCCGGGTCGAGTTCCATTTCCCTGCCAGCAAACGAAGCGACTACCTCAGCCGTAAGGTCGTCGGCAGTCGGGCCGAGACCACCAGTGGTGATGATCAAATCGATCCCCACCGACTTCATGTGCTCGAGCCCGCTGGCGAGGTCACCCGGGTGGTCGGCAACGATCAGGATCTCGACCAGTTCCACGCCGAGTTCGGCGAGCTGCTCGGAAAGCCAGGGCCCGTTTCGATCAGGAATGGTCGCGTTGAGAACCTCGGTGCCGGTAACGACGATTCCCGCTCGCACCTCTCCATCCGAGCTGCTTCCGGGCCTGAAGATGTTCTCGCCTGATCCCACGGCGTGACCCTACAGCCGCAGGCGAATCCAATGCGAGCGGGTCAGTCCCGGGCGGGCTGATCGCTCGTGTCGAGCACGTCAGCTGGCACTTCGACCGGGGCTGACTCGTCTGCGCCCGCCTGATCCTCCACGGACTCGGCTTCGTCACTGCTGGTGCCGCCGAGGACTCTTGGAAGATCGGCGTGGGTGATCAGGACCTGCCTCGGCTTGGAGCCCTCGTAACCGGAAATCACTCCACGGCGCTCCAGCATGTCGATCAGCCTTCCGGCCCGCGTGTAGCCAACTCTCAGACGCCGCTGGATCATCGACACGGAAGCAGTCTCGGTCTCGACCACCAGCATGATCGCCTCGTTCAGCAGATCGTCCTGATCCGGGTCGAAGTCGCTGTCCGAGGTCTCTTCCTGGACCGTCTCGGGCTCGCTGAGTAGCTCCTGCTCGAACTCGGGCTCGCCCTGGGCCGACCAGAAGTCGGTGATCCGGGCAATCTCTTCCTCGCTCACGAAGGCGCCCTGGATGCGGGCAAGCTTCGACGTTCCCGGACCCCGGAAGAGCATGTCGCCCTGCCCGAGCAGCGATTCGGCGCCGCCCTGGTCGAGGATGACCCTCGAGTCGGTCTGGGACGAAACTGCGAAGGCGATTCGAGAGGGGATGTTGACCTTGATCGTGCCGGTGATGATGTCGGTCGAGGGACGCTGGGTCGCAAGCAGCAGATGGATGCCGGTCGCCCTCGACTTCTGCGCGAGTCGGATGATCGACGCCTCCACGTCGGCGGGCGCGACCATCATCAGGTCGGCAAGCTCATCGATGACGCAGAGGATGTACGGAAGCCGTGGCTCGCCCTCTGCCGTCATCGCCTTGTTGTAATCCTCGATGTTCCGGGCCCTGGCGTTCTTCATCAGCCCGTAACGCGTTTCCATCTCCGCGATCAGGTTGTTGAGAACGTTCGCGGCAAGTTTCGGGTTGGTCACCACCGGGGTGAGAAGGTGCGGAACCGCCTCGTAATGGTTCAGTTCGACCTGCTTCGGATCGACCAGGACCAGCCTCACCTCGTTGGGAGAGGAGCGCATGAGGATCGAGGAGAGAACCGCGTTCACGCAGCCGGACTTGCCCGAGCCGGTCGTGCCGGCGACGAGGACGTGAGGCATCTTCGCGAGATCGGTCGAAACAGCTTTGCCGTCGATTCCCTTGCCCAGCCAGGCCAACAGCGGCGAGTCCTTCTCTTTCGGCTTGCCGTAGATATCGCCCAGCCGGACCATGTTGCGACTCGAGTTCGGAACCTCTACCCCGACCGCCTGCTTGCCGGGGATCGGCGCGAGGATCCGGATGTCCGTCGAAGCGAGGGCGTACGCGAGGTCATTGGCGAGCTCCGAAACTTTCTTGACCTTGGTGCCAGGCGCGAGCTGAAGCTCGAACCGGGAAACGTGAGGACCGGTGACCACTCCCACGACCTTGGCCTCGACGCCGAAGTGACCGAGAGTCTCGACCAGCTTGCGGGCCAATTCCTTCTGCTCGGCCGGATCGGGTCCGCCACCTTTCTGGCCCCTCTCGAGGACCTTCAGGGGCGGCGCCTTGTAGTTGATCTCCTCGGAGACAGTCGCACCCCGCTTTTCACCCTGAGGGGTGAGTGAAAGCTGTTCTACCTTGCTGGACGACTCAGGGGCATCTTCGACCGGCTCGGCCTCGGCGACCGGTTCAGGCTCCGGCTCGGGTGCCTCGTCGAATTCCTCCTCGAGCTGTTTGAGCTCTTCTTCGAAATCGTCGCTGAAGACGGCGTCGTCACCGTCGTTCGAATCGCCACCCGAGTTGCCGTCGTCGCTACCAGGCTCCGCAACGGCGGTCCCGGCGCCCGAGATCGCCGCCTGGGCGCCCCCGTCGCCGAAGATGTCAATCGGCTCAAGACGTTCCGTACGGTCCGAGACGCCCGGCTCTCCCCCATCCTCGGCCCAGATATCAACCGCAAAGGGCGAGTCATCCTTCTCCGCAGTCGCCGGCAGTTCCATTTCGTCAGTCGAGTCGGAGTTGCCGATAGTCACGGTGGGCTCGCCATCGAAAGGAAGCGGGTCGACGATGGTCTCTTCCTCGCCCTCCTTCGCGTCGTGGAGGATCGCGGTACGGGCGAAGGTCCTGGTCTTCTCGACCGAGGTGGCACCCGCCTTTCGAACGGCCTTGCCGCTTCGACCGAGAACCGCAGCGACAGTCATCCCGGTCAGCAGGAGAATGCCTGCCAGGACTGCGAACACCGCCACGAGATGGGCTCCAAAGGGCTGCAGGGCACTGGCGAAGACCCAGTAGAAGCTCTCCCCTACGACGCCGCCGTGTTCAGGGAACCATCCTGGGTCGAAGTAGTTGATCCGGTCGGGCCTGCCGCCTCCCAGACCGAAGGTTCCGCCCGCGAAAGCCAGCAGCAGTCCGGCCACGAGTACCACGGCACCGGTCCTGAGAGGACGGGTCGAAGGAACCGCCGGACGGAAGATCGCGATCGCCGCCGCCGCGAACAAAGCGACCGGAGCAAGATAGGCGACCAATCCGAAGAGATAGGTGAGGCCGTCGCTGATACCGGAACCGATGCGACCACCGTTCCAGCCGAAGTACATGACGAAGACCAGATAGATGCCGAGCAGCACGCAACCGAGCCCGATCAGGTCGAGGTGATGCTGGCGCAGCGGCTCCCGGGCGGGCTTGGCCGCCTTCGTGGACTGCTTCGAAGCGCTGCGGGACGGGCGCCGATCGGAACCGCGCCGGACTGAACGTACGAACATGGCTTTCCTTTCAACGAAAGCCCGGTTTACCCTTCCGTAATGCACGCTTGCTTAGAATCCCCGCAATGGTGGATGAGGAGCAGAGCGGCGGGCGTATTCTCGTCATCGAGGACGACGACGAAATCGTTGACGTCCTGAGACGCACGCTGAGAGCCGAGGGATACGAAGTCAGAGCCGGTGAAGACGGTGAATCCGGACTCCAGGTGGCAGATGAGTTCCTGCCCGACCTGGTCGTCCTGGATCTCGGACTTCCCGACATGGACGGCCTCGAAGTCTGTACCCGGCTCCGTGAGGAGAGCTCCGATCTGCCGATTCTGATGCTGACCGCCCGCGATGGAGCCGAGAACCGGGTAACCGGACTCGACAGCGGCGCGGACGACTATCTGGAGAAGCCCTACAACCGGGACGAACTGCTGGCCAGGATCCGTGCCCTGCTTCGTCGCCGTCCCCCCAGGGGCTCGGCGATGCTGACGGTCGGGGACCTCCGGCTCAATCCCGATTCGCAGGAAGCGATGCGAGGCGACCGCGAGGTCGAACTGACCAAACGGGAGTTCGAGCTGCTCGAGTATCTGATGCGCAACCAGCGACTGGTCATCTCGAGGGAGCGCCTTCTGGAAGAGGTCTGGGGATATGACCCGCTCGATGAGACAAACACCATCGACGTCTTCATCTCCAACCTCCGACGCAAACTGGAGGAGGGCGGCGAGCCCCGCATCCTCCACACCAAGCGCGGAGCCGGCTACGTAATCAAGGCCTGATGGCCCGGGCGGAAACCAGCCTGCTGAACCGGATGCGAAGGTCGCGCAAGTGGCCCCCGCACTGGCCGATCCAGTGGAAGCTCGCGGCGGTCTCGTCCAGCATCACCTTTGTGATCCTCGTCGCCTTCGGCCTGGCCGTCGGTCAGATCACCACCAATCAGCTGCGCGAGAATTACGCGGCGGACACCGAGGCAAAGGTCAACGAGCTCGCCGCCGAGATCAGGGACCGGGACCTGATCACTCCCGCCTACTTCGGGGACGAAGCGATGCTGAACAACCTCCTGGCCTCGGTCAACGGTTCGGCAGACATCACCTCGCTGGCCAACGGGATCCGATATCGCCCCCCGAACACCCATGACCTGGGCGCACCTACCAGCCCCGGAATCTCGACGTCCGAGGGATGGCAGGTCGCAACCGCTGTGGTGACCCAGTCCCCCACAGAGCCATATGCGATCGGCCTTGTCCGCTATGGCAGGCCGATGGACCGGCTTGATGCGTCGATCGGACGAATCTGGATCTCGATTCTCGCCGGAACGCTCGGCGCCACTCTGCTTGCCGCCATGGGCGGGGTCATCCTGTCCCGGCGAGCGATGCGGCCGATCTCTTCCCTGACCTCCGCCGCCGGCCAGATCGCAAGGACAAGGGACCCGGAAGTCACCCTTGCCGAGCCCGAAGGTGACGACGAGGTCGCCGAACTGACCCGAACCTTCAACGACATGCTTCATGAGCTCTCTATCGCCCGCGAGGAAAGGGAGCAGTCCCTGGAGCGCCAGCGCGAGTTCGTGGCGGATGCTTCACATGAGCTGCGGACGCCTTTGACGAGCGTGCTTGCGAACCTCGAGCTTCTCGATGATTCGCTCCGTCGCCCCGGGTCCGGCAACGGAGACAGGGAGTTCCAGATCGACTCGGTGAAGTCTGCGCTTCGCTCCTCCGAGCGCATGACGCGCCTGGTCGCTGACCTTCAACTGCTGGCCAAGGCCGACGCCGGGCACACGAGAGACCCGGCTCCATGTGACCTTTCCGAGATCGCGGGAAATGTCGCCTCCGAGCTCGACCCGATCAGTGACGAGCACGAGGTGGTTATCGATGCGCCGGATCCGGTTGTGGTCAGTGGAAATGCGGATGAACTCCATCGGGTGATTCTCAACCTGATCGACAACGCGATTCGCCACACGCCCCCCGGCAGCACGATCACCGTCACAAGCCGGCTTGACGGTGACATGGCAGAGGTTCGGGTCGAGGACGACGGGCCCGGCATTCCCGAGGAAATGTGGCCGACGATCTTCGACCGCTTCGTCCGCCACCACGGACCTGGTGACCGTGCAAAGGGCAAGGGCACCGGCCTCGGGCTTTCAATCGTGAGAGTGATCTCGCGCAGTCACGGAGGAACCGCAACGGTTGGCAAGTCAGGCGCTGGTGGCGCCGCTTTTGTGGTTCGCATTCCGGCTGCCAGAGCCGAATTCGCGGTTGCCTGAAAACCTCAAGGAAACCGTTAACAAGGATTTAGGGGCCTTTTAGAACGCGCGCCTATCTTTCTTCGCGGACGAGACACATGAAGCCGCCGGGGATCTCCCCCAGACTGCCCCGGCGGCTTCGCTTCTTCAGAGCAGGTCGCCGAGCTAACTCCCTCCCCCAGCCCGGCGGCCTCTCTGCTTTAAGGGGGGTCGACGAGCGGCCAGAAACCTTAGGGAAACGCTTCGCCAGGGTTTAGGGATCTGTTAGCGGCGGCGCTTATCGTTCCCCGTGGACGAGACACATGAAGCAGCCGGGAATCTCCCCCAGACTGGCCCGGCGCTTCGCTTCTTCAGAGCAGACCGTTGAGCCACTTCCTCCCCCAGGCCCAGCGGTCTCTCTGTTTAAGGGGGCACCTGCAGTCGGTCCGGACTGCGCCGGACCTCCAATCTGAACCCGCCGGCCCAGGACATACACCGATGGATGGGCCGGCTCCGTCGAACGGCCACACCGGATCGGGTAGGCGTGGGCCGGTTTGCCCTCCCGGGTGCCTTCCGATTACTTCTCAGACATCCGAGCGAGCACTCGCAACCGCGACGGGTGGGGCATCCCGGGAGGGGATGCCGGCCCGCGGCGAAGATGGGGCGCTTAGACCTCTACGACGACCGGGACGACCATTGGGCGGCGTTTCAGGCGCTTGTGGAAGAAGCCGGCGACCGCGTCGTGAAGATCCTGCTGGACCAGATCATGGTCCTTGACCTTCGCTTCCGCAGCCCGCTCGAGTGAATCCTCGATCAGGTCGTGAAGGTCGTCGAGCAGATCAGCGTCCTCGTCCAGTCCGGGCACGCCGCGAGCTATTACCTCGGGATCCGAGACCACCTCACCGTCATCTTCGGCGATGGTCGCGACGACGATCACGATGCCGTCAGCGGAGATCGTGCGTCGGTCCCTGAGGGTCGCGTCGTTGGGGTCCGAGAGTTCGACTCCATCGACGTAGATCACGCCGCCGGCCGTTTCTTCGGTCAGCTCCGCTCCATCCGGGCCCACCAGGAGCGCCTGCCCGTTGTGGTTGCGGAAAATGTTCTCGGTCGGCACTCCAACCGATTCCGCGAGCTCCGAATGGAGACGGATTCGCTGGAAGTCACCATGGACAGGCATCACGTACTTCGGACGGGTCAGGTTGAGCATCATCTTGATCTCTTCCCGGTATCCGTGACCGGAAGCGTGGATCGGAGCGTCCTTCGGCGTAACGACGCTCGCACCCAGTTCATAAATCCGGTCGATCGTGTCGTTCACGGCACGTTCGTTTCCGGGCACCGGAGTTGCCGAGAAGACCACGGTGTCGCCGGAGTGAAGTTCGACGTCGCGGTGGTCGTTGTTCGCCATCCGCCGGAGCGCGGAGAAGGGCTCACCCTGCGAACCCGTCGAAATGACCACCACCCGCTCGTCGGGATAGTCCTCGATCTCGCGGGGCTGGATAAGCATTCCTTCGGGAGCGTTGGCCATTCCGAGATTGGAAGCAATATTGAAGTTCTTGCGCATCGAACGACCGACCAGCGCGACTTTGCGGTCTAGCCTCTCTGCCGCGTCGATCACCTGCTGGACCCGGTGGATGTTCGAGGCGAACGAGGTAACGATGATTCTCCCCTTGCAGCGGGAGAAGGTGTCGTAGAGCGCGGGACCGACGCTTGACTCCGAAGGGGAAACACCGGGACGGTCGGCGTTGGTCGAGTCACCGCAAAGGAGCAGCAGACCTTCGTCGCCGAGGGCGGCAAGCCGGGCTACGTCGGCGGGTCGGCCATCAACCGGGGTCTGGTCGAACTTGTAGTCACCGGTCATGAAGATCCGGCCCAGGTCGGTTCCGATGATCACGCCCCGCATGTCCGGGATCGAGTGGGAAAGGTGGACCAGTTCGATTTCGAACGGTCCGGCCTGAACGACCTGACCAGCGGGGAGTTCGGTCAGCGGGGCCGCCCCCAGCTTGTGCTCGTCGAGTTTCGACCGCACCATGCCGACGGTAAGCATGCCCCCGTAGATCACCTTGGGGAAACCGATCTCCCTCAGTACGTACGGAAGTGCCCCGACATGGTCCTCGTGACCGTGAGTGAGGACGATGGCCTCGATGTCATCGGCCCTGTCCCTCAGGTAGTCGAAATCGGGCAGGACCAGGTCGATACCGAGCATGTCCGGGGTCGGGAACATCAGTCCGGTGTCGACCACCACGATCTTGCCGCGGTACTCGATCACCATCATGTTCTTGCCGATCTCCCCCAGTCCGCCGAGCGGGAGCAGCTTGATCTGTTCACTCACGACGCGGGAACCCCTGCTTCGGCGAGAAGCTCCTCGATCGCGTCGAATTCTTTCCCGGTGGGTTCGACCATCGGCAGGCGCATGGTCGGCGGCAGCAGACCTCGGCTGGCCAGAGCGGCCTTCACAGGGATCGGGTTCACGACCACGCCCATAGCTTCGTAAAGCGGCCTGAGCTGGTTGTCGAGAGCTTCCGCCTCGTCGTGGCGGCCTTCCTGCCAGAGATCCCAGATAGTGCGCATGCGGCCGTTGTCGAGATGCGACGCAACCAGGATTCCCCCGGCGCCGCCAAACTTGAGGGTGGTCAGGAAGCCACTGTCATTACCAGCCAGGACGTCAAGACCTTCGATTGGACCGAGATCATCGTCGTTGGCCTGCTTCACGGCCACCACTTCAGGAATGCTCCCGAGTTCCTCCAGCAGGGCCGGGGGCATGTTCACGCCGGTCCTGGCAGGGATGTTGTAGGCGACGAGCGGGAAACCAGGGCTTCCTTCGGCGACCGCGGCGAAATGGCCCTTGATTCCGGCTTCGGTCGGGCGGTTGTAGTACGGGGTGACGATCAGCCCGGCATCCGCCCCGGCCTCGGCTGCCATGTTGGTGAGCTGAACCGAGTGACGCGTGTCGTTGGAGCCGGTTCCGAGGATCACCGTGACATCGCTTCCGACCTCGTCGATCACACCTTTCAGCAGATCGATCTTCTCGTCGTCCTCGAGGGTCGGCGACTCGCCGGTGGTACCAGCGACGACCAGTCCGTGTGATCCATTCTCGACCAGGTACGCAGCCAGCTTTCGCGTCGAGTCGACGTCGAGCTCTCCATCTGGCCGGAAAGCGGTGGCCAATGCCGTAATTACTCCGCGAATCTCACTCACGCAACGCACCCTATCCCACTGTATGTGGGCATCCGCTTCCGGTCTGGACCGAGCATCTTCGAATCAGGAATCGAGCACGCCGGGTGCCCGGCGATCAATCCACGGGTGAGCCCGCTCGAGTTCGCCCGCCAGCTGGATCAGGATGTCCTCACGCCACATGGGAGCCACGAACTGGATTCCGATCGGCAGTCCCTCTTCGCTCATTTCCATCGGAACCGAGATCGCGGGCTGGCCGGTCGCGTTGAAGATGCCGGTGAAGGTGGCGAGTTCCCTTGCCTTGAGCATCGCGTCCATCGGATCGTCACCGTGCTGATCGAAATGCCCCAGCTTCGGGGGCACGGTGGCCAGGGTCGGGGTCATCAGCAGATCGAACTGGCCGTCGATCATCACCCCGGCGATCAGCCTGCCGATCAGCTGATGCTGGGCAATCGCCGAGAGGTAGCCCGCGCCCCCTTCCATCCTGCCCTTCTGGATCAGGGCCCATGTGAGAGGCTCGACATCCTGCTCCGTCAGAGGACGGCCGATCAACAGGCTCAGGGTGTCGGCCGTCTGGCTCATTCCGGCTGCCCAGCGGGTGATGAAGGTCTGGTAGAGCGCATCCGGCTCGCCGGCGGCCGGCAGTTCGAACTCGGTCACCTCGTGACCGAGATCCTCGAGCTTCCGGGCGGTCTCCTTCGCGGCATCGATGACTGCGGGCTGAAGCGTGTCTCCGGTAAGTGACTCGGTGAGCAGCGCGATCTTGAGGGGCTCGGTTCCAGCCGTCACTTCGTCGCTGTAAGGACGGGACGGTGCCGGGCAGCCGTAGGGGTCGCCGGGCTGAGGTCCGTGGACCCAGTCGAGCATGGTCGCGATGTCCCTGACCGAGTGGGCGACGACAAGTTCGGTGGTGAGCCCGGACATGGAGTCACCCATCACCGGGGCCATCGAGATCCTGGCCCGGGTCGCTTTGAGACCCACCAGACCACATTCACTGGCGGGAATGCGGATCGATCCGCCGCCGTCCGAGGCATGGGCGATTGGCACGATGCCGGCCGCAACGGCCGCCGCCGAACCGCCGGAGGAGCCTCCGCTCGAGCGGGTCTTGTCCCAGGGGTTCCTGGTCGGACCGTCATTCGCTTCAGGCTCGGTGGTCGGGAGGATCCCTAGTTCGGGCGTGGATGCGCGGCCCAGCGTTACAAGGCCGGCATCCCTGAAGCGACTTCCCAGATGGGTGTCGTACGGCATCTTCATGCCGATTTCCCTGAGCACTCGGTTACCCATGTGCATAGGCTGCCCGGCAAGTCCGGCACCGAGGTCCTTGAACAGGAAAGGAACTCCCTTGAACGGGCCGTCGGGCAGATCGCCGGCAGCGGTCGCGGTCGCCTCCTCGTAGAGCGGAGAGCAGATCGCGTTCAACTCCGGGTTCAGCTTCTCGGCCCGCTCGATCGCGCCGGCAACGAGTTCCTGCGGTGAAACCTCTCCATTGGCAACGAGTTCCGCCTGGGCAGTTGCGTCCAGTGCCACGACATCAGTCATCTAGGAGCTTCTCCAGTCCGACCGTGAACCGGTCTTCGAGTTGACCTACCTTGCGTACCGCGAGTACCACCCCTGGCATGAATGAAGATCGATCGATGCTGTCGTGTCGTATCGAAAGGGTTTGCCCCGTCCCTCCGAACAGGACCTCCTGATGGGCGACAAGGCCGGCCAGACGAACGGAGTGAATCGGCTGGTGGACGTGGCCACCGGCGGCCGTGATCAGTTCCTCGGTTCGCTTCGCGGTTCCCGAAGGCGCATCCAATTTGCGATCGTGGTGGAGCTCGATGATTTCGCATTCCGGCATGTGCTTTGCCGCCTTCTGCGAGAGCTCCATCAGTAGTACCGCACCGATCGCGAAGTTGGGTGCCACGAAGCAGTTCGCCCCTGCGTCCGCCTCGTTGGCTGCGGCTTCCAGCTTCGCGAGGTCGAATCCTGTCGCGCCGACCACCACGTGAACGCCGGCCTCGAGGCAGGCGATCGAGTTCTCGAGCGAAGTGTCCGGGGTTGTGAACTCGACGACAACGTCGACATCGCCGAGGATCTCGCTCAGATCGGTACCGAGGGCCGGGTCCGCCCGTCCTGCGAGTTCCATGCCCTCGGCCTCTTCGACCGCTCCACAGACGGTCTGGCCCATGCGTCCGGCGGCACCGGCGACACCAACCCTGATCATGCTGCGAGGGCCTCGCTCACCGGCTGGATTGCCGCCCGGAAACGGTCCTCGTCACGGCCGACGGCAGCAGCTGAGAGTCGCTCCTCCGCGTAGAGCTCGGACGCCAGTTCGGACACGTCATCCACGGTCACAGCATCGACCCTGGCCAGCATCTCGTCAAGGTTGAGAAGCGGAATGTCATGGAGCGTGGCCCGGGCGATGCGGGCCATCCGGGCCGCGGTCGACTCGCCTGAAAGGACCAGACGGCCCTTCACGTGCTCTTTCGCCCGATCGAGTTCCTCGACCGTAACCGGCTCGCTCTGGATGCGCTTCAGCTCGGTCCCGATTACCTCGCAGGCCTCCTCGACGTTGTCTTCACGGGTGCCCACGTAGGTCGCGACGACGCCCGTATCGGTGAACTGCTCCGAGTACGTCCCGACCGAGTAAGCGAGGCCTCTCTTCTCACGGACCTCGATGAAGAGCCTGGAAGAGCTGGAGCCGCCCAGAATCGAGTCCAGAACCGCCAGGCCGAACCGGCGCTCGTCGGCGCGGTTGATTCCCGGGGCACCGACACAGACGTGGTATTGCTCGGTGTCCTTGGTCGCGAACTCGAGCCGGCCCTTGTCCGAAGGTTGCTGGGGAACCAGGGTTTCCTCGCCGCTGCCAGAGTCCGGTTCGAGCTTCTCGGCCATCGCGAGGATCGCGTCGTGGTCGACGTTGCCGGCGGCCGCGACGACGATGTTTCCGGCCGAGTAGCGGGCCCTGTGGTAGGCGGCGATGTCAGGCACCGGGATTCCGGAGATCACCTCGGATCGACCGAGGATTCTCCTGCCGAGTGGCGTATCCCCGAAGATCGCATCCGCCAGATAGTCGTGGACCCGGTCCGAAGGCTCGTCCTCGTACATCGCGATCTCCTCCAGGACGACATCACGCTCGGAATCGATGTCGGGGAAGGTCGACTCGAGCAGCATCTCCCCCAGCAGGTCAAAGACGTCCTGCGTGTGCTCGTCGAGGAACCGGGCGTGGAGGTGGGTGGTCTCCTTGCCGGTGGCCGCGTTGAAGGAGGCTCCAAGTCCGTCGAAGCGCTCCGAGATCTCGATTGCCGAGTAATTCGGGGTGCCCTTGAAGAGAAGGTGCTCCAGAAAGTGCGAAACCCCCGCCTGGGCGAGGGTTTCGTCACGTGAACCTGTCCTGACCCAGAGGCCGAGGGCGACCGAGCGCACCGAGGGAACTTCCTCGGTGATCACCCGGACGCCGGCTGCGGTCTCGGACAGGCGCGGTTCTTCAGTGCTCATTTATGCGAGAACCTGGGTTCGCCGGACTATCGGCGGTCCCGGTCACCACGGTCACGACGGCGGCGTCCGCCTTCGCGGTCGCCTCCACGGCGCCCGCCGCCACCTCCGCCTCCGCCGTTGGCGGAAAGCGCGGCGATCTCCTCGGGGCTCTTGCCCGCGATCGCCGGGTCGTCAGTCATGCGCAGGCCGATACGGCCACGCTCACGGTCGACTTCAGCGACGGTGACGTCGATCTCCTGGCCCTGCTCGAGGACCTCTTCGACCGTCTCGACCCGGCCACCGGGCTTGACGTTCGAGATGTGGAGCAGACCGTCGGTTCCCTTGGTCAGTTCGACGAAGGCTCCGAAGGTGGTCGTCTTGACAACCTTGGCGCCGGTGTACCGGTCGCCCACTTCGGCTTCCTTGGTCATCGACTGGATACGGGCGACCGCATCCTCGACCTGGGTTCCGGTCGGGGCGTAAATGCGGATCGTGCCGTCGTCCTCGACGTCGATCTCGGCTTCGAACTCCTCACAGAGTCCGCGGATGGTCTCGCCACCCTTGCCGATGACCGCGCCGATCTTCTCCTGGTCGATCTTGATCGACTCGATGCGCGGAGCATGCGGTGAGAGCTGCTCGCGGGGGCCGTCAATCGCTTCGGCCATCTTGCCGAGGATGAAGAGGCGTCCCTTGCGGGCCTGCTCGAGGGCGTCGGTCAGGATCTCGAAGGTGACTCCGGTGATCTTGATGTCCATCTGGAGGGCGTTGATGCCATCCGCGGTACCGGCGACCTTGAAGTCCATGTCACCGAGGTGGTCTTCCACACCGGCGATGTCGGTCAGGACGATGTAGTCGTCGCCTTCCTTGATCAGACCCATGGCGACACCTGCGACCGGTGCGTTGACCGGGATGCCGGCAGCCTGCATGGCCATCGAGGAGGCGCAGACGGAGCCCATCGAGGACGAACCATTTGATTCGAGAGTTTCCGAGACGGCGCGGATCACGTAGGGGAACTCCTCCTGATCCGGGACCGACGGCGCGAGGGCGCGTTCGGCGAGGGCACCGTGACCGATGTCGCGGCGCTTCGGGCCGCGCATGAAGCCGGCCTCGCCCACCGAGAACGGCGGGAAGTTGTAGTGGTGCCAGAAGGTCTTGGTCGTTTCCAGACCGAGACCGTCGACCCGCATGTCCATGCGGGTGGTACCCAGCGATACGTTGCCGAGGACCTGGGTCTCACCACGGGTGAACAGGGCTGAACCGTGGACGCGCGGTGAGATGTCGACCTCGCACTCGATCGGACGGATCTCGTCCTGGGCGCGGCCGTCGGGGCGCTTCTTGTCGACGGCGATCGCCTTGCGGATGGTGTCCTTCTCGATGGCGTCGAATGCCTTGGAAACCTCTGACTTGCGGGCTTCGGCCTCGAACTCGTCGGCGATGCCGGCCGAGTACTGCTCGACGACGGCTTCCTTGACCTTGTCGATCGCTTCGTAGCGTTCGAGCTTGCCTTCGGTCGCAATCGCGTCGACCAGGGCCTGGCCGTGAGAGCTGCGGATGTCGGCGAGGAGACCCTCGTCGATGGTCGGCTCCTCGATGACCAGCTTCTCCTTGCCAACCTTCTGGCGGAGTTCCTCGATGGTCTGGGTGATCTTTTTGATCTCGCCGTGGGCGATGTCAAGGGCGTCGAGGATGTCTGCCTCGGTGACGCCGTTGGCTCCGGCTTCGACCATCAGAATGGCTTCGTCGGTACCGGCGACGATCAGGTCGAGGTCGAGGGCCTCGTGATCTTCCTCGTTGGGGTTGATCACGAAATCACCGTCGAGCTTGCCGATGCGGACCGCACCGACATGCTTGGCGACCGGAATTTCGGAGATCGCCAGGGCGGCGGATGCGCCGTTCATGGCGAGGATGTCGTAGGGGTGCTCCTGGTCAACCGACATCGGGATGGTGACGAGCTGAGTCTCGTAGTGCCAGCCCTTGGGGAAGAGCGGACGGATCGGACGGTCGATCATGCGGGCGGTCAGGGTTGCCTTCTCGCCGGCGCGACCCTCGCGACGGAAGAACGAGCCGGGGATCTTGCCCGCGGCGTACATGCGCTCCTCGACGTCGACGGTCAGGGGCAGGAAGTCAACGTCGCGAAGACCGCCCATCGTGGCGGTAGAGAGGACCATCGTGTCGCCGCTTCGAACTACAACGGAACCGCTGGCCTGCTTGGCGAGTTTGCCGGTCTCGAAGGAGATGTCGGCGTCGCCGACCCGCGTCTCGACGCGAGTCGTTTCGAAAATGCTCATAGGAATATTTCTTTTTCCTCCGGCCGCCCGGTTGGCGGCCATCTGTTTAGAACTGTCGTTCCCTTATCCCCACAAGGGTACAGGCCCGGGGACCTGCAAGTCGGCGAGCTTCGATCCGCCTCCGGACCACACCCGTCGGCCCACAGAAGAAAGCAGTGGATGGGCCGGCTCCGCCTTCTACGGGACGAGCCCGATAGGTCCCCTACCCATTCATCCTTGAAACTTCAGGAAGTGGCGGGTCGAGACGGGAGCGACGGCGGAGGCTGTCGCGAATGCGTCTAAGCCTTGATGGCTTCGACGATTACGTCGGGCGGCGGGATGTCGAGCGGGGTTTCCGTCTCGTGAACCCATTCGACGGTGCCGTCGGGTCCGATCAGGACCAGCGAGCGGTTTGAGTGGCCTGCCTGGCCGAGGTAGGCACCATAGGCTTCGGCGACTGCTCCCTTTGGCTCGAAGTCGGCCAGCAGCGAGGTCTCGATGCCGAGGTGGTCCCGGAAAGCCTTGTGGGCGAAAGCGGAATCGACGCTGATTCCGACCAGGGTGACCCCTGCCTCGTCGAGGTCGGACTGAATGTCCTTGTAAAGCGCCAGCTGGTCCGAGCAGACCGGGCTGAAGTCCAGGGGGTAGAACGCGAGCAGCACCCTCTTGCCGGCGAAATCCGACAGCGAGATCTCCTGACCGGCGTGGTCAGGCAGGGTGAAGTCGGGAGCCTTGGCTCCGACCTCGATCAATGGCGGAGGCCGAGGTCGGCGACGAGGGCGCGGTAGCGGTCCACGTCGGTCCGCTCGAGGTACCGGAGCAGCCGACGACGCTTGCCGACCATCATCAGGAGGCCGCGGCGGGAGTGATGATCCTTGCCGTGCTCGCGCAGGTGGCCGGTGAGGTCGTTGATGCGTTCGGTCAGCAGGGCAACCTGGACCTCGGTCGATCCGGTGTCGCCTTCGGACTTGCCGTACTTGCTGATCAGTTCGGCCTTGTCTTCTTTGGTCAGTGTCATTTCTTCTTCAAAATCCTTGGTTTCGGGTCACGGGCGGACCCGTTCACGGCCGATGGAAGCTAGCACAGACGGCTCTGGTCTTCTCTACATCCTGCTTCATCGCCTCGATCAGGTCGTCAACCGAATCGAACCGTTTCTCGCCACGCAGGCGCTCGACGAAGGCGACCCGCAGGATCCGGCCGTAGAGATCTACATCCTCGTCGAGAATGTAGGTCTCGATCAGTACACCGCGACCGGTGTCGAAAGTGGGCCTGACGCCGATGTTCACAGCCGCCGGCAGCCCATCGGCGAAGGCGGCATAGACGCCGTGTCCGGGAATGGCCAGACGGTCGTCAGGCACGATATTCGCAGTAGGGAAGCCAAGTTCGCGTCCCCTTTGATCACCTGTCACAACCTCGCCTTCGATCATGAAGGGCACCCCAAGGCACCGGCGCGCCATCTCCACATCACCGGCCGCAACCAGCGCCCGGATCCGCGTCGAGGAGACTGCCTCGCCTTCCACCTCGACAAGCGGCTCGACTCTGGTCTTGAACTCGGGCCGGGACCCCAGCATCTCGGGGGTTCCTCTGGCCTGCTGGCCGAAGCGGAAGTTGTCACCCACCGAGACTTCCTCGGCGCCCAGCCGGGCGATCAGGATCTCCTCTATGAACTGCTCGGCGGTGATCTTCGTGAAGGACTCGTCGAACTCGATGACGATCATTTCCTCGATCCCGAGTCCGTCAAGCACGTCGCGCTTCACGTCAAAGGGCATCAGCAGCTTCGGAGCGGCTGCCGGGTGAAGTACCTCGAGCGGATGCGGCTCGAATGTGAGCACGGTGTCGGCGCCCTTGATCACAGCCCGATGGCCTACGTGAACGCCATCGAAAGTCCCGATCGCGATCTTCCGGGGCCGGAACTCAGCTTCGGAAAGCGGCGTGACCTTGATCACGAGGCTGGCTCCAGCACTACTTCGGAGCGGACGGTCTCTTCACTCAGACGAGCCACGGCAATCAGGTTATCCGCGTGGACCAGCCGGAAACTTCCCGACGGGTCACCCTGAACGTCGGCTGGCAACTCGACGGACCCCGCAGGGAGCTTCTGCCCGTACCCGACCGCCCGTGCCTGGGACTCGTCGATCTCGACCACAGGCAGGAAAGAGAGGGCCTCCATGGGGCTGAGCACCTGGCCCGCCCGGGAAATTCCGATCGGCCCGACGGCGGTGCGTCGAAGCGCACTGCAGTAGGCATCGCCCAGGGTTTCGATCAGGGTCCTCACGTAGGTGCCGGAGCTGACCTCGACCTCGAACACGACTTCCTGGCCAATGGCCGGTTCTCCTCCCGGCGCCGAAATCAGATCGGCCCGGTAGATCTCGACTTCGCGGACTGGCCGGTCCTCACTCGATTCGCCGCGGTGAGCCCGTTTGTACAGCCGCTCGCCGTCGACCTTGACCGCCGAAGTCATCGGCACCATCTGTTCGATCTTTCCCGTCGGCAACGCAAGCAAGTCGGGCAGGTTTCCGGTCTCCTCCAGTTCCCCGTCGGGGTCGCCGGTTGTGGACGTCCAGCCGAGACGTGCCGTCGCGAGATAGGTCTTCGGAAGGTCCAGCAGATAGCGCTGAAGGCGCGTCGCACGACCCAGCAGAACGGTGAGAAGCCCGGTCGCAAAGGGATCGAGGGTCCCGGCGTGGCCTACCTTCCCTCCCTTTTCGCGCCTTACTTTCGCAACCACGTCATGCGAGGTCACACCGGCCGGTTTGTCCACGATGAGGATGCCGTCGCGAGGCTCCCCGGTCCCTGTTCCGGATGCTCCGGACACGGGACCTCGCTCAGTCCGGAAGGGGCTGGGCATCGAGGCCCGCGCAAAGCTCGGAGACGATCTCCGGGAAAGGCATCTCGGTCGAGCAGCCCGCCGCGCGGACGTGACCTCCACCTCCGAACTTGCGGGCGAGGACAGAAACGTCAGTGTGATCGTCACCTGCCCTGAGGCTGATCTTCCTGGCTGAATGCCCTCGACTGACCTGGTCGCGGACCACAGCCGCCACCCTGATGCCGTCAACAGCGCGCAGGTTGTCGATGATCCCTTCGGTCATCTCCTCGCCGGCGCCTGTCTCGCTGTAGTCCTTCTCGGTGATGTAGCTGATGATCAGTTGCCCGCTGCAGTGAAGCTCCAGATTGTCGAGCGCCCGGCTGAGCAGCCTGAGCTTCTCGATCGGAACGCTCTCGTAGAGCCTCCGGTTCACGTCATCGACGTCCACGCCGGCCTCGATCAGGTCGGCTGCGATGCGGTGGGTTGTCGCGTTGGTCGCGTCATACATGAACTTGCCGGTGTCAGTGACGATGCCGATGTAAAGGGCCCTGGCCATCGCCGGACTCACCTTCACGTCAAGCAATATCGCGAGCTCGTAGACAATCTCGGCTGTACAGGAGCGTCCGGCATCGACGAAGTTGAGGTCACCGAACTCCGTGTTGTCGTGGTGATGGTCGATGTTCACGACAAGCTTGCCGCCGTCCCGAAGGAAGTCGACCGGCATCCGGTCAATGTTGCCGCAATCGAGGAAGATGACCACCCGGTCACTGATGTCGGCTGGGGGCTCGTGGAACACGCCCTCCAGCGGCAGGTGGCGGTACTCGATCGGCAGCGGGAACTCCTTGGCCGCGAGGAACATGACCGAGTCCTTGCCCAGCGACTCGAGCAGGTGATGCATCCCGAGCAGGGAGCCGAGCGCGTCGCCATCGGGCCCCTCATGGGTGGTCAGAAGGAACTTCTGTTCCTCCCTGACGAGGCCGGCAATCTGGTCGAGGTCACCCTTGACCACTAGCTGGCTTGCTGCCGCGGCGTTCACTCGCTTTCTCCCTGCCCGGCGGCTTCGCCTTCGGCGAGGAGAGCGTCGATCCGCATCCCGGACTCGATCGAATCGTCGTACTCAAAAACGAGTGCCGGTGTGTGTTTCATCCGCGTCTCGGCCGCAACCTTTCCCTGCAGGACGCTATGCGCCCGCTTGAGGCCCTTCAGGGCATCCTGCTTCGCCTGCTCGTCACCGAGAACTGTGAAGTAGACCTTCGCATGCCGCAGGTCGGGCGTGGTGTCAACCGAAGTCACCGTGGCCATCTCGAGTCGAGGATCGCTCAGATCGTTGGTGATCGCGTCAGAGATCACCTGACGTAAGACTTCATTCACCCTGCGCATCCGCGCCTTGGACATACCGGCTCCGCCCTAGTTCAGGGTCTGTTCGACCTGGCGGGTCGAGAAGAATTCGAGCACGTCGCCAACCTTCACGTCGGCGTACCCGTCCAGGACGATGCCGCAGTCCTGTCCCTCTTCGACAGTCTGGACGGCGTCCTTGAAGCGGCGCAGCGAATCCAGCTGCCCGGTCCAGATGACCGTCCCTTCCCTGACGAGGCGCACCGAGGCGTCCCTCTGGACTTTCCCTTCGGTGACGACACATCCGGCGATCCTGCCGACCTTCGATGCCTTGAAGACTTCCTTGACTTCAGCTTCACCGATCGAGTCTTCGACTTCGACGGTGTCGAGCATGCCCTCCATCGCGGCCCGGAGATCCTCGGTGATCTTGTAGATGACCGAGTAGGTCCGTATGTCGACGCCTTCGGCCTGGGCAGCCCTGCGGGCGTCGGCCAGGGGCCTGACGTTGAAGCCAATGATGATCGCGTTCGACGCGGAAGCGAGCATCACGTCCGACTCCGAGATCCCGCCTGTCTGGGCGCGGATGATGTTGATCGCGACCTGTTCCTGGGGGACCTTGGCGATCTCGTCCTGGAGTGCTTCCAGCGAACCCGCCACATCGCTCTTGAGCACGATGTTGAGTTCCTTCAGGTCGCCGGTCTGGGCGCGGGCGAAGATCTCCTCGAGGGTTACCTTGCGGGCCGAGCGGCGGGCGATCGTCTCCGCCTTGAGGCGGTTGAGTCTCTCCTGGGCCATCTGCCGTGCGCGGCGGTCGTTCTCGACCACCGTGACGAACTCACCGGCTTCGCAGACACCGTCGAACCCGAGGACTTCGACCGGCATTCCCGGCGTCGCCTCTTCGACCTTCGCTCCGAGGTAGTCGTGCATTGCGCGCACCTTGCCCCAGACCGCTCCGGCGACAACAGAGTCGCCAACCCGAAGTGTTCCCCGGTTGACCAGGACGCTGACCACGGGACCCCGTCCCGGGTCGAGCTTCGATTCGATGACCGACCCTGAAGCGGGCGCATCGGGATTGGCTGCCAGTTCTTCCAGCTCGGTGACCAGAATGATCATGTCGAGCAGGTTGTCGAGACCGTCGTGGGTCTTCGCGGAAACGTTGCAGTAGATCGTGTCTCCGCCCCATTCCTCGGGGTTGAGCCCGTCGGCGGCGAGGTCGGTACGGATCCGGTCCGGATTCGCTCCTTCCTTGTCGATCTTGTTGACGGCAATGAGGATCGGAACGTCAGCGGCACGGGCGTGATCGATTGCCTCACGGGTCTGGGGCATGACCCCGTCGTCTGCGGCAACGACGATCACGGCGACATCGGTCACCTGGGCTCCGCGGGCACGCATCGCGGTGAATGCTTCGTGACCGGGGGTGTCCAGGAAGGTGATCGTGTGGTCGTCGTGGTGTACCTGGTAGGCGCCGATGTGCTGGGTGATTCCGCCTGCTTCCCCGGCGGCAACTTCGGTCTCACGAATGGCGTCGAGCAGCGAGGTCTTGCCGTGGTCGACGTGCCCCATGATCGTGACGACCGGCGGGCGGTCCACGAGTTCCTCGTCAGAGTCCTCGAACTCGGGCGCAGCTACTTCTTCTTCGGCGGCGGAGACGATCTCGATCTTGCGGTCGTATTCGTCGGCGATCGCCTTGACCGAATCGTCGGTCAGGGTCTGGGTGAGCGTCGCCATCTCGCCCATCGTCATCAGCTTCTTGATCAGGTCCGCGGCGCTGAGGTCGAGCAGCTCTGCCAGGTCGCGGACAGTGACTCCGCTGTTGACCCGGGTTGCCTGCGGCTCGGCCGGATCAGCCTGGACGGGCTCCGGCTCTTCGAGCAGCGGGCGTCGGCGGCGTCCACCGCGGCGTCTGGGCGGACGCTGCGGGGGCGGTCCCCCGCCCTGCTCGCGCCGGGAGGCCTGGGAGTCGATCACGACCCGCCGGCGCTTCTTGCCGGCCGCGCCTGAACCAGCAGCGCTTCCACCAGATGCTGGTGCGGCCCCGCCTGTGGCGGAACCGTCGGCATCGGTCCGAACAGGCTTCTTTGATGCCTGGGAAGTCTTCTGGGCAGGCTGCTTCGCGGCTGGCTTTGCCTCGGCCTTGGGTGCTGCGGCGGGCTCGGCCTTGGCAGCAGGCTTGGCCTCGGCCCTGGGGGCCGCCTTCGGCTTCGCAGATGGCTTTGGTTCTGCCTTCGCGGCCGGCTTCGGAGCGGCCTTGGGCTTCGCGGCCGGCTTCGCCTCGGCTTTGCCCAGACCGGCCAGAACCTTCTTCGCGTCAGCCTCCTCGACGTTCGAGGCAGCGGCCTTGACTTCGATGCCGGCAGCCTGAAGTGCGGCGAGCAGCTCTTTGCTGGTTACGCCGGCTTCCTTGGCAATTTCGTGGACTCGCCTCTTGCTCACTCGGCCTCGCCTTCTGCCGCTTCAGCTTCCTCGTCGGCCTCTTCGGCCTCGCTGGTCGGCTCCGGGTCGGCCTCAGCTTCCTCTTCGGCTTCGACTTCTGCGGCTTCAGTTTCGATTTCGGCGGCCTCGGCCTGCTCCAGTTCGGCTTCTGCCTCGGCTTCCTCGGCGGCGGCCAGCTCTTCTCCAGCCTCTTCCTCGGCGACGATCTCGTCCGCAGCCTCGTCGTCGGCTTCGAGGTCGGCCTCGGCCTCTTCGACGAGAGCCTCGTCAGCCTCGGCCTCGACCTCGGCTTCCTCGACTGCCGCCACTTCGGGGGCGACTTCCTCGTCGGTGGGCTCTACGAAATCGGCATCTGCAGCGGTCACGATCGCTTCGACCGCAGACTCATCCGAGTCCGGATCGGCCAGCAGCACGATGTCCTCGTCGCTGAGAGTGGCGAGCACCTGAACGTGATTGGTCGTAAAGCGTGAAAGGGCCTGATGCTGCGGGAGTCCGCAGTAGGTCGATCCTCCAATGCTGGCGTTGGGACAGCGGCGACCGCTGGAGAGGATGGCCATGCAGCGGCCGTCGAACTCTTCCTCGCCCTCGTACTCATGCTCGCTTTCCTCACGGGCGAACTCGCTCTCGGACTTGATGTCCACACGCCAGCCGGTGAGCCGGGCTGCAAGTCGGGCATTCTGGCCATCGCGGCCGATCGCCAGCGAAAGCTGGTCATCCGGAACCACGACAGTGGCCTGCATCTCTTCGTCATCGACCAGGACCTCGCGGACCCGGGCCGGAGAGAGAGCCTTGGCGACGAACCGTGCGGGTTCCTCGTTGTAGGGAATGATGTCGATCTTCTCGCCGCGAAGCTCTGAAACGACCATCCGTACCCGCGAACCCCGCGGTCCGACGCAGGCACCAACCGGGTCGACTCCGTCGGCATGCGAGACGACAGCGATCTTCGAGCGGTAGCCGGGCTCGCGGGCGACACCCACGATTTCGACCAGCTTGTCGGCGATCTCGGGTACTTCGAGTTCGAAGAGGCCCTTGATCAGTTCCGGGCTGCGCCTCGAGACGACGATGCTCGGTCCCTTTGTGGACTCCGAGACGTCGGTAATCACGGCCTTGACTCGCATTCCGTGGTCGTAGCGCTCGCTGTAAACCTGCTCCGACTTCGGCAGCAGAGCCTCGACCCGCTCGCGGAGCTGGACCAGGGTGTAGCGCTTGTCCGACTGCTGGATCAGTCCGGTGATCAGCTCACCGACGCGGTCGCGGTACTCCTCGAACATCATCTGACGCTCGGCTTCACGGATCCGCTGGTAGATCACCTGCTTGGCGGTCTGCGCCGCGATACGTCCGAAGTCGTCCGGCGTCACGTCACGGGTCTCGATCTGGCTTTCGTAAGGCTCGAGCACCTCGGGGTCGATCTCGGGCTCTTCCGGTTCGTTGTACTCGCCGGTCTCGGGGTTGATCGTGCGCTCCTGCTCGGCTGCTGCTTCCTCAAGAAGCTTTTCTTCGAGTTCGGCGGGCAGGATCAGCTCGAAAACGCGGAAATCACCAGTCTCGTGATCGAGATCAACCCGGGCGTACTTGGCCGATCCGGGGCTCTTGCGGTAGGCGGAGAGCAGCGCATCTTCAAGCGCGTCCATCAGGGTGTCGGCGGCGATGCCCTTTTCCTGTTCGAGGACTCGTACTGCGTCGACGATCTCTTGGGTCACTTTGCTGCTCCTTGTGGGATTTCTGGCGCGAGGTGCGAGCGCTCGATGCTTGCGTAAGGAATTTCGTGGTTCTGGCCATCGATTTCGATGACGATTCCGTTTTCCCCGGCCTCGGCGATGGTTCCGGTGAAGTTCTTGCGGCCGTCCAGGGGCTCGATCGTGCTCACCCTGGCCCGGCGGCCGGTGAATCGCTCGAAGTGGGACGGCTTCACCAGCGGGCGTTCGGGGCCCGGTGATGAGACTTCAAGCGAGTGGTCGATCAACACATCCTGAAGCCCTGTGGTGACCCGCTGGCAAAGCTCGAGGGTCACGCCGCCCGGGTAATCGATGAAAAGCCGCAGCCCGACGCCTCCGGCGCTTTCCAGCGCCAGAAACTCGATCTGTGGATCGATGCCGGTGAGGCGTTCTTCGATGTCCTGGGGGGTTGGTTTCATGGTGAAAATCCGGCCTGAGGGCCAAAAAAAAGCGGGCGAGGCCCACTTTTCGACACAGCTTGAAGGGGAAAAGCACTTACCAGTATAGCCCGTCAATCAACTCAGGCAAGGATGCTTCCGAGGTTCAAATCTCGACCAAGAGGGTGACCGGGCCGTCGTTGACCAGCTCCACCTTCATGTCAGCTCCGAAGACCCCCTTACTGGCCCCGAGCTTCTCGCAGACCAGGTCGTAAAGGGGCTCCGCCTCCTCGCCGCCGGCCGCCTCGCTCCAGCCCGGCCGGTTTCCCTTGCGGGTATCCCCGTAGAGAGTGAACTGCGAAATGCAAAGGACTTCCCTCTCGCCAAGCGGATCGTTCATCCGCCCTTCCGCGTCCTCGAAGATCCTCAGTTTCAGCAGTTTGGCGGCAATCTTCTCGGCCTCGGATTCGGTGTCGCCCTTCTTCACTCCGAGCAGGACCATCATTCCGGGCCCGATCTCCCCCACTTTCTCGCCGTCGACTTCGACCGAAGCCCGGGTCACGCGCTGCACCAGGGCACGCATGGAGAGCCTTCAGGAGCCCTTGCGGATCTCGACCGCCCGGTCGATGATCCGGTCGGCGATCTCGGTCTTGGGAGCGCGGGGAACTTCGGTTTCGCCTCCCGTTGTAATCAGGGTCACCGCGTTCTCGGATGAATCGAATCCGATCGTTTTGTCCGATACGTCGTTCAGGACGATCATGTCGGCGCCCTTCTTTTCCAGCTTGTGGCGGGCCCGCCCGATCGCGTCACCGCCATGCTGCGCGGCGAAACCGACCACTGTCTGGCCCTCGATCCGGTTGGCGGCCAGGCTGGCGAGGATGTCCTCGGTCGGGACCAGGGTGAGAGTGAACTCTCCACCGGTCCGGGAAAGCTTTTCGCTCGAGGTGTCGGCAACCGTGAAGTCCGCCGGGGCAGCCGCCATCAAGAGCAGGTCGTGAGCTGGAAACTGCTCGCGGCATGCACGGGCGAGGTCAACCGTTGACTCGACGTCCACCCGCTTGACACCGGCTGGCGCTGGCAGGTTGACGTTCGCACAGATCACCGTCACTTCCGCTCCTCTCTTCTTTGCGCGCCCGGCCAGGGCCAGCCCCATCCGGCCCGATGAGCGGTTGCCGATGTAGCGGACCGGATCGATGCCCTCGCGGGTTCCGCCTGCGGTCACCAGCACGCGGAGCCCCGCAAGGTCCCTTGTCCGTTCCTCGTCGAGGGCAGCTTCAACCCTTTCGAGTAACTCGGCAGGTTCGGGAAGGCGTCCAACTCCTGATTCGCCCTTCGATGCGAGCCGGCCTTCGCCGGGGTCGATCACCTCGACCCCGATCTCCTTGAGTCGTGCCAGGTTGGAGACGGTTGTCTCCGAGAGGTACATGCGCTCGTTCATCGCCGGCGCGACCAGTCGGGGGCCGTCGAAGGCGAGGAAGGCGGTGGTGAGGATCGAGTCGGCCTGGCCGGTGGCCAGTTTGGCGATCGTGTTTGCGGAGGCGGGCGCGATCAGATAGACGTCGGCCGATTCGGCCACCGCGAGGTGACCGATCGGTTCGTGCTCGGGCAGCGGCTCGCCCGGAAACGTTCCCCGCATCGGGTCCTTCTCGAACTCCGAGGTCAGGACCGGCGCACCGAGGATTCCCTCGAAAGTATCGGGGCCAACGAATTTCCTCGCCGAGGCGGTCATCAGGACACGAACGGAATGTCCTGCGCTGGTCGCCAGGCGAACGAACTCGACTGCTTTGTAGGCCGCGATCCCCCCGCTTACGCCGAGCAGGATCTTTGCCATGACTGGCTGCTCCGTATTGGGCGCTTGGCCCGGGTAGAACCTAGGAGCGGTACTCGTACTTGAGCTTGCCGGTCGCGACTTCCTCAAGCGCGAGGGTCAGCGCACCCTTGCCGGGCTCGGCCGGAACCATGGGCGGCGGGTAGTCACCGTAGCCACCCTCATTCAGGCTCTGGTAGTAGCTGTTGATCTGCCGGGCCCGCCGCGCAGCGAGAACTACAGCTGCGTAATGCGAGTCGGAATGCTGGAGAAGATGGTCGACGCGAGGCTTGATCATTACCTTGATTCTGACAGCTTGCTGCGAACTATGGCTTCGAGCTCGTCCAGCGCACGTTCAAGTTCGTCGTTGACCACCTGATGGTGGAACTCGTCCCTGGCTGCGAGTTCCTCCTCCGCGACCTCGAGCCGGCGGGCAATCGCGTCGGGTGAATCGGTCCCGCGCCCCTCGAGTCTTAGCTTGAGCGTCGACAGCTCGGGGGGAGCGATGAATATCTGGACTGCCTCGGGCATTGACGCCGCGACCTGCCGGGCACCCTGGACCTCGATCTCGAGCACGACCGGATGGCCGGCCTCCACCCTGCCCTCGACCTCGGAGCGCAGAGTCCCGTAGTGGTTGCCGCTGTAGGCAGCGTGTTCGAGAAACTCGCCCCGTTCAACACGGTCGAGAAACTCGCGCTCGTCAAGGAAGTGGTAATCGACCCCTTGCTGCTCCCCCGTCCGTGGCTTTCGGGTAGTTGCGGAAGTCGAAAGTTCAAGCTCCGGGATCCGATGCCGAAGCAGGGAAATCAGGCTGCCCTTGCCCACCCCGGAGGGACCGGTAATGACAAAGACTTTGGAAGGAGGAGGACCAGACATGGGACCGTCCAGCCTACCTCCCGAACCGGAAGCAACTTCAGGGGTGACCCAGAGGGTGGATGCCAGGGGCCTCCAGCCGTTCGCTGTCGAGGAGACAGGCCGGGAATGACCGCGATAGTACGCGGGTACGTGAGCTGTCGTTCCCGGCCGCCGACGAAGCCAGCGGACGGCTGGAGGTTCCTGGCGCCGCCCGGGCTTCTAGCGCTGGAGGAGGGAAACCAGCTCTTTGCGCTGGCGATCCGAGAGGCCGCCGATCGTCTTGGCCGGCGAGACCTTGCACTGCTTGAGGATGCGGTTCGTCTTCACCCTGCCGTACTTGGGCACGGCGAGCAGCATGTCGAAGACCTTGGCGGTGAGGAGATACTCCGGCGGGTCGTCGAGGACTTCGGTGATGGTTGTGCGTCCGGCCTTGAGATCACGCTTGAGCTGGGCGCGGGCGGTGCGAATGTTGTTTGCCCTCTTCAGTGCGTCCATCCGCTGGTCCAGGGACCTCTCCGGAGCTTCGGGCGGACTGGTTACGGTCTTCGAGAGCGGCACCATGGAAGGGCGCGAGTATAGCCATAACCGGGCCGGGAGTTGGCGGAAAACCCCCGAAAAGTGCTGAAATCCGGTAAATCCATCTCAACCTCAACTCAAGGTTGAGGTTCGGCTCCGGGAGGTGGACCGATCTCGTCGCCGGTCTCCCGACCGTTCAGTAAGTGCTCGTCAGTCGAGAGTGACGGACTGCGCCTCGGCCAATGAAGCAAAGCCCCGACGGGCAAGTGCGGCCGGCAGTCCCTCCGACACGAGTGCGCCGGCCCGGGGGTCCCGGAAGTTCTCGGTGCCTACCGCTATGACCCTTGCTCCGGCCAGGATGAACTCGAGCGCTGACTCGGCGTCGGTAATGCCGCCCATCCCGATCACCGGTACCGACACCGCCGACGCAACGGAACGAACCTGGGCGAGCGCAATCGGCCTGACGGCTGGTCCCGAAAGTCCTCCGGCACCGGCACCCAGCCAGGTCCGGGTCGAGACCGGGTCGATTGCTGCGGCCTTGACCGTGTTGATCATCGAGACGGAGTCGGCTCCCCCGCTCTCGGCAGCCATGGCGACCTCGTGAGGGTTTGCCACATTCGGGGTGAGTTTGACGATCAGGGGCTTCGCAGTCAGGGGCCGCAGGGCCTTCATCAAAGCTTCGGTTTCGGATGGCTGCTCGCCCACGATCAGTCCCGAATGGACGTTCGGACAGGAGACGTTGAGCTCGATGCCGGCAACCTCTTCTCGCTCGGCGACCCGGTTGACCAGGATCTCGAAGTCCTCGACCCTGTCTGCCATTACCGAGACGATCAGAGGAACGTCGAATTCGGCTAGCTGGACCAGATCGCGCTCCAGGAATCCGTCAAGCCCCGGGCCGGGAAGGCCAATCGAGTTGATCATCCCGGAGGGTGTTTCCCAGAGCCGGTAGGGAGCGTTGCCGGGCCGCGGGTTCATGGTGATCGTCTTTGACACGTAACAGTCGAACGGAAATCCGCTCACTACTTCGTCACCGAAGACACGTCGCGCGGCTATCGCATCGAAAGTCCCGGAGCCATTCAGCACCGGTCCCGCGAGCTCGATTCCGCAGAGGTCCGTCGAAAGGTCCGAAGTGTCTGCCGTTCCTTCAGCCAACGGCCGGCTCCCCCGCCATGGCGGTCGCGATCTGATCGCCCCGCACCACGGGGCCGTCCACACAAAGCCTCATATAGCCACCTTCGGCCTTCGGCACCGCACAGCCGAAGCAGGCACCGTAGCCGCAGGCCATTGGTGACTCGAGCGCGAGCTCCACCGGCAGGCCCCTATCGGCGCAGATCCGGCGAACGGCCTCCAGCATCGCCGGGGGACCGCATGAGTAGATGGCAGCCGAACCGGAGTCGTCACCTTCGAGCAGCTGGAGCAGGAGGTCCGTGACAAATCCCTTGTGACCGTAGCTGCCGTCTTCGAAGGCCAGCCTGGTCTCCTCACAGCCGAAAAGCTCGTCGACCCCGCCCGAGTGCGCCTGGTCGCGGAAGCCGAGCAGCGAACGCGAAGGAATTCCGCGGTTCACCAGCTCCCGCCTCAGCACGGCCATCGGGGCAATGCCGATCCCGCCGCCGACCAGGATCGCTCCCGCAGCACCCTCGTTGAGCTGCCGGGGAAGGCTGAAACGGTTCCCGAACGGACCGGCCACGAAGCACTCGTCGCCCTGCTTCATCCTCGCGAGCCTTGATGTGCCGGGTCCGACCTCGTCGATCAGAAAGTCGAGACGTACTCCGCCCTTCGGGTTCTCGGTGACCCTCGCGTAGGAGATCGCGCGGGGAAGATATGGCCTTCCACCTTCACCGGCCCAGTCGGGGGCGGCCGCCAGCATGTAGAACTGCCCGGCTGCAGGCGCCGGGCCCTCGGCATCGATCAGGGTAAAGATCCGGTAGCCACCCGATTCACGGGAATCGGCTACCTCACAGGCCCGCCGGCCGAAAGGTGCCCGGGGGCTGTCGGCCTCAGCGGCCATGAAGCTCCTGCAGTGATTTCACCTCGCCACCGCCATTGGCACGGGCAGCCATCGCCCGGACCGCGGCTGACGCCCCGGTCAGGGTCGTCACCGAAGGTATCCCGTGGAGGATCGCCGCGGAACGGATCTCGTAGCCGTCCGCGCGGGCGCCGGAGCCGGTCGGGGTGTTGATGACCAGGTCGCAGTGGCGCTCCTCGATCATGTCGACCACATGCGGCGAACCTTCGGCGATCTTGTTGATCTCCTTTACCGGGGTTCCCATCCTGGAGATCGCCTGGGCGGTGCCTCCGGTGGCGAGAATGTCGAACCCGAGGTCGTGAAGCTGGGCCGCGAGCTGGGTGGCAGCTGCCTTGTCGGTGTCGGTGACCGAGATGAACACCGTGCCCGATTCGGGCAACGAGACTCCGGCGGCAGCCTGGGCCTTGCCGAAAGCGGTCGGGAAGTCGGGGCCGATCCCGATGACCTCGCCGGTGGACTTCATTTCCGGTCCGAGGACCGAGTCGGCTCCCTGGAAGCGCGCGAAGGGCAGCACTGCCTCCTTCACAGAGACATGGTCACCGGTGAACTCGGGCAGGTCCATTTCAGCGAGCTTCTGGCCGAGCATGATTCTGGTCGCGACCTTGGCCAGGGGGATACCGATCGCCTTCGAGACGAACGGGACCGTACGGGAGGCCCGCGGATTGGCCTCGATCACGTAAAGCTCTCCGCCCGCTACCGCGTACTGGATGTTGATCAGCCCGACCACGCCGAGTTCAAGGGCGATTGCGCTGGTGGCCGCCTTGATCTCGTCGATCATGTGCTGGCCGATGCTCATCGGAGGGATCACACAGGCCGAGTCGCCGGAGTGGACTCCTGCTTCCTCGACGTGCTGCATGATGCCCGCCACAAAAACTTCATCGCCGTCGCAGAGCGCGTCGACGTCGACTTCGATCGCGTTCTCCAGGAACCTGTCCAGCAGCAGCGGATGCTCTGGCGAAGCCTTCACGTGCTTGTCGAGGTAGGCCTTCAGGTCAGCGGGCGAGTAACAGATCTCCATGGCCCTGCCACCAAGCACGAATGACGGGCGAACCAGTAGCGGGTAGCCGATTCCTTCGGCGATTTCTTCGGCTTCGGTGGCCGAGAGTGCGGTGCCGTAAGGGGGCGGCTTGATCCCGAGGCGATCTATCAGAGCTCCGAACTTGCCCCGGTCCTCGGCGGCATCGATCGCGTCCACCGGTGTGCCGAGCAAGGGAATGCCCGCCTCGCGAAGCCCTTCAGCGAGCTTCAGAGGAGTCTGGCCACCGAACATGACGATCACTCCCTCGGGCTTCTCCTGCTCGCAGACCGCAAGAACATGGTCAAGCGTCAGCGGTTCGAAGTAGAGCCGGTCGGAGGTGTCGTAGTCGGTAGAGACGGTCTCCGGGTTGCAGTTGACCATCACAGCGTCCCTTCCGCATTCGCGAACGGTCATTGCGGCGTGGACGCAGCAGTAGTCGAACTCGATTCCCTGGCCGATCCGGTTGGGACCGGCACCCAGAATCACCACCGACGGCTTGTCTCCCCGCCGGATCTCGGAGGGCGAGCCCTGTGGTTCGTGCGAGGAGTAGTAATACGGAGTCGCGGCCTCGAACTCGGCGGCACAGGTGTCAACCGAGTTGTAGATCCGTTCGAGGTTGCCGGTGCCGTCGCCGTCCCGGGCCAGCAGTTCGAGTTCCCGCAGGAACCAGGGATCGATCCTGGTCTTCTCGTGGACCTCCTCCACAGAGAGCCCGCGGTCAAAAGCCGCCAGGACCAGGTCGATCCGGCCAGGCGTCGGGGTTGCGATCGCCTCGAGCAGGTCGCTGTCACTCTCCGGCACGGTGGGCATCGAGTCGAGTTCACGAGAAGCCAGCCCCTTGGCGAAAGACTCGCGAAAGGTCCGGCCGATCG
>JAGQUT010000049.1 GCA_020438355.1 Solirubrobacterales bacterium | reverse complement strand
CTAGGCGCAACGGTGGTCGCCCAGTACACCACCCTCGGCCAGTTCGACTTTGTTTCGATCATCGAAGCCCCGTCAGAGGAAGTGATGGCCAAGGTCTCGATCGAGATGGGATCGCGTGGAACGATGAAGAGCCAGACGCTCGCGGCACTATCGGCCGAGCGGCTCGCGGAAGTTCTGGCGGGCTGAAGAACCCTTGAGCATCCGCATCCTCGTCCTTGGCGGTGGCGGCCGCGAGCACGCCATCGTCAAGGCTCTCTCCCGATCCCCTCAGTCGCCGGAGCTCTTCTGTGCCCCTGGCAACCCCGGCATTGCCGCTGACGCAACCTGCCTTCCCGACCTCGACCCGGTCGATCCCGCAGCTGTTGCTGCGAAGGCCCTCGAACTTGGAGTCGACCTGGTCGCTGTCGGACCGGAGGCGCCCCTGGTAGCGGGGGTCGTAGACGCCCTGGCCGACGCCGGAATCGCCTCGTTCGGCCCCAGCGGCGCAGCTGCGCAACTCGAAGGTTCGAAGACCTACGCCAAGGAAGCGATGGTCGAGGCCGGCGTACCGACCGCCGGGTACGGGGTCGTCACCGACCGGGAAGCAGCCCTCGCCAGACTCGAGGAGACGGGTTGCCCGGTCGTTCTCAAGGCCGACGGACTGGCGGCCGGCAAGGGTGTGCTGATCTGCCTTGACGAGCAGGAAGCCCGGGATGCAATCGAGGTCTTCTTCACCGAGCAGCGTTTCGGTGAGACGGAAGTCGTGGTCGAGGAGTTCCTCGAGGGCGAGGAACTCTCGCTGCTCGCGATCTGCGATGGCGAAAGGGCAATCCCACTGGCCCCCGCCCAGGACTACAAGCGGATCGGCGAGGGAGACACCGGCCCGAACACCGGCGGGATGGGTAGCTACTCACCAGTTCAGACCGTTTCCAGGGACCAGCTGGCGGAACTCTCGGCGATGGTCCACCAGCCGATCGTCGACCTGATGGCGAGACGCGGCCATCCCTTCCATGGGGTGCTGTACGCGGGCCTGATGATGACCGCCGACGGGCCGAGGGTGCTCGAGTACAACACCCGGTTCGGGGATCCGGAGACCCAGGCCGTCCTGCCCAGGCTGGAGTCGGACCTCGTGGACCTATTTCTGGCCGCATCGATCCCGGGGGGGCTGGCAGAGAAGGAAGTCAGCTTCGCGGATGACTTTGCGGTCACCGTCGTGCTCGCTTCTGCTGGCTACCCCGCCTCCTCTTCCAAGGGGGACGTGATCACCGGTCTGGAAGAAGCGGCCGGGTCCGCAGAGGTGATTCACGCGGGCACCGCCGAACAGGACGGGCAGATCGTGACGGCCGGCGGGAGGGTACTGAACCTGACCGGTGTCGGCCCCGACGCTGCAACGGCGCGTGATCGGGCTTACGATGCGGCAGAAGCAGTCAATTTCGATGGCAAACAGATGCGACGGGACATCGCCGAACGGGCGGTCCGACGCGAGAGAGAACTGGACCAATGAGCGAAACTCCCCAGCAGCCGGTAACGATTTCCTCCGTCGAGCAGCTTTTCGAGGAAATCGAAGTCGAAGAGCCCAAAGTCGGGATCATCATGGGCTCGAAGAACGACAAGCCCAAGATGCAGCCGGCCGGCCAGGCCCTCGAGGATGCCGGCATCGCCTACGAGGTCCGGGTCATGTCCGCCCACCGCGACCCCGAACTCGTAGTTGACTACTGCACGAACGCCAAGATGCGCGGTCTTAAGGTGATCATCGCCGGCGCGGGAATGTCGGCGGCCCTTCCCGGCGTCGCGGCCGCCCACACCGAACTTCCAGTGATTGGCGTGCCGATCCTCGGCAAGTCACTCGGTGGTCTCGACGCCCTGCTCTCGGCAGTCCAGATGCCGCCGGGCGTCCCGGTGGCCTGCGTGGCGATCGACGGTGCCAAGAACGCCGGTGTCCTTGCCACCCGCATCATCAACCTGGCTGGCTGAGCCCGAATGATCGAGCGCTACACCCGCCCCGAGATGGGGGCGGTATGGACCCAGCAGGCGAAGTTCCAGTCCTGGCTTGACGTTGAACTCGCTGCCACCGACGCGTGGGCAGCGGAAGGTGTCGTCCCCGCCGAGGCGGCCGCGATCTGTCGCGAGAAGGGCAGCTTCACGGTCGAGGAGGTCAACGCACGCGAGGAGATCACGAACCATGACGTGGCTGCCTTCGTCGATGTTGTCGCCGCATCGATCGGTGAGGAGGGCCGCTGGATCCATTTCGGGCTGACCTCGTCCGATGTCCTCGACACGGCGCTGGCCGTTCAGTTGACCAAAGCCGGGGGCATCCTGGTCGAAGGGGCCAAGGTGTACCGGGACGCCCTGATCGAACGCGCCTTCGAGTTTCGCGACACGCTGGCCATGGGTCGCACCCACGGCGTTCACGCCGAACCCACGACGTTCGGCCTGCGGCTCGCCGGTTTCGCCTTCGAAGCCGACCGCAACTGGAAGCGACTGCAGCAGGCGACCGCCCAGGCCGCCCGCGGCAAGCTTTCGGGCGCTGTCGGCACTTACGCGTCGGTGCCTCCGGCCATCGAGAGACGGGTCATGGAGACCCTGGGGCTCGAACGCGAGGAGATCGCAACGCAGGTGGTACCCCGGGACCGCCATGCGGAACTTCTCTCGGCGATCGCCCTCGCCGGAGCCGGCATCGAGCGTTTCGCGACCGAGGTCCGTCACCTTCAGCGGACCGAGGTCCGTGAAGCCGAGGAGCCTTTCGCCACCGGCCAGCAGAAAGGTTCGTCGGCGATGCCGCACAAGCGCAACCCGATCCGGACCGAGCGGCTGACCGGTCTCGCCCGACTGCTTCGGGGGTATGCCCAGACGGGTCTCGAGAACGTGGCTCTCTGGCACGAGCGTGACATCAGCCATTCCGGTGCCGAGAGGGTGATCCTGCCCGACGCCACGATCGGTCTCGACTACATGCACTACATCGCCACCCAGGTGGCGACCGGCCTTGTGGTCCATGTGGACCGGCTGAAGTCCAATCTGGAGCTCACCAACGGTGCCCTCTTCAGTCAGCGGGCCCTGACCGCGCTGGTCGAATCAGGGATGACCCGGGACGACGCCTACCGGACGGTCCAGGCTGCCGCCCACGAGGCCTTTGACGGGGACACACACTTCCGGGAGCTGATCGGCCAGGCCGCCCCGGACCTCGACCTCGACGAGATCTTCGACTACAGCGCCTACCTCACCCACCTGCCAGAAGTATTCGAGAGGTTGGAGGAGATCCGGTGACCGGATCTGTCTCCAACGGACACCCGAATGGGGAGGAGATCCGGTGAAGCTCTACACCTGCGGGAAGGGAACGACCGGCCCCGCTTTCATGCACCCCTGTGCCCACGCCGGTCGCGCGCTTGACGAGGCCGGCTACCAGTACGAAATCAGGAAAGTCGGTGGCTACCGGATGCTCCCGTGGACCTGGCGCAGCCGGGCCGAGGACCGCAAGGAAGTCAAGGAGCTTTCGGGGACCAATGAGGTGCCGATTCTGGTGCTGGACAACGGCGAAGTGATCAGCGACTCGTCGGCGATCGCGAAGTGGGCGAAGGAGAACCCTGCCCCGAAATCCTGAACCGATCGGCCGGGCTTCGGCGAAGTCGGCAGCCGATGCCGTCGCCCGCGGTTTTCAGGACAACGAGATCTGGATGTGGCTTCTGCCCGATGACCGGGTGCGGGCCAGGGTCGAGAAACGCCAGTACCGGTCACTGGTCAGACACGTATTCGTGCCGCGCAAATCAGGCTGGCTTACCCGCAGACCGGACGGCGAGGTTGCGGGAGGCGCTCTCTGGTACCCGCCCGGCACCAAGAAGCACAGTTTCAGGGAGAGCCTGGCCGAGAGCCTTCCCTTCCTGCCCGAAGGGATTCCCCATCTCGGCAAGGCCTCGAAGCTTCAGCGACTGATCGTTTCCAGCTGGCCGAAGGAACCCCACTGGTACCTCTCGGTGCTCTCCGTCTCGCCCGAATCCCAGCGGCAGGGGCATGGCGGCGCGCTGCTCCAGCCTGGGCTGGATGCAGCCGACCGTGACGGTCTCGGGTGCTGGCTTGAAACACAGCGGGAAAGCAACATCCCGTTTTATGCCCGTTTCGGATTCGAACTGGTCAAGAAGTTCGAGGTCGAGCCGGGGATTCCCCTCTGGCTGATGTGGCGGCCGCCGGCAGGCGCCTGACCGGACACTTCAACCGACGATTGCCCGACTCGCCCCGCTGATCCTGTAGAGACCGCCTCCTTGACCCACGGCGAACAGGTACCGGCCCTGGAACCCTTTCGCCCCGCGCCCGAACGACACGCCGCCGAGCGTGTCGCTGATCTCGAAAACGCAGGCCTTCTTGCCTGGCCGGACCTTCCAGACGCCGCCGATCGCCCCGACGAAGAAGTTGTTCTCGCCGTCCCTGGTGATGCCGGAGAAGTAAGAGAACTTGCGTTCCTCGTCGCTCGGCTGGTACCAGCTGGTGGTGTTCTCCGGGTTGTCCAGCTCGACCGTGCTGATTTTCGGAGGCAGGCTGTAATGGCTGGTGACGTACATGTACTCGCCGTACTTGCCGATCACCATGCCGGAGGGGGTGCTGATTTCCGCCCAGGGCCTCTCGACCCAGCCTCTCGGAGAGACCCGGTTGATGTTCGAGCTGTTGAGGAAAGAGTTGGAGGCAAGGATGGATCCGTCTGGCAATGTCGCGACTCCGTTCGCCGATCCCACGCGGTGTGCCAGCACCGAATGCTTCCCGTTCGAAGGATCGACCTCGAGGATGTCCGCCTCGCGGGGCCGGGGCCCTCCGTAGATCCCGTAGGGGTCGTAGCTGCCCACCCCCCAGAGCAGCTTCCTGCCCTTCCATGCCAGCCCTCCCGGACCTCCGGCGCCCGATGCGAGAAGGACCCACTCAGCTCCCGGCCGGTCGATTCGCCACAGCCTGGCCATCCGGTCGTCCTCGCTGGCCCGACCCGATACGTACATCCGGCCCCCACCTCCCACGATCACCGATCTGAGCTTCTTCTCGCTGTCACTGATCTTCTTGATCGACACCGGACCAGCGCATTCGGGAACCTTCTTCGCGTTAGCCGAAGGTGCGATCCAAAGCGCTGCGGCAGCGGCAATGACCACTGCTGTAACAACCCTGCCCATCGATCAAGCCTACTCCTGCTGCCAGCTACGGCTCCGGTTCTGCTTCAGCAGAGGCTGTCCTGAAGCACTCCGTTCGGGCATACCGAGTGGAGCCAGAGCGCGTTCGGGAAGATCGCGCCGGTGAAGTCGGCTCCGGTGAAGTTGGAGTTCATGATCACGACCGAACCGAGTGAGGCATTGGTCAAGTTAGCGTCGTTGAAAGACGAGATCTGAATCGAGCTGGCATGCATGAAGGCCTCGGTGAAGTTCGCTCCGACCATGATCGTGCTGCTCAGGTTCGCCGAGTAGAGCAGGGTTCCGGTGAAGTTGGCCGGATCAGGCTGGGCAACAACCCCGTAGAGGTTGGCGTTCTCGAGATTCACGTTGGTCAGGTCGGTCCCCGAAAGCGACGCGCCCCAGAGATTCGCGTTGATCAGGTTGGTCGTCGTCTTCGCCGGCTCATTCGAGAAGGGCGGCGGAGGTGGAGGCTGGTTCGAACCCTTCAGGTTGGCATTGGTCAGGTCCGACCCATAGAAGGAAGAGTTGCTGAAGTCGCCATTGGTCAGGATCGCAGCGTTGAGGCTCGCTCCGTAAAGACGCACGTTCTCGGCGCTGACCCCGCTCAGGTTCGCGCGATTGAGGGTCGCGTTGGTGAAGTTCGCGGTAGAGAGCGTCGCCTTGTTCAGCTTTGCCCCGACCAGCCAGGCTCCCCTGAGGTCGGCGCTGGTCAGGTCCGCCCCGCGAAGGTCGGCGTTCTTGAGATTCGCGTTCCTCAGATCCGCTCCCCGCAACTTCGCGTTGCGGAAGTTCGATCCGTTCAGCTTGCCGTGGAACTCGAGCTTCCAGTTGAGCTTCTTGCCCGCACAGTTGGCCTTCTGCTTCAGCACGCAGCCGTTCACGGTCTTCGACTGGGCGGGGGCAGCCGCGACAAGCAATGCGGCCAGGATGAAGGGCAGGAGATACCTCTTGTAAACGTCCATGCCCCGAAACTAACCGGTCCGGCGGATCAGGCTGCCGGAACGGTGGCGCTCAGGGCACCCTTGATCTGAACGATCTGACCCCCGAAGCCAACCGCGTAGAGCGTGTTCCGGTTGAAGCCGGACTTGCCGCCACCAAAGGCCAGGTTCGAAATCTGCGGGATCCCCGAGGCGACGCTGCAGGCTTGACGGTCAGGGGTGATCTTCCAGACTTCACCCGCTGCCCACGCCGCCGCATAGAGATTGTTGTTCCCGTCGCGGGCGAGTCCGTCGAACGCCGGAACTTGATTGTCAAGGCCAGCCGCCGAGAACCAGGTTGTGACGTTGGAGGGATTCGAGATCTCGACCCGGGCGATGCTGCCGGGGTTCTTGAAGGTCTGGTTGACGAAGAGGTACTTGCCGTTCTTTCCGACCACCATGCCGTTGCCACTCTCGACGTTCGCCCACCCATGCGAGGTCACACCTTTGGGCGTGACCCGGTCGAGCTTCAGACCGAAGTCATTCGATGCGAAGACGTAACCGTCCCTGGCGCGGGTCACCCCGTTGGCCATCCCGAGACCTGTGGCCCAGGTCGAGTACTTGCCGCTCCTCGGGTTCACCTTCAGGAGCCTTGCCTGGGGGTTTGCGTCTCCGCTCTGTCCTCCCGCGAGCGTGTTCCCGTTACCCCAGAGAAGCTCCTTTCCCATCCAGGCAAGCCCCCCGGGGCCGGCCGGGGCGTTCGCGATCACTTTCGGAGCCGCTCCCGGCCTGTCGATCCGGATCAGACTGGCGGGGTCGTCAAAGCCGGAGTTGGTGCCCGAGACGAACAGCTTGCCGCCGCCACCGGAGATGACCGCTTCCAGAACACCCTGGCCGGTGTAGAGCGTCTTCTGCGAGACCGAACCGGTGCATTGAGGGATCGCCAGCGCATTCGGGACCAGGGCCAGTGAGGCGACGGCAAAGACGGCGGAAAAGGAGACGAGACGCTTGAGCATGTCCGGAACCCTAACGGCGCCGCCTTTGTCCGACTCGGATGCCTTGTAAAGTCGGTCGCAATGAGCACCTCGATTGAAGATCTGAAACTCGTCAA
>JAGQUT010000048.1 GCA_020438355.1 Solirubrobacterales bacterium | reverse complement strand
CTGGTCGAGGAAGAGGTCCGCGACCTCCTCAATGAGTACGAGTTCGACGGTGACAACACCCCGATCATCAAGGGTTCGGCCACCATGGCTCTCGACGGCGACGAAGAGATGCAGCAGCGCATCGTCGAGCTCGGCGAGGCCCTCGACTCCTACATCCCGGAGCCGGAGCGTGACCTCGACAAGCCGTTCCTGATGCCGGTCGAAGACATCTTCTCGATCACCGGTCGTGGCACCGTCGCCACCGGTCGTATCGAGCAGGGCATCATCAACACGGGTGACGAAGTCGAGATCGTCGGTATTCACGAGAAGACCGAGACCACGACCATCACCGGTGTCGAGATGTTCCGCAAGATCCTCGACGAGGGTCGCGCCGGCGACAACGTTGGTTGTCTGCTCCGCGGCACCAAGCGCGAGGAGATCGAGCGCGGCCAGGTTCTCTGCAAGCCCGGTTCGATCACCCCGCACACCAAGTTCAAGGCCGAGGTCTACTGCCTCAAGAAGGAAGAAGGCGGCCGTCACACTCCGTTCTTCTCCGGCTACCGGCCTCAGTTCTACTTCCGGACCACTGACGTGACCGGCGTTGCCAACCTGCCCGAGGGCACGGAGATGGTCATGCCGGGTGACAACGTCGAGATGACGATCGAGCTGATCCAGCCGATCGCCATGGACCAGGGCCTCCGCTTCGCGATTCGCGAAGGTGGCCGCACGGTCGGCTCAGGTGTCGTTGCGGAGATCATCGAGTAACGACCGATTTGCCCGGGGCGGGTCCCGAAGACACAGTTTTCGGACCCGCCCCGTTTTTACGCCCTCCGGCGATGAAGTAACAGCAGCAAGAGCAGCACCAGAAGCAAGAAGTACCAGTAACAGATACGACCTTTGAAGTACCCCGGATTGTCGAACCACGGCACTGGATTCCGCCTCACAGCGGGAAACTGAGCCGCAGGCGGCGGGGGACCTTGACATCAGCGCGTATGTCCCTGAGCGGATGTTCAGCGCCAGCAGAAGAAAGTAAGAAGAGAAGCCAAAGTGGCCGCAATTGCCGCACAGAAAATCAGGATCAGGCTCAAGGCCTACGATCACGACGCCATCGATCGCGCTGCCCGCGAGATCGTCGATACGGCTGAGCGCACCGGAGCGACCGTCTCAGGTCCCGTTCCGCTGCCGACCGAGCGCAACATCTACTGCGTTATCCGCTCGCCGTTCAAGGACAAGGATTCCCGGGAGCATTTCGAGATCCGGACCCACAAGCGTCTGATCGACATCAAGCAGCCCACCCCCAAGACTGTCGATTCACTCCAGCGCCTGGACTCGCTCCCGGCCGGCGTCGACATCGAGATCCGACTGTAGGCGAGCATGTCGGCGATCCTCGGAAAAAAGCTTGGCATGACCCAACTGTTCAGAGAAGACGGTGAGGTCGTGCCCGTAACTGTTATTGAGGCCGGTCCCTGTCCCGTGACCGCCATCCGCCGCGAGGACCGCGACGGCTACTCGGCGATCCAGCTCGCTTTCGACGAAGTCAAGGAGTCGAAGCTGACCAAGGCCGAACTCGGCCACCTGGCCAAGGCGGACGCTGCCCCTTCGCGCGTGCTCGTCGAGTTCCGCGACGTCGAACTCCCCGCCGCCGAAGGCGAAGAGGGCGAGGAAGGCGACGGCGAGGTCAAGCTCGGCCAGAAGGTCACCGTGGCAGCCTTTGAAGAAGGCCAGAAGGTCAAGGTTGCAGGTATCACCATCGGCAAGGGCTTCCAGGGCACCGTCAAGCGCCACAACTTCGGCCGCGGTCCCGTCTCTCACGGCTCACACAACGTCCGTGCCCCGGGCTCGATCGGCGCGTCCGCGTGGCCGGCCCGGGTCTTCAAGGGCATGCGCCTGCCGGGCCAGATGGGTGGCAAGCGACGCACCCAGCTCGGGCTCGAGATCGCCGGTGTTGACGTCGACAAGAACCTGCTGATGATCAAGGGCTCCGTTCCCGGCGCCAAGAACTCGATTGTGGAGATTCGTACCAATGGCTAGCGCCAAGGCGCCCGTTCTGGGCAAGACAACCAAGGCCGATCTTCCGGCCGGCCTCTTCGATGAGGCTTTCCACCAGTCCCTGGTCCACGAGACCGCCCGGGCAGACGCCAATGCGCGTCGCCAGGGCACTGCCTCGACCCTGACCCGCGGCGAGGTTTCAATGACCACCGCGAAGGCCTGGCGCCAGAAGGGCACCGGTCGTGCCCGCGTTGGTGCCCTGAGCGTGCCGAACCGCTACGGCGGTGGTGCTGCGTTCGGTCCGAAGCCGCGTCACTACACGGTCAAGGTGAACCGGAAGGCCCGCCGCAAGGCGATGCGTTCCGCCCTCTCGGTTCACGCCGAGCGTGGCAGCGTCGCCGTGATCAAGGCCGCCGACTTCGAGACGCCCTCGACCAAGGACGCAGCTGCGGCCCTGGACAAGTGGGGCGCGAAGCGTTCGACCCTGGTGATCATCCAGGCCGACGAGACCGGCATCCTCAAGAGCTTCCGCAACATCCCCCGGGTCAACGTGCTCGAAGTTGGAGCAACCGGAGTGGTTGACGTGATCGGCGCCGCTTCGATCGCGATTTCCGAAGGTGCCCTCGAGGTGCTGGCCCAGCAGTCCGCCGAGCCCGCCCGCGGTTCCGACGACTCCGCAAAGGACGGTGAGTGATGGATCCCCGCAGCGTGATCATCCGTCCGGTCATTTCCGAGAAGGCCTATGCCCTGATCGCGGCCGGCAAGTACACCTTCCGGGTGGACGACCGGGCCAACAAGTTCGAGATCAAGGATTCGGTCGAGAAGGCTTTCGGAGTTGAAGTGGTGAAGGTCAGGACCTCCAAGGTCCGCTCCAAGCCGAAGCGTCGTGGCCTGCATTCAGGACGCAGCCGCTCGTGGAAGAAGGCAATCGTCGAACTCGCCCCCGGCGACACAATCGAGCTGTTCGAAGGCGCAGCGGTCGAGTAAGGAACTACCAAGCAATGGCAATTCGCAAGACAAAACCGACGAGCCCCGGGCGCCGCTTCGCGACGTACCAGCTCCGCGAGCAGATCACGGCCACCGAGCCGGAGAAGAGTCTCGTTGAGGGCCTCAAGAAGTCCGGTGGACGCAACTCCAACGGTCGCATCACCTCCCGCCATCGCGGCGGAGGGGCCAAGCGCCGCTACCGGAAGATCGACTTCAAGCGGACCAAGGACGGGATCCCCGCCAAGGTCGCGACCATCGAGTACGACCCCAACCGGTCCGCCTACATCGCCCTGCTCCATTACGCGGACGGCGAGAAGAGCTACATCCTCGCCCCCTCCCAGATTGAGGTCGGCAACGTGGTCAGCTCCGGTCCCGGTTCGGACATCCGCCCGGGCAACTGCCTCGCGCTGGGTGACATGCCGGTCGGTACCGTCGTCCACAACGTCGAGATGAAGGCTGGCCAGGGCGGCAAGCTTGGCCGTAGCGCCGGAACTTCCATCCAGCTCGTCGCGAAGGAGGGTGACATGGTCACCCTGCGTCTTCCGTCGTCGGAAATGCGCCTGGTCCGTGCGGAATGTCGCGCGACCATCGGCACCATCTCCAACGCCGAGCACCAGAACGTCAAGATCGGCAAGGCCGGCCGCAACCGTCACAAGGGCAAGCGCCCCCAGACTCGCGGCATTGCCATGAACCCGGTCGACCACCCGCATGGCGGTGGCGAGGCGCACAAGACCCCCGGCGGCCATCCGGTCACGCCGTGGGGCAAGCCCACCCTCGGGTACCGCACCCGCAAGAAGGGCAAGCAGTCCGACCGTTACATCGTGCGCGGCCGTCGTCGCGGAAAGAAGAAGGGTAGGTAGACCGTGGGTAGGTCAACCAAGAAGGGTCCGTACGTGGAAGAGCGGCTGATGAGCCGCATCAACGCCATGAACGAGGCCGGCAACAAGAACATGGTCAAGACCTGGTCGCGTCGCTCGACGATCTTCCCGGAGATGGTCGGTCACACGATCGCCGTCCACGATGGTCGCAAGCACGTTCCCGTCTTCGTATCCGAATCGATGGTCGGTCACAAGCTGGGCGAGTTCGCCCCGACCCGTACCTTCAAGTCGCATACCGGCGGTAAGGACTGATGGCCGCCAAGACCTCCAGGAACGAAGCCGAGGAGCCTGTGCTGGTCCGCGCTTCCGCCAAGTACGTGCGCGTGTCGCCCCGCAAGGCCCGCCTGATCGCCGATCAGGTCCGTGGCAAGCACATCGACGACGCCCGCTCGCTGCTGCAGTTTTCTCCGCGTTCGGCCGCCGACGACATCGCCAAGGTGATCGAGTCTGCCGCCGCCAACGCCGAAGCCAACCACGAACTGATCGGTGACGAGATGATCGTTTCCGAGATCCGGGTTGACGAAGGACCCACCCTGAAGCGGTTCCGCCCGCGGGCGATGGGCCGGGCCACCCCGATTCACAAGCGCACTTGCCACATCTCCGTGGCGCTGACACCGGAAGACGAGGAATAGAAGACTTATGGGACAGAAGATCCATCCCGAAGGCTTCCGCGTCGGCTACATCCACGACTGGAAGTCCAACTGGTTCGCCGACAAGGAATTTTCGGACCTGCTCATGCAGGACCTGGCGATCCGTGACCACATCGAGAACAAGCTTGCTCACGCCGGCCTTTCCGACATCACGATCGAGCGTCGCGGCGAAGTTGCCGTCGACATTCACACCGCCCGCCCGGGCATCGTGATCGGCAAGTCGGGCAGCGAGGTCGACGCGCTCCGCAAGGACCTTCACAAGATCACCGGGTCACCGGTGAAGGTGAACATCCGCGAAGTGAAGCGCCCCGAGCTGGACGCCAAGCTGGTCGCCCAGTCGATCGCCGAGCAGCTCCAGAACCGCGTCGCTTTCCGTCGCGCCATGAAGCGTGCCCTGACCTCCGCCATGCGCTCCGGCGCCAAGGGCGTGAAGGTCCAGATCTCCGGTCGCCTGGGCGGCGCCGAGATGGCCCGCACCGAGGGTTACTCGGACGGCCGCGTGCCGCTTCACACCCTGCGCGCCGACATTGACTACGGATTCGTCGAGGCCAAGACCGGCACCGGACGCATCGGCGTCAAGTGCTGGATCAACAAGGGCGAGGTCATGCCCGAAGGCTTCGAGTCCTCGCGGACCTCGGAAGAGGCTCCGGTCAGCGATCGTCCCGACCGCCGTGGCGGCCGTGGTGACGACCGCAGGGGAGGTCGTCGCTGATGTTGATGCCGAAGCGGGTCAAGCACCGCAAGGTCATGCGTGGCCGCCGCAAGGGCAACTCGAAGGGCGGCACCGCCGTGACCTTCGGCGAGTACGGGCTCAAGTCCCTCGAACGCGGCTGGATCACCAACCGCCAGATCGAGGCTGCCCGTGTCGCGATGACCCGAAAGATCAAGCGTGGCGGCAAGGTGTGGATCAACGTTTTCCCGGATAAGCCGGTCACCAAGAAGCCGGCCGAAACCCGCATGGGTTCCGGCAAGGGCAACCCGGAGGCCTGGGTCGCCGTGGTCAAGCCCGGCCGCGTGATGTTCGAGCTTTCCGGAGTCGACGAGGAACTGGCCCGTGAAGCAATGCGGGTCGCCGGTCACAAGCTTCCGGTCAAGACCAAGTTCGTCCAGCGGGAAGGAGCCGGAGAGTGAAGTCGGCCGAAGCCCACAGCATGAGCGACATCGAGCTGGTCGAAAAGCTCAAGGAAGTCCGCGAGGAATCCTTCAACCTGCGCCTCCGTCACGCCACCGGCGAGCTTGAGGACACGGCCGCTCTCGGCCGCGCGAAGAAGGATCTCGCCCGGCTCCTGACCATTGCCCACCAGCGCAACATCGATCTCGAGATCGAGACGAAGCACAAGTAGGAAGCCATGTCAGAAGAAGAAACTGAAAACACAGAAGAAACTCCGGTAGAAGAGGCCCCCGCCGCCGAGCAAGCTCCGGCTGAAGAGGCCGCTGCCGAAGAGGCCGCGCCCGAGGCTGAAGCCACCGAGGAGACCCCGGCCGAGGAAGCTGCCGAAGAGGCCGCGCCCGCAGCCGAGGCTGCCGACGAGCCGTCCGAACCCGATCCGCTGGACGAGCTCCCCTGGAAGGAACGCCGGCGCGTGCTCAAGTCACGTGAATCCGGCGAGGCCGGGCCCGAGCGAAGCGGCGAGCAGCGCCAGGCCGACCGCGAGACCGCCCGGGCGAAGAAGGCATCCGTCAGGCGCAACCGCCGGGCCGGGATCAAGTCCGCCCGCACCGGTGACGGTGTCGGCACCCCGCGGGCCGAAAAGACCCGCACCGGCAAGCCGAAGGAGCGCCAGGGCAAGGTCGTTTCCAACAAGACCGACAAGACCATCACGGTCCAGATCGATACCGCCCGGCGTCACCCGGTCTACGAAAAGATCGTCCGCCAGACCCACAAGATCCACGCCCACGACGAGCAAAACGAAGCCAACGAGGGCGACGTGGTCCGCGTGATCGAGACCCGCAAGCTTTCCAAGACCAAGCACTGGAAGCTGGTCGAGGTAGTGGAGAAGGCGAGGTAGACGGTGATCCAGCAGGAATCCAGACTCCGCGTCGCCGACAACTCCGGCGCCCGAGAGCTCCTCTGCATCCGCGTCAAGGGCGGCTCGCACCGCAAGTACGGATCGATCGGTGACGTGATCACCGCGACCGTCAAGCAGGCCAGCCCGCAGGGCAACGTCAAGAAGGGCGAAGTCGTCCAGGCCGTGATCGTGCGGACCAAGAAGGAGCTCGGACGATCCGATGGCACCTACATCGCCTTCGACGAAAACGCTGCCGTGCTGATCGACGCCCAGAACAACCCGCGAGGCACCCGCATCTTCGGACCGGTGGCCCGCGAGCTGCGCGACCGTGACTTCATGAAGATCATCTCGCTGGCTCCGGAGGTGCTGTGATGCGCATCCGCACCGACGACCAGGTCCAGGTGATCAGCGGCAAGGAGAAGGGCAAGCAGGGCAAGGTCCTGAGGACCGACCCCAAGGCCGGAACCGTGTACGTTGAAGACCTCAACATGATCAAGCGCCACCAGCGCGCCCAGCCTTCCCCCGACGGGCGAGGCCAGGGCAAGGAAGGCGGGATCATCGAGATGGAGGGTCCGATCCACGTTTCCAACGTGGCCCTGATCGACCCGACCGACAACCGGCCGACCCGCATCGGCATCCGCACCACCGACGACGGCAAGCGCCA
>JAGQUT010000047.1 GCA_020438355.1 Solirubrobacterales bacterium | reverse complement strand
CCGATCCGTTCGATCTGGCCGGCGATCTATCCGGAACTGCTCGAGCAGGTTCGTGCCCACACCTCGACCATCGTCTTCGTCAACAACCGCCGGGCAGCCGAGCGTCTCGCCCAGCGCCTCAACGACCTCGACCAGGAGACAGGCGAGGACGAATCGCCGCACCCCACCGCCACCGAGGGGTCGGCGCCTGTGCGCGACCGCGACGAGCCTGCCCTGCCCCTCGCCCGGGCCCATCACGGTTCACTTTCGCATGAGGAGCGCACCGAGGTCGAGGAGCAGCTCAAGTCCGGCCTGATCCCCTGCCTTGTCGCAACCTCCTCGCTGGAGCTGGGAATCGACATGGGCGCGGTCGATCTCGTAATCCAGGTCGAGTCACCAAAGTCGGTGGCCCGCGGCCTTCAGCGGATCGGCCGGGCCGGCCACGGACTGGGTGAAACCTCGAAGGGCAGGATCTTCCCCAAGTTCCGCGGCGACCTGCTCGAGAGCGCCGTAGTCACAAGCAGGATGCGTGAGGGTCAGATCGAGGAGACGGTCATCCCCTCGAACCCGCTCGACGTGCTCGCCCAGCACCTCATATCGATGGCCGCTCTGGACAAGTGGGATACGCAGGAGGCCTACCAGCTGGTGCGCCGCACGACGCCCTTTGCCGAGCTGTCGATCGAGCAATTCGACAACGTCCTTGACATGCTCGACGGCCGGTACCCGTCGGAGCGATTCGCCGAGCTTCGGCCGCGACTGGTCTGGGACCGGACGGGCAAGACGATCGAGGGTCGCAAGGGTGCCCGGTCGCTGGTTGTCACCAATGCCGGGACGATCCCGGACCGCGGGCTGTACGGGGTCCATCTTCCCGATGGCCGAAGGGTCGGTGAGCTCGACGAGGAGATGGTCTACGAGGCGAGGGCTGGCCAGGTCTTCCTGCTCGGGGCCTCCAGCTGGCGAATCCAGGAGATCACCAGGGACCGGGTGATTGTGATTCCCGCCCCGGGTGTCCCTGGCGCTATTCCCTTCTGGCGAGGCGACGGGATCGGCCGGCCGGCTGAGCTCGGTGAGGCGATCGGTGCCTTTGCCCGCGAGGCTGTGAACGCCGATCCGGCCGAGCTCGAGAAGTCCCATGACCTCGATCCGAGGGCGGCGCGAAACCTGATCGCGTATCTCAAGGATCAGCAGGACGCAACGCGCGTCGTGCCTTCCGACCAGACGGTGGTGATCGAACGCTTCCGGGACGAGATCGGCGACTGGCGTCTGGTGGTTCTCTCGCCCTGGGGCGGGAGGGTGCATGCGGCCTGGGGCCTCGCGATCGCCCGCAAGCTTCGAGACGAGCACGGACTCGAGGCGGACGCGATTCACTCCGATGACGGGATCGCCGTCCACCTGCCGGATGCCGACGAGCCTCCTTCCGCGGATCTGGTCCTGATCGACCCGGATGAGCTGGAAGACCTGGTCGTCCGGGAACTCGGCACCTCGGCCCTTTTCGGTGCCCGTTTCCGCGAGAACGCCGCCCGTTCGCTGCTGATCCCCCGGGCCTACCCGGGCAAACGGACTCCCCTGTGGCAGCAGCGGCTCAAGTCCCAGAGCCTGCTTGAAGTCGCTCAGGACTTCCCCCGTTTCCCGGTGATCCTCGAGACCTATCGCGAGTGCCTCCAGGACGTCTTCGATCTGCCCGCCCTCGACCGGCTGCTCCGCGGAATCCACTCCCGGGAGATCTCCCTGGTCGAGGTCGAGACCCAGACCGCTTCGCCCTTCGCCTCGTCACTGCTGTTCGACTACGTCGCGACCTACATGTACGAGGGGGACACCCCGAACGCCGAGCGCCGGGCCACCGCGCTCTCGCTCGACCGGGAGCTGTTGAGGGAACTCCTCGGCCAGGACGAACTCCGCGAACTGATCGATGCCGACGCTCTGGCCGAGGTCGAAGCATCGCTTCAACACCTGACCGAACAGGGCCAGGCAACCGATCGTGACGGTCTTCAGCAAGTCCTCCGTCGGGTCGGCGACCTGACCGCCGACGAGGCCGAGGCAAGGGTCGGGGAGGGCTACTCGGCCAGCTCGATGCTGGAGAACCTGGTCGGGGAGCGCAGGGTGGTCAGGGTGAGGATCAACGGCGAGGACCGGTACATCGCCGCGGAGGATGCCGGGCTTTACCGGGACGCCCTCGGGGTGTCGCCTCCTGGCGGTCTGCCGGCGGACTTCCTCGAGGAACGCGAAGACCCGATGGTGAACCTGATGGCCAGGTACGCCAGAACCAGGGGTCCGTTCCCGACTTCATGGCCGCGCGAGCGTTACGGCGTTGATCCCACTCCGGCGCTGAAGGAACTGGAGGCCGGTGGCGGTCTGGTCAGGGGAGAGATCCGGCCCGGCGGGACCGAGCGGGAGTGGTGTGATGCAGAGGTCCTGCGCCGGATCCGGCGGGCCAGCCTGGCTCACCTTCGTCAGGAAGTCGAACCTGCCGACGGGGCGGCGTACGCCCGCTTCCTTGCTTCCTGGCAGGGGATCGACCGGCATCGGCCACTGCGGCGTGATGCGCGGCCCGGGGCGGGAACCGACCGGCTACGAGAGATCCTCGTGCCACTGCAGGGGGTCGCCCTGACCCAGTCGGTCTGGGAGAACGACGTGCTTCCGCGGCGACTCGGGTCTTACAGCCCGACCTGGCTCGACGAACTTTGCACGAGCGGCGAGGTGGTCTGGATTGGTGCCGGCGCGATCGGCCGGACCGACGGACGGGTGGCCCTTTACTTTCGCGAGGACGTTCGACTGGCCGGCCCTCCGCCTTCGAACGCGAAGCTGACCGCACCCGAGGGTGATGTCCATGACGCGATCAGGGAGCGCCTCGCGGCCGGTCCCGCTTTCTGGCTCGACCTGGCTTACGAGCTTGACCACCCGGCCGAGGAACTCCACTCTGCGCTCTGGGATCTGGCCTTCGTTGGCGAGATCACCAACGATTCCTTCGCGCCGCTCAGGGCGCCTCGACTGCGGTCAGTCCCGACCTACGAGCCCGGGGGCAGGCGCTTCTCGCGGAGGCGTGCCGCGACCGGTCCGACTGTCCAGGGTCGCTGGTCTCTTACCGAGGCCCTCTTCCGGAACGCCCCGGCAGCCGGTCCCCGACTCCGGGCCCAGGCAGAGCTGATGCTGGAGAGGTACGGGATCCTGACTCGGGAAATGGCCCTCGCCGAAGGCATCCCCGGTGGCTTCTCGACCCTTTACCCGGAACTCTCGAACCTGGAAGTGCTGGGAACCGCCCGTCGTGGCTACTTCGTCGAAGGTCTCGGCGGCGCGCAGTTCGCGCTTTCCGGGGCGGTCGAGCGCCTGAGGGCGCTCCCCCCGGAGGAGAACGGTCCCGACGAGTTCACTGTCCTCGCGGCAACCGACCCGGCCAGCCCATGGGGTTCAACCTTGCCCTGGCCGAAGCTGGAGTCGGGCCGAAAGGCAGCCCGGACGGCCGGCGCCTACGTGCTCGCCCGGGCGGGGCATCCGCTGATCTACCTGGAGCGGGGAGGCAAGGGGATTCTTCGCCTCGATCCCCAGCTTGACGGTGAGCAGCTGGCGGCTGCCCTGGCTTTCCTGGCTGAGGAAGCCAACGCCGGAAGGGTGGGCCAACTGAAGATCGAAAGGTTCGACGGCGAACCGATCCTTGGTTCTACCTTCGAGCAGTTGATGGTCGCGGCCGGGTTCAGCCGCCAGCCCCGTCGTCTGGTTGTTCCTGGCTGATGGCGGAAGGGGATTCGCTGGTCCGGATCGCGCGCAACCTGCGACCGGTAATGGAAGGCGCGGAGATCGTGAGCGCATCGGCGCCTAGCCCTCGCTCATCGCTTCGAATGCATGCTTCGAGACTCGAAGGCCGCCAGGTCGAGTCCGTCGAAACCCGGGGCAAGCATCTCCTGGTCCATCTGGACGAGGGGCTTTCGCTCCACTCGCATCTGGGCATGAACGGAGGCTGGCGGGTCGACATGGGTCGCGGCTTCGGAAAGCCGGAGAGAAGCGCCTGGCTGCTGCTGGATGTGGTGAGTGAGGGGTCCAGTGAAGGGAGCGGGCAGCTGTCCCCGAACGTACGAGCCCGGGTGGCGCAGTTTGGCGGCACGACCCTGCGACTGGTCCGGACCGTGGAGCTTGCGCGGGATCCGCGGCTCGCCACGCTCGGTCCTGACATCCTCGCCGACGACCTCGACCTCGAATCGGCCGCCGCCCGCCTTCGCTCCAGCCCCGATCAGATCGGGGTCGCCCTGCTGGACCAGAAGCTGGTCTGCGGGATCGGAAACATCTTCAAGTCGGAAGCTTGTTTCGAGGCCCGCATCGACCCATGGCGGACGGCTGGATCGCTCTCGAGGGCTCCCGACGGCAGTGACGAGGCCGTAAGGCTGCTCGAGATCGCACGCCGGCAGATGCTCGATGCGGTAGAGACCGGGAGACGCCCCGGAAGGATCTACAAGAAGACCGGTCGCCCCTGTCGCATGTGCCGGAAGACGCGGGTCAGGTCGAGGGGGCAGGGGGATGACAACCGGACTACCTACTGGTGTCCGAACTGTCAGAGCTGAACCTTGGTTTTGACTTTCATTCGGGATGCGAAATACTCCGCGGGTGACTTCGGCCGAGGAGAGCCCCGTCGGGCTGCTGAGAAGAGTTCCCCTGTTCGCCGAGCTCGATGAAGCCGAGCTCGAGCGTTTCTCCCGTGTCGCGATTCCCCGCTCTTACCCGGAGGGGTCCCGGGTCTTTCACGAGGGTGACCACTCGGACGCCTGTTACATCGTCAAGTCCGGAACCTTCAGGGTCACCCGGGAGCACCCCGACGGCCGCGCGATAACTCTCGCCACCCTTGGCGAGGGAGACATAGTCGGCGAGCTGGCGATGCTCGACGGCGAGGTGCGATCAGCATCGGTGGAAACTCTTGGCGGGGATGGTGAACTGCTCGCACTTCCGGCCAGCGATGTCCGGGCGTTGCTCGAGAGGCACCCGGAAATAACCGTGAAGTTTGTCGCGGCACTCACCCGTCGCCTGCGGGCCGCAAACGAGCGGATCTCGAGACAGTCCTTCCAGACCGTGCCCTCGAGGGTTGCCGGCGTTCTCTCGCAAATGGTTGCCGAAGAGGGCGAGGACGGCCGTCAGGTGACGATCCGGATGAACCAGGCCGATCTCGCCCAGCTCGCCGGTACTTCCCGGGAAAGCGTCAGTCGTTTCCTCGCTGACCTCGAACGGGCCGGCGTGGTCAGGGCCGGGCGCGGCCAGGTGACGATTCTGGAACCCGCCAAGCTCGGCAACTACATATTCTAGGCGGCGAAATGTCCGGACTTCTGGCGCTCAACTTCTATTCCCCGCTGTTCGTCGACCAGCTCAAGCGTGGCCGCAAGACCGCCACGATCCGGCTTGGCAACAAGTCGGGGAAGTACCAGCGCAGCCAGATCGTCTGGGTCACGGTCGGCTCCCGGCACTCCCGCCGCGAGAAGATCTTTTCAGCGGTGATCGATGAGGTCGAGGTGAAGCGGCTCTCGGAACTTTCGCCCCGCGACATCGAACGCGACAATCCCGAGTTCCGCCGGCTAGAGGAGACCAAGGACTTCCTCGAGAAGATCTACGACCGGCCGATCGAGGACGACGCGATCGTCACGGTCCTTCACTTTTCCCAGATCGTCGAACCCGGCCTCACCGGGTACGGCGCCGTCCCCTCGCCGAACTAGTGGCGGGCGGCAGCGACGCTGCGGCTTTCGATTTCGTCTCCCGCTGGGAGGTTTCGGCTCAACGTGAGGCGGTCTGGGACGCCCTGGTCGACTTCAATCAGTGGCCTGTGTGGTGGCCGGCCCTCAAGCAGGCGGTCGAAACGATCCACGGGGACGAGCATGGAATCGGACAGAAGGCGGACGCTGTCTGGCGGGGACCGCTCGGCTACAAGCTGAAGATGTCTATCGAGGCGGTCGAGAGAGTTCATCCGGAGTATCTGCGTGGAATTGCCACCGGTGACGTCGTGGGGGCAGGGAGCTGGCGGCTCGGGACCACCGGGGATGAGTGGACCTCGATCGAGTTCGACTGGAACGTTCGAGCGAACCGCGGCTGGATGGAGGCGCTCGCCCCGGTCGCGCGACCGGTCTTCATCTCCGGCCACGACCACGTCATGAAAAAGGGAGCCCAGGGCCTCGCTACTCACTTGTCAAGCAATCTGCGCAACTTCACCGCTTCGGTCGAGTGACGAGGGTGCCGGCCTTGAAGTCGCTGGCGTTGGGAGCGGTTGCTGTCCTTGTAGGCATCATGATTCTGGAAGGTTGCGGCTGGACCAACGACGATTCGAGCTATGACCCCCTCGAGAGTTCGATTCGCACTTACGGAGTTGCGCGAGTACAGGGAGAAGTAGGGCAGTCCGAACTTCGCGCCGAAAAGGTCGCGCAGGCCGCTGGACGATTCCGTCTTTCCAGGAGGCTTGCGGGCCGCATCGATCGCGACGATGCCGATAACTCCGAGCAGGAAGACTTCGCCAATGAGTTGGCCTCGTTGACAACGGACTGGGCCGCTGCAAACGAAAAGGCCTTGGAGAAGACCCGGAAGGGAGAGTTGTACCTGGCCTCCAAGGCTCTAGATCGGGCCGATCGGATTGGCGGACAGATTGATGATCTGATCGAAGCCACGGACTTCGATCAACTTTCCGATGGGGAGATCAGCAACCAGTATGCCTTGGAGCTCGTAAATCGGGATCCGGCCTCAGTCGACTGACGACTCCGTTATCTGGGCTGGTGTGGGGGTGCCCGAAAAAGATGGATAGTGAGCGAAGCGAGATCTTTTTCGGGCACCCCCGCACCGGCCCCCACCTGAACCTTGAGTCCTAGGGACTCAGATTTTTCACATTTGGGGCTTGACCTCTCGGTCTGAACGTGTAGGATTCATCCACGCTGGCACTCTCACCTTGAGAGTGCCAAGAGACTGAAGCGCCCAGATCTTTCGATTTTCCGGCGCCTGAATCCCAAGCAAGAACCTGAATCACGCATGAACATGACCATCGGAGGTAATAAATGAAGCTGAAGCCCCTCGGGGACCGGCTGATCGTCAAGCCGGTAGATGAAGAGGAGACCACCGCCAGCGGTCTGGTACTCCCCGACACCGCCAAGGAGAAGCCGCAGAAGGGCAAGGTCCTCGCCGTCGGCCCCGGCAAGCGCGCCGAGAACAGCGGCGAACTCATCCCGCTCGGAATCGAAGTCGGCCAGACCGTGCTCTACAGCAAGTACGGCGGCACCGAGGTCACC
>JAGQUT010000046.1 GCA_020438355.1 Solirubrobacterales bacterium | reverse complement strand
GAGAAGCTCAGTTGGATCACAAGTTGCTTTTGGCCGGTGAATGGATCGAAACTGGCGAATGGGACGAGGTTCTCAGTCCCTGGGACGAAAGTCCGGTAGCCCGGGTTGCACAGGGTGACGAAGAGACGGTTGACAGGGCCGTCCGCGCCGCCCACAAGGTCTTCACGGAGGCACCACTCGCCCAGTACGAGCGGGCCGAAATTCTTGACCGCGCTGCCCACCTGATCCGTGAACGCCAGGAGGATCTGGCAAGGACCATCTCGGACGAGGCAGGCAAGCCGATCAAGACCGCCAGGGTCGAAGCTTCCCGGGCGGCCGACACCATGACTTTCTCTTCGGTCGAGGCCCGCAAGCTGACCGGCGGCACCGTTCCCATGGAGGCCTCTTCAGCCGGGGTCGGCAAGCTCGGGGTGATGCTGAGGATGCCACTCGGTGTCGTTGGCGCGATCAGCCCGTTCAATTTCCCCCTCAACCTCGTCTGCCACAAGCTCGGTCCGGCGATCGCCGCGGGTAACGCCGTTGTCCTGAAGCCGGCCGGCCAGACACCGGTCTCGTCACTCAAGCTCGCGCAGATCCTGATCGATGCCGGCCTGCCTGACGGTTGGCTGAGCGTCGTACCGGGCGGAGGTTCCAAGGTCGGTAACGCCCTGGTCGAGCATCCCCTTACCGCCGCGATCTCCTTCACCGGTTCGGCCCCTGTCGGCTGGGGCATCCGCAGCAAGATCCCTCACAAGAAGGTCGGTCTCGAACTCGGCTCGAACGCTCCGCTGATCGTCAATGAAGACGGCGACTGGGAGACCGCCGCAGACAAAGCCCAGATCCACGCCTTCTCTCATGCCGGACAGAGCTGCATCTCGATTCAGCGAATCCTGGTCCACGAGGCGGTGGCCGATCAGTTCATCGCCCGGCTCGTTTCGAATGTGGAGAAGCTCAAGGTCGGCAACCCGGCCGAGGACGACACCGATGTCGGACCGCTGATCAGCCGTGGTGACCGGGACCGGGTCAAGGAATGGATCGACGAAGCTGTCGCCGGAGGAGCGAAGGTCCTCACCGGTGGCGAACTCGTTGACGAGGATCGCTGCCTGGCTCCGACCCTGCTCGAAGCTCCAGCCCGGGAGGACAAGGTCTGGTGCGAGGAGATCTTCGGACCGGTCGCGACTGTGGACCGTTTCAGCGACTTCGATGAGGCTCTCGCCCGCGCGAACGACTCGAAGTTCGGGCTGCAGGCCGGTGTCTTCACCCGTGACATGGGCCGGGGACTGAAGGCAGCGGAGACTCTCGAGTTCGGTGGCGTCCTGATCAACGAGGTCCCGACCTTCCGCGCTGACCAGCAGCCCTACGGCGGCATCAAGGATTCAGGCAATACCCGTGAAGGTCCCGCGTTCTCGATCCTGGAGTTCACTGAGGAGCGCTTCGTCACCCTCCAGGGTGGCTGAGTAGCGTAGGCTCAGTCCGTCCCCGTCCGGTGGAGACCGGACGGGAGCGTCCACCCACGGGGGCCGGTCATCTGACCGGCGCAAGGAGAATTGATGAACCGGTTCAGGACCAAAGCCGTTGCCACTTTCGTGGCTGCGATCGGATTGCTTGGTGTCGCGGTAGCTCAGGCTGCCACCGGCGACACCCTTGGAGCAACCACCGTCACCCAGAGGATTGTTCCCGATTCATCCTCCGGCTTCAATTTCCTGACCACCGCTCCCGGAGAGAACTACACGGTCCGTGACGGATCCGAAGAGGGCGGTACCGCGCTCGGCACCGCCGTCCAGGGTCGCGACAAGAGGCGCACATCAATCTCCTACTTCGGCCAGCTGACCGACTTCCAGCTCGCTGACGAGGAGAGTCCGCTTCGGGTCGAGTTCCTCGATCCGCAGGGTGGCGCCTTCACTTCATCGTGGCGTCCCGGGGAAGCGCTGAACCCGCAGGAAGAGGACGCGATGATTCGCCAGTTCAACTACTTCGCGAACCGTCCTCCTCACCAGGCGAAGGGCAACGTAAGACCGTCGATGGACTTTGTTGTCAACACCGGAGACATCTCTGACAACAACCAGTACAACGAGGCACTCTGGAACCTCCAGCTGATCGAGGGCAAGACGGTCAACCCGGGCTCCGGCGTCGACCCGTCTTCATCGATCGGCACCAACCCGCTGTGCCCTGAGGGGATGAACGTGCTCGACTCGGCGGATCCTTCGCTCTACACCGGAGTCCAGGACCGGGACGAGTGGCCTTCGCCGACCATGGGCTACTTCTGGGACCCGGACCAGCCCGACCCCGGTCCGGTCACCGTCAACCCGTTCGTCGACTGGCCCTCCTACCCCGGCCTGATGGACCGCGCCCAGCGGCCTTTCAAGGCGGCGGGCCTCAAGGTCCCGGCCTACCAGGTGTTCGGAAACCACGACAGTCTCGTCCAGGGCAACGCCTGGGGCAGCAGCATCTTTAACCAGATCGCAACCGGTTGTCTGAAGCCGATCAACGACGACTCGGACAACAGCGGACGCTCCAGCAACCCGCTGCTGAACTTTGTCCTCAACCCGAACTTCACGGCCCAGGATCTGCTCAACATCCGGACGACGGAGCCGAAGTACTTCATGGAGGTGCCTCCTGATCCGGATCGCCGCCTGATCTCCAAGAAGGACCACATGAACCTTTACCGAAGCACCGGTGTGGCGAACGGCCACGGGTTCGGGTTCGTTGACCAGGCGGAACGCAAGGCCTCCAACGGATTTGCCTCCTACTACTCGTTCAGCCCCCGTCCGGGTGTGCGCTACATCTCGATCGACACCACTTCAGAAGGGGGAACCGTGCTGGTGTCCGACAAGGGCAACCTGGACGACCCCCAGTACCAGTGGCTCGAACGCGAGCTCAAGGAGGCGACCTCGAAGAACGAGATCGCGGTCGTCTTCTCGCATCATGCGCCCGGCAGCATGACCTCGGGTGTGCCGGACGAAAGCGCTCCGAGCTGCGCCAATGTTGACCCGGCTGCTGCTCCCGGCTGCGACGGTGATCCTCGCGACTCGACCCCGATTCACGAAGGCAGTGACGTTGCGGCTCTGCTCCTGAGATACCCGGTCGCGGTCGCCTGGGTGGCCGGTCACAGCCACGAGAACGAGATCACTCCCTTCGTTTCCCCGGATGGAGAGAACGGCTTCTGGAGCATCCGCACGGCCGCCCTGGCCGACTGGCCGAAGCAGAACCGCCTGATCCAGATTTTCGACAACCGGGACGGCAACCTCTCGTTGTTCGGCACGGTCATCGACCACGCCGCGAAGGTCGAGGCGCCGGCTGCCGGTACCCCCGCCGCCAACCTCGGGACAGACGAACTCGCGTCACTCTCAAGGGCTATCGGCTTCAACGACAACCAGAGCGGCGGCGAGGCCTGCGCCCCGAACCGCTGCGGCGAGGGCGAGGTCGAGGACCGCAATGTCGAACTGCTGATCGAGGATCCACGGAAGCCCCGGGCCAACCTGAACAAGGTCACGGTCACCCCGAAGAAGCGTCAACTCCGAGCCGGCAAGCGGTTCAAGCTGACGGTCAAGGTGAGCAACTTCATCACGGCAACGGCCGACGCGAAGAAGGTCCGGGTCCGCGTCAAGTCATCGAACCGGCGGGTCAAGGTGAAGGGCCAGGCCGTGATCTCAAAGATCCAGCCGGGCGGCACCGCCACGGTGAAGATCCCGGTCCGGGCCCTGAACACCGCCAGAGGCAAGGCCAGGATCACAGTCACGGTCGCCGGCAAGAAGGTCACCACCAACATCCGGGTAATACCAAAGAAGAGACGCCGCTGACCGGGGGAGCGGCCGCCTCCCGAGGGGAGCGAGCCAATCCGTCAGGCACCCAGCGGAGCCGGACCATCCATTCATGGATGTAGTGGGCCGGCGGGTTGATTTGGAAGGGCCGGCGAAGACCGGCCCGACTGTTTACCCGTGGGGGTTGGCCATCTTGTGGTGGTCGAGGGCCTCGTCGAGAACCTTCTCCTCGACTCCCAGTTCGATCGCGACTTCACGAAGCGGACGGCCTGATGCTGCTGCCTCCTTGACGATCTCGCTCGCCTTGTCGTAACCGATGTACGGGTTGAGGGCTGTCGCTGTGGCCAGCGTGGCTTCGGCGTGTTTCTCGTGCTGGGGGTGATTCGCCTCGATGCCGGCGACGCACTTCTCGTCGAGCAGGCGGGTGGCACTGGCCAGGATCCGGATCGAGCCGAGCAGGTTTCGGGCGATCAGCGGCACCCGGACGTTCAGTTCGAACTGGCCCTGGGAACCGGCCATGGTGATCGCCATGTCATTGCCGACCACCTGGGCTGCAACCTGGATGACCACTTCCGGGATCACGGGGTTGACCTTGCCGGGCATGATCGAGGAGCCTTTCTGGAGCTCCGGCAGATGCAGTTCGGCAAGTCCAGTACGGGGTCCCGAACCCATGAGCGCCAGGTCGTTGGCGATCTTGTTCAGTGACACCGCATAAACCTTGAGCGCCCCTGAAAGCTCGACCAGCGAATCGCGGTTTGCCTGCGCCTCGAACCGGTCGTGGGGCGCCGAGATGGCCAGGCCACTCTCGGCTTCGAGCAGGCCCCGGACCTTGGCGGAGAACTCGGGGTGGGTGTTGAGGCCGGTGCCGGTGGCGGTCCCGCCAAGCGGGATCTGTCCGACCCGGGCGAGGGTGGCGCGCACCCGGTCGATGCCGTGACGGACCTGTGATGCGTACCCACCGAACTCCTGGCCAAGGGTCACCGGTACCGCGTCCATCAGATGGGTGCGACCGGCCTTGACCACGTCCTTGAATTCTTCGGCCTTGCTTTCAAGCGCGACCGCGAGCTGTTCCATGGCGGGCAGCAGGTCATGGGTCACCTGGTCGAGCGCAGCGAGATGAACCGCCGACGGAAACACGTCATTCGAGGACTGGCCCATGTTGACGTGGTCATTGGGGTGAACGCCTTCGCCCGCGAGGTTGGCGATCACCTCGTTGGTGTTCATGTTCGACGAGGTTCCGGATCCGGTCTGGAAGATGTCGATCGGGAACTGGTCGTCGTACTTGCCCGCGCCAACCTCATCGCCTGCCTTGGCGATCCGGTCCGCGATCTCCGCGTCAAGCAGTCCCAGGTCGGCGTTGGCCCGGGCTGCGTTGGCCTTGATCAGGCCAAGCCATTTGACCAGTGACGGGGGAATCGTCTCACCGGAAACCGGGAAGTTGTCAATCGCCTTGGTGGTCTCCCCACCCCAGAGTTGCTCGCTCACTTCGGACGCCTTTCGGACTCGGGCTGAATTACGTGAACAGTCTTTCAGTCGATCGGCCGGGATGTTCCCGAGTGCCCGGGACCGGCCTGTTCAGCCTTCGGCGAGGCCGGCGTCGCGGCCCTCTTCGTACTGCTCCCGGGCTGCGGGACCTGCGGCATCGAGGCCGTTCGTCGCCGCGGCCTCAACACGGGTGACCATGACGTCGTGGATGCCGCCGCTCTCATTGGCTCCCTTCTCCAGGGCACCGACCAGATAGCCAGCCATCAGGGCTGCCTCTTCGGCGGTCGGTGAGTTCGACTCTCCACCGGCCCTGGGCTCACCCTTGATCGAGGCAGCGAGGGATGAGGCAACGATCACGGCGGTCCGGCCGACTTCCTCCTGATTGGCGACAGTCTGCTTCTCGGGGAGACACTCACTGATCGAAGCGCTCTCCTCGATGACCACCTTTTCGGGCGCGTTCGAGAGCGCGGTCAGCCAGAACTCCGGTGCCGCGAGGCAGGCGGGGGGAGTCGAGATCTTGCGGCCGTCACTGCAGCCGGCGATTGCGACGAGGATGACGGGCAGGATCAGGGCGAAGGCCAGTGTTTTGCGCACAGCCCAATCCTGACAGGCCCGGTGTTTCCGCTTCCATCCCGTACCCATCCGTTCACCGGTAGGCTGCGCCCATGCCTACCGTGCGCGAAGCCACTTTCGACCTGTTCCGCAGCCTGGGAATGACCACCATCTTCGGCAACCCGGGCTCGACCGAGCTGCCGATGCTGGCCGATTACCCCGACGACTTCAAGTACGTTCTCGGCCTCCAGGAAGCCGCTGTGGTCGGCATGGCCGACGGTCACGCCCAGGTCACTGGCAAACCCACCCTGGTCAACCTCCACACCGCACCAGGTCTGGGCAACGCGGTCGGAGCCCTCTTCAACGCGCAGGCGAACCACTCTCCCGTCGTGGTCACGGTGGGCCAACAGGTCAGGGCCCAGGTCACGATGCAGGCGAACCTGACCAACCGGGACGCGATCCGGGTTCCCGATCCGTACGTCAAGTACTCCTATGAGCCGGTCCGCGCCGAGGACGTTCCGCTCGCCCTCGCCCATGCGATCCATCTCGCGGCCACGCCGCCGATGGGGCCGGTCATGGTCTCGATCCCGATGGATGACTGGGACGTCGAGATGGACGCGACCGAGGCGCAGCATGTGATCGACCGGGCGGTCAGCGGCCGTTCAGGTGCCGACCCAGCTGCGATCGAGGATCTCGCCTCCCGCCTCGCTTCGGCTTCGAACCCGGTCATGGTCGCCGGCCCCGACATCGATGCCTCGGGGGCCTGGGAAGAAGCGATCGCTCTCGCCGAGGACCAGAACCTTCCCGTGTGGGCATCGCCTGCGCCGGGCGGAGGACGAATCGGATTCCCTGAAAGCCACCCGCAGTGGCGCGGGGTTCTGCCCCCGGCTATCCAGCCGGTCGGCGAGACCCTCAAGGATCACGACTTGATCCTCGTGGTCGGCTCGTCGGTCTTCCCTTACTACCCCTACCTGCCAGGCCCGCTCCTTGGCGAGAACACGAAGCTGGTCCAGATCACTTCCGACCCGGACGAGGCCGCGCGTGCCCCGATGGGCGAGGCGATCATCTCTGATGTCAAGCTCGCCCTGGCCGCACTCAACGCGAAGCTCGACGGCACCAGCCGCCCCGAGGTGGAGCCCTGGCCCGGGCCGGTTCGAATGGAAGAAACGGACCCGCTCAACCCTTCAACCGTGATGAACACTCTGAAGGGAGTCATCCCGGATGACGCGATCATCGTGCTCGAGGCTCCTACCTCCACCATGGCGCTGCGCAACCAGCTCCGGATCTCGAACCCGAACAGCTACTTTTTCGGGGCCGGCGGCGGACTCGGTTTCGGCCTCTCTGCCGCGGTCGGCATCCAGTACGGCCAGGACCGCCCGGTGGTCTGTGTGCTTGGTGAGGGTTCCGTGCAGTACGCCGTAACCGCCTTCTGGACGGCAGCCGCCTACGACGTTCCGGTCACCTTCCTGATCCTTCGAAACGAGGAGTACGGAATCCTCAAGTGGTTCGCCGAGGTCGAGCAGGTGACGGGAGCACCCGGCCTTGACCTGCCCGCCCTGGAGACCGCGAAGATCGCCGAGGGCTACGGCATCGAAAGCAGGACAGCGAACACCTCCGAAGAAGTCGAAGCAGCACTCAGCGAGGCGATCGCCGACCCCAGGCCTCGCCTGGTCGAGGTGCCCGTCCAGCCGGGAATGTCACTCTTCTAGTTCTCAACCAGTCAGGGAGCCAAAATGCCACTGCTCGAACCGGATGTACTGAAGATCACGCCGGAACCGAGCGAGCCGGCGTCCGACCGGGCACCCGACTGGGTGGCTGGTGGCACCCCCGAACCGCTTCGCTCGAAGCTTGTTGCCGCCGTCGGTGAGGAGAAGCTTCTCGACCGGGCTACCGACCTGATCCGTTACGCCTCGGATGCCAGTCCGTACAGGATGATTCCGAAGGTAGTCGTGATGGCCCACGACGCCGATGACGTGGCCCGGGTCCTCAGATTCGGTCGCGAGGAGGGAATCCCGGTCACCTTCCGTTCGGGAGGAACCAGCCTCAAC
>JAGQUT010000045.1 GCA_020438355.1 Solirubrobacterales bacterium | reverse complement strand
GCATGTGCATCGTCGACATGTTCTCGGCGGGGCCTGCGGCACTCGAGAGGTACCTGTCGGCGGTCCGAATGATTGCCGCGTTTGTCGACGGCGGTCGCACGATGATGCCCGACCGGGATGTGGTCCCCGAATCGATCGCCGGCATGGTGATCGGCGGTGCCGCCGTCGTGATCCGGGCCGAGATCGTCGACGAGCGGACCGAGATGCTTCCCGAGGTCGGTCCGGACCTGCTGTACGCCATCCTCGTCCCCTACATGGACAAGGAAGAAGCGCTCGAGCGATCCGAGCGGTACGCCGAACGGCTCGGCCTCGTCACCTCTTCCTGACGCGGGGCGCACACAAGGGCAAAAAAACCCGGCATTTGCGGTCTGAATGCCGCTTCCGGAGTGATCTGGGGAACGCCCGGAGACTGATCGCCGGTAAAGTCAGTCGCTGATGGCAAAGGACACCGAGAAGCTGATCCGGCAGCTCTCGCTCATCTCGTTTCTGATGGCTCAGGGCCGACCCGTTTCGGCCCTGGAGATCAAGCGGGAGGTCGAGGGCTACAGCGTCATGAATGAAGACGCATTCGCCCGACGGTTCTATGCGGACAGGGCCGAGCTCGACAGCCTCGGAATCGAACTGCAGGTGGACCGGCCCGGAGAGGGTTTCTTCGAGGCCGAGCTCTACTCGCTCCCCCCCGAGAACTTCTACCTGCCGGAGATCAAGTTCACCGATGACGAACTCGCCGCGCTCCGAACCTCGCTGAGTCTTCTCACCGAGGGTGAGTTCGCTTACGCAGAGCCGCTGCGGCTTGCCCTGCAGCAGGTCGCGTGGGGCCACCCGAACCCGCTCGCCGACCCGGACAACATTCCCGTGTCGATGGCCAAGTTCTCGGCCACCTCCTCGCGTGACCTGACCCAGCGGCTTGCCCGCGTCGAGACCGCGATCTCCCGGCACAAGACGATCACCTTCGAATACCACACGATCGGCTCGGATCAGGTCTCGGACCGCAAGGTTGACCCGTATCACCTCGTCTTCAGGGGCGGGCAGTTCTATCTGATCGGGCATTCGCACGAGCGGGATGCCGTCCGGGTGTTCAGGCTGTCCAGAATCCGGGGCAAGGTCGGCTATGCGACCAAGTCCGAACATGACTTCAACCCGCCCGAGGACTTCGAGCGCCGTGACTACGCCGACCTGGCCGACTGGCAGCTCGGCGAGGAGTCCGGCACCGCGAGGATCTTCTTCAGCGACCGGATCGCCTGGCTGATCGCCCGCGACTTTGGCAGCCACGGCACGGTGACCGATGCGGACCCGAAGGAGACCGGAGGGCGGGAAGGCATCGTCCTGGAGACCTCATACGCAAGTGAACGGGAACTCCTGGCCTGGGTCCTTCGCTGGCGACAGAACGCCGAAGTCCTCGGTCCCCCCGAGTTCAAGGCCGCCGCCGAGGAGCGGATAGCACTGCTTCGCGACCGGCACATCAACGGCTTCGATGTCGCTGAAGCCCAGACAGACTTCCCGACCCCGGTCAGGGAGCGTCGTCAGCGCAGCAAGGACCGGTCCTCCGCGGCGATCCGTCCCGAGCGGTTCGGCCGTCTGGTCACCCTCGCCGGGATGCTGATCGGCGCGGCCAAGGAAGGCAACGCCCTCTCGATGTCAGACCTCTGTCAGAGGCTGGAACTCTCCGAGGAGGAACTCCGGGATGACATCGACGTCCTCAATGTCGTCAACTTTGGCGGCGGTACCTACGTTCTCTACGCCGAGATTAAGGGCGACATCATCGAGGTCGATTCGGAGCCCTATGGCGACTCGTTTGCCAGGCCGGCGCGGCTGCTCCCGCTCGAGGCCAAGGCGCTCGTGGCGGCAATCGACCTGGTTGGTGACCACCTTCCGCAGGCCAAGCTGGATACCGCCCGCGAGAAGATCATCGAGGCGCTCGGCCGGGACCCGGCCCAGGAAGGTCTCGCGATCGTCAGCGAGTCGGGAGGCGCCGAGGCCGCGAGGATCGTCAACGAGGCGATCGCCAAGCGTCAGGTCCTCGACCTCAACTACTACAAGGAGAACGAGGACAAGTTCTCCCAGCGGAAGGTTGAGCCGTACAGGCTCGAGAACGGTCGCGAGGGCTGGTACGCGGAGTGCTTTGACCTCGACCGCCAGGCGATGCGCCACTTCAAGCTCGACAGAATCAAGGAAGCGACCCCGACCGGTGAGAGCTTCGAGCCGCGACCCGAAGCGGAGGAGCTGGCCGGTGTGGAGGGCTGGATGAGTGACGGCCAGGTCCCCGAGGCCTCGGTCGCGAGGGTCTGGGTTTCCCCCGAGCGTTCCCGCTGGATGCGCGAGGAGCGGAACGTCGTGGAGGAACTTGCCGACGGTGCCGTCGTGGTCGAGCTTCCCTACGCCGGAACCAGCTGGCTGGTCCGGGAGATCCTCCGCGGCGCTGGTGATCTCGTCGTGCTTGATCCCCCCGAGGCCCGCGAAGCGATCAGCCGCGAACTCGCCGCCTGAGGGACGTGATTCTCTCCTTCAGGGAGCCCCCGAGACCGTTGTGACGGTCCCGGGGAATCCGAGGCCGAGCAGGTCCTGACGGTGGTACCACTCGATGTTGTCTCCCTTGTCGCTGAGCGTTATCTGAAGATCGTAGGTTCCATCGGGGAGATCGGCCGACACCCGGGCCCTGGCTTCATAGATGCCGTCCAGGTCGTTACCGCTCGTCCGGGTGACCCAGCCGCTGTAGCCCCAGTTGACCGGACCCTGCACCGAGAAGCCAATGCCTCCCGCGTCGAGCCCTGAGAGGTTCTCGGTGGCCCTGAAGGTGGCCGCCAGGGCTTCACCGCCTCCCGAGAAATCGACTACCTCCGGAACGTTCAATGAGCGCAGGATCGGTGCCTGCGAGTCCTCGGTGGTGGTCTGGGAAATCGTGGTTGGTGGTTCCTGCTTGATCAGTTCGGCTTCAGGGAGATACCCGACATTGCCGCTAAAGTCGATCGCCCCGGCTGGATCTTCAGCCGAACAGCCGGTCCATGCTCTTGGTGCCATTGATCATGCAGCGTTTGCCGGTGGCTGCCTGCGCTTCAGAGGCACCCATTCCGATCAAGCCGGCAGCGACTATCGCCAGCGCCATGACCAGTACACCGATCTCCCTAGGACTGCTGATGAGCATGAAACCTGTTCTTTCCGGGAACGTCCCTGTTGCCTCTTGCGACTCCCATACTACGGGGAAATCGGGGCGCGACTTTAGGCTTCCAGCATGAGCAACGAAATGGCCGACGGGCCGGCGCCCGGTCATCCCGGGATCTGGAGGGTGATGGCGGACAACCCGGGGCCGATGACCCTGACCGGCACGAACACCTATCTGTACGGGAGCGATCCTTGCTGGGTGATCGATCCCGGACCCGAAGACGAAGCCCATATTGCCGCTGTGAAGAGGGCGATAGACGACAGGGGCGGAGCGGCTGGCGTGCTTCTGACTCACTCCCATGCCGACCATACCGGCGGGGTCGGGATGCTCGGGATCGATCCGGTGGAACTCGCCGACGGCGAGACCCATGGAGGTCTCGAAGCGGTGGCGACCCCCGGTCATTCGACAGATCACTTCTGCCTGTTTACCGATGACGGAGTCTGCTTTTCCGGTGACCTGATCCTGGGCTGGGGTTCCACCTACGTTCCGCCCGAAGGAGGATCTCTCGCCGCGTACATGCTTTCGCTGCGGCTGCTTCAGTCACGTGATCCTTCCCTCATCTGTCCCGGTCACGGGCCCTGGATCACCGACGCGCCCGGCAAGATCAACGAGTACATCGCCCACCGGGAAGCCCGCGAGAACGGACTCGTCGCGGCAATGGCCAGGGGTGAGCGCTCCCGAATGAATCTGCTCGAAGAGGTCTGGTCAGACGTGCCGGAGCAGCTCAGGCCAGCCGCCAACGTGGTCATGGAAGCTCACCTCCAGAAACTCGAGGCGGAAGGCCGGCTCCCGGACGATCTCGCCGAGTAGGGTCCAGACATGGGCAACAAGCGCAAACAGATCGAGATGAGTGAAGAGGAGATCCAGGCCTTCCTTGAAGAGGAGCGGGTCGCCATCGTGTCCAGCTTCGGGCCGCGAGGCTGGCCACATTCGATGCCCCTCTGGTACCAGGTGGTCGATGGCCGTATCCGCTCCTGGACCTTTGCCAAGTCGCAGAAAGTGAAGAACATCGAACGTGACCCCAGGGCCACGGTTCTGGTCGAGGCCGGGTACGACCAGTACTCCGAGTTGCGTGGTGTCATGTACGAAGCGGAAACAGTCATCCATTCGGACCTCGACACCGTCGTCGAGTACGGACTGGGGGCAGCGGCAAGGTACACGCCCGGAGGAGGGGAGCCGACACCAGAGATGGTTGAAGCATTTCGGGCCCAGGCTCCGAAGCGGGTGGTTCTTGAATTTGTTCCCGTTCACACGGTCAGCTGGGACCACCGGAAGCTGGGCGGTGTCTATTGATCGTTCAAGCTGCGGCTTACCCTAATTGGCTGCGCAGGGTCTCGACTAACGCGCAGCGCTGTTGGTTTCTTCTTGTACTGGGTAGTAGGCAGACAATCCAGTTCAACCCACTGTCCAAGCAGGTCTCGGGCCGACCACAGCAAGCATGGAATCTTCAGTCCGTCAATTCGTCGAATCCACCAAAGCGCTAACCCTCTCTTTTCGAGTTGCTCAGAGCTCTTCTTGCAACCGGGCGGATCAGTATGAGCGGAGATTCTTGCTGAGGTTACGCGGGGGCTCGGCTATGGCTTTGTTCCTCTCCACTTTGCTCGCCAGCCTGGCTATCTCTACGGCCCCCCAGTCTGCGCCGGCTGCGCGTCCGCTTGCGACCGGTGTAACCGTGCCGGATACCGGCCTGGTTGAGCAGAAGGGATATGACCGCATCAAGGGTGCGGGAGCCAAATACACGCGGGTTGCTCTGGTCTGGAGCATGATTGCCCCCCCAAACAAACCGAATCAATGGGACCCGACCAACCCCGCTGACCCCCATTACGACTGGACATCCGCCGACCACCAGGTGGTCCGGGCGATTAGGGCAGGTCTGATCCCGTTGGTCCAGGTGAACACCGCACCGCGCTGGGCCGAGCGTTGCGTCGCCAAAGGCAAACCCGGGATCTGTAACCCCCATCCGGTCGCGTTCCAGCGTTTCACGAGGGCTGCGGTACGGCGCTACAGCGGAAATTTCGGGGGGCTGCCGAGGCTCAGGTACTGGGAGCCGTGGAACGAGCCCAACCTTCACATCTTCTTCAAGCCCCAACGCAAAGGCAAGAAGCGTCCGTCCCCGGCCCTTTACCGGAACCTGCTCAACCGCTTTGCGGCTGTCGTCAAGAGCAGCAGCTCGAAGAACCGTGTGGTCGGTGGCGGGCTCGCGCCGCTCGGCGGCACGAACTCGACACATCCTCTCGATTTCACCCGGCGCCTCCTCTGCATGAAAGGGCGCAAGAATCCCGTTCCGATCGAGGGCTGCGAGGGGTTCGGCAGATTCGACATCTGGGCGATCAACCCGTACACGACAGGTGGACCGACCACAACCGCAACCCACCCCGATGACGTCCAGCTCGGCGACGTGGCGGAGATGATCAAGTTGATTCGAGCCGCCCGCAAGTACGGCAAGATCAAGTCCCCAAAACGTTACGTTCCGGTCTGGGTGACCGAATTCAGCTGGGACTCAAAGCCCCCCGATCCAAATGGTCTGAGGATGGGCCTGCTGAGTCGGTGGACATCAGAAGCCATGTTCGGGTCTTGGAAGGCCGGGGTGGACAACTTCTTCTGGCTTTCGATCCGGGACTGGCCCAGGGAAGGACTACCCTTCAGCGAAACTATCCAGTCCGGCCTTTGGCTCAGGGGGGCGACGATCGCCAAGGATCGACCGAAACGTGTTCTGAAGGCATTCGAGTTCCCGTTTGTGGCTTTCCGGCAGCCTCGCGGAATCCTGATTTGGGGAAGAACCCCCAATTCGAAGTCCGGAAGAGTGACGATCAGGTTCGGCCGCAGCTACGGAAGGGTGAACCGCCGGATCAAGGTTGTGAGGACCAACCGTTTCGGAGTCTTTCAGTCCTTCATTCGAACCAGGTTAGGCCGAAACTTTCGCGGCTTCCTGAGCGCCAAGTACGGGAAGGCCTCGCTGCCATTCTCGCTCAGGCGGGTCAGGAACTTCCGCCACCCGCCGTTCGGCTGAAAAGCGGTCAGAAACGTCCGGAGCCAGCGCTCGGCGACCAGCGGGTGCTTAGGCGCCAGGTAGTCAAGAGACCTCGTTTAGTACCTGCGTCGGGCAAGCCGGACCTTGAGGTGCTGCCCCAGCCGAGCGGGCTCGAGTTGATCGAGCGGTGCCATTGCCCCCGGGCTGTCGCGGCCCGCCTTCCAACCTCGCCAGCGTCCGGCCAGGCCAACGACCGTCCGGTCGGCGACGATCTGTACCAGTCCGGCCGGGAGGTCGCTTGCCATGACTTTCAGGGCCAGCGCCGGGTGGCCCATGATTCCGTACTTGCGGAGAAGGTAGCCGCGGCTGAACCCGGTCTGCCTGTACTTGGCGGCAGCCCTTCGGCCAAGGGTGGCCGAGCTTTCGTGGATTGCCCTGGCGCCGGGGGCGAGGCGGCACTCGTGTCCCGCGAGACGCATCCTCAGCGCCAGGTCGAGATCCTCGTAATAAAGGAAGATGCGCTCGTCGAAGCCGCCTGCCTTGACGAAAGCATCACGGTCGAACAGTGCGGCGCCGCCAGTCGGTCCGAATGGGTCGGCGGCTCCGGCCAGCCGGTCAACGGGCTCGCCGGTCATGTAATCCCAGGCCGTCAAGGTGCGGTCACAGCGAATCCCGGCGGAATCGACCAGGGATGGATCGGAAACCTTCAGCAGGACCCCGGCGATCATCGCTGCACCGCTCTCTTCCCTCGCGGAGACGAGATTTTCGACGAAACCGGGATCAGCAACGGCATCGTCGTTGAGGAAGATGATTGGCCCCTCGCCCTCGGCCATCACCGAACGATTCAGGGCTGCGCCGAATCCCAGGTTCCTGCCGTCAAAAGCGATCCTCTTCACCTGGGGGAAGTCCTCGGCCAGCAGGTTGGAGCAGCCATTCCCGGGCCCGTTGTCGGCGACAACTACGTCGGCTTCGACAGTCTGGCCTTCGAGTGCTCTCAGACAGGCCGCAAGGCGCTGACCCCCTTCGAGAGTCGGGATGTACACGGTCGGGGTGGCGGCGCTCATTCAGGCTATTCTTGACGATTCATGACCGAGATCAAGGGTCTGATCCTCTCGGGCGGCTCCGGAACGCGCCTGCGCCCGATCACCCACACATATGCAAAGCAGCTTGTGCCAGTGGCAAACAAGCCCGTTCTCTTCTATGGGATCGAGGCCCTGGTCGAAGCCGGGGTCACCGACATCGGCATCATCATCGCTCCGCAAACCGGCGATGAAGTGCGTGAAGCGGTCGGTAACGGCTCCGCCTTTGGCGCGAAGGTGACCTACATCGAGCAGGACAAGCCGGCGGGACTCGCGCACGCCGTACTGACCGCTGAAGAGTTTCTCGACGGCTCCTCTTTCGTCATGTATCTAGGCGACAACCTTCTGCGGGAGGGAGTTCCGGGCCTGGTCGAGCGCTTCCGGGCCGAATCTCCCGAAGCGATGATCCTGCTGACCAGGGTGGATGACCCGAGCGCATTCGGGGTCGCCGAACTGGACGGAAAGCGAGTCGTGGGCCTGGTCGAAAAACCGGAGAACCCGCCCTCGGACATGGCGCTGGTCGGGGTCTATCTGTTCTCACCGGCGATCCTCCAGGCAGCCAGGGGGCTCACTCCTTCGGATCGTGGCGAGCTCGAGATAACCGAAGCGATCCAGACCCTGATCGACGAAGGCCGCGAGGTCCGCTCCGAAATCGTTACCGGATGGTGGAAGGACACCGGACAGCTTTCCGACATGCTCGAGGCCAACCGGCTCGTGCTGGACGACATC
>JAGQUT010000044.1 GCA_020438355.1 Solirubrobacterales bacterium | reverse complement strand
GTGGCCCTCTCGTTCCTGATCTGGATGTATCTGTTCCGGAACGACCACTACTACTTCTTCCGCAACATGCTCTTCGTCTCGATGGCGATCGCCCTGGTCGGATACATCGGCTTCCCGACGGCACCGCCCCGGATGTATCCGGAGTACGGGTTTATCGACACGGTCAACGCCCACTCGAGCGTGAACCACGACTCGGAACTCGCCAAGCTGTTCATCAACCCGTTCGCCGCCGTTCCGTCGATGCATTGCGCGGTGGCCCTGATGATCGGCGGAACCGGATTCATGGTCTGCCGAAACTGGTTCGCCAAATCCTTCTGGGCGGCGTGGCCGCTCCTTGTGGCCTGGGTGACTGTCGTGACCGCCAACCACTACTGGCTCGATGCAGTACTCGGCTGGATGGTCGCCGGTCTGGCATTCGTCATCGCTTCCAGGGTGATCGCCGAGATCCGACCCGAGAACTGGGCATGGAGCCGCGAAGCGGAGCGGCAACGGGCCGAGGCCTGAGGGGGCCGGCTTGAAGCTCCGGTCCCTGGCCAATTCTGCGACCTGGGGGTTCCTGGCGGCGCCACTCCTGGTCGTCGTCGGTCTGGCGATCGTCTATCTGGTCATGGCGCCCCACAGCGCCGACCACGCCGCCCAGACGTTCCGCACCGAACTGTTCGAACTATCAGGTCCAACGGTCTGGAACAACTACTGGTTCGGCGGTCACTACCTGCCGACCTACTCGTTACTTGCTCCTCCCCTGGGGGCGTGGCTCGGGTTTCGGGTCATGGGGTCGATCGCGGTCGTCGGTACCGTCATCCTCTTCACCCTGATCTCCCGCCGTGAATGGGGGGAGCGGGCCCAGGCCGGCGCGATCTGGTTTGCCTTCGCGGCAACGATCAGCCTCTTCTCGGGCCGTCTGACCTTCGCGCTCGGGGTTCTGCTGGCGATGGCCGCCGTGTTTGCTGCCCAGCGCGGCCAGCGAATCCCGGCACTCATCCTTGCTGGCTCGGTTGGTCTGGCAAGTCCGGTAGCTGCCCTGTTTCTCGCCTGCGTCGGGTTCGCCCACTTTCTGGCCGAGCGCCCCGACCGTCGCGGACTTGAACTGGCCGCCGTTGCGTTTCTCGTCGCGGGGGTCGTAGCCCTTCTTTTCCCCGGTGGGGGCGACGAGCCTTATGTGACTTCGAGTTTCATTCCGGCAATCGTTCTGACCCTGGTCAGCGCGGCGATGGTCCCGCCGGGTCAGCGCCTGGTCCGGATCGGGATGCTCGTCTACGCGGGGGCCCTGGTTGCTTCCTATGTGCTCAGCACTCCGATGGGCGGCAACGTGAATCGCCTCGGGGCCCTTCTCCTCGGGCCGGTCCTGCTCTGCGCCCTGGCCGCCGAGCCACTGACACCCAGGCTCTGGAAGCGGGCGATTCTGGTCCTGCTGCTGCCGCTGATCGTCTGGTGGCAGACGGGACCGGTAATCAGAGACCTGAGGCTGGTTGACGACGAGCCGGCGGTGAGCAAGGCCTTCTACCAGCCGCTCGCCGATGCCCTCGCGCCCAGGCTCGAGCGTGAACCGGCCCGGGTCGAGGTGGTACCTGTCGCATCCCATTGGGAAGCTGCCCGTGCTGCGCCCGAATTCCCCCTTGCCCGTGGCTGGGAGAGGCAGACTGACCGGCACCTCAATCCGCTCTTTTACGCGGAGCGCCTGACCCCCGAGCGTTACCGGCGCTGGCTGGACCGCCTGGCAGTCGGATATGTGGCCCTGCCGGACACCGAACTTGACTACGCAGGAGAGAAGGAGGCGGCGCTGATCCGTGGCGGCCTCCCGTTCCTGGAGGAGATCCCGGTCGCTGGCGATTGGCAGCTGTTCCGGGTCAAGGACGCGAAACCAATGGTGGAGCGCCCGGCCCGGCTCACCGCGCTGGAGACGGATGGCTTCACGGTCAGTTCACCCGTTGCGGGCAGCTTTCTAGTCCGAATCCGATCCACTCCCTACTGGCGGGTCGAGGCGGGTAGCGGTTGCGTCGAGGAAGGCCCCGGCGACTGGACGCAGGTCGTCCTCGATCGTTCGGGCTCGCTGAGAATTGCCGCGGATTTCAGCCCCGGGGCCCGGTTCGGTGCGGTTCGCGACTGTCGTCCCGAACGCTGAGCGAATAACCTGCCGGCATGGAGTCTTCGTCCGGGCCCCCCGAGGGCGGCCAGAACGGCCAGCGCAACAGACCTGCCCAGGATTTCCGGGAGCAGGCCAGAACAGCCCTCATTCAATCCCGCCTGACCCCGAACGCGATTTCGATGGTTGGCCTTGTCGGCAATCTGATCGCCGCCGTACTCGTCCTGGACGGCCAGTTCTTCTTTGCCGGCCTCGCGTTCATCATCGGCTCGGTAATGGACACTCTCGACGGCCGCTACTCGCGGATGTCTGGAAAGGGGACCCTCTTCGGGGCATTCCTCGATTCAACGCTTGACCGGATCGAGGAAGGTGTCGTGATTGCCGCCGTTGCCTGGCACTTCGCCGAGACCGGCAACAACGTCGCCGCCGCGATCTGTGTCCTGGTCGTCCTGGGCTCCCTGATGGTCAGCTACACCCGCGCCCGTGCCGAAGCGCTGGGAGTCGAGTGCAAGGTGGGCATCGCAACCCGGCCCGTGCGGGTCGTCCTGCTTTCAATCGGTCTGGTCTTCGCCGACGGCGAGCTGATCTCCGGGCTCGACCTGCTGCCGATCGCGATCTATGTGATGGCTGCCCTGACAGCGATCACCACGCTCCAGCGGGTCTGGCATGTGCGGACCGAGCTGAAGAAACTGGACGCGGCCGCAGCCAGCGACTGACAGCGGCTCAGCCGGTCCCCTTCGAACTTTCCTGCGGTTTGCCTGTAACCGATCCCGATTTGTGGTGTCATTAGGGGTCGATCCGGCTCCGTGCCCTGATGAGGCGAGGCTATCCGCCCCTCTTCCGCGTGCGGTCCGGAGTCCATTCGGCAACAGATGCCATCCCACCCACAGGAGACTTTCGCTTACCCATGACTGATAACGGACTTTCCAGCAACGGCAACGGCGCCAGCCGCGGCGGTGACGACAAGGTTCGAGTAGCCATCGTCGGTGTCGGCAACTGCGCCAACTCATTCATCCAGGGGGTCCAGTACTACAAGGACGCCGATCCGTCGGATCAGGTTCCCGGCCTCATGCATGTCGACCTCGGCGGCTACCACGTCAAGGACATCGAGTTCGTCGCAGCCTTTGACATCGACCAGGAGAAGGTCGGCAAGGATCTTTCCGAGGCCATCTGGTCCGGTCAGAACGACACGATCAAGTTCGCCGACGTACCGAACCTCGGTGTCACCGTCGAACGCGGCATGACCCTCGACGGCCTCGGCAAGTACCTCAAGCAGGTCATCACCAAGGCCCCGGGTCCGACCGCAGACATCGTCCAGATCCTCAAGGACACCAAGACTGACGTTCTCGTCTGTTACCTGCCGGTCGGCTCGGAAGACGCCGTCAAGTGGTACGTCGAGCAGGCGATCGCCGCCGGTGTCGGTTTCGTCAACTGCCTGCCCGTCTTCATCGCCAGCGAGGACTACTGGGACAACCGCTTCAAGGAAGCCGGTCTCCCGATCATCGGTGACGACATCAAGTCCCAGGTAGGCGCGACCATCGTCCACCGGCAGCTGGCCCGGCTCTTCCACGAGCGCGGCGTCGAGATGCAGCACACCTCGCAGCTCAACGTCGGCGGCAACATGGACTTCTTCAACATGCTCGAGCGCGAGCGCCTCGACTCGAAGAAGATCTCGAAGACCAACGCCGTGACCTCGATCATGGGCCTCGAACTCGAGGACCGTGACGTCCACGTCGGTCCTTCGGATTACGTGCCGTGGCTGACCGACCGCAAGTGGGCCCACATCCGTCTCGAAGGCAAGTCTTTCGGTGACGTCCCGCTGAACGTCGAGCTGAAGCTCGAGGTCTGGGACTCGCCGAACTCGGCCGGCGTCGTGATCGACGCGGTCCGGCTGATCAAGCTCGCCCTCAACAACGGCATCGCCGGTCAGCTCGACGGTCCTTCGTCGTACCTCATGAAGTCCCCGCACAACCAGCGTCCGGACGCAGAGGCACGCCAGCAGACCGAAGACTTCATCGTCGAGTACGCCCGTGGCGCTTCGCCGCTGGGCGGGACCAAGCCGGTCGCCGAGGCGACCGAGGACGCGAAGTCCGAAGCCTGATTGGCTCCCCTTTCGATAGTCCAGTTCACCCCTTTCCCCTGGTCTGAGCAGGGTGGACTAAACGATTACACGCGCCGGGTCAGCGACGAGCTGGCCCGGCGCGGTCATTCTGTGGTGATCGCGGCTCCTTCCGGTGGACGCGGTGGAGTTGCCGAGACCAAAGAGGCCCTGAGCGGTCTCAGCGACGATCCCGACGCGCTCTTTGCCCCTGGAGAGGAACCGAGGGTGCTTTCAATGGGCGGCGGAGTGAAGATTCCCCGCACCGGCAAACGTCAGGCACCGGTTTCCGTAGACATGGGCAAGAGGATCGAAGCGCTGCTCGGCCAGGGTCGCTTCGACATCGTCCACGTCCACGATCCGTTCGTTCCAGGTTTTTCCTCCAATGCCCTTAGGAACTCGTTCTCCCTGAACGTGGGAACTTTTCACGAGACCGAGGAGCGTCCCTTTGCGACCCAGTTCGCCCGGCCGCTGCTCGAGATCTTCTTTGGCCGTCTCGATGCCCGTACCGTTTCTTCCAGGGCTTCGGCAAAGCTGCTGAACCGTTACTTCCCCGGTTCTTACGAAATCACCCACCCGGGGGTAGACCCGGCGGCACCGGCCCAGACCGGCGAGCCTCCACTCAGGATCGCCTTCTCGGAGAGGGAGGAGCCCGGTGCCCTCCGCCTCTTCCTTCGTGCCCTGCGGCGGCTTCCCGAGGAACTCGACTGGACCGCGAGCATCTACGCAGAGGAACCTGGCGAGGTGCAGATCCGGGTCGCAAAGGCGATCCGGGACAGGATCAAGGTGATCGGCCCGGAACAGGCTTCGCTGGCAGAGCTCCTTTCCCACACCGATGTATTCGTTGCCGCGTCGAACGGTCCCCGGACCGATCAGGCGGCGGTTCGCCAGGCAATCGCTTCCGGCGCAGTTCCGGTCACCACGACGATCAGTCGCTACGTCGAACTGGTCGGTGACGGTCAGCGCGGACTGCTCTTCCCCGCGGGAGATCCGGTCACCCTTGCCGGCCAGATCGAGAGGCTCGGGCGGGACGACGAGCTGCGCGAAGGACTTCGCAAGGCGGGCCGGAGCTTCGAGGTCGAAACCTGGCCCGAGGTTGCCGGGCGTTTCGAGGAGATCTACGAGCGTCTGGTTGCCCGGCGCCACGATCCCACGGGGAACGTAGAACTGCGGCGCAAGCTCAGGGACCGGCCACTCATCGACGTCGACCTCCACATGCATACTGACCACTCGAGCGACTGCGCTACCCCGGTCAAGGTGCTGATAGAGACGGCCCGCGACCGTGGCTTCGGCGCGATCGCGATTACCGACCACAACGAAGTCTCGGGTGCCCAGGAGGCCGCAAAGGTTGCCGAAGGCATGGACGACTTCAAGATCATCGTCGCCGAAGAGGTCAAGACCGGGGAACAGGGTGAGGTGATCGGACTGTTCCTGAAGGAGAAGATCCCCAAGGGCCTGTCGATGGCCGAGACCGTGGCCGAGATCAAGCGCCAGGGCGGACTCGTATACGTGCCACACCCCTTCGACCGTCTCCACTCGGTTCCCGATTACGAAAACCTGCTCGACATGGTCGAGGACATCGATCTGATGGAGGTCTTCAACCCGAGGGTGGCGATTTCTTCCTTCAACGAGGAGGCGGAGCGGTTCGCCCGCAAGTACAACATCATCCCGGCCGCGGGCTCTGACAGCCACGTGGCACAGGGGCTGGGTGCGGTCCGAAACCGGCTTCACGATTTCGACGGGCCCGAAGAGTTCCTCGAGGCCATGCGCGAGGCCGAGATCACCCGTCGTCACAAGAACCTCGTTTACGTCCAGGCCCTCAAGTTCATCCAGACGACCGGGCGGCCCAAGGCCGCCAAGCGCGAGGTCGATGACCCCCGGGCGGTCAGGGGTGGCCGCCGCAAGGCGCGTGGGTCAAAACGTGCAGCAGGCAAGAGCTGATGCAGGGACCCGGTGATGGCCGGGAGCCGGCAGGAGGGCGGCCCGGTGCGTCAAAGAAAACCGGAGCGATGCCCACCACCGAGAACGAGATCAAAGAGAAGTATCTGGAACGAGCGATCCGCGAGCTGAACCAGCTGAGCCGGGACCTTCAGGGCTGCGACGCCTGTCTGGAGACCAGGGTCATGCCGGTGCTCGGATCAGGCCACCCGCAGGCCGACATCATGCTGGTCAAGTTTGCACCGACCACGGCAGAGGTGGAAGAAGGAGTTGCCTTCTACGGCCGTGCAGGCAACGCCCTGATGAAGTCCTTCAAGCGCCTGAGCATCGATCCGATGGTCATCTACGGCACGGTCTGCGCCAAATGCCCGGTCGATGATCCGACCCAGGCCGACCCGGAATGCGTGGCCCGTCTCGCCGACGAGTTCAACATCGTCCAGCCCCGCATCGTCGTAATCATGGGCGACCCCGCGCTGGACAAGATCAACGACCTCGCTCTGCCGCTGGCCCGCATGCTCGAACCCCGCGAGGGCGAGATCCAGGCTTTCACCCCGGCCTGCGATGCACTCTTCGTTCCCGACATCGACGGAGCGCTTGACGAAGAGGGAGCCAAGCGCCGCTTCTGGCGTGCCTTCCGCACCCTCGGCCGCTGGCACGACGACCTGCCGCCCTACTAGACCTTCGGGCCTCCCGGTCCTAGAATTCCGGAGATGGCCACCCTTGAGCATCCGATCGTTGGCCCGCCGGAAGGGCATGCCAACGCCAAGGCACTGGCATCGCTGATCCTCGGCATCTTTGCGATGGCAAACGTCGTTGCCACCGTGCTGATCATCTGTTTCTTCATCGACCAGTTCGAAGAGACCGCTTCCTGGCTGCTCCCGCCCTTTGTGGCCCTGTGTTCCGGCCTGATCGCCGCCTTTCTGGGTTCGATCGGCTGGATCGATGTGCGTAGGGGCGTTACCGACCGGCGTCTGTTCGAGGCACAGTTCGGCACCATCCTCGGAGGGATGGCAGCCGCTCTGGTGGTGATCGCGATCGCCGTCCTGTTCCTGGTCTACATCGTGCTCTTTTTGAGCCTCGCGTCAGATCTCACTGCCACCGGCGGCATGGACTGAGAAGCAGGGCGCTGGTTAGTCGCTCCACCAGCCGCGTTCGATCTCGCCGTCGCCGGTGATGTGCTGGCCAGTCGCGAGGAAAGTCATCCCTTCAGGTCCGGCCTCGAAGGCACGCATGACTTCCGGGCCGACGCGGAGCAGGCTTCCCTCAGTCAGGTCGAGGATCTCGTCGTCCAGCTTGACCCTGCCCGAACCTGAAATGACGAAGTAGACCTCTTCGGTGCGGTGATGATGGTGTCCGAAGGGTTGCCGCTGGTTCGGGTGGAGCCGGAACCATGCGACACCGACCTGGTTCGCCTCGAGCGGACTGGTGGCGAAGCGGGCTTCCTGGATCTCGTCCAGCCTGCCTTTCGCGAGGTCGTCCACCTCATCCACCTGGAGAAGTTTGTAGCCCGGGTTCGGGGTGGCCGGCCGGGGGTCGTCGAGCCGGGCTTCGATCCCGCCGAGAGGCACGAGTTCGATCACTTCCATGTCCTCGATGAGGGGCCGGGCCCGCTCGATCAGGTCACGGTTCGACTCATCCTCGAGCGAGGCCTTGACCGCCTCCTGGTCCGCCCAGGCTTCGGTGACCCAGATCGTGTCGGGGTCGAAGACGGACTGGTGCACTTCGTACTGCAGGCACCCCTCGAAGGCCCGGTTGGCTTCGGCTGCCTCAAGCAGAATCGCGGCAAGTTCACCTCCCTGGCCTGCCTTCGCGGTTGCCTTGGCATAACGGGAGATCTTCTCGCGGTCATCCATGCCCCGACTCTAACTGCAGGTTCCTTCGGGGACCGGTCAGGGACCGGGGTCGTGGCGTCCCGGTGCGGGCGAGAGGAACTTGTCGATGAAGGCGAGGCCGATGGCCGAAAGCACGAACACCACGTGAATGATCGTCTGCCACATCACCTCGGTTTCCGTAAGGCCGGTGTCCTTGCTTCCGTACTCGATGAAGGTCTTTAGCAGGTGGATCGATGAGATGCCGATGATCGCCATCGCCAGCTTGACCTTGAGCACGTTGGCGTTGACATGCGACAGCCACTCCGGTTGATCGGGGTGATTGTCGACCTTGATTCTCGAGACGAAGGTCTCGTAGCCGCCGATGATCACCATGATCAGAAGGTTGGCAATCATCACCACGTCGACCAGGCCAAGGACCGCCAGCATGATCGCGTTCTCTCCCATGTTCGGGAAATCGACGGCGGTGTCGATCAGCTTGTTCCAGAACTTGATCACGTAGATCAGCTGGGCGACGATCAGGCCGATGTAAAG
>JAGQUT010000043.1 GCA_020438355.1 Solirubrobacterales bacterium | reverse complement strand
AGTCGATGAATGGCGAGGACCCACGAGCCGAGCTCCTGAGACGGGCAAAGGTCAAGGGGGGCTCGTGATGGCCGAGCGCCGGAGAGTCGAAACCAGCCGGGTCGAAGTCACCGTGGACGAGGATCGCGGCGTATTCATGATCTCTGTTGCCGCGGAACTGGCCGAAATGCACCCTCAGACTCTGCGGATCTACGAAGCCCGGGGGCTGATCACCCCGAAGCGCTCTCCCAAGAACACGCGGCTCTACTCGCAGCGTGATGTGGAGCGGCTAAAGAGGATCCAGCAGATGACCAACGAGGAGGGCCTGAACCTCGCCGGGGTCGAGACCGTGCTCGAGATGGAAGCCCGGGTCGAGAGCATGCGCCGGGAACTCGAGGCGATGCGCCAGCGAACCCGAGAGCTGGAAAACCAGCTCAACGAAGAAATGGCCCGGGTTCACGACCGCCTCAACACCGAGATCGTCCCTTACGGTGCCTACGAACCGGACCCGCCGGTCGAGATCCCGGTCCGCCGCCCGGATCAATAGTCCGCAGCTTCAGTCGGCCGATAAACCTTAGTCGTACCCACTTAGATTTCTTGACAAATCGGGGTTAAGCACGTACAATTTGTTACGTGCAACCAGACAGATTTACAGTGAAATCCCAGGAAGCGATCCAGACCGCGCAGCGTCTGGCTGCCGCTTCGCGAAACCCCGAAATTACGCCGGCCCACCTGCTCGTGGCTCTGCTCGAACAGGAAGACGGGCTGGTTCCCGCCGTGCTGAACAAGCTCGGTGCCGACCTTCCGTCCACAAAGAGCCGCGCGCGTCAGGCGATGGCAGACCTCCCCACTCTGGGCGAAGGTGCAAACGCCGACCCGCGGCCCTCGTCCGCCTTCACCGAAGTGCTGCGCCGGGCCGAAGGCGAAATGGCCCAGATGGGCGACGAGTACCTCTCGACCGAGCACATGCTGCTCGCGATCAGCGACTCGAACTCTCCCCTTTCCGACCTGTTGCCCGACCGGGATTCCCTGGCGAAGGCGATCGAAGAGGTCCGGGGACCCCACAAGGTGACCTCGCCCAACCCCGAGGACCAGGTCCAGGCACTCGAGAAGTTCGGGCGTGACCTGACCGCGGATGCGGCCAGCGGCAAGCTCGATCCGGTGATCGGGCGCGACGAGGAAGTGCGTCGCGTGATCCAGGTGCTTTCGCGCCGGACCAAGAACAACCCGGTCCTGATCGGAGAACCCGGGGTCGGCAAGACCGCGATCGTCGAAGGCCTCGCCCAGCGCATCATTTCCGGTGACGTGCCGGAGAGCCTGGTCGACCGCCGCGTGATCGCTCTCGACATCGGCGCCCTGCTGGCTGGCTCCAAGTACCGAGGCGAGTTCGAAGAGCGCCTCAAGGCCGTGCTGACCGAAGTCCAGGATGCTGAAGGCCAGATCGTCCTCTTCCTCGACGAGCTCCACACCATCGTCGGTGCCGGAGCCGCCGAGGGCGCGGTCGATGCGGCCAACCTGCTCAAGCCGATGCTGGCCCGCGGAGAACTCCGTGCGGTCGGTGCGACCACCCTTGACGAGTACCGCCAGCACATCGAGAAGGACGCCGCCCTCGAGCGACGCTTCCAGCCGGTGATGGTCGGCGAGCCGGACGTTCCGGACACGATCGCGATCCTGCGAGGACTCAAGGAGCGCTACGAAGTTCACCACGGGGTGCGGATCGCTGACTCGGCGATCATCGCCGCCGCGACTCTTTCCGAGCGCTACATCGCCGACCGGTTCCTGCCGGACAAGGCGATCGACCTGATCGACGAGTCGGCCTCGAGGCTGAAGATCGAGATCGACTCGATGCCTACCGAGATCGACGAAGTCGAGAGGCGCATCCAGCAACTCGAAATCGAACGCGAGGCACTCAAGGCCGAAACCGACGAGGCCTCTCGGGGCCGTCTCGACGCTCTCGAGGAAGAGTTGGCCGAGCTGAACGAGAAGTCCTCGGCGATGAAGGCCCGGTGGCAGACCGAGAAGGGTCTGATCGAATCGATCAAGGAAGCCAAGGTCCGGCACGAGGAAGCGAACCGCGAAGCCGAGATGGCCGAGCGCGAAGCCGACCTTGAACGTGCGGCCAGGCTCCGTTACTCGGAGATACCCGAACTCGAGAAGCAGGTCGCATCGGCCGAGGAGAAACTGACCGAACTGCAGGCCGAGGGCGGCACGATGCTGACCGAGGAAGTCACCGAGCAGGATGTAGCCGAGGTCGTCGCCAAGTGGACCGGCATTCCGGTCACGCGACTGATGGAGGGCGAGGTCGAGAAGCTGGTCCACATGGAAGAGCGCCTCCACGACCGGGTGATCGGTCAGGACGAGGCGGTCTCGGCCGTCGCCAATGCGCTCCGACGCTCGCGGGCCGGGCTTTCCGATCCTGACCGGCCGATCGGTTCCTTCCTCTTCCTCGGACCGACCGGCGTCGGCAAGACCGAGCTGGCGAAATCGCTCGCCGAGTTCATGTTCGACACCGAGCAGGCGATCGTCAGGCTGGACATGTCGGAGTACATGGAGAAGCACACGGTCGCCAGGCTGATCGGCGCGCCGCCCGGATACGTCGGATACGAGGAAGGCGGACAACTGACCGAAGCCGTTCGCCGGCGTCCTTACGCGGTCGTGCTGCTCGACGAGATCGAGAAGGCCCATCCCGACGTCTTCAACACGCTGCTCCAGCTGATGGATGACGGGCGCCTGACCGACGGTCAGGGCCGCACGGTCAGCTTCGCGAACACGGTCCTGATCATGACCTCGAACGTCGGGTCACAGGAGATCGCCGGCGAGGACGTCGACGAGAGGATCCGTGAGCGGGTGACCGAGGTCCTCGAGACCACCTTCAAGCCGGAATTCCTCAACCGGATCGACGACACGGTCATCTTCCATCGCCTCTCGAAGGACGACATCGGCCGGATCGTCGAGATCCAGGTCGACAGCCTGACCCGACGGGTCGCAGAGAGGGACATCGAGATCGAGCTGACAGATGATGCCAGGACCCTGCTGGGCAACCTCGGATACGACCCGACATACGGCGCGAGGCCGCTGAAGCGGGTCGTCCAGAAGCAGCTGGTGGACAAGCTCGCCCTGAAGATTCTCGAAGGAGAGTTTTCGGAGGGAGACTCGGTCCTGATCGACGCATCGGACGGCGAGCTGACCTTCACGAAGAAATAACGTCCGATCACAGGAACGGAGCGATTCTTGACGGGGAGCCGGAAACGGCTTCCCGTCGGCGTTTCGAAGGACTTCGCGCGACTGCACTTTCGCACCCGCTTAACCGGTCCTTTACTTCCTCTTTCGGGTTCCCGTACTACCCTGTGAAGCCCGCTACGGGTACAGGGAGAGCCCCGTCAGAAGCGGAAAAGCGGCTTACAACTCGATGCACGAAAAACCCGACGACAAACTGCAGGAACCCGAAAAGACCCCGGGCGGCTTCCTTTGGCCACTCCGGAGGGTCGGTTGGTTCCTGGAGAAACACTTTCTCTGGCCGGTCGCGGACTCCTTCCGCCGGTTCACGAATGCCTTCCGGTACCGCAGCCCCTTCGCCTACATCGGGGCAACCCTGATGATCTGCGTTACCGCTGGCGCAGTCGCAGCGGCGGTGTACTTCTACAACCAGTCCGAGGACAAGTCCGACCCGGTGGTGGCCGAGACCGCTATCCCGACCGAAACGGTCGTGCCGGCTGTACCGACCCCCACCCAGACCCCGACCACAGTCGAAGACACGACTCCGAATTCGGGTAGCGCCGACGACACGCTTCAGGGCGTGGTGCCGAACTTCGCCACCTCCGGAAAGAAGAAGTCGGGCAATGGCGGCAACGCAAACCAGAAGCTTCCCGACACCGTGGTTCGTCCCGCCCCGGTTCCGGAGTCCGCGCCCCTCAAGGTGGCCCACAGTTTCGCCACTACATTCGTCAGTTACGAGATCGGCGAGAAGGGCGCTTCGAAGAAATTCGCCAGGACGGCAACCCCGAAGCTGGCCAGGGAACTCAAGGCCAATCCGCCCAAGCTCCCTTCGACCGGACAGGTTCCGAAAGCAACGGTCGTGAATGTGGTCAAGGGCAAGAAGCAGGGCGATTCGATGGAAGTGAGCGTCTCGCTCATGCGGACCGGCGCCGCCTCGGAACTCCGGCTGAACCTGACCCGTGAAAAGGGTGATGGCTGGCTGGTCAGCGAGGTCCGGGGGTAGGAAGAAGATGGGGAGGTTCAGAACAGCTCTTGCGACGATCTCTGTCGGCGCGCTGCTAGCCACCGGTCACGCCGCCAATTCGCAGGGTGCAACTCCGATCAACGACGAGCCGGCCGCTACTGCGGGTGTCTCCCCGACCGGGGCAACCGGCAGCACAGGGTCAACCGGATCCACCGGTCCGACCGGTCCCGTCAAGCCGGACAAGCCGAGCAACGGAAACGACAAGCCCGGCAACGGCGGAACCGGAAACGGCAATTCAGGCAACGGCAAGGACCCGAAGCCCCAGACTGCCGACCCCAAGAACGAATCCCCGAAGGCTCCTGCCCAGATCGTGCCCGACACGAGCAACCCGCTTTCGGCCGAGATCACGACCAGCCCGGGCCTTGGGCTCTCCGGCGACGCGACTCCGGTGCCGGCCTGTGACGGCAGCGCAGGCCCGCCACGAAACCTGATTCCGATCTACATCGATGCCTCGAAGAAGTACGGACTCGGGGAGCGTGGGCCACAGATCCTCGCCGCGATCAACTCGATCGAAACTGACTTCGGCCGTCTCAACAACGTCACTTCCTACGCCGGCGCTATCGGCTGGATGCAGTTCATGCCTTCCACCTGGGACATGTACGCAACCGACGGAGACGGCGACGGCAACGCCGACCCCTACGACCCGCACGACGCGATCCACGCTGCCGCCCGCTACCTCCAGGCCGCGGGCGCCCCTGGTGACTGGTACGACGCCATCTGGGCCTACAACCACGCCGACTGGTACGTCCAGGACGTACTCGACAAGGCGGCCTGTTACGGCTCGCTCCAGGACACGGTTGAAGTCGAGGAAGAACTCAAGACATACGTCTGCAAGGCCTCCGACGCCAGGGTCCTCGAGATCCCGAACTACTACATGCGGGGCTTCGAAGACGCGGCATCCCGTTACGGCCTCGGCAAGCGCGGCATCTGGGTTCTCGCGGCAGTGGCCCGGCTCGAGTCCGATTACGGCCGTGGCATGACTCCGAAGCAGCTTGAGGAACACGGCCCGATGGGACTCTCGCGAGACGAATGGAAGAAATACGGCGTCGACGGCGACGGCGACGGTTTCGTGGAGAGGAATGAACCCTGGGACGGTATTGCCACCTTCGCGCGGCTGCTCTGGTCACAGCCGACCCTCGAAGCCGGGTTGTTCGAACACAACCACGCCGCCTGGTACGTCGAAGCAGCGGTCCAGGACGCCGGGCGGATCGCCGGTGACTGCGACACCAGCAAGACCGAGTGGAACATCGCCTACCCGGTACCGACCAACTCGACCGAGATTAACTGGGACAACCTCCAGATCCTCAACCCGGTCGCCCAGGACGACATCCAGAACGGCCTGATCGACCAGCGGGTGGTCAACCTCCTCGCCATCCTGACCCAGAAGTACAGCCTGCTGATCAGCTCCCTGCGCTCGGACCACAGCATGCTGACCGCCTCGGGCAATGTCTCGAATCACTACGGCGGTCGTGCGATGGATATCGCTGCGGTCAACGGGGTGCCCTGCACCGACCAGTCGGAGGACAGCCCCTGCACCGAGGTGATCCGGATCCTCGCGACGCTGCCCGACGGCGTCAAGCCGACCGAGTTGATCTACGGCTGGGATGTGGATGGTGCCGGCCCGGCGTTCGCGATGAGTGATCACACCGATCACATTCACGCCGGCTTCGGCCTCTGATTTCGTTGGCTTCGCCCTTCACCCGCCCGGCCGCTACCAGGACCAACGCTTTCCCACGAATAGTGTGGAAAACCGTGGGTTCCGAGTCGCTGGTCACGAGTCGCGGGGTCCGAGCCGTGGGTCTCGGGCGTTGGGGCCTACCTTGCGATCAGGCGCGGAGCGTCTTTTCCTGGAGCTTTCGGCAGGCCTCGAGCGCATCCCAGCCTTCGCCTCCGGCGGTCAGCTGAGAGGGGTCACCGAAGACTGCTCCCGCCTCGACCTCGCGTCGCAGGTTCCGGCCCGTCAGGGCGCTCGCTGACTCGACTCCACCGACCATCGCGCCGACGATTCCGTGGCCCCGGCGACCTGAGACTCCTCCCAGGATCAGTCCTTCGATCGGCGTCCGGTAGTCGAGCCGCAGGGGCCCGAACTGGTCGGTCGCGAGTTCGATCCCGTACGAGGAGCCACCGCTGGAGAGCGTGTACCTGGTCTGGGTCATCGGGGTCGCCGCCTCCTTCCAGAGGATGTGCGAACGGAGCTCACCGAGCTTGTCCTCGGCCCGGTCGATCAGTTGCTCCATCACCCGGTCCTTGACCTTGCGGTACTCGGCCTGACGGCTGTACTTCGGGGCGTCGTCGGACTCGTCGACGCCCCAGGCCGCCGGGTCGGGAGTTGCCCAGGTCATCAGCTCGACAGTCGAGCAGCCGGGAGGGGCGTGACCCTCGTGTCCGGGATCCTTGGCGCTGGCCGATGAGATGTAGACGGGTGGGTCGGTGTCGAACTCGCCCTCTGCGACCGGGGTGTAGTACGCCTCCTGGTCGTATCGCGAGTGGAGCCAGTAGTTGGTGGCCGGCATCCGTTCGGTGATGTCGAAGTCCAGGCCGAGGTAGACAGTGAAGAGCGGGGTGGCCATGCGGTAGCCCTCGACCTGGCTTCTGATCTCTTCCGGAACGGCTTCTTCGTCGAGCAGCTCGAGAAACAGGTGCTTGATGTCCCCGGTTGCGATCACCGAGCCGGTTCGAATGACTTCGCCGCCGGCCAGTTCGACGCCGGTCACCCGATGGCCTCCCTCGGCTCCTTCCTCGGTGAGAATTCGCTCTACCTCGGCGTGGGTCCGCACCCTGCCGCCGTAGGTGTGGATCAGGTCGACTAGCTGTCCGGCCAGTTCCTGACCGCCACCGCGAACATAGAAGGCACCCTCCTGCAGGTAGTGGTCGAGTACCCCGGCGTGAATGATCACCGGCGCCCTCGAGGGAGGCGTGGCGTAGTCGCCAGCAAGACCCAGGATCACAGCACGCGAGCGCTCGCTCAGATAGTGCTCGTCGAAAAGGTCGGTGACCGATCTCGTACCCCAGCTGACCACCGTCGGCGCCTTCTCGAGGTATTCGGCAAGGTCCGTGTTGCGGTCGGGTATTCCGACCTCCCGAAGCTCCTCCATGACGTTGCGCATCACGTCGGTGACTCCCCGCAGGCCTTCTTCTTCCTCCGGAAAGGTCTCGACCAGCCGGCCGACGTAGTTGTCCCAACCCTTGGGCGTGCGGAACTCGAGGTCGGGAAATACGTAGGTGTCGAAGCCGTCGGGGTCCAGTTCCAGGAACTCGATCCTGTCCAGCAGTCCGATCCCGCGGAGAACCCTGGCTATCTCCCCCGTCTTGACTCCTCCGATGTAGTGAAGGCCAACGTCGAACTGCCACTCGTTCTTGCGCCGAAAGGTCTGGCTGCAGCCGCCAGCCACGTCGTACTGCTCCAGGACCAGCACCTGCTGGCCAATCGCCGCCAGATAGGCAGCCGCAGTCAGGCCTGAAAGGCCGGAACCGATCACCACCACGTCCGGCTCTTCCGGCATCGGCGGCACCACGCGTTCCCAGGTCACTTCGCTCATTCAGTCTCCGACCTTCCTATACTCAACTTTGTGACTACTCAATTTGTTGAGTATATGGACGGGCATCGCGTCAGTCAATCGACAGCCAACCGGGCGATCCTCATCCGGGGAGCATTCCCGTGGCGCTGAAGCACGCGGTACTTGCCGCGCTGACCAGCCGGGAAGGTTCCGGCTACGAGCTTTCCAAGCGCTTCGACGCGTCGGTGGCGAACTTCTGGCCAGCCTCCTCCCAGCAGGTCTACAGGGAGCTGGACCGCCTCGAAGGCGAAGGCCTGGTCAAGGCGAGAACCGTGAAGCAGGAGAAGCGGCCGGACAAACGGGTCTTCAGCATCACGAAGGGTGGAAGGCGCGAACTCGGGGAGTTCATCCGGAGTGCGACAAAGCCAACGGTGATCCGTGATGACCTGCTCGTCAAAGTGGCCAGCATCAACCCGGATAACCGGGACGATGTCGCGACGGCGATCCGGGACCGGCTCGAGCTCAGCCGCCGCAAGCTCGAAATGTACGAAGGACTCCGGGAAGCAATTCTCGGCCCCGAAACCGAGGACGAATTCCTCGCCGCAGGACCGGTCAGAGAAGACTTCGGTCCTTATCTGGCGCTGAAGCGTGGCATTGCCTTCGAGAGGGGGAACATCCGTTGGGCGCGGGAAGTTCTCTCGGTTCTCGACTGAGCCGGTCGTCAGGGAACTCGCACTGCAATATGCTGGCCGAAGACCGGTTGCCGGTCGACGAATGTCGCAAATCAAGGAGAGGAAAGAGATGCCGACTTACGTGATGCTGACCAACCTGACATCCGAAGGTGTCAAGACCGTGAAGAGCCATCCAGGCAGGGTGGCCGAGGTGAATCGCGAAGTC
>JAGQUT010000042.1 GCA_020438355.1 Solirubrobacterales bacterium | reverse complement strand
CTTTCGAGAGGGCTCTGCCTAATTCGAGGTGGAGAGCCAGAGATGCAGTTTGCGACGCGCAATTCTAACGGGATTCGCTTCTTATTGACTGACGAGTCAATCGGGGAAGTCAGGTGGCTGAAATTCCAGCCAGCAGATCCATCAACCTCTTGCCATCACCATCGGCGATGCTGGTGCCAGGAACGCGCTGTTTGGTCCTCGGTTTGCGGTCCTCGTAGAACTCTCCACCGGGCGCCTCTTCAGGGGTTGCTCCGGCCAGCCAGATCGCCGTATCCACTCCCTGATGGGAGTCCCTGAGGATCGGGCCCGTCACCTTGTGGAAGCCGGGCAGGGCAGCCGACATGCCGGGAGTGACCGCCCATCCGGGATGCATCGAGCAGAAGGTGACTCCTCCGGCGGGTTCGTTGGCCTGCCATTCGTCGGCGAGCATCACCTCGCCCCGCTTCGTGTGGGCGTAGAAGGTCGTCGGCTTGTATTCCTTGCGCTCCAGCTGGGGGTCGCTGATGTTGAAACCGCTCGAATACATGCCTCCCGAGCTCATCATGATCACCCGCGGATTCTTGCCTTCCCGCAGCCGGGGCAGCAGCAGTTCGGTCAGCAGGTATGGCCCGACCAGGTTGGTTGCGAAGGTCAGCTCCAGCCCCTCCTTCGTGTGCTGGCGCTCCGAAGGCATGACTCCCGCGTTGTTCAGAAGAACGTCCAGCGGATCGCCCGAGGCGAGGAAGTCAGCGGTGAACCGGCGGATTTCCGCGACGAGTGACAGATCGCAGAGATGCAGCACCGGTTCCCGTTCGGTTCCGGCCACCCCGCCCTCGACGTTCACCTTCGCCCTTGCCTGATCGCCCTTCTCGGGGTTGCGGCAGACCATGTGGACCTTTGCCCCGCATTTGGCGAGGTCGATCGATGCGGCCAGTCCCAGTCCGCCACTGGCGCCGGTGACCATGACGCTGCGTCCGGTCAGGTCCGGCATCTCCCAGCCGTACATTCGACGGCGGGCTTCGTAGCCGATCTTGCTGAAACCGGGGACCACGAGAAGGTCCATGGCGGTATCTGCGACGCCTGCGGCACGTCCCTTCATCAGTTGACGCCCTTCCGGTCACGGCCGCGTACCATGGGCACCGAGCTGCGGGGATAGCGCAGACGGGTCTCGTCAATGAAGCTGGCCATGCGTTCGGCGGTGACGGGGTCTTCGATCTCGATCATGTTTTCTGCGTTCTCCTCTCCGGATCTGGACAGGTTGAAGGAGCCAAGGAAAGTCGTGTCATCGGCAACTGTCACTTTGGCATGCATGAAGTCCCGGACCGCGCCGGTGCCCCACGGCACGGACCGTTTGCCGTGAAAAGGGAGGGCCTCGATCACGCGGGTGAGCAGGGGGATCTTCCACTTCGAACCGGTGCTGGCCCACTGATCGAAAACCCGGTCGGTCTGCGGCTCGTCAAGAACACCGGCGATGTCAACCCCCTGACGGTCGGCAATCTCGGCCAGGGTGCCGAGGATCGGCCCCGACGTGAGCACCGGTGAGGCGATTCTGATCCGGCGGCGTGCCGAGCCGAGCCTGGAAGAGATTCTTTGGGCGAGCTCCTCCCCGTGGCCCGGGGTGAACCAGGCCCGGACGGTTGCATCACCGACCCGAATCGGATTCGGGTCACCGTGCCCCGACCGCTCGACCTTCCCGGTCTCCCACAGCTCGTCGAAATTCGCGAGGTACTCGCTGGCTATTTCTGCCGACTCGATTGTCGCCAGCACGTTCTCCTGCCTGGTCCAGGAATAGATCGACCAGTTGGCCGAGCCGGTCCAGACCGCTTCACGGTCGCGCACCATGTATTTGTGGTGCATCAGGTCGGGGATGCCTGAGATGGCCCGCGTCCGGATCGGCAGCATCGAAAGGATCTCCGGGTTGGTCTCCGGCGGTGGATGGAGCGCCGGCAGGAAGTTGCCGGCATCAGGATCGGCGGGCACGTCGTTGTAGGCGAGCCTGACCTCCACCCCGCGCTCCGTCGCGTCGCGAAAGGCCTGCGCCACGGTCGCCCCGACCGGATCGGGAAGGCGGATGTCATAAAGAGCCAGAACCAGTTCCTTTTCGGCACGGCCGATGAAGTCGACGATCCGGCCAGCCACCATCTCGGCCTGCCCGATGCCTCCCTTCGGGCCGACGTCAGTGACCGTGAAGGTTTCGATCACAGCTCGCGGCGCTGAACGCCGGAGCGGATGAAGTCGACGATGTCGTCGGTCGGCGCGCCGGGTGTAAAGACCCCCGAGACACCCATAGCCTTGAGATCGTCGATGTCCTTGGTCGGGATCGTGCCGCCGACAGTGATCAGGACATCGTCAACGCCTTCGGCCTCCAGCAACTCGAGGATCCGCGGCACGAGGGTCATGTGGGCACCGGAGAGGATCGAGACGCCGATCGCGTCGGCGTCCTCCTGGATCACCGTCTCGACGATTTGTTCGGGGGTCTGGTGAAGGCCGGTGTAGATGACCTCCATTCCCGAGTCCCTCAGGGCCCGGGCGATGATCTTTGCGCCACGGTCATGCCCGTCAAGTCCGGGCTTGGCAACCACCACACGGATCTTGCGTCCGGTCTTCGGTTCTGCGACTGCGCTCATCGGAGGGGAACCTTACTTCCGGTCAGAAGACCGGGGTCTCCGTGTAGGTGCCGAATACTTCCTGCATCGCTTCGATCATCTCGCCTTCGGTCGTGTGAACCCGGGCCGCGTCGAGAATCGGGTACATCAGGTTCGCATCACCCGCTGCTGCCTCCTTGAGGGCAGCGAGCGCCGATTCGACCTGCGAGGAATCACGCTTGGCTTTGGTCGCCGCCAGCCTCTCGACTTGCTTGGTCTCGAGGGCGGGATCGATGTGAAGGAGCGGGACTTCCTCTTCTTCTGTCTGGTAACGGTTGACGCCGACGATGGTGAATTCACCGTCATCGACCCGTCGCTGGAAGTCGAACGCCGCTTCGCCGATTTCCCTTTGCGGGAAGTTCTGGCGGACCGCTTCGACCATGCCTCCCAGATCGTCTATCCGGCGGAAGTAGTCGTAGGCGTCGGCCTCGAGTTCGTCGGTCAGCGACTCGACGAAGTAGGAACCACCCAGCGGATCGGGCGTGTTGGTGACCCCGGTTTCGTCCGCGATGATCTGCTGGGTTCGAAGCGCCACCCGGACCGCCTCCTCGGTCGGCAGTGCCAGCGCTTCGTCAAAGGAGTTGGTGTGGAGCGACTGGGTTCCACCAAGCACTCCGGCCAGGGCTTCGATCGCGGTGCGGACGATGTTGTTGAGAGGTTGCTGTGCGGTCAGCGATACGCCGGCGGTCTGGGTGTGGAAGCGGAGCCTCATCGATTCGGGCTTCTTCGCTCCGTAGGTCTCCTTCAGCTCGCGGGCCCAGATCCGGCGGGCAGCCCGGTATTTGGCAATCTCCTCGAAGAAGTCGATGTGGGCGTTGAAGAAGAAGGAAAGCCTGGGGGCGAAGGCATCGACGTCGATTCCCCGCTCGATGGCTCGCTCGACGTAGGTGAAACCGTCCTTCAGGGTGAAAGCGAGCTCCTGCGCAGCGGTCGCTCCGGCCTCGCGGATGTGGTAGCCGGAGATCGAGATCGGGTGCCAGCGAGGCATGTGGTCGGTGCAGTACTCGACCATGTCGGTGACCAGCCGCATCGCTGGCTCGACCGGGAAACACCACTCCTTCTGGGCGATGTACTCCTTGAGGATGTCGGTCTGGATGGTTCCTGCGAGCTTCTCCGAGGGCACCCCCTGCTTCTCGCCGACCAGAACGTAGAAGGCCAGCAGGATCGCCGCGGGTGCGTTGATGGTCATCGAGGTCGAGACTTCGCCGAGCGGGATTCCCTGGAAGAGGATCTCCATGTCGTCGATCGAGTCGACGGCGACACCCTCACGACCCACCTCGCCGAGCGAGCGGGGGTGATCGGAGTCGTAGCCCATCAGGGTCGGCATGTCGAATGCGGTGGACAGGCCGGTCTGCCCGTGCTCGAGCAGGTAATGGAAACGTTCGTTGGTCTCTTCGACAGTGCCGAATCCGGCGAACTGGCGCATGGTCCAGTTGCGACCCCGGTACATCGACTCGTAAGGCCCGCGGGTGAACGGGTACTGCCCGGGCTCGCCGATCTTCACATCGGCGTCACCGGTGAGGTCTTCCGGTCCGTAGCGAGCCTTGATCGCCTTGCCGGACATCGTTGTGAACTCGTTGTCGGCGGCCTCTGCTGCTTTCTGCGCCGAATCTGTCCCGGGTGTCGAAGTTGGCTCCATTGGGTCCCGAAATAGTAAGGCAGCCAGTGCGGCAACCAAGCGGCGCCTTCGTCAGCCTGCCCTTCGGCGGGACAGCCAGCCGCCGATACCCCCCAGCAAAGCGGCGACCGCAACGGTCCCGCCGATAGCCAGGTTGCGGCCGAGCCGCTCGAATCGCATCACGTTCCAGCCCTCCCGCCTCGCCACTTCCAGAAGGGGCGCATCCGGGTTGACTGCCACGGCGTTGCCGACCAGTTCCATCATCGGAAGGTCGGAGACCGAGTCGGAGTAAGCCCAGGATCCTTCGAGGTCGAGCTCGATCTCTTCGGCGAGGGATTCGATCGCAATGACCTTGCCGCGGCCATAGACGAAAGGCCCGTCGAGCTCGCCGGTGTAGGCCCCGTCACGGACCAGGTAACGGGTACCGATCCCTCCGTCCATCCCCAGCACCTGGGCGAGTGATTCGACCATGTCGGAACCGGCGGCGCTGACGATGTAGGTGAGACGGCCCTCGTCCTGATGCCGGTGGACTTCGGCCAGTACCTCCGGGTAGATCCGCGGCAGTATCCCCGCCAGCACTTCCGGCCACATCCGGGAGATCTCCGTGTACGAGACCCCGGAAAGTGTCTCTCTCGCGACCTTGAGGATCTCGTTGGTCTCGTCGTCGGTGGCACCCTTGATCCGGTACCGCATGTGATCACGGCCCCAGCGGATGATCTGCGCCCTCGAGATCAGTCCCCGTTCCTGTGCGGCCTTGGCGAACTGCATGCCGGAGGAACCCGCCATGAGGGTCTTGTCAAGGTCGAAGAAAGCTGCCTGCCGGGTCAAGGCGGCATAGGTTAGTGAGGTCGAATACCTAGGTCGCTTCGTTGAGCGAAAAGGTGTTGCCCTCCGGGTCCCTGAACCAGGCGACTCTCAAGCCTTCAGCATTCAGAATGCCGCGATCGTCGGTCTCGGGACCGTCAGTACCGTCGTAGCGCTCGAACCGGACTCCCCTCCCCTCCAGATCATCCATCTCGGCTTCAAGGTCGGAGACGGACCATCCGGCCTGGGTGTGGCTGGCCTTGCCAGCATGGTCTGGCGAGAGATAGACGGTGAGGTTCGAATCGCCGCCACACTCGTAGACGGTCATCTCATCTCCGTAAGACTCCTTCTCCCGAAGCTTCACCTGTTCACCGTAGAACTTTCGGGATTCGGTCATGTCTGCCACGGCCACGGCCGGGCCGATGGTGCAGTCGCTCAGGCTCATTCCAGGTCCTTTCGTCGTGTCCCGGGCTGGGCCAATCCGTTCTCTTTGTCAATCGGCGCGCAGATCCCCACCGAGCCGGTTGATGAATTTCCCGGGCTTTTGCTTGTAGGTATCTCTACCCAGCTCCAGACACTCTTGAACAAGTCGCTCGCGCGATTCGAGGATCAGAGCCGACATCTGACTCTTGCCTTCTTCATCCAACGCGCGCTGGGCGAGGTCGTCGCCGAGGACGTCGAGGTCGTGGAGGTCGCCGAGCATCTCGGCGAGCTCCTCGGCCATTTCCCTGAGCTCGGTAAAGCCGGATGAGAGTCGGGGTTCAAGCATTTCAAGCTGGTAACGGAGGTCCTTCGCGCGTTTTCTCCAGTCGTGGAAGTGCTCTGGCTCCCCGCTCTTGCGGGCCGACTTCATGGAGTTTCGTCCCCGGCGGTAACCGCGGCCCAGATTCGACACGACGGTTTCGAGTTCGCCCGGTTCCTTCCTCTCCTGGAACTGTCGCCGAACCTTCCCGATCGACTGGCGCACTTCCTGAAGGCTCTGGGGGTTGAGGTCACCCCTGTGGACGTCGGCCTCCCTTTCGAGCGCGACCCTCCATGCCCGGGCCGCCTGGGTTTCACTGCCGCCGACCAAGGATGCGAGGGTGGCCAGTTTGACCTCGGCGTCGCGTGGTCCGGAAAGCATCCGGGCGGCACTACGGCATAGCCCGTTCGAGTTTTTTCTCTCGTCGTCGCTGATCACCCCGCGAAGAAGGCGGAGGGCCGAGCGGGATTTCTTGAGGCTCTTTCTGGCTTCATGCACGTGCTCCGCAGAATCCCTGGAGTGACCGGCTGCCCGGACATTCGCCAGAGCCTGGGAAGTTCTCGCGGTCACTATCCGGCAGATTCCGGTCCCAGGATCCTCGCCCGGCCTGAGACGGAATTCGAGTCCCTTGACCGGTCTTCCGGCCATCGCGAGACTCTGGTTCGCCCAGGCCGGATCTCCCGTCAGTTCACGGCCGAACCAGGATGGCGGTTCAAATCGGGAAGCCTCCTCGACCGACCCGAACTCGACTTCGACCACGGAAGTCCCATCGAGGTCACCCGAGTAGATGTCGACTTCGGCCACGAGGCCGCCATCCAGACTCACGCGGTGACGGACCTTCTCGACCCGCGAACCCTCCGTCAGTGGCCACAGTTCGGAAAACGCCGACTGGTCCAGCGGGACCTCGACCTCCTCCCGGGATTCACCCTGGCCTCGCTTGACGGTCAGGAGGGTCCGAGCGCCGGCCTGGCGCACGCGGATCTCGGAATCCTGACTTGCAAGAAGGTAGCCCTGAAGCAACTGGACCCCGCCCGAGCCCTCAAGCTCGGCCGGAGTCCCGTTCACAAGGAATTTACGTTCGATCTCCAAGGCAACCCGAGCGTACAGAGCGCCCGGGTTCGCCCGCTATACCTCGACGAGAATGGCGTCGCCCTGACCGCCACCCGAGCAGATCGCGGCACAGCCGAGGCCACCGCCGCGACGCTGGAGTTCACGCACGAGCCCGCCGATGACACGGGCGCCCGAGGCGCCGATCGGATGGCCGAGAGCGACGGCTCCACCGTTCACGTTCATCTTGTCCGGGTCGAGATCGAGCATCTTGATTGTGTTGAGGGTGACCGAGGCGAAGGCTTCGTTCACTTCCCAGAGATCAACGTCAGCCGGTGACTTGCCGAGCCTGTCGAGAGCGGCCTTGGCAGCAAGTGCCGGGGTCTTGGCGAGGCAGGCGTACTCGTCACCGATCTGTCCGTAGCCGACGATCGTGGCCATCGGGGACTTGCCGTTGGCTTCGGCCCACTCTTCCGAGGCGAGGACGAGGGCACCGGCGCCGTCGTTCACGCCAGGCGCGTTGCCGGCGGTGTGAGTGGCGTCCTCGCCACCAACTGCCCGAAGGCCGGCGAGGCTTTCGGCAGTGGTGCCGGGACGAATTGCCTCGTCTTCTTCGACCACCGTGTCGCCCTTGCGACCCTTGACAGTAACCGGGACGATCTCTTCCGCGAAGTAGCCGGCTTCCTTGGCCTTCTGGGCAAGTTCGTGCGAGCGGGCCGCCCATGCATCCATTTCCTCCCGGGTGATGCCCACCTCGTTCGAGACGGTTGAGGCCTCGGCGATCATCTGGAGGTGGGTGAAGGGATTGGTAAGTCCGTCGTGGGTCATCGAGTCGATCGCCTTCACATCACCCATGCGGAAGCCGGAGCGGGCACCGGGGAGCAGGTACGGCGCCAGGGACATGGACTCCATGCCACCGGCGACGCCGACCTCGATGTCACCGGCACGAACGGCCTGGTCGATCAGCCCGACGGCGCGCATGCCCGACGCACATACCTTGTTGACGGTCTCGGACGGAACCTCCTTGGGGATTCCTCCGTTGATCTGGGCCTGCCGTGACGGGATCTGGCCCTGCCCGGCCTGGATCACCTGACCGTAGCTGACCTGCTGGACCTGGTCCGGAGCCACCCCGGCACGCTCAAGCGCTCCGGCAATCGCGACGCCACCAAGTTCTGCTGCGTTGACAGTGGCAAGTCCACCACCCATCTTGCCGAAGGGGGTGCGGGCAGTACTCAGGATGACAGTGCGGGCCATGTTGCCTTTCAGGTCTCGAGGGGAAATCGAAAAATGGACGAAACTAAGCGGAATAGGGACGATAGCGGGTGACTAGACTCCGGCGAATGAAGGCCTACACCACCGATGTCGCCCTGTCCGATCTCGATGCCGACCTCATCGCGGTCGGTCTTTACGAAGGCGATGAGCTTTCCGAGCCACTGGGCAGCACCGCGGGAGCCGTTGATGCTTCTGGCGAGTTCAAGTCGACGGTGATCATCTACCCGGGGAAGCCCGAACGGGTGGTGGTCATCGGTCTCGGAAAGAAAGAAGACTTCACCGCCGAGAAGGCGAGAGTCGTCGGTGCCGTCTCGCAGAAGGCACTGGGGCAGGTCAAGGGTGAGGCACTGGCCTGGATGCTCCCGGATAGCCCAGTGGGCATCGAGCCTGGTCGTATCGCGGCCGCACTCGTCGAAGGAGCAGGCCTTTCCGCCTTCGAGTTTGACCGTTACAAGTCGGGCAGCGACGGCCAGGAGGCTCCGCCGTCCCTGAAGGCTGTCGAGATCAACACTGACCTGGACCTGGCTGACATGGTCCGGGTCGGCGAGGTGGTCTCGAACTCCGGCAACCGGGCCCGGTACCTGCAGAGCCTCCCCGCCAACGAGGCAACCCCCGAGTACCTGGCAGGAAGGGCCCGGGAGATCGCCGATGCCCACGAAAAGGTTTCCGTTGACGTCATGGACCGGGAGCAGATCATTGCCGCCGGTATGGGCGGTCTCGAGGCTGTCTCCAAGGGAGGCGAGCATGTCGAGCCCAGGCTGATCACCCTGAAGTACAACGGCGGCGGGGAAGGCGAGACGCTCGGGCTGATCGGCAAGTCCGTGACTTTCGACACCGGTGGCATCTCGATCAAGCCCTCCGCCGGAATGCATGAGATGAAGATGGACATGTCGGGCGGGGCAGCCGTGCTCGAAGCAGTCGACGCGATCGCCGAACTCGACATCCCGATCGACATCATCGCCGTGCTGCCTTCGACCGAGAACATGCCTTCCGGGACTGCTCTCAAGCCGGGCGACATCATCACCCAGCTGAACGGCAAGACGGTCGAGGTCACTAACACCGATGCCGAAGGCCGTCTGATCCTTGCCGATGCCCTGGTTCACTGTGCCCGTGAGGGCGCTGACCGCATGGTCGATCTGGCCACGCTCACCGGCGCCGTGCTGATCGGGCTCGGATCGACCTACGCCGCACTGATTTCCAACGACGACGATCTCGCCGCAAGCGTCACCGCTGCCGGCGAACGAACCGGCGAGCTGGTCTGGAGGCTGCCGCTCCACGAGGAGTACAAGAACCTGACCAAGGGCGAGATCACCGATCTCGTCAACGCCTCCGCCCAGCGCAAGGCCGGCACGATCTACGCCGGGTCATTTC
>JAGQUT010000041.1 GCA_020438355.1 Solirubrobacterales bacterium | reverse complement strand
AAGGACGGCACCGCGAACATGGAATTCGAGAACTGGGCCATCCTCGGCCCCGACTCCACCCTGGCAGCAAAGGCTGCTCTCGCTGCCGGAGAGCAGAATCTCATGTGGAGCTTCATCGAGGCCTTCTACGCCAATCAGGGCATCGAGAACTCCGGCTATGTGACCGACGAATTCCTGACCAACATCGCCGAGGATGCCGGCATCCCTGACATCGACAAGTGGAACGTGGACCGGGAGAAGCCCGCACTGGACGATGAACTCACCCGCATCGACACCCAGGCTTCTGACAGTGGCTTCTCGGGCACGCCTTCGTTTGCCTTCCGCGATGCAGACGGCAACCTCACCCCGCTGACCGACACCCAGTCTTCGCAGGCAATCATCGATGCGATCAACGAGCGGGCCAAGGAAGTCAAGCGGGGCAACAGCACCACTGGCGGCCAGTAGGCAGACCAGGCGACACTCCTGCTATCCCTTTCGCAGAGCAGAATCTGAACCCGGTCGCCGCCCCCGAAGCAGCGGCCGGGTAAAAATACGTTCATGGAACCCCGCATCTCGTCATGGCTCAGGTGCTATCGCTGCTGGTCCCGGAACCTTGAAGTCCAGGTCCACTACGACGCGATCCGCCCGATCGACCCCGAGACCGGCATCCCGACCGAAGGCGATGACGAGATCCAGGAGTCAGTGGTCCAGTGCCTGGACTGCATGCATGACCAGCCGCACCTGACCTTCGAGCGCGACCGGGTTGTACCGATCGAGGACCGTTGGGAGCGAATGGTCGCGGGTACACCCTGGGTCGCCTCCTGCACCGTCACCGTGGACGCGGACCAGGTCGAGTCATGCGCCGGTCCCGACGCTGTCGAGTCGCTCACCTACGGTGCTTTCGGCGACGCGGGAACCCGCGAGTTCTTCACCCATGTCCGATTCCACAAGCATCACGACGACGAGATCGCCGTCCACCTTCTGGTTGAGCTCTACGCTCGCGACCCCGAGGAAGCAAGCGAGGTCCTGACCAACGCGGCCCGCGGCACCATCGAGATCACCTCACTGGCGGAAGAGTCAAGACCCCCCGCCCACGCCTCCGGGGATCAGCACTGATCAGGAGTCGGCGAGCTTCGCCCCGCCTCCCAGTGAAACCCGCCGGCCCACAGATCCCAAGAACAGATGGGCCGGCTCACCGGATAACCACGGGCATCGCCCCTCCCACTCCCAGCTACGAATGGTTGGGAGCGGCTCCGCTTCGGATGGGTTCGGTGCGGGGGAGCCCTAAAAGTGACTCCTTAATCAGAGCGCGAAGCGCTCGTTACTTTTCGGGCTCCCCCGTGCCGGACCCCTCAACCGGCTGAGCTTCCTTGCCGCGGTCTATTACTTCTTCCTTGGCCTGCTTGGCCTTTTCGGCCAATGAGCCATCGCCAGCGAGGATCTCGCGCAACTCTTTCGCGTCGCGCTTCAGGTTCTCGGGCTCGGCCCGGTCCCCCAGCTTGTCCTCGGCCTGCTTCTTGAGCTGCCCCACCTGCTGACCAAGTTTCTTGAAGTCCATGCCAGAAGGGTACCCGGCCGGCTCCTGCAACAAAAAGGGCCGCCCGAAGGCGGCCCTTGGCGTGAGATTGAAGAATCGAGCGCTATCTGGCGACTTCCTCAACCTCAACCTGCGGAGCTACTCTGCCGGGGTGCCGTGGACCTTCCTCGGGATGAGGGCGGTGCGCTTGAAGTGGCACACAAGAGTTCCGTCCTGGTTGAAGACCCGGGTGTGGACCTTGACCAGACCGCGGTCGAGCTTGCTCTTCGACTCGCGTACTTCCAGAACCTCTGACTCGCAGAAGAGCGTGTCGCCGTGGAATACGGGAGCCGGATGGCTGAGCTCATCGGTGGCGAGGTTGGCGATCGCCTTGCCGGAGAAGTCCGAGACGGACATGCCGACGGCCAGCGAGTAGACCAGGGGGCCGACCACCACGTTGCGTCCCTGCTGGGAGGCGTTCGCGTGCACGTCATTGATGTGCAGCGGATGGTGGTTCATGGTCAGCAGGCAGAAAAGGTGGTCGTCGTACTCGGTGACCGTCTTGGCCGGCATGTGCTTGTAGGTCGCACCGACCTCGAACTCTTCGAGGTAGCGGCCGTAAGGATGCGATCCGCTTTCCTCGCGAACTGCCTGGTCGGTGGTGAAGTCGTGGTTTTCTTCGCTCATTGTTGGTTGGGTTTCCTTTATTGGGGACTCAGTGGACTTTCTTCAGCTTGGACCGCTGCTCATGGGCCTCGACGACCCGGATGACCAGCTTCGCCACGTTCGAATCTCCCTCGAATCGAATGTGGCCGGTTTCGGCGGCGCGGCGAAATGAGCCGATGGTGCTCTTCTCGTCGGCCAGCTGATTGAACTGTTGCCTGTCTATCTCGACCCGGCAGCGCTCGTCCTCTCCTCTTCCCTTGCTCACCTTTGGTCCGGGAACCTCAACCCGGTAGGTCTGCATATCCCCCTTCGCACGGATGTCGAGGCCGAAGACCAGCTTCAGCTTCTTCAGCGCCGGAACCTCCTCCTGGAGGTTGTTGACGGCGGACTCGATCATCTGCGTTGTTGAGGGCATTGGGAAGGTTGTTTATCAGGGAAGCCGCGAAAACGCGTCAGGCGGTGACACGGCTCTTCTCGTAGGCATCGATGTATTCATCGACCGTGAAGCGCGAGACCGCGTCGGTGACGAGGTCGAGAGGGAGAGATTCGAGCTTCTTGAAGCGAACGCAGGACTTGCCGATATCCAGCTTGATCGAGCGCTCTTCGAGAGCCTCTTCGAACCAGGAGCGGTTGCCTTCGTCAGAGTAGATGCCCATCAGGTAGAGGGACATGTGGTTCTTCTGCGAGGCAAGCGATACATAGGCAAGCGGCTGTCCGTTGTAGGTGTCCGGATAGGTGGCCAGGGGAATCTCCCAGGAGATCATTCCCCAGCGAAGTTCCTCCGCATACCCGTCGGGCAGCCCCTTCCGAACTGCTTCGGCAACTGCTTCGATCGCTTCGCGGCGGTCATCCGGAAGGGAATCGAGATACTCATCAACTGTTTCGATGGCCATCCCGATCCCTTCCGTACGCCGCAGGATCAGATCTTGTGGCGCTGGAGCAGCTTCTTGCCGATCACCATGCGCTGGATCTCCGAGGTGCCTTCGCCGATCAGGAGCAGCGGGGCATCCCGGTAGAGGCGCTCGATCTCGTATTCCTTCGAGTAGCCGTAGCCGCCGTGGATCCGGAATGCCTCTTCGACACATTCCTTGCCGGTCTCGGAGGCGATCAGCTTGGCCATTCCCGCCTCGAGATCGGAGCGGATGCCGGCGTCCTTCATGTTGGCGGCCTTGCGGGTGACCAGGCGGGCAGCTTCCAGCTTGGTCGCCATGTCGGCCAGCTTGAACTGGATCGCCTGGTGGTTGGCGATCGGCTTGCCGAAGGTCTTGCGCTCCTGTGAGTATCGGAGAGCCAGCTCGAGGGCGCGCTGCGCGATGCCGACACCGCGGGCGGCGACGTTGACACGACCAACTTCGAGGGCGTCCATCATCTGCGGGAAGCCCTTGTTCAGACCGGCTTCCTCGCCGCCGAGGATGTTCTCGGCCGGGCAGCGGTAGCCGTTGTAGACCAGCTCGGTCGACTCGACACCCTTGTAGCCCATCTTCTTGATCTTCGGGGGCACCGTCAGGCCGGCGTACTCACCGGTGTTCTCCTCGACCCAAGGCTCCTTCTCGGTGATGAAGCAGGTCATGCCCATGTGGGCCTTCTCGGCCTGCGGATCGGTCTTGGCAAGCAGGAAGACGAGGCTGGAGCCGAGTCCGTTGGTGACCCACATCTTCTGGCCGTCAATCACGTAGTGGTCGCCGTCCTTCTTGGCACCGGTCTTGATGCCCTGAACGTCGGAGCCAACTTCAGGCTCGGAAAGCGAGAACGCGGCCCGCATCTCGCCCGTCGCCATCTGAGGCAGGTACTTCTGCTTCTGCTCTTCGCTGCCGAACTGCAGCAGCAGGTAGACGCCGATGAAATGGGTGTTGATCACTCCGGAGATCGAGATCCAGCCGCGGGACAGTTCCTCGATGATCAGCTCGTAAGTCGACAGGTCGAGACCCATTCCCCCGTACTCCTCGGGGATGGTCACTCCGAACAGGCCGAGTTCCTTCATCTGCTCGACGATGGGCTCGGGGAACGAGTCCTCGTGGTCGTAGTGCTCGGCGTTGGGGATGATCTGCTCATCGACGAACTGGTGGACCATCTCGATGATGGCCTTCTGATCGTCGGTGATCTCCTGGTAGGCAGCTTCAGACATGGTTCCTCTTTGGGTTTAGGTGGCGCAGACTGAGATTGAGGTGCGCTGAGGGCGGAAAGAGACCCGCTTCTGGCGCGGGAGAAAGGGCCTTCAAGGATACCGGGAACGCCACTTCCGCGAGGTCCACGGAGGGCCCATCGGCCGTCGTGGAGTACTTCTGGCCTAGCCGACCGTGAGCAACCGTCGGACCAGGACGGCCCGACCATTACCAGTGCGTACGGAGACGGCCACGACCACCCGGCCGCGATTCTCTCGCGACCTGAGTTCAGCAGCCAGGGCGGCCGGGAGACTGGACCTGATCACTACCCTGGATCCGGCCCTGAGGGTCTTCGGTGTGGTCGTTCTGAGGCTCGCGGCCCTCGCCACCCCCCCGCCACGAAGCCGATGCCCTTGCGATCTCGCAACCGCCGGTTCCCCTAGGACATCTCACCGAGGCAGGACGGCAGAAGCGGCCAGGGCACGAGAAGTTGTCATTGATCCCGTCGCCGAAAAAGTCTGGCTAACCGGGTCGAAAGTTTCGGCGGACGAAACAACAGAGGGGCTTAGACCGCCCGCGATCAGGACCCTGCCGTCCGGCAGCAGGGCGGTCGCGGGGGACTGACGGGTGACGCTCATCGTCGCGGCGATTGGCGTGAATACCCCCGAGGCCGCGTCGTAGATCTCGGCAGTAGCAAAACGCTGAAACGAATTGCCCAGTCCCCCGGCAACCAGAACCTTGCCACCAGCGATCGGCACAGTGGCCGATTGCTGGCGGGCGGTTCCCATCGAACCGGTAGACGAAAAAGATCCGTCAGCCGGATTGAAGACCCAGGCGCTTGAGAGCCGGTTGGATCCGTCATAGCCGCCGGCAACCAGGACGCTTCCGTTTGGGAGGAGCGCGACATTCGCTCCAGCCCGTCCTCCGGGCATGGTCGGACCGGAGCTGAAATAGCTTCCAGCCCATGCTCCTGCCGGAAAAACGGCGAGCAGAATCAGAATCCCGATGCCCACCAGGACACCAGACTTCCCCCTCATTGCCTGTGGTGCCTCTGCACGCGCGGAACTGTACCGACTCGAGCGGCCCAATTCCAGATACGCTGCCCGATGGCGCTGATGCCGCTCCATCGCGCCTCCAAGACACCTCTCAAGACGACCCTCAAGGAGCATCTTGCGCAACCCCAGGAACTTCTTCAAGCCCAAGGCGATCGGCGCCCCCGATCCGATCACCGAGGTCCCCTTCGGCCCCTCCCGGATGATCCACTTTTTCGATGCCTCGAACGAAAAGATGGCGGCGAAAGTGCCGGACATGGCAAAACAGGCCGACATCCTTCTCGGCAACCTCGAAGACGCAGTGCCGGTAGACAACAAGGAAGCTGCCCGTGCCGGCCTGGTCAAGGTCGCGAGCGAAGCCGACCTCGGCGGCACTCCGCTGTGGACCCGGATCAACTCGCTCGAGAGCCCGTGGGTCCTCGATGACCTCACCACCCTGGTCACCGAAGTCGGTAACAAGATCGACGTCGTCATGGTCCCCAAGGTCGAGGGCCCATGGGACATCCACTACGTCGACCAGCTACTCGCCCAGCTCGAGGCCAAGGGCAATGTCGAGCGTCCGATCCTGATCCACGCGATCCTGGAGACGGCTCAGGGTGTGACTAACGTGGAGGACATTGCCGCCGCCAGTCCTCGCATGCAGGGAATGAGCTTCGGCCCGGCCGACCTCGCCGCCTCACGTCGCATGAAGACCACCCGCGTCGGCGGCGGCCACCCCGGCTACCGCTCGCTCGAAGATCCGGATGCGGACAACCCTGAAGCTCCGCGCACCAGCGCCCAGCAGGACCCCTGGCATTACTCGATCGCCCGCATGGTCGATGCATGCACCTCGAACGACATCCTGCCTTTCTACGGACCCTTTGGCGACATCAAGGACCTCGACGGCTGCGAGGCCCAGTTCCGTTCGGCCTTCCTGCTCGGATGTGTCGGTGCCTGGTCCCTCCACCCCGCCCAGATCGCTGTCGCGAAAAAGGTCTTCTCACCCCCGGTCGACGAAGTCGTCTTCGCCAAGAAGGTGATCGAAGCGATTCCGGACGGCCGCGGAGTCCACATGATCGACGGCAAGATGCAGGACGACGCCACCTGGAAGCAGTGCAAGGTGATGGTCGAACTGGCAGAGATGCTCGCCGAGAAGGACCCGGAGCTCAAAGAGCAGTACGGCTTCTAGGAAGGGGCGGGTTTCTATCGGAGCGCCGGCGACGACCGGCGCGACTGCGAATGAACAATGCGGAAGGTGAACTTCCGCTCGGCACCCGGGCGTCCGCTCGGGAACAGGGACCTGACCCTGAAGGTGTGCTTGCCGGTTCTCAGCCGGTAGCTCTTCGGGCTGCCACAGCGGGTGAACTTTTTGCCGTCGATCCGGCACTGAAGCCCGGAGGTCCGCCCGGTTCCGCGGAAAGCGAAAGTGACCTTTCGTCGCTGACTTCCAGGCGTGGCCGACCGGCCCTTGCGCTTGACCTTGAGCACCACCCGGTTGCCGGGTCGCTTCGTGATCTTTACGCCGGCCGGCTTCGCCGTGGCGACAGCCGACTTGACGAATTCCCTCACCGCGGCGGTCATGCCCGAGGAGTCACTGGCCGCGCCGAGCTGGGTGTTTATCCCCTCGTGATCGTACGGAGCGCCGAAGACCGAAGTCTCGGGGTTCTGACCCAAGGCGCTTGCCATCGCCCGGTTGCTTGAAATGCGACCTGGACGGGCCGCCTGGGTGACGAGCAAGAACTCGGGGTCCGAAGAGTCGGCATGCAGAAGCGGTGAGACCCTGTCCCATCTCGGCTCGGTAGCTTCCTCGCCCGGAGTGCCGAATACCTGCCACAACCGGCATAAGCGACTAGAGGCGCTCGAACAGAATCCCGCGGAGCCCATGTCCGCCCGGATGTTGAGGGTGTCGGTGTCCAGGGTCACCGTTCCGAGTAGCTGCCTTGGTGAAACCTGCCTGCCTTTCAGCCAGGCGGGGCTGGTCGCGGCCAGCGCGGCAAGGTGGGCACCCGATGAGTGGCCGATCAGGACGAGCCGATCGGGGTCGCCTCCGTATGAACGAAGGTTCTTCGAGAGCCATCCGATTGCCTCCGCCACATCGGCGATGTGATCCGGGGCGCGGACACGTTCGGGGGCAAAAGCGCCAGTAAGGTTCTCCTGCAGCTCCGGCGAAAGCCGGTAGTTGATGCTGACCAGGATGTACCCGAGATCGTTGAACAGGCGGACCTTGTCCGGCATCCGGTTCGACTTGTCACCAACCATGAGACCGCCGCCGTGGATGTAGACGACGACGGGCCGCAAAGACTTGCTTCCACCGTCCGGCTCAGGTGGCAGATAGAGATCAAGGCTGTTCTCGGAGGCTAGCGCCGGGCCGAACTCGTCGACGTTGTAGTTGACGTTGAGCACCGAGCGGGCCGGCGTTTCGGCAGCAACGGTGCTTGCGCCCAGTGCGAAAACCAGCAGGGCAAGAAGGCCGATCAGGACTGGAATTCTCTTCACCATGCTTCGTGAACCCGCCCGAATCGCCGGGGTTGCGGGGTCAGCCCCTGAACGGGTTCTGGAGCCTCGAATTCAGCCACGTGGTGAGCAGCCGGCTGTAGGTAGCGCTGATGTGACCCCGGTCCCGGTATTTCAGGACGTTTCCGTGAACTGCCCGGCACTTCCCTCCCGGACACACCTTCGGCAGCGGATCGATTATCTGAACCGCCTTCAGGCGTTTGGCAGCCACGAAGTCGTATGCCTCCGACAGTGGCCTTCGGGCCGGGAAGGCGCACAAACCGGGATTGTCGCGGTTCTCGGACACGCAGACTGACGGCAGGAAGGCACTTGACATCGGCAGGTCCCTCATCACCGTTACCTGGGCACCGGACTTTCGAAGTCTGACCAGGGTTTGGAGCATTCCCTTGCGGAAATGGGGCTCGCTGGCGGCACGGTCAAGTCGCTTGCCGTTCTTGACCACGTAGGTGTTGGAAGCGGTGTTGCTGGCGACGAACACGAGGCCGGGTTTCTCTGCCCTGATGCGCTTGAGGGCATTCCGGCGCCAGCGATTGCAGACCGGGCTGATGTTGACGATCGCGGCGGTGCAGTTTGCCCGTAGCAACATGGACAGTTCCCATCCTCGCTTCCGGGCGAGTTCGATCAGCGCCGGGGTCCACTGTAGGGCGTGAGAATCGCCGAGGACCACGACCTTTCGGTCTGAACCGACATCTCCGTAGCGGCAGGGTGGTGACGTGACTGCGTTCGTGTAGATCAGGCAGCCTTCCCGGAACACCGGGCCCTTGTCAGTCTTGACCGACGCAAAGGAAGGCACATAGCTGCGGGTGGCAGAGGCAGGACCTGGCTGCCCAAGAATGAAGAGAGCCAGAACCGAAAGTAGCCCGGCCAGAACGAGGGGATTGCGACTCAACGAGCTTCCGTTCATCGGGACACCTTCAGGTTGATGAGGAGGGAAACGCTCACCCTCCCGGTGCCTCCGTACGTGCTGACTCTCAACTTGTGGGGGCCGATCCTCAGTCGCCAGGAGCGCCGGCAGAGGGTCTCCCGTCCCCCGTTGATCCGACAGGTGACCAATCTTGCGGCGGGCGCGGAACCTATTCGCAGCCTGATCACTCCCGTCTTCGAACGACCGGTCGCAGAGGTCACCCGGCTGCCTCTCACCACCGGCACGTAGCGAACAGGGTTGATCGCGGCGTCAGCGAAACGCATCAGCGGCTTTGTGACGCCCATGTCTCCCGAGGGGTTGCCGAGTAGCGGAACCACGCCGGCGTGCTCGGTTCGCACCCGGTGGGAAACGAGGGACAGCCGCTGGCCCAGCTTCAACGACATCTTTCGGGCATCCACCCAGCGATCCGGCGAAGTGGTGGGCACCACGAAAAAGATCGGTGGATCGCTGCGATCGGCGAAACGGATCGGTGAGGCGGATGCCCAGGAAGGGTCCTTCTTCTCTTCTGCCGGTGTTCCGAACGCGTTGAACATCATTTTCTGGAAACCGGCGTTGATCCTGCGGTAGTCGCGGGTCATCATTCGAGGCACGTCGAAACCGACCGAGTCGAGGGAAAAGATCCCCCTGATCTGCCGGGTCTCAACGCCGCGAACCTTCAGGTAGGCGGGCCTAGTCGCGAGGAGCGTCGAGATCTGCCCGCCCGCCGAATCGCCGCCGATCAGCATTCGATTCGGGTTGCCCCCAAAGTCGGCGATGTTCCGGTCCACCCAGCCGATAGCCCTTGCGGCATCGAGGTAATGGGTCGGAAAGCGAAGCCGGTTTCGAGAGAGGGCGAGTGGCCCGTCGAGTTCCGGGGAAAGCCTGTAATTGACAGAAACGAAGACGAAACCGGCATCGACAAGGGTCTTCGCCTTGAAGGGCATGGTCGAACTCACCTTGTCACCGGTGAACCAGCCGCCGCCGTGTATCCATACGAAGACCGGGCGCGGGCTGGGCGATTCCTCGACCGGGACGTAAACGTCGAGCAGGTTCGAGCCTGGCTGATCGTTGGCTGGCCCGTAAGCAATGTCGGATTCGACGGTGTACGGATCAGCCGACCTGGCAGGAGTCTCAGCCACCACGAAAGCGGCGATGAAGACAGCCAGGACGAGCAGCGTCGTACGCCAGGTGGCGGTTTTCCCTGCGAAAGGCATTCGGAAAGTAAACACGCTTTTCTGCCCGGGGGTGCGGCCAACTTTGATCTCTGGCAGATCTGTTTGCAGCT
>JAGQUT010000040.1 GCA_020438355.1 Solirubrobacterales bacterium | reverse complement strand
TTGCCGAAAATCGTCGGAGCCTTGGGAATGTCAGCGCCGGTTTCCTCGGCATGCGCCCGGTAGTTGAGCCCGATGCAGATGATCTTGTCGGGGTCGGGAACCGGGGTGAGGATTCCGCCGACACCGATGTCAAGTACCTCGCCCGTTCCGGCCTCGATAGCTGACTTCAACTCGTCAATCCGACCGGAAGCAAGCAGGTCCCTGACGCTCGAACCTCCGTCGCCACCGATCAGGTCCCAGGCATCGATCACGCCTTCTTCGGTCTGTACTCCGGCCCGCGGGCCCCGGTCTGATGCGTAGGTGACAAGTCTCATGGCGCCGAGTCTACGGGCAGGCCGGGGTCAGATGCCGTGATTCGAACGAGACTGCGATAATGCCCGCCCGGTCGGTTTAGACCGATCGCCTCACGGGGGCGTAGCTCAGTTGGTTAGAGCGCTGGCCTGTCACGCCAGAGGCCGCGGGTTCAAGTCCCGTCGCTCCCGTTACTTGGGGCTTCGCGCCCGCCCAAACGCCGTCAGCAGCCCGCTGGCGGCGTCCCTCGCTCGACGGTTCGGGAACGCACCAGAGTGCGCCCCCTTCACCGCCTTCGCTCACTCCTTGCCATCGGGCTGCTGACGGCGTTTAGGCATGTGCGCTTTCGAAGGCTCGCTGAGTCGGGGTGGACTGCTGCGAGGGTTACTGGTTTTCGTAGTAGGGGCCCATTGATGGCCAGTAGTCGTTGAAGTCGGGCATTGGCTTGTTTTCGATTGCTGCTGCCAGGCGGTCGAGGTACCACTCCCAGCCGGCCCCGATCGAACCGACGGGGGTCTCTTCGTCAAGGTGCTGGGTGAAGGTGATCCTTGCCCCTTCATCACGGGACTCGACCGCCATTCCGAGATACCAGTCGCCCATTCCGGTCCCGACCGTGATCTCGTAGGAGGTGCCTGGCTCGCAGGCCGTGATCTCGCCGGAAGAGGTCGACTCCTCTTCCTCGGCGTTCATTGTGACCTCGATCCTGCCGCCGGGTTCGCCGCTCCCCGTCCAGGTGCCGAACCACTTTTCCAGCCGCTCGGACTCGCTGACCCATTTCCAGGCTTCTCCGGCGGAGACGGGGAGATCCCGGTTCAGGATCAGGTCACGACCATCGGCCGTGCGGACTACTTCTCCAGCTGGTTCCGGACTCATTCGCCCAGACTTTCATCTGGGCCGCCTTCTGTCCAGCGACCGCTGGGAGGTCTACCAGGGGGAAGGGCTGTAGTCCTTGAGGAAAACGCCATGGAGATCTTCGCCGGCCTCTCCCCGGATGATCGGGTCGTAGACCCTGGCGGCCCCATCAACGAGATCAAGTGGGGCGTGGAACCCGTCCTCGGCGAGGCGCTTCTTCATCGGGTGGGGTCTCTCGTCGGTGATCCATCCGGTATCGACCGCGGTCATCAGGATGCCGTCGGTCTCCAGCATCTCCTGCGCACTGGTCCGGGTCAGCATGTTCAGCGCCGCCTTGGCCATGTTCGTATGAGGGTGGCCCGGTCCCTTGTAACCCCTCGAGAACTGGCCCTCCATCGCCGAGACGTTCACCACATATGTGCGGTGGGCCGGTGAGCTGGCGAGGGCGGCCCGGAGGCGACCGACCAGGATGAAGGGCGCGGTCATGTTGCAGAGCTGGACTTCCAGCAGCTCGATCGGATCGACCTCGTTCACCGTCTGGATCCAGCTGTTGGTGTCAACCACATCGGGAACCAGGCCTCCCGCGTCGATCGCCCGGCCGGAATCAACGAGGTCGAATCCGGCCGAACCTGCGGTGAGGGCCATCGCCGTGATCGCGTGGGGAGTGGGAGCCCAGTGTGATGGCGCCGACACCGCCTCGAGCTGATGGTCCCCGTGACGGTCGAAGGTCTCGATGTCGGGGACGGGACCGGGTTCGAGCTCCTCGAGCTCTGCCCGGATCAGGGGCGCATAAGCCTCCGGTGTCCGGCGGACCGTCTGGCAGGCGTTGTTGATCAGGATGTCGAGGGGCCCCTTCGCCGCAACCGAATCTGCGAGGTCGACCACCTGGCCCGGGTCCCGAAGGTCAATGCCGACGATGTGAAGCCGGTCGAACCAGTCGTCAGCATCCTCCATCGCCCGGAACCGACGCACCGCATCGTTGGGAAACCGGGTGGTGATCGTGGTGTCGGCCCCGTCGCGAAGCAGCCTTAGAGCGATGTACATCCCGATCTTGGCCCGACCACCAGTCAGCAAGGCCCGCTTGCCCGTCAGGTCCGTCCGGGCGTCGCGACGAGCGTGGTTGAAGGCCGCGCAGTCAGGACAAAGTTGATGGTAGAAGGCATCTACTTCCCGGTAGTCCTTCTTGCAGATGTAACAGGCCCGCGGCTCGATCAGGGTGCCGGCGATCGCCCCCTTCGCAGAAGAGACGAGCGGCAATCCCTCTGTTTCGTCGTCGATTCGGTCAGGGGCTGCGGTGGCAGTGAGGGCAGTGATCGCCGCGTCGTGTTCGAGCACCTGGCGTCGCTTCTCCTGCCGACGACGGATCTTGACCGATTTGTAGAGCCCCGCTGCTGCTTGCTGGACCCTGATCGAATCCGGGTGTTCCGCGGGAAGCCGATCAAGCTCGCCGATCACACGGAGAGTCGTTTCGAGCTCGTCCGGGTCAATCCGCTCTTCGTTCTTGGGTCGGCTGCGCTGGTCCATTGTCGGGCCCGACAGGGCCGGAGGGGACCATAGCCTGCGTCCGGGGCAGGTGGTGAGTAGGCTCGCCGCATGAACAATCTCCTCGTTGTAATCGCCAGCGTCCGGCCAGGGAGGGTCGGCGAGTCAGTAGCCAACTGGTTCACGCCTGTAGCCGAGGCCGATGAACGCTTCGCGGTCGAGGTTGCTGACCTGAAGGAGCTCGACCTGCCGTTCATGGATGAACCCAACATGCCAGGCCGCCGCGAGTACACCAAAGAGCACACAAAGAACTGGAGCGGGATCGTCGACCGGTCCGACGCTTTCGTTTTCGTTACACCCGAGTACAACTCGACCCCGGCACCGTCCCTCAAGAACGCGATCGATTACCTCTACCACGAGTGGAGCTTCAAGCCGGCCAGCTTCGTCAGCTACGGCGGAGTCTGGGCGGGCGCCCGGGCAGTCCAGGCGTTGAAGCCGACTCTGACCCAGCTCTCCGTGATGCCGGTCCCCGAGATGGTGCCCATCCCGGGAGTCTCCGGCCTGCTCGACGACGAAGGGAACTTCCAGGGCACGGAGATTCACGAGAAGAGCGCCCGCGGGATGCTCGACTCGCTCGCCCGCTGGTCCGAAGCACTGAAGACGATGCGCTGAGCCCGGTCAGGGCTTGGTGCGAAGCAGGATCTGCTTTCGATCTGTCTTTGCGTCCGTGGCCGTGACCACAGCGGTGAGGTAGATCTTCGGTACCGCCTTGAGGGAGGTGAGAAGCATTATCTCCGCGCTCCGGGTCACGTCGTGGCGAAGAGTCCCCAGGGGCTTGCAGGCAGGCTTGGGGAAGATGCCGTTCCTGACCTTGTCAGGCAGCTTCACACAGACCCGGGTGTTCCGTGCCGCAACGTCGCCCCTGTTCGTGACCGAGATCGTCAGCTTCGCGGATGCACCACGGGTGACGTTCGTCGGTTTGAGGGTCAGAGAGGTGATGGTCGGCTTCGGTTTCCCAACGTCATCGGCGCCCCGGACAGCGGTACCGGCCGAGCCCGGTGTCGGCCCGGTGAGCAGGACGAGGAAGGTCATGGCGACGAGCCCCAGCCAGAGCGGCAACGAACGAGAACCGGAGGTCATGATCTTGCTCCCGGACAAGGGCGCCTCAGGCGCCGCCGGCGGGCGGGGGAGCGGTGGGGTCTTCGCCTTCTTCACCAAGACCTTCGCGAGCGATGTATTCCTCGGCCAGGAGCAGGTTGTCTTTCGAACGCTCGACCACGTTGAGCAGGTCTCCCATCAGTGCGACTTCCTCGACCTGCTCCTTCACGAACCACTGCATGAAGTGCTCTGCCCTGTAGTCCTTGATCTCGCGCGCGAGTTCGAAAAGCCCGAAGATTTCGTCCGAGACGCGCTCCTCCTGGGCGAGGGCTTCCTTGACCGGGGTGATTCCGTCCTTGTACCTGGTCGGCTGCGACTTGATGTCCGGGACCTTGACCTCTTCGTCCACGTCGAGCAGGTACTGGATCATCATCATCGCGTGCTCGCGCTCTTCCTCGGCCTGACGGTAGAAGAACGAGGCCAGTCGCGGCAGAGTCTCGCTGTCGTAATACACCGCCATCGCCACGTACTGCTGGGATGCCGCGAACTCGTTCGAGATCTGGGCGTTGAGTGCCTTGCCGAAATTCTTCTTTGCCGCCATCGTTTCTCCGTTCCGGGGTGGTTCGATTCTGTTCGCCAGACTCAACCTAGCGCAGTCGTCGACTTTGGTCGGCCGCATGCGGGGTTAGATGACTCTAACTGTTATCCGGCTTTCCAAAGCCGTTTCCGGGTACCTGCATCGGACTGGTCGGCAAACCGGGTTCGGGCTCCGCGGCGTTGTAGCCGACCGGGGCCGTGTCATTCGGATTGTCCGGGTGGAAGAGAGCTGCGAGGTACTGGATCTGTTCCCTGCCGATTCCCAGTTCCCACTGTCCACCGCCGTAGGCGCCGATCCCGTCCGAGTCGCAGTAGTCGTAAGCATCGAACGTGGACTTCAGTCCGCCCATTCGTGAGGGCTTGATGTTGATCACCGTCGGCTTGTGCTCAAGCGAGGCGATGTCCTCGACCGAATGGATCGGTGCGTCCCAGGTCACCCGGTGCCAGTCGTCCTTCAGCACTTCCCTCGTTTTCGGGGTGATGTCCGGGTCCTCGATCCAGGCGTCGGGGAAGGCGACCAGAAGGCGTCGGTAAAGCTCGGGGTCTGTCTCGATGTCGACCACAGTGCCCTTGTACTGGCCCTTGAGGTCGAGAGTGTTGACCGCCCCGGTCTCCGCCAGCTGGTCGATCAGGCTCTGGTCCCAGTCGAGCGAGGGATCGAGCTTGAATTTCAGGTCCGGATAGCGGTCCAGTTTGACCAGAAGCCTGCCAACGTCGGATTCCTTGCCGCCCGGCCCGCCGGTGAGTCCCATGGATGCGACGAAGTTGAGCGGTCTGAGGGGACGATCCAGGTAGGAGGCAAGGGAGGTGCCGGCCTGGGACAAAGCGAGGTCGAGCGCGGCCGACTCGAAGGCCCACCGTCGGTAGAGTCGCGAAACCTCCCGCTCGGGGGCCGTCGGGAAGAGGTCCAGTTCGGCGATCAGGTCACAGAACTGACCCACGGTCGTGACCTGGGTGAAGTCGTGAACAGGACCGGCATCCTGAAGGGCGATCTGATCCAGCGCCTCGTAGGTGATGTCTTCACCAAGACCTGTCTGCCCTGCCCCGTTGAGTCTGATCACCGTGGAGAGACGCTCGAACTCCGGCGAAGGCCGGATCGAAAGACCTTCCATCTCCCATGAATCGATCTTCAGCGGCAACTCGGCGACGCGATCGTAGGTGCTCATGCCGACCAGCCTAGCGGCCGACCGGCCCCGTTCTGAATTGACTGAAGTTGGACCGGGTACGGTTGGGTCATGTCTTCACTGATCCACACCTGTTACCGGGTCTTCGACCTGGACGAGTCGGTTGCCTTCTACGAGAAGCTTGGACTAAAGGAGCATCACCGCCTGCCAATCGGGGACGAGGCCGTGAACGTGTACATGGGCCATGAGGGTGACGGTCCGAGGCTGGAGCTTACCTTCAACTACGACCAGGAGGAGCCGTACGAGATCGGCACCGGTTACGGACACATCGCCTTCATCGTCGACGATCTTGACTCGACCCTCGAGAATCTGGCGGATCAGGGGATAGCTCCCGAGAAGCCGCCCTACACGGTCAGTGAGGGAGGCTCACGCCTCTGCTTCGTCCGCGACCCGGACGGCTACCGGATCGAACTGATCGAAGGCGATCCAGCCCGGGCAGACTGAGGCGGGCCCGCCAGATCGAGATCCAGATTGTTGGCGATAATGACCAACAATCCGGATCTCACTTAGATCGCTGACGTGCCCGCCTGCCAGGCCGCCTCGATGTCGGCGTCTTCGGGGAAACGGCCGTCGAGTTCCAGCAGGGACATGCCGTGAGCCATCGCCCAGATCGCACGGGCTCTTGCCCTGTCTCCACCAACCGCTTCGATCAGTGGAAGTGCGGCCGAATCCTCCAGCCCTTCCGGGAGGTTCTCCCGGTCGAGCGGGCGGGTCGTCGCGACGCGGTAGAGCGCCGGGTTGGCCAACGCCCACTCACGGTAGGCACGGCCCATGGCGGGGAGATCACTTTCGGCTCCCAGTCGCTGACCCAGTTCCTCCAGGGCCTCGGCTGCCAGCAGGGTCTCGATCTCCTGACGATCTCGAACGTGTTTGTAGAGCGAAGGGGCCTTGATCCCCAGCCGGTCGGCCAGGTTCCTCATGGTCAGGGCCTGCTCTCCTTCCTCCTCGAGTATCTGGCGTGCGGCCGAGGTGATCTCGTCGCGGCGACTCAAGCCGGAACCTGCCCGGTCTCAGCCCGCTCCTTGAGGGCGAGATTGAGCTCCCGGAAGCCCTGCTCGGCCCGGGTGATCACCTTGCCGAGGAGGGGAGGCAGCAGACCGCTGAAGTTCTCGCCCTGTACGAGCCTTGTGCCACCTCCCAGGGGTTCGAGCCGGAACCAGTGCTCGCCATCAAAGATGCCGGGCACGACAAGGCGGCCGAGCCAGCGCAGTTCAACGGCCGGGTCAGCCACGAGTACCTTCGGCTTGAAGGTCATTGGTCTTCCACCGGGCGGGTGCATCTTCAGCACCAGCTTCTCGTCCCTCCTGACTTCTCCCGCTCCTTCAATGATGAAGGGGTTCCATTCCGGATAGGACTCGAGGTCGGTCAGGACTTGCCAGACCCGCTCCGGCGTTGCATTGATGGTTTCCGAGGTCTCGATGGCCTTCATGCAGACTAGGCTAACACAGTTAGCCTCGTCTGGCAAACACCGTTAGCCGACGAGCAGTCGGGCCCGCAGGGCTTCGAGGATCTCCGGACCCAGACCTAGTCCTTCTTTCATGTATCCGTCGATCGAGCCGTACCTCTCATGCATCAGGTCCATAGCTGTGTCGAGGTAGCTTCGGTCTACGCTCAGCACGGGTCTCAGGTCGCCGGGGTTGCCTCCGACCGATTCGAACTGATCGAAGATCGGCTTCAGTGCGGGCAGCAGTTGCGGGTTCGTCTGGAGGTAGTCGTGGTAGACGTCCTCGCGACTGACGCCGAGAAAGGTAAGAGTGGTAGCCGCAGCCCATCCCGTTCGGTCCTTGCCGGTAGTGCAGTGGAACAAGGCCGGAAGGCTTTCGCTCTCGGCGAGCTCGGTGAAGAAGCGGGCGAAGGACCGATTGGCTGAAGGCAGTTCGATCAGGTCCCGGTAGGCCTCACGCATCATCTGCTCACCCTGGCCGTTGCTGAGGGCGGCGCTGATTGCTGCGGGATCATCCATCTTGGCCAGCAGGCTTGCCGGCCCGGTGCCGGTCCGGTCGGCGAGCACGTCCAGGTTCACGGAACGGGCACCCACATAGCGGTCGGGAGTCGATTCGAACTCGGCGGAGGTCCGGAAATCAAACACCGTGCTCAGGCCAAGCCCGGTTACGGTCGCGAGGTCCTCGTCACTGAGTCTTCCCAGCAACACGGACCGGTACAGCTGGCCGCGCCTGACGGTGGACCCGTCGGCAGTTACGTAACCACCGATGTCGCGAAGGTTCGGCAGCGTCGCAACCGGGATCTGTTCTCCCGGCTTCGCTGCGATGTCGGTCATTCGGCGATAACCCGCAGCGTGGTCAGCTCCCGGTCCGCGGCGCCCCGCACGTAACCACCGTGGTCGACGGACTCGGTGATGTAGTCGAGGGTCTCCCGTGTCAGTCGCTCGCCGGGCAAGACGTTGGGAATGCCCGGCGGATAAGTGGCCAGCGGCTCGGCGGCTATGCGACCCTCTGCTTCCCGGAAGGGCACCACCTCCTGTTCGCCAAGGAAGGCATCACGCGGCGTCATCGCCGGATCTCCCCAGGGAGGAGGTGGTGCGAACTCCGGCTTGTCCTTTACCGGCTCGGCTTCGATCGCCTCGAGGGCAGTGAGGATGCCGTCGATCAGGCGGCGCGAACGCTGGGGCGTACCGGTGCCCATCCCGAAGACGGCGACCGCCACGGTGTCCGATGCGAGCTCGAGATTCACCCCGGCCAGATCCCGGGCAAGCTCGGCGATGTGGTACCCGGTGCTTCCCGTTCCCCTCACGTCGATGGTCAGGCGGAGCGGATCCCAGCCAGCCACCGACTCGGCTTCCAGCAGGCGCTCGTCGAGCACGTCGAGGCCGGGAATCTGCCTGATCTCCTCACGCGCCTCTGCCAGAACTTCGATCGTCTCGCCAAGTAACTGCTCACCTTCAACAGCCGCCTGCCGGCGGGCGGCATCGAGGGACCCGCAAAGAAGTGAATTGGGACTAGTTGATTCGGTCATCGAGATGCAGCGATCGATGATCGCCTCGTCAAAGCGGTCGGTCGCCAGGTGGATCATCGCCGACTGGGTGAGGCTGCCAACGATCTTGTGGGTGGACGAAATGACGAGATCGGCACCGCTCTCGATGGCGCTCGGCGGGAGGTCCGGGTGAAACCTGAGGTGGGCTCCCCAGGCTTCGTCCACGACCAGCGGGACGCCCCTCTGGTGGGCAACCTCGGCCAGAGCGGGGATATCTGCGCAGGCTCCGAAATAGGTTGGGGACACCACCACCGCGGCGGCAGCATCGGGGCAACGGTCAAGCGCCTCGGCCAGTGCGGCGGGGGTCAGGCAGTGTGCCACGCCGAGCTCCGGGTCCACTTCGGGGGAGGCGAACGTCGGTTTAAGGCCGGCCATGATCATTCCGTCGATAACCGACGAGTGGACGTTTCTCTGGACCACGAGCTCGCCTCCCATGTGGGCGACTGCGAGGCACATCGACTGGTTCCCCTGCGATGCGCCATTGATCAGGAACCAGGTCCGTTTCGCCCCCCAGGCTTCGGCAGCCAGCTGCTGCGCCTCCTGGAACGGGTTCGGATCGCCGACGTCAATGCCCTCGATCAAGGCGGGAATGTCATCGGTCAGTCCGGTCTGCCCGGCCAGCAGGTGCAGACCTTCGTCGGCTCCGATACCGCCCTGGTGTCCGGGCACGTTGAACCTGCCGGGGTCGCTCTGGGCGAACTCGAGCAGGGCGTCTATGTACGGAGTCCTGTCCTGTCCGGATGACATTCCCTGAGTCTATTGGGCGTCCTGAAGGCCTCCGGAGATAGGCTGCGTTCCGATGCCTGACAGTCCACCAGCAATCCCGGGAAGCACCCCGTCCCGACCTTTTCTCAAACGGAGACTGGCTGCGGTTGTTGGCACCGTCCTCGGGATCATCGTCCTGGCCGGATGCGGCGGCTCGGATGAAGAGGACCTCACCCGAACCGATTACATCGCCGACGCCGACGCGATCTGCGCCCAGTACGGGACCGAATCGGCTGATCTCGAACGCCAGTTCAACCAGGCTTTGCTGGAGAGTGACCTCGAGAGCGCCGCCCAGTCATTCGAAGACCAGGCCTCCGAAGTGACTGCGATGCTCGACCAGCTGGAGGAACTCACGCCACCGGTCGCTGATCAGGCCACTGTCGACCAGATCATCGCGCTTGGCCGGCAGCGCGTCGAGACAGCCCAGGATGCCGCGGACGCCATTGCCTCCGGTGACAAGGACGCGATGATCGCCGCCGGCAAGGAGGGCTCTGTGCTGGCGGGCGAGTACTACCAGCTCGCCGACGGCTTCGGATTCGAAACCTGCGGAAGCGGTGGCGCGACGACCGACGCCGCCAGTACAACGGGAACCACTGGCGAAACCTCCTGACCTGCGAGTAGGCTCTGGGCTCCCAAACAGCTACGGAGGCCATATGAGTGTCAAGTCCAGGCCCGGACGCGTTGTCGCGGCCGGAGCAGCATTTATCGTCGGTGCCCTCATCTTCGCCGGGTGCGGATCCGACTCAGACTCGGCGAAGGACGATTTCGTCGCCCAGGCCAACACGATCTGTGCCGATTACGAGAAGGAATCCGCAGCGGCCGAACAGGACTTCACCCAGGCGATCAACGCCGGTGACCTCGAAACTGCGGCTGTGGTTTTCGAGGATCAGGCGAGTGCGATGACGGCAGCAGTCGACGAGATGGAAGCACTCGAGGTACCGGAAGGTGACGAG
>JAGQUT010000003.1:84413-186529 GCA_020438355.1 Solirubrobacterales bacterium | reverse complement strand
ACCGGCGAGGCAACGGTTCATTCGGAAACAAGGTCAACACGACCGCTTTCGCCGTGCTCGCGTTTCGCTCGGCCGGGGCGACCAAGGACGCGCAGTACTCACTGAAGTGGCTATACCAGGCACAGAACGAAAACGGTGGCTGGGGCATCGGCAAGGGGTCGAAGAGTGACGCCGATTCAACTGGAGCCGTGCTGATGGCGATCACCGGCGAGAAAGCAGCCAACAGAGGCATCGCCTTCCTTGACGGAATCCAGAAGGACTCCGGTGGTTTCGGTAACAACGGCACCGTGAACTCACAGTCCACCGGTTTGGTCATCCAGGGACTGATCGCCCAGGGAAGAGGTATGAACTACCTCAAGCGAAACGGCAATTCGGCGGCGGATTACCTTCTTGCCCGCCAGCAGGATGACGGGAGCATCTGGTATTCCCGCAGCAGCGACCAGACCCGGGTCTGGGTGACGGCTGATGGCACGACAGCGCTGGCTGGCAAGCCCCTGCCGATCGCGGCACCGCCCCGAGAGCAGAACAACTCGAATTCGAACAGCGGTAATGGCGGAGCGACGCCCGGCGGATCTTCGACGGGGGGCACCTCAACCACCCCGACCTACACACCATCGCCCGGTTCGCTGGCCTCACCCTCCGTTTCGGGAGGCGGAAGCGGGACCGGCGGCAATCAGGGAGGCGGAAACGGCAACCAGGGCAGTGGCAACGGAAACCAGGCCGGCAGCTCGACGACCGAACCTGACTCGACACTTCCGCCGGCCGACACCACTGTTCCTCTGGTGCCGGTGCCCCCGACCGAAGCGGTCCTTGCGGCCTCCGAGGCGGGATCACAGCCTTCCCCGATAATCGCCATCCTGATCGCTCTCGGCGTCTCGGGTGCCCTGTGTGGCGGCACGATCCTGCTGGTCCGGCGGTTCCGTTGGTAGGTCGCAGCGAGTCGCTGGAGGCGATTGCCGGAGCGCACTTCGAAGTCGTGGTGATCGGTGGCGGCATCACCGGGGCCGGGGTGGCCCTGGACGCTGCTTCGAGGGGCTACTCGGTCGCGCTGCTCGAAGGTCGTGATTACGCGATCGGCACCTCTTCGCGGTCCTCGAAGATGGTCCACGGCGGCCTCCGGTATCTCGAGAACTTCGATGTAGGCCTGGTGCGTGAAGCACTGCTTGAACGCCAGCTGATGGTGGAGCTCGCGCCGCATCTGGTTTACCCGACGCCGTTCATCGTCCCGACCTTCGGTGACGACAAGCCCGACCGTCGGGTTGGCCTGGGACTCAACGCCTATGACGTACTGGCTGGTGCCACTGGTGGCCGGAACCGCAGGGACCGACGCTGGCGGAGGCGCCCGGCCGAAGCAGAGGAGTCATGGTCGCCAGACCGGCACCGGACGATCGATCGCTCCGAGGTGCTGGACCTGGTTCCCTCCCTCGACCGGCGCGATCCGGAGTCGGCCTACCTGTTCTACGACTGCCAGACCGACGACGTCCGTCTGGTCCTGACCGTCCTGGGGGAGGCGCAGCGTTTTGGTGCGGTCTGCCTGAATGGTGCGAAGGTCGAGCGGGTCTCCGAGGTGAACGGAAAAGCAAGGCTTGTCGAGTTCACGGAGGCTGCCTCCGGAGAAACGGTCGTCGTCGAAGCCGACAACGTGGTCAACGCGACCGGAGTCTGGGCCGACCAGATCAGGCCGGGTGAGATCCAGAGGGAAGAGGACATCCCGAAAATTTCGCCGAGCCGGGGAGCCCACTTGCTCTTTTCGGCCGATGATGTCGACATGGGCAAGGCGGCCTGCATCGTGCCCGCCGGCGAGGGCCGCCGGATATTCGCCCTCCCCTGGTACGGAAGGACCCTGGTAGGAACGACTGATGTCGATCATGACGGCGGCATCGAGGAAGTCGCCGCGACCGAAGATGACATCGGATACCTGGTCAACGCAATGAACGAGTTCATGGACCTTTCGTTGAGTGACTCGGACATCGTCGGGGCCTACGCGGGTGTGCGGCCACTGATCAGCACCGGTGATCCGCGAAAGTCGGTTGACATCTCGCGGCAAGCCGAGCTTTACGAGACCTCCTCGGGAATGTTGACCATCACCGGCGGAAAGCTGACCACCTGGCGCCGGATGGCCAAGCAGACCGTCGACCGGATCGTCGAGCGGGCCGGCCGCGAGGCGCGTTGCCAGACCGCCGAGATCCCCCTTGGCATGGAAATCGACCCGGCCGAGCTGACTGCCCCTGAAGGCGTCAGCAAGGAATCTCTCGAGCAGCTGGCTTTCCGTTACGGGCACGCGGCCCGTGGCGTTGTCCGACTGGCCGAGATCGATCCGGAGATGGCGAAGCCGATCGTCGAGGGTATGCCCGACCTCATGGCCGAAGTGCAGATTGCGATCGAGCATGAGCAGGCCCGCTCTCTGACCGATGTCCTGTTGCGCCGGACCAGGCTTGGCATCACGGCTGCCTCCAGTCTCGCCACTGCGGAGGCGCTTGAGCCGGTCGCTTCGGTCATGGCCCAAGGGCTCGGCTGGGGCGAGATCGAGAAGAAGCACCAGATCGACAACTGGCTCGAAACCGCCAGGGCCGAAGGCCTGAATCCCGGCGGCGCCTGAGCCCGGGCGCGAATCTACACAGACTGTTCTCACCCCCGGCCGTCCGAGTCAATACGATGGACGCATGGAACTTTTCATTGACACCGGTGCCGTTTCCGAGGTCGAGGAGATTGCCGCCTGGGGCGTCCTCAGTGGCGCGACCACCAATCCCTCCCTGCTCGCCAAGGAAGACGGTGAACCCGGTGACATCATTCGCAAGATCGCTGACCTGGTCGACGGTCCCACCTCCGCCGAGGTCGTATCTCCCACCGTCGAGGGGATGATCGAGGAAGGCAGGGCCCTCAGGACCCTTCACGAGCATGTGACCGTCAAGGTCCCGTTCAGCGCCGAAGGCCTCGCCGCGACAAGGGCCCTGACCGACGAAGGCGCGATGGTCAACATGACCCTCGTCTTTTCACCCAACCAGGCGCTGCTCGCCGCGTCCGCAGGAGCGACCTTCGTTTCCTGCTTCATGGGCAGGCTGGACGACGTCTCGGTCGACTCGGCCAAGGTGCTGGAGGAGATCGTCGACGTGCTTCATTCGAGGGATCTTGATTCGAAGGTGCTTGCCGCCTCGATCCGGCACCCGGAGCACATGGTCACCGCCGCTTCGCTCGGTTGTGACATCGCGACCGTGCCGGCCAAGGTCCTTCACCAGATGCTGAACCACCCTCTCACGACAGAGGGCGCTGCCAAGTTCGAAGAGGACTGGAAGAGCCGCCCCGAGTTCGCGGAGTGGCTCGGTGGCCTGGTAGCCAAGAACAAGGGCTGACATGTCAGACCTGAAGTCGAAGTCTCTGGCCGAGCTCCACGAGCTGGCCGGGAAAGCCGGTATTGAAAAGTTTCGCCTGCTGCGGCGCGACGAGCTGATCAACAAGCTCGACTCTTCCGGGGGCGGCGATAGCGGGGATGCATCCTCGTCGGGTGGCTCTGCCGATACCTCCAGTCGTTCCCGCCGGCGGCGGGGCGGTGACCGTGACCGGGGCGGCCGGAGTGATCGTGACCGCCGTGGCGACCGCGACCGTCGTGGCACCCGGGACAAGAACGAGAAGGAAAGTGACGACGGCGCCGGAGATTCTGAAGATCGCGGCTCGGACTCCGACAGCGAGCTGGGCGAGATCACCGGAATCCTTGACGTACTGCCTCGTGGCAGCGGCATCATTCGCTCCGACGATGGCCCTTCCGCCGGCATCTACGTCTCTCCGGCCCAGATTCGCCGCTGCGAACTGCGGTCGGGCGACGAGGTGAGTGGTCCGGTTCGCCCGGCCCGCCGTGGTGAGCGTCGCCCGTCGCTGGTCAGGGTCGAAAAGGTCAACGGTGAACCGCCGGTTGACGAGCGTGCCCCGCGTTTCGAGAGCCTCACACCGGTCGCCCCTCACAGGCACATGCCACTAAGCGGCGAGGCCGACGACATCCTCGCACGATCGGTCGACCTCCTCGCACCACTCGCCTTCGGTCAGCGTGTGCTGGTTGAAGCCCAGCCTCGTTCCGGCCGGACCAGCTTCCTTCGGTCGCTGGCCAAGGCGATCGCACGAGGAGCCGGCGATGATGCCGAAATCATCGTGCTGCTGATCGACGAGCGCCCGGAAGAAGTGACTGCCTGGGGCCGTGAGGTTCCGGAAGTCGAGATCGCCGCCGCGCCAGCCGACCTGGGGGCCCACGAGCAGGTCAGGACAGCCGAGCGGATTCTCGCCAAGGTCAAGCGACAGGCGGAAGCCGGCAATGACGTCGTGATAATCGTCGACTCTCTCACCCGGCTCGGCAACGCCTACGGCGACCCGGGAGCGATCAAGCCGTTCTTCGGTGCGGGCCGCGAACTGGAGGAGGATGGCGCCGGTTCAGTAACGGTTATCGCCACCGCGCTCTGGGGATCACCCGGTGACCAGGACGTGATGGATGCAGTTCACACGACCGAGAATTCGACCATCCGTCTCGACGCGAGCCTCGCAGCGGCAGGAGTGGAGCCTTCGCTTGACGTGACCGCCTGCGCGGTTTCCGGTCAGGAAGCCGTTCTGGAGAAGTCCGAGATCGAGGCAATGCGTCGTCTCAGGGCTGAACTGGGCGGCATGGAGCCGGTTCCGGCCGCGAATCGTCTGGCCGAGCTGATCAAGGGCTCGCCGAGCAACGAAGAACTCCTGAAGAACCTCTAGAAACGTTCTGTGTTCGATTTGCATGGGTATAGCCCATACAAGTCGAACACAGATTCGTTCGATCGTTCAGCGCCCAGGTCTCGTGCTGGAGCACGGAACTTCGTTTAGCGGCGGAAAGCTACGCGGCGCCAGGAAGGTTCCTTGGCGAGTTCGATCGTTTCCGGGCCCCGGTCGGGCTGGATGTAGCCGAAGGTCTGGCGCTGCTCGTCGAAGACAATGTCCAGTTCGCCTTCCTTGACCCTCTGGTCAAGCCAGGCCCCCCGGAAAACGAGGCGGCGAAGCCAGTGGACGAAGCTCTGGTTGCCCGGTCCGGTCAGGTCTTCCCAGTGGTGGGTGACATGAACACCGAGCTCGGAGGAAGGCTCCTCGATCTCTCCGGAAACGGCTAGATGTAGAAGGTCGTTGAGTTCGGCGAAGGTCAGGCCGGGGGTCACGAAACCGAGCCGCACTGCGGCCTGTTCGACTCTCTGGCTGAAGTCCCGTTCATTGAACGAGAATCTGAGATTGCCGTACTCGAGCACATAGTCAGTGCCCGACTCGTAGTTTCCTCTGCGGGTCTTTTTTCTTTCCACGGTTGAAGCCTTGAGCACCCGCGGCATGGTCCTTGGGTGCCCGGGCATCATGCCTTGAGGTTCCATTTAGGGAGTTCACGCCGGAACCCCTGAACGGGCGGTTGCACCCCGAAAGACTCGTTGCAGAGCCAGGCCAGGTGAGCGGGGGAGAGATTCCTGTGCCCGTGCCTTAGAAGGTCATGGCTGAAGGCCCAGACATCACCCGCCCGGCCCGTCGGTTCCAGCGTCTCGGCAGGCGCCGCGTTCACGGCTTCGAGGTCGTGGTCGCCGGCGATCCGCTCTCACGCCTGCTCGGCCTAGCACTGCTCGACCGGCACCGGGCCCCGGAAGGGCTGTTGATCCCCCGTTGCCGTTCCGTCCACACCTACGGGATGAGGTTTCCCCTCGATCTTCTCTTCCTGGGGAATCAGGGCGAGCCGCTGATTGCAGTGCGTGAGGTCGGTCCCGGTCACCGGGTCAGGGTTCCCGAAGCGGACTCCGTTCTCGAGCTGCCTTCCGACTGGGACGTCGATAAGTGGGAGGACGACTCGCATGCCGGGCCTGAAGGGGACGCTCGCTGATGTTGCCGACCGTCACCGAGACCGCCCGGATCGTCGTCTGTGAAGACGATGAACCCACCCTCGAGCTGCTTTGCGATCACCTCACCGCGGACCGCTTCGCAACTTTCCCGGCACCGACGGCGTCGGATGCGATGCGCCTCTGTGTCTACAACCAGCCGGACCTGATGTTGCTGGATCTTGGCCTGCCGGACGCCGCCGGGCTGGACCTGTTGAGGGAGATCCGCAATCCGGACCGAACCGTAAACCGGATCGACCCGGGCCTGGGAGTGATCATCGTGAGCGGTCGGTCGACAGAGAGGGACAGGGTCCGCGGGCTGGCCGAAGGGGCTGACGACTACGTCCTCAAACCCTTCTCTTACGGTGAGCTGCTTGCGCGGATCAACTCCGTGCTTCGGCGTCGTCGCAGCAGTCATCCCGTGGTGCAGGTCGGGGAGATCGAGATAAACGACATCGAGCACACGGTGAAGGTGTCGGGCCGGTACCTGCGACTGTCGATGAAGGAGTACGCGCTGCTGAAAGTGCTGGCCGCCGAGCCGTCCCGGGTGTTCTCCAAAGAGGAGTTGCTCAGAGAAGTCTGGGGCTACCGCTCGATGGGACATACCCGCACTCTTGAAGCCCACTGCAGCAGGCTTCGCCGCAAGCTTGACCCGGACAACGGCAGGTACGTGGTGAATTGCTGGGGCGTCGGATACAGGCTGGTGGGACCTTGAACCCTGAATTCGGGGATCTTCTGCCTCTGGTCATCGCCCTCGTCGTAGTCGGGTTGAGGGAGGCATGGCTGGCCCATCGGCGGAGCATGGTCAATCGGGCCCTTCATGAAGCTCGTCGGCCACTCCAGGCAATTGCCCTTTCCCTCCCCGCCGGACCTGGCCGGCTGACTCCAGCGCTGCCCGTCTGGCAGGCGATAAGGGCGCTTGGGGAGGTGGACCGGCAGGTCAACGGTGGCGCCCCGGATCGGCCCAGGCCCGAACCGATCGCCTGCCGTCTCATGATCGAGGCCTGCGTTCGCCGCTGGCAGTCCCGGGCGAGGATGGCCGGCGGTGGCATCGAGTTTCGCTGGACAGGACCCGAAGCGATTGTGCAGGGTGACCCTGCCGCGCTTTCCTCGGCGGTCGAGAACCTGGTCGTCAATGCAATTGAGCATGGCGGGCCGAGGATCGTGGTCCGGGTTCTCGTGATCGGCCAGCGGCTCAGGCTGGAGGTCACCGACAACGGGACCAAGCAGCGGCCTCTGGAGCGAAACGGCAGCCCCGCCGAGGTAATGGCCCGCCTGCGGGGCAAGGAGAGGCATGGTCACGGACTCGCGGTGGTGAGGGAATCGGTGAAACATCACGATGGCCAGTTCGAGATCAGGATAGGTGAGGAATCAAGCACCGCTACCTTGATCCTGCCCTGTCTGACCCGCGCGGCCGCGCCTTCCCCGGGGGTGATCGGGGTGGAGACGTGAACGTCCGGCGATGAACCGCAGGAAGCGAGCCATCCTCATGCTCGGCGCTGCCGCTGCGGCGGGAATCATGGCCATAAACCTGGTCGGCGGCTACTCATCGTCCGTCGCAGAGACCTACGGACCCCTGAGGCCGGTCGTGGTGTTGACCCGGCCACTCGTTCCCGGTCAGCTCATCTCGCCGAAAGTGGTCGGGAGCAGTTTCGAGATCCGTCAGGTGCCAGCCCGCTTCGTGCCAGCCGCGGCAGTCGAGGAGCCTTCGCTGGCTGTAGGACTTGAGGTCGTGGCGCCGCTCCCCTCCGGTAGCTACCTGACTGCCGCAGGTCTCCAGCCGCCAAAGCCCAAGCGTTCGTTGCGGCGGTCCGCAGGAAAGGGCCGCCACGCCGTCGAGATCTCTGTCGCCGGTGCCGGGGCAATCAGCGGTACCGGGAAGGTCGACGTGTTGGTCACGACTGACAACGACCGGGGAGGCGGCAAGACAGTTATTGCGGCCCGCGGTGTGCCGCTGCTTGGCGTCGGACCAGGCGGGCAGAGCGACTTTGGTCCCGGGCTGACCGAGGTGACCCTGGCCCTGACCAGAAGGCAGGCCATCCGGCTGGTCGATGCCCAGAGTTTCGCCCGCCGGATCACCGTTCTTCCTCGATCGGGAGGTTGAGGATGGACGCGCGGGCGAGGCTGTCTGAAGAGATCAGGACGGGGCTCGTCGAGCGGAGGAGGTCGGCTGCCGGGGTCGGAAAGGATGAGATCGGGGATGCGATCCGGCGTGAGGTTGACGAGAAGGCCATGATGCTTTCCGCCGGGACAAGACAGGAGCTTGTCGACCGGATCGAGCGAGAGGCATCGGGACTGGGGCCGCTCGAGATCCTGATCGAGGACCCGTCGGTGGAGGAGGTGATGGTCAACGGTCCGGACCTTGTCTACGTCGAGAGGGCAGGGCGGATCGAACGGGTGAACGTCGAATTCGAGGACGAGGAGCAGCTCCGAAACACGATCGAGCGGATACTCGCGCCTCTCGGCCGGAGGGTCGACGAACTCAGTCCGATGGCGGATGCCCGTCTCCCGGACGGTTCCAGGGTGAACGTGGTGATCCCCCCGCTTGCCGTGGACGGTCCGGCGGTTTCGATCAGGCGCTTCCCTGGCGACCGGCCAACCGTTGATGACCTGGTCGACTGGGGGTCCATGACCCGGGATCAGGCGGAACGTCTGGAAAAGGAGATAGCCGACCGGCGCAGCATCCTGATCAGCGGGGGCACCGGGTCCGGCAAGACCACCCTGCTAAACGCCCTGTCGGGCTTCATAGATCCCGCTGAACGGATCGTGACGATCGAGGATGCAGCTGAGCTTTGCCTCGACCAGCCGCATGTGGTTCGCCTGGAGTCGAGGCCGCCCAGCATCGAGGGACGCGGACAGGTGACGATCCGCGACCTGCTCCGGAATGCGCTCCGTATGCGCCCGGACCGGATCCTTATCGGGGAGGTCCGTGGACCGGAGGCGCTGGATCTGCTGACCGCGTTAAACACGGGGCACGACGGTGCACTCTCGACGGTGCACGCCAATTCATGCGCCGACGCACTCGCCCGGATCGAGGTGCTTGCCCTGATGGCTGATGTCGGTTTGCCGCTGGACGTGATCGGGGCTCAGTTGAGGCGGGGGATAGATCTCGTCGTTCACATCGCCAGGGCCAGGAACGGTAGCCGTGTGGTGACCGAAATCGAGGAGGTTGCCCGATGAACGCGAACGCTTCCGCGGCAATCCTCGCCGGCCTGTCAGCCGCCTTTGTCGTGGCCGGTGCGTGGGAGGTCTTCTTCAGACCCGCTTCCGATGGCGAAAGCAACCACGGCGTCCGGGTCTGGCTAGCCGGGACTCTCGATCTGCTCGGTAGAGCCCATCGGGAGGGCTACCTTCCGACCTCCGATGAGCGGTTCCGACTCGCAGGTCTCCTGACCCTGGTCTCCGTCTTCGCCGGCTGGTGGTTTGTCGGGCCGGTGGTGGCGATCGCGCTGGCCGTGGGGGCACCGGTGGTCACGGGCTGGCTGATCTCCAGAGGGAGGACGCGATACCGGAGAGGCGTCGAGAAATCTCTTCCCGATGTGGCCCGGGCGATCGCCGACTGTCTTACCGCCGGACATTCGCCTCGGGGTGCGCTGGTTGCGGCGACCGGATCGCTCGATGGTCCGGCGCTGGCCGAGTTCCGGCACTTGGCTTTCGAGCTGGAGACGGGAGCGCCGACCACCGATGCGATCCGCAACCTCGCGCGGCGATTCGGTTCCGCCCGGGTCGATGCCTTCGCCAGTGCCCTGATCAGTCAGCGACTCGCCGGTGGGGATCTTGCCGCCTTGATGCGCAGGTTCGCCGAAGGGGCGGCTGAACAAGACCGGGTGGCAGAGGATGCCAGGTCTGCAACCGCGCAGGCGAGGTTCACCGGGTATCTCGTGGTTGCCATGCCGGCAGCAGCGTCGCTCTTCACCGAGTTGCTGAGACCGGGCTTCTTCAGCTCGATTCTCGGTTCGGTCCTGGCGATGGTCCTGGTCGGTCTTTCCCTGTTTCTCCAGGCATTCGGCTTTCTCCTGATTTCACGGCTGGCGAGAATCGGGGCGGGATGAAGGGTGATCCGGGGTGACAGCGGCGCCTGCACTCCTCGCTTTGGCGGCCTTGATCCTGGGCGGGTTCGGAATTCGCGAGTTGCTCAGGAATCCGCAGGAGGAAAGGCGACCCAAGCCCAGACCGCGGTCGCCCGCTGCCAGGGCAGGCGACTTCGCCGGGCTGGGGGAACGGATTCGCCGAGCAGGTCTTCAGGGGAAGGTGACTCCCAGGGTCATCCTGCTTGTCAAGCTATTTGCGGCATCCTTCGCAATGGTTTTCGCTTCGGCCTTTTCGGGGATGCTCCCCGGCAGGCTCGCCCCCCTGGTTCTCCTGGGAAGCGCCGGGGCCGGTTACATGCTGCCCGACCTGCTTCTGGAGAGGGCGGCGAGGAGGCGCCACCGGAGGATGGTTACCGCGCTGCCCGACGTACTGGATCTGCTTGCGGTGTCGGTTCAGACGGGCAGGGGACTGGCCGGTTGCCTTCGGGAACTCTCGGGTTCTGGCCGTGGCCCTTTGGTCGATGAGCTCGCTAGAGCCGGTGAAGACATGGCCTGGGGAAGCGGGCAGGAGGTAGCTCTCGAAGGCCTGCGCCAGAGAGTTGGAGGCAAGGAAATCACCTCGTTCGTGATGACCCTGGAGCGTTCCAGGAAGCTCGGCTCGCCGCTGGCCGATCAGCTGCGTCGGCAGTCCGCGTCTCTCCGTCAGGATCAAAGGAGGGCGATCGAAGAGGAAGCGGCCCGGGCCGCACCCAAGATCCAGCTGGTGATCGCGTTGATCCTGGTGCCGTCAGTGCTGCTTCTGATCGTCGCCGCACTCGCTGCCAACGCGGACAGCCTGATCAACATGACCTACTAGCCAGACGGGGAAAGGGCTCAGGCCCGGGGAGATGTCTGGGCGACTTCCTCGCGCAGACGGGAGGCTACGTAAGTGCCGATCTCGGTCACCTGTTCCAGGCTTGCCGTGTCGTCCGCGTGCCGGGACACGTAGGCGACCAGGTGACCATTCTCCAGCTCGAAGGCAAACGTTTTGAGCGGGTTCTCGGTCAGCCAGACGATGAAACTGGGGGAGAAGAGACGGCGGGTCCAGACCTGATCCTGCCCCTTGCCGACGAATACCTCGTAACGCTTGTCGAAGGATTCGCTTTCAAGGGTGACCCTTTCGAGGCTGCCGCGGAACTTGTCCTCGAGCCCGTCAAGAAATCGGAGTCCTGCCCTCTCCACCTGGAGGGACGCCATGTGGGGGATGATTTCCGGAATCTCGACGTGGACGAAGGTGAAGGGATAGTCGGTTTCAGTTTCGTCGCCGTCCGAGTCGCGGCTGACCTCCGTATAGGTGTAGAGCACGAGGTCCCCGTTGATTCCGGGCGCCAGCTCGCCGGTGAAGACCTCGTTGGTATTCGACTTGTCTCCCTTTCGAAGCAGAGGAGTCAGTTCACCAATCGAAGGTGACTCGCTGCGGGTCAGTCCGTGAGACTGGCAGTAGTAGTCATAGAAGGCATCCTCGGCCTGGCTGTCGGCGATGCCGAAGAAGATGGCGAGGACGATCAGGAAAACGATCACAGCCGCAATCAATCCGACACCCGGACCGACCAGGGCGCCGAGAGCGATCCCGGCGAGCAGGGTCAGGCCAATCAACCATGCCCAGGTGGAAGCCTTGCGCATGATCACCTTGAACTTCGCCGAGCGCAGCTGGTTGGCGTGATGGACGGCAGCCGTTCCTGTTGTCTCGGCGCCGGCGAACCCCTCGTCCTTCTCGCTCATGCGGTCTGCCCGCTTTCCGGGGCTGGCGATGTCTCTGAAACCTCTTCACGAAGCCTTGCGGCGACAGTCGTGCCTAACTGGATCATTTCGTCGAGGCCTTCGGCACTTTCGCGGTGCTTGGGCACATAGGCGCAGAGCCAGCCGTTCTCGAGCTCGAAGCCGAACTTCTCCGGCGGGGTCTCGGTCAGCCAGACGATGAAGCTTGGCGAGAAAAGGCGACGGACCCAGACCTCGCTTTCGTCCTTGCCCCGGAAGATCTCGTATTTGTCCCGCATTGCCTCGCTTTCGAGAGTCACCCGCTCGTGGCTGCGGCGGAAGGTGTCCTCGAACTTCTCGAGTGCCTTGAAGCCGGACTGCCTCTGGACCCGGATGTCCCGCAGGTGCTGGATCGTCTCTGGCAGGCTGACCAAAACGATCGTGAACGGGTAGTTGACCTCGGTCTCGTTGCCCTTGCTGTCTCTGCTTTCGACGATGAAATTCCAGAGGGACAGTTGCCCCTCGATACCCGGGGCAAGCTCCCCCTCGAAAAGTACGTCGACCCTCTGCTTGTCCCCCTTGCGAAGGAGCGGGGTGGTGCCACCCAGTGATTTGGTCGTCCATTTGGTCAGGCCCCTCGACTCGGCGTACGCCTCGTAGAAGGCCTGGGCGGCGCGGTGGTCAGCGACGAAAAACGTGATCGCGATCCCGACCAGGAAGGTGATGACGAACAGGCCGACGCCCACGACCGGCGAGATCAGCGAACCGGCCACCCCGAGAAGGACGCTGCAGATGCCGATGATGACCCAGGTCTTCGGTCGGCCCATCAGTTGCTTGAACTCTGCTCCCCGCAGAGCGTTCGCATGCGCTACTTCGGACATGCCGCCAGCCTAGTCCCTGGGGCTTCGATCTGCCGGAAACCCCGTCCGCCGGAATGCAACGACGGTTGCAGTTTCGAAGGTCAAATGGGGGGATGTGTTGCAAAGTGGGACGAAGTGGGTTATGGTCCCTTTCGAGTTGAAGCCAATGGGCCGGGGTGATGGAGCTCCTCCCGCTCTCACCACCCCGGCCCGACTCTTTCCCGGTCAACCAACGGCGAGGCAAGAAAGGACGAGGAGCGGTGGCGTTCAGGGGCCAACACGAACACAGCCTCGACTCCAAGGACCGCCTCACGGTGCCACGCAAGTTCCGCGCCGCACTGGATGACGGATACGTTCTCGCCAAGGGGCCGGACGCCTGCCTCTGGCTGTACGCGACCAAGGACTTCGACGAGATGGAGGAGCGTTACGTCGCTCCCCACAGCCCGTTCGGTGCGGACGCCCGCAACCTGCGACGGATGATCAACGCAAGCGCTGACGAGGGTGACCTCGACGCCGCCGGCAGGATCAGGGTGCCGGCCGAACTGAAGGCCCTCGCGGGCATCGACAGCGCATGTGCCGTAGTCGGCGCCGGCAACTACATCGAGATCTGGAACGCCGAAAGCTGGGCAAAGGTCAACGAGGAGCTGCTTGGCCAGTTCCCCGAAGTGGCCGAGAACCTCGCCGGAGGCACCGAGTGAGCGCCGCGGCGCGGCTCGCCCCGATCGGAGCCAGAGTGAGCGACGCCCGACAGATTCCGGACCGCCCTGATCAGGGGCCGAGGGGACACCTTCCTGTCCTGGCGGGAGAACTGGTCGACCTGATCGGACCCCAGCCGGGAGAGACCATCGTCGACTGCACCTTCGGGGCCGGCGGTCACGCCAGGCTTGTCGCGGACCGGATCGGGCCGGAAGGCACACTGGTCGCCATCGACCGTGACCCGGTCGCCCAGGCCCACTTCCAGGAGTTCGCCTCCGAAGCCGTCTGCCAGACCCGGTTTCTCGCCGCGGAATTCAGCATTGCCCTGAAATCCCTGCAAAATGAAGGATTTCGTGCATCGGCGCTGTACATGGATCTTGGGATGTCTTCACTTCAGGTGGATGCCGCTGAACGCGGGTTCTCCTACTCACATGAGGCGCCGCTTGACATGCGGATGGATCCGCGCCAGGACCTGACCGCCGAAGTGATTCTCAACACCTGGACCGAGCAGCAGCTGGCCAGGATGCTTCGCGACCTCGGCGAAGAACGCTACGCCGGTGGGATCAGCCGCGAGATCGTCGCCCGACGCCCGCTAGAGACCACCTCTGACCTCGTCGAAGCGATCAAGGCCGGCATGCCGGCCGCCGCCCGTTTTGGTTCCGGCCACCCGGCAAGGCGCAGCTTCCAGGCGCTTCGGATCGCCGTCAACGGAGAACTCGAAGCGGTCGATGCGGCCCTTCCGATCGCCTGGGACACGCTTGAGACGGGCGGCCGCATGGCCGTGATTTCCTTCCACTCGCTGGAGGACCGCAGGGTCAAGCGTTTCTTCAACGACCTCGCAACCGGCTGCGTCTGCCCGCCCGAACTCCCGGTCTGCGTGTGTGGCCATGAGCCCGAGGCAGAGGTCTTGACCCGTCGGCCGATTTCGGCCAGCGACGAAGAGACCGCGGCCAACCCCAGAGCCCGCTCGGCTCGCCTCCGTGGCGCGCTCAAGCTTCCCGAACCCGGGAAGGGGAACTGATGGGCGCTCCGGCAAGAACACTCCCCGTACTTCCCACGCGCAGTCCGGCCCGCAGACCGGTTCCGAGGCGTCGGCCCGGAGTAAGGGGCAGGCCCGCCAACCGTCAGCAGTCAGGACTCCGACTGATCGGCAAGAGCGCCCAGGCCGTTTCCCACTTTCCCGAATCCGGCCTCGTTCGGACGGTCTCGACCGGGAGGCGATGGATCTTCGTAATCGGAGCGCTCCTGCTCGCCACGGTAGCGATCAACGTAGTGACGGTCAGCTACGGGTCGATGGCCAGCAAGCTGGAGACGCAGATCGAGTCAATCGAACGCCAGAACGTGATTCTCGAGTCCGCCCAGACTGCTGCGCTCTCGATGCCAAGGGTCCAGGCCCAGGCCGAAGCGGAAGGGATGTACCTTCCCGAGCCTGACGCGATCCACTATCGCTCATTCCAGCCGACCGACTACTCGGCGGCCGCCGAACGACTGGCGGCTGGAGGCTGATGCGGGTTCCCCGGCTGGAGAGGCGGATCGGGCTGCTTTTCGCAGTCAGTCTGGCCCTCCTCGCAGGTCTCTTCTTTCGGGCTTTTCTGCTCCAGGTGGTGCAGGGTTCCTCGCTCGCATCACAGGCGACCAGCCAGCAGGAAGACATCGTCGAGGTGCCCGGCCTCCGGGGGTCGATCCTGGACCGCAACGGGCAGCCGCTCGCTGGCTCGGAGCCGGGGGCGACAATCGTCGCCACGCCCTACCAGATCAAGGATCCCCCGGCAGAGGCTGCCGCAGTGGCCAAGGCACTCAAGGCCGACCCGGACGAGGTACTGAACGCGCTCACCCAACCGGGAGGTTTCGCTTATGTCGATCGCAAGGTCGACCTCAAGAAGGCGAACGCAGTCGAGGCACTGGGCCTTGAGGGCATCAACCAGCTTCCGGACACCCTCCGCGTCCGTCCCCAGGGAGACATTGCGTCGCAGGTAATCGGCGCCGTAAGCGACGAAGGCGAAGGCCTTACAGGTATAGAGGCCGGCAAGGAGAGCATCCTCAAGGGGGTCAACGGGGAGGAGCGTCTGGTCAAGGATGGCGCCGGAAACCCGATGAGCTTCGACACGATCAGGGATGCCGAGGATGGCAAGTCGGTCCAGCTGACTCTCGATGCCACCATCCAGGCAGAAGCCGAGAGGGTCCTTGCCGAGATTGGCGAATACCACGACCCGGTCAACGCTTCGGCAATCGTCATGGACGCAAGGACGTCAGACATCCTCGCCATGGCCAACTGGCCGCCGGTCAACCTGGACGACCTTTCCAGCGCCGAACCGGAGGACCTGCTCAACGTTGGCACCTCGTACACCTACGAGCCCGGCTCGACCTTCAAGGCCTTCACGGTGGCCTCCGCCCTCGAGGACGGAACCGTCACGCCATCGAGCACGTTCACCCTTGCGCCTTCGATCCAGATCTACGACCGGGTAATCGAGGAAAGCCATCCCCGTGGAACAGTGACCCTCGATGTCGGTGACATCCTCGCCCAGTCGTCAAACGTCGGCGCGGTCACGATCGGACTCGAGATCGGAGGCAGGAAGTTCAGCCGGTGGATCAACAAGTGGGGTTTCGGACAGCCGACCGGAATCGACTATCCGGGTGAAGAACAGGGCATAGTCCTTCCATACAGCGACTGGTCCGGTTCGACGATCGGCAACGTTCCGATCGGCCAGGGTCTCGCAGTGACTCCGATCCAGATGGTCCAGGCCTACGGAGCCCTGGCCAACGGCGGGATTCTGAGAACGCCGAGGCTGATCGAGAAGATCGACGGCCAGGAGGTGCCGGCAGACATGGGGCACAGGGTGGTTTCACCCGAGGTGGCCTCTGAAGTCCGCGACATGCTGAAGGGGGTGCTCGCGCCGGGAGGTACTGCTTCCGAGGTTTCAGTGCCCGGCTACACGCTGGCCGGCAAGACCGGTACCGCCCAGATCGCCACCGAGGACGGCTACTCGGACACCAGGTACGTAGCTTCGTTCATGGGCGTTGCACCAGCCGACGATCCCGCGATCGTGGTCTCGGTGATGGTCAATGAGCCTACGAACGGCCATACCGGTGCCGAGGCGGCTGCTCCCGGATTCGGTGAACTGGCCGCCTTTACGCTTCCGTACCTCGGTATTCCCACCGACCAGTAGCAGGTGCTCCCGGCTGCTTTTCCGGGGACCATGCCATCTAGAATCACGCGCATGCGGCTGGACCAACTCGCCCGGGATCTGGCCTCGTCCGAACTAGTCGGCGACCCGGGCACCGAAATCACCTCGCTTGCGTTTGACAACCGCAAAGTGACTCCGGGTGCGCTCTTTTTCTGCGTGCGCGGTCTCACCAGCGACGGTCACGACTACGCGCCTGATGCGGTCGGGCGTGGTGCCGCTGCGCTTGTCTGCGAGCGCCGGCTGGAGCTTGACGTGCCGCAGCTGGTTGTGAGCGATTCCAGGGCGGCGATGGCGCCCGTGGCAGCGACCTTCAACGACGACCCGACTGCGGAGATGCAGCTGGCCGGGATAACCGGCACGAACGGCAAGACGACGACTGCGTTCCTGCTGCGGGACATTCTCGAGTACGCGGGTACCCCGACAGGGTTGATGGGGACCGTCAAGCAGGTGATCGGGGGAGTCGAAGAGGAGGTCGTACGCACAACCCCTGAAGCGATTGATCTCCAGGCCTCATTTCGCCAGATGCTCGACGCCGGCGACGAGGCCTGCGTGATGGAGGTCTCCTCACATGCCCTGGTTATGCACCGCGCCGACGCGATCGACTTCGACCTGGCGATCTTCACCAACCTGACCCAGGACCACCTCGACTTCCACTCGGACATGGAGGACTACTTTCAGGCCAAGCGGCTCCTCTTTGCATCGGAGCCGGGCGTTTCGATCGTAAACGTGGATGACGAGTACGGCCGGCGTCTGGCTGCGGAGTTCGACTGTCTCACCTACTCGGCAGACGGCAATGCAGCCGACTACTCGGCGCTTGACGTGAGCTTCGATGCCGGTGGCGCGAGGTTCGCAGTGCAGTCCGAGCATGGGGAAATGGCTGTCCGGACCGGTCTTCCGGGAAGTTTCAACGTCGCGAACGCACTGGCCGCTCTGGCGGGTGCCATAGCCCTCGGGGTAGACCCGGGCGAAGCTGTCGCCGGTCTTTCCGAGGCAGGAAGGGTTCCCGGTCGCTTCGAGCCAATCGACGAAGGACAGACGTTCGCGGTGCTCGTGGACTACGCCCATACCCCTGACTCGGTCGAGAACGTTCTGCGAGCGGCGAGGGGCCTGACCGGCGGAAGGCTGATCTCCATTGTCGGGGCAGGTGGCGACCGCGACCGGGCCAAGCGCCCCCTGATGGGCCGGGCCGGCGCCGAACTTTCAGACCTGGTGGTGATCACTTCCGACAACCCGCGCTCCGAGGAGCCTTCTGCGATCATCGAGGACGTGCTCGCGGGAATCGAGGACCGGGACGCGGTGATCGTCGAGGAGGACCGCGACGCCGCCATCGGCATCGCGCTTCGCGAGGCCGGGCCCGGGGACACCGTGGTGATTGCTGGCAAGGGACACGAACAGGGCCAGGAGTTCGAGAACGGCAGGAAGATCCCCTTCGACGATCGCGACGTCGCCCGAAAGCACCTCCGAGAGCTCGCCGGGAAGCCCGCGTGATCGAGCTGACGACCGAACAGATGGCAGCCGCGATGGGCGCCGAGGTCATCGAACGCGGGCATGGCGGTGTACCTGACAGAGCCGAGATCGACTCACGCAGGGTCGACGGCGGGGAGCTCTTTTTCGGACTGGCCGGAAGCCAGGTCGATGGTGGCGCGCATGCCGCCGCGGCGTTGGAGTCAGGTGCGTGGGGCGTGGTCGTAACCCCCGACTGGATCGCGGAGTTGAGCGATTCTGACGGGTTCGTATTCTCCGCCCCCGACCCGCTGGGCTCTCTTCAGATGCTGGCCAGGGCCTGGCGGCGCGAGCTCGGGGCCAAGGTGATTGGAATAACCGGCTCGGTCGGAAAGACGTCGGTAAAGGACATCACGAAGGCGATCCTCCCGGGCCGGGTTCATGCCTCGAATGAGAACTTCAACACCGAGATCGGCCTGCCCCTGACGATTCTCGAGGCGCCGGCCGATACCGAGACGCTCGTCCTGGAGATGGCGATGCGGGGTGAAGGCCAGATCGCGGAACTGGCAACGATCGCCGAGCCGGACGTCGGCGTGATCACCAACGTCGGCCCGGTTCACGTCGAGTTGCTGGGGTCGATTGAAGCGGTTGCCGCCGCCAAGGCCGAATTGATCGGCGGCGTGGGGCCTGACGGGGTGATGATCGTTCCCTTCGAGGCCGGATATCTCGAACCGCATGTCGAAGGAGTGCCGGGACTCGTCCGCTTTGGAGGCGAAGGTGACGTTCGCGTGGTGGAACTGGATGTCACCGCCGGTGCCACGCGAGCCACGATCGAGACGCTTCAGGGCGAGCAGAAGTTCGAATTTCCGTTTGCCGAGCCTCACAACCTGCTGAACGCGCTGGCGGCAATTGGTGCGGGCGTCGCGGCCGGTTTCACTCCGGCCGAACTCGCCGCGAGGACAGACGGAATCGCCTTCTCGAGGTTTCGCAACGAGCACCTGGAACTCGACGATGGCAGCTTGATCATCAATGACTGTTACAACGCAAATCCGATCTCAATGAGGGCCGCGCTCGAGTACCTGTCAAGGGTTGACCGCCCGCGCAAGCTGGCCGTCCTCGGCCTGATGGCAGAGCTGGGCCCGGACGAGGTCCGCTATCACGAAGAGATCGGCGAACTCGCAAGAAGTCTCGAGATCGAGATCATCGGAGTCGGAGACCTGGCCCGCTCCTATGAACCCGACCTGAAGGCAGGTAATCCCGAAGAGGCAGCCAACCTGCTCAGGGAGAGGCTTGGCCCGGAGACCGCCGCACTGATCAAGGGATCGAGGGCGGCGGGACTCGAACGGATCACCGAACTGGTCACTGAAGGCCAGATCGAAAGGGGCGAGCCCTGATGGGCGAGATAGTCATCGGCGCAATGGCCTCGATGCTGATCTGCCTATTCCTCGCGCCGAGGTTCATCGAGTTCCTGCGGGGCCGCGAGTTCGGGCAGCACATCCGGGAGGAAGGCCCGGCCGGACACCAGACAAAGGCCGGCACGCCCACCATGGGAGGCCTGATCATCTTCACCGCGATCATCGTGCCGTTCCTGGTGCTCTCCGAAAGGGATGCCGCCTCGATCACCGTCTTCGGGATCGCCCTCGGATGTGCCGCGCTCGGTTTCGCCGATGACTACATAAAGATCATCAAGCGCCGCTCGCTGGGCCTGCCGGGGCGCTACAAGCTGCTGGGGCAGGTAGTCCTCGCGTTGATCCTCTGGTGGGTCGCCAGGCACGAGGTCGGCCTGGAGCCGGTCATTCACTTCCGGATCGCAGACCTCACCTGGGACATAGGTCCGGTCGCCTACTTCATTCTCGTTTTCCTGGTGCTGGCTGGTGCCACAAACGGAGTGAACCTGACCGACGGCCTGGACGGACTGGCGGCCGGTTCAAGCGCGATCGTCCTGCTCGCCTACACCGCGATCTCCTACATCACTGTCGGCCAGCACGACCTTGCTCTCTTCGCGGTCTGCCTGGTCGGCGGCTGCATCGGATTCCTCTGGTACAACGCGTTCCCGGCGACGATCTTCATGGGGGACACGGGATCACTGGGCCTCGGGGGAGCAATAGGTGCGCTCGCAGTCATGACCCAGACCGAGGTCCTGCTGATCGTGATCGGTGGAATCTTCGTGATCGAGGCTCTTTCGGTCCTGGTCCAGGTCTTCTCGTTCAAGACTTTCGGCCGCCGGGTACTGATGATGGCTCCGCTCCATCATCACTTCGAGATGATGGCCTGGTCAGAGACCAAGATCATGCTGCGCTTCTGGATCATCGCGGCCGTCTGTTCCGGGATCGGATTCGCGATTTACCAGCACTCAATCGGGCGCTAGAGCGCCCGATTTCGGATCAGAACGCCATTCGGTCTTCGCCGAATGGCCACTCGAACCCGTCCGCCCAGGACACCTCTTTCTTGATGGGCGGACTCCGTTTAGGGCAGGAAGAACCGGGTGGGCGGAGAAGAAATCATGGTGGAGTATGTCCGCTCAACGAAAGGCCGCCCGCCCCTTCCGGAGGGACCTTTCCTGGTAGTCGGCCTCGCTCGCTCCGGCATTGCCGCGGCCAGGGCCCTCAAAGCCCATGGGCAAGCGGTTTTCGGCGTTGACGCGGGTGAGCCCGCCGGACTGGACCTGCTCCGTGAATCAGGCGTGGACTTCGAGACCTCGATCTCCGGTGTCGACCGCCTCGAAGGAGTCGGCACCGTAATCAAGAGCCCGGGAGTTCCCCAGAGCGCCGAAGTGATCGTCGAGGCGAGGCGTCGGGGCATCCAGATCATGGGTGAGCTTGAGCTCGGCTGGCGCATGTTCGAGGCGCCGTTCGTTGCGATCACCGGAACCAACGGCAAGACGACCACAACAGAGCTTGCGGCCCACCTCTTTCGTTCCGCCGGCAAGCCGGTCTCGGCCGCCGGGAACGTGGGCCACCCGGTCTGCGAGGTTGCGATCGAAGCCCGGTCCGGACTCGACGTGGGGACGGTCGTCTGCGAGTGCTCCAGCTACCAGCTCGAGGACTCCGTCGATTTCTCCCCGGAGGTTGCCGCTTTCCTCAATCTCGGGCCCGACCATCTCGACCGGCACGGTGACATGGAAAGCTACCTTCAGGCCAAGCTGAGGATCTTCGCCAACCAGGGGGACGGCGACGTCGCGATCCTGAACGCCGATGACCCCGAGGTCGCCGGTTCCAGGTCCCTGGCCCAAACCGTCAGCTTCTCGACCGAAGGTGCGCCGCAGGCCACAATCACCCTTGAGGACGAGACCGTGATGGTGGACAGCAAGCCCCTGATCGAGGTCGGGGAGATGAAGATCATCGGCCGCCACAACGTCGCCAACGCGATGGCCGGCGCTGCCTCCGCTCTGGCGTTCGGGCTGGACATGGAACAGGTGGCGGCGGGCCTCAGGAGCTTTACGCCGGTTCCCCATCGCTACGAACCGGTGGCCGAAATAGAGGGAGTCATCTTCATTAATGACTCGAAGGCCACGAACGTTGATGCGACCCTTGCCGCGATCGAGTCTTCTGACCGTCCTCTCCACCTGATTCTCGGCGGGAGCAGCAAGGACGAGCCCTTCGCACCTCTTGCCGCACCGGTCGGCGAGCGGTGCCGCGGCATCTATCTGGTCGGTGAGACTGCGGACGAGATCGGTCAGGCACTCGAGGCTGCTGACCTGGAGATCGTTCGCTACTGCGAGGACCTGGAGGCTGCGGTATCCGAAGCAGCCGGGGCGGCAGTTCCCGGCGAGGCTGTACTTCTCTCGCCCGCCTGTGCCAGTTTCGACCAGTTCCGGAGCTACGAAGACCGGGGCGACAGATTCCGGACGCTCGTGGAGGAACTCAATGTCTAGGCGCAAGGGGAAGAAGACTTCCAGCGCGGGATTCCCGGCCGAGTACAGCCTCCTCCTCACCGCCACGATGATCCTGCTCGCTTTCGGAATCGTGATGGTCTTCTCCGCCAGCTCGACCAGCCAGATCCTCAGCAACGGCAGCCTTGCCGGCAGTACCGAGTACCTGAAGAAGACCCTGATCGCAGCGCTGATCGGTCTGGGTTGCCTCTGGTACGCGATGCGCGGAAGCCTGAGCCGTTTCCGTGAGCTGACTCCGAAGTTCATGATCGGCACCCTCATCGCCCTTTTTCTGGTGCTTTTCCTCGGTGCTGCGATCAACGGCACCCGCGGGTGGTTCGTCTTCGGTCCCGTTCAGCTGCAGCCGGCTGAGTTCGTGAAGCTGGGCCTTGTTCTTTACGGAGCTCACCTCCTTGCTGACCGCCCCGACCGTCTTCACTCGATCAGGGAGATGGGCCCCTACCTGGGGATGACCGCGATCGCCCTCCTGCTGGTGCTCGCCCAGCCGGACATGGGCTCGGCGATGGTGGCCGTCTTCGCGGTCTTCGTGACCCTCTTTGCGGCCGGTGCCCGCCCCCGGGACCTCGGACTGCTCGCCGCCCTGGTCGGCTCGGCCGCGATGTTCTTCGCCCTGATTGCTCCCTACAGGCGGGATCGACTGCTCACATTCCTGAACCCGGACGGCGACGTAACCGGAACCGGCTTTCAGACGATCCAGGCAAAGATCGCGATCGGATCCGGCGGCCTTGACGGAGTCGGCATTGGAAACGGCGTTCAGAAGGCGTTTTACCTGCCGGAAGCCCACACCGACATGATCTCGGCGGTGATCGGCGAGGAGTTCGGCTTTCTGGGGATGTTCGTCCTGATCCTCGTCTACGGAATGCTCGGCTACGCCGGATTCCAGATCGCCCGCAACGCGAAGGACGATTACGGCCGGATCCTGGCCGGCGGGCTTACGGGCCTGATCCTGATCCAGGCCTTCATCAACCTTTACGCCGTCATGGGAATGGCACCCCTGACCGGCGTCCCCCTGCCCCTTGTCTCCTACGGCAACAACAGCCTGATCGTCAGCATGATCTCGATCGGGCTCATCCTGAACGTCGCCAGGGGAGGCAGGGCCGCCACGGTTCGCAAACCTGTCACCGGCAGGGGTCCCGGTCGTAATGCAAGACTGCGCCTGATCGATGGAGAAGGCCACGGAAGACCAGAGAGAAGGACGAGCGGTGCCCAACGTCGTGATAGCGGCCGGCGGTACGGCGGGGCACGTGGTTCCGGCCCTCGCCATAGCCGACGAGCTTCGAGATAGCGGTGTGACCGTTTCCTTTCTCGGCGCCAGGGGCCGGCTCGAAGCCGACCTGGTGCCGAAGGCCGGATATGAAGTCGACCTACTGGACCTTTCGGGGATTGACCGGAAGAATCCGCTCAAGGCGGCCCGTGCCGCAATACAGGCTGCCGCGGCCGTCCCCAAGGCCCGAAAGCTGATCAAGGGCAGGCAGGCCGAACTCGTCGTGGGCGGGGGCGGTTTCGTCGCCGGACCGGCCGGTGTCGCCGCTCGCCAAATGAAGCTTCCCTTGGTCCTGACCGAAGCCGACCGCCACCTCGGGCTGGCCAATCGCCTGCTGGCCAGGCGCGCCGACAGGCTCTGCCTGGCCTTCGAGATAGAAGGAATGACTGGGGCCAACGTGAGAGTCACCGGCCGGCCGGTCGGCAAGGCCGTGCTGAACGCGGATCGCGAAAAAGCTCGAGAGAGGTTCGGCATCTTGCCGGACGCCAGGTGCCTGCTCGTGATGGGAGGCAGCCAGGGAGCGCGGACCGTCAACTTCGCTGCCGTGGAAGCCCTCGCCGAACGTCCGGGCCGTGACTTCGACGTCATTCACGTTTCCGGGTCGCGGGACTACCCCCAACTCCGCGAGCGACTCGATTCGGCCACCAATGGGGATGGCTACACGCTCCTCGAGTACGAACCGGACATGGGCGATGGCATCGCGGCCAGTGACCTGGCTCTGGCCCGCTCCGGGGCTTCGGTATTCGAGCTGGCGGCGCTCGGAAGGGCGGCAATTCTCGTCCCCTATCCCCACGCCACGGGTGACCACCAGACTGCCAACGCCCAATGGATGGCGGATGCCGGAGCCGCCGTGCTGGTACCCGACGCGGATCTGGATGCGAACCGGCTGTTGGCCGAAGTCAACTCGATCCTGCGTGACCCGGCAAGGCTGGAGTCGATGTCGAAGGCTTCCGGAGCCCTCGCCCGTCCGCAGGCCGCGGCCGACGTCGCGGCGGAGGTTCTAGCGTTGATCGGGGATGAGCAGTGAGCTGGGAAGGACGGAGGATCCACCTGATCGGCGCCGGTGGCGCGGGGATGTCCGGCCTCGCCTGGGCTGCCCATCAGCTCGGGGCCGAAGTCTCGGGAAGCGACCGCTCCGAATCGTCATACCTGGAGCGGTTGCGAAGTGCTGGGGTGACGGTGAGCGTCGGGCATGACCCGGCCAACCTCCCAGCGGATGGAGAGGTGGTCGTCTCGACCGCGATCGCCGATGACAATCCCGAGCTTGTCGCGGCGAGGGAACGGCAGCTGCCGGTCAAGCACCGCTCGCAGCTGCTGGCCGAACTCTGCTCGGCCCGACGGCAGATCGCGGTCGCAGGCACCCACGGCAAGACAACCACGACCGGCATGCTCACCTGGGCACTCAGGGAGTTGGGTCAGGATCCGAGCTTCTTCATCGGAGGCGAGTTGCCGGGATTTGGTCCGGAAAGTTCGGCGGCGAACAGCGGATGGGGTGAAGGCGAGTGGGTTGTGATCGAGGCCGACGAGTCGGACGGAAGCTTCCTGACGCTTGATCCGGAGATCGCCGTGATCACGAACATCGAGATGGACCACCACGCCCGCTGGGACAACCTCGCCCAGCTCAGGCAGGCATTTCTCGACTTCTCCGTGAAGGCTCGGGCGGTTGTACTTCCCTCTGCCGATGATGAACTGGCTGATGACCTGTCCGCCGGAGGAGAGCGCGAGACCACCGGATTCGACCTTTCCCGTCCCGGGCCAGAAGAACTCGGACTCGCAGTTCCCGGTGCCCACAACCGTCTGAACGCGAGGGCGGCAATCGGAGCATTGGTCGCTGCCGGCTTTGACGGCGACGAGGTGGCGCGGGCCCTTCAGGGCTTCACTGGTGTGAAGCGGCGCCAGGAATTCAAGGGAACTTGCCGGAACGCGAAGGTCTACGACGACTACGCCCACCATCCGACCGAGGTGGCCGCGGCGTTGAACGCACTCCGGGACCTCGAGCCGGAGAAGCTGGTCGCCGTCTTCCAGCCTCACCTTTACTCCCGAACGAAGATCTTCAGCCAGCAGTTCGGGGCTGCCCTGGCCGGAGCCGACGAACTTGTGGTGCTCGACGTTTATCCGGCCCGCGAGGAGCCGGTGGGTCCCCTGGCGGGCGTAAGTGGTCTGGACGTCCTCCGGGCTGCGGCCGACCGGTCCGGCGGAAAGCCCGCCTACTGGGCACCTGACCTCGACGCGGCGGAAAGGATCGCCCTCACGTTGGCGCAGGAGGGGACGATCATCGTGACGATCGGGGCCGGGGACATCACGAAGCTCTCTGATCGACTGGTTGAGTCGTGAGCGCAGGTGGCTCAAAGGGTGTCAGCAGGGGCCGGGGCCGCGGGAAGGCGGCAAAGTCACCTGTCTCCAGGACCGCGGAGCTGGCTCGCAAGCGTGAGAGGCGGAGCTTCCGCTTCAGACTGGTCGGGTTTCTCGGGCTGATCCTCGTCCTCGTGCTGGCGGCCGGGTACCAGTTCTGGCTCCGTGATTCCTCGCTGGTCGAGGTGAGGAATCTGGAAATCGTCGGCGTGAGCACAAAGGACGAAGAGGGCAAGCAGATTGATCAGGCGATTCGAACGGCGATGGGGGAGATGACCACGCTCCATGTGCAGCCCGAACTGCTCGAGGAAGAGCTTTCCCGTTTTCCGCGGGTTTCCGCTACCAGCATCGACGCGTCATTCCCGGATTCAGCGACGGTCACAGTGACCGTGCGCGAGGACGGATCGATCTATGGAGAAGGGTCAGATGCACTTCTGATCGCAACAGACGGAACGGTTCTCGGGCCGGCAGCTGGAGAGGAGGATGTGCTTCCCCTCATCGGCGAAGGCGACCCGCCGGAGCAGGGCACTTCGGGGCAAGTCGAAACCGGGAGCGAAGGGGAGACACTGACGGGCAGGGCGCTGAAGCAGGCACTGGTCCTGGGTGCCACTCCGCCCGCGATCCGGTCCTTCGTGACGGGTAGCCGGATGACCCCGGAAGGGGTGGAAGTAACCCTGGACGATGGGCTGACCCTGCTCTTCGGGGACCCATCCCATTCGGACCAGAAGTGGCGAGCGGCGGCAGCCTTGATCGCCGACCCGAGCTTTGACACCAGCAGTTATGTCGACCTGACCGTGCCGCGTCGACCGGGCGTCAGTGCCGAAGCCCCGGAGTAAACACCCTCTGAATGGCGGTCTCGGGCACCGCACGGGCGCGTCTCCGGAAAGCCACACCGACACTTGGCCAAACCCGCATGAGATGGGCCATGAAGCCGGGAATACAGACTGCCGGCCAGGAGGCCAAGGCTAACCCTCAGTTACAGCTTGAGCCTTGTCAAACCCTCAAGTAGTGGTTGAGAGATTCGCCTTGCAGGATGCCGTGCGGCACGTTGACAGATGAGCCAAAATGCCCTACGTTGAGCGCAATTTCCGGAGTTCCGGCATTCTCGGCAACCCTGAAGCGGGCCTGCAGACTGCGAACTCCGGAGGCTTCAACTCAAAGAAAAGACTTGGAACGGAATGATGGAGACCACATACCTGGCGGTAATCAAGGTCGTCGGCTGCGGAGGCGGCGGTACCAACGCTGTAAGCCGGATGGTCGACGCGGGAGTTCGTGGCGTCGAGTTCATCGCGGTGAACACGGACGCTCAGGCTCTGCAGGCCTGTGATGCCGACATCAAGATCTCAATCGGTCAGGAACTGACCCGCGGGCTCGGCGCCGGCGGCCGGCCAGAAATCGGAGCCGGAGCGGCTGCCGAGACCAGGGATGAGATCAAGGAAGCCCTGAAGGGCGCCGACATGGTCTTCGTGACGGCCGGCGAAGGCGGAGGAACCGGAACCGGATCGGCGCCGATCATTGCCGAGATCGCCAAGGAGGAAATCGGTGCGCTCACAGTCGGTGCGGTGACCAAGCCGTTCGAGTTCGAAGGCAAGAAGCGCATGCAGCAGGCGATGGAGGGCATCGAGAAGCTGCGCAACCACGTTGACACGCTGATCATCGTCCCGAACGAGAAGCTGCTTCAGGCGGTTGAGCGCCGGACCAGCGTGCTTGACGCCTTCAAGATGGCTGACGACATCCTCAGGCAGGGTGTTCAGGGCATCACAGACCTGATCACCATCCCCGGTCTCATCAACCTGGACTTCGCAGACGTCCGCACGATCATGCGCGATGCCGGCTCCGCCCTGATGGGCGTCGGTGCCGGCCAGGGAGAGAACCGGGCGATCGATGCCGCCAAGGCGGCGATCACCTCGCCTCTTATCGAGGAATCGATCAAGGGTGCGACCGGAATGCTGTTGAACATCACCGGCCCCGAAGAGCTCGGGCTCTTCGAAGTCAACGAGGCGGCGCAGCTCGTCCAGTCCGAGGCCGACCCCAACGCGAACATCATTTTCGGTTCGGTCGTCGACCAGTCGCTGGTCGATGAGGTCCGCGTGACCGTGATTGCCACCGGCTTCGAGGGTTTCGAGCTTCTCGCCCGGACCCCCCAGAGGGTGCGCCGTCGCTATGAGTCGCGGAAGCGGGTTTCGTCGGAAGACACGGACATCAGCAACCTCCGCGTCGGAGACAGCGATATCGAGGTACCGCCCTTCCTCAGGGACTAGCCCGGGCGGCGAGCTTCGCCCCGGAGACCGGGGTTTTCTAAGATCGGGGGGTGACCGTTGACTCTGCCCTTCGTCGGACTCCCCTTTACGAGACCCATCTCGATGCCGGGGCGAAGCTGGTTCCCTTTGCCGGCTGGGAAATGCCCGTCCAGTACGACGGGATCAAGGAAGAGCACATTGCGGTCCGTACCCATGCCGGAATCTTCGATACCTCCCACATGGGCCAGATCGAAGTGGAAGGCCCCGGGTCGCTTTCATTCCTTCAGCGCCTGGTGACCAATGATGTCGCCCGGATGCCGGTCGGTGGCGCCCAGTATTCGCTGCTCCTCGACGACGAAGCCGGGGTAGTTGACGACCTTTTCCTCTACCGCCTCGGCCACGACCGCTATCTGGTCATCACCAATGCTGGCAATCACGACGCGGATCTCGCGCGTTTCGGGCTCGTCGCCCGTGACTTTGACGTCTATGTCCGCGATGCCCGTGACAACTACGCGATGCTCGCGGTCCAGGGACCGAACGCCAGGCGGATTGTCGAGAACACCCTGCACATAGATCTGCCGCCGCGAATGAAGGTTGGTGCCAGGCAGATCGGGCGCCGGCCCGCGATCGTCTGCGGCACCGGCTACACCGGCGAAGACGGGGTCGAATTGCTGATCGTTCCCGAGATCGCCCCCGCGATCTGGACCGAACTCGTCGACTCGGGCATCGTGCCCTGCGGGCTCGGCGCTCGTGACACGCTCCGGATGGAGGTCTGCTTCCACCTCCATGGCAACGATCTGAGCACCGAAACCGATCCGATCTCCGCCGGTCTCGGCTGGGCATGCGTCGAGTCAACCGGCTTCATCGGTTCCGACCGCGTGGCCGTGATGAGAGCCAACGGGACCGACGAGACGCTGGCTCCCTTTGTGATCGAGGGCGCGGGCATCGCCAGGCAGGGCAACCCGGTCATGATTGGCGAAGAAGTGGTCGGGGAAGTAACCAGCGGAACCTTTTCTCCCTCCCTCGAGAAGGGAATCGGAATGGCCTACCTGCGTAGCGACCTGGCCGAACCCGGAACCGAACTCGAGATCGATGTGCGCGGAAAGCGTCGGATGGCGAGCGTAAGCTCCAAGCCCCTGTACCGGAAGGAACGTTGAATGGCAGAGGCAAGCTACCCCGAAGATCTGAAGTACCACCCCGAGCATGACTGGGCGAGGATCGAAGGCGGTGAAGCGACCCTCGGGATCACCTGGTACGCCCAGGATTCGCTTGGTGAAGTCGTTTTCTTCGAAGGTCCCGAAATCGGCAGCGAGGTCACCAAGGACCAGCCGTATGCAGAAGTCGAGTCGGTCAAGGCTGTCTCCGATGTTGTGGCACCGGTGTCGGGCGAAGTGATCGCCGTGAACGAGAGCCTGGCCGATGCGCCGGAGGCAATCAACGCCGACCCTTACGAGACCGGCTGGCTGATCAAGATACGTCTCAGCGATCCCTCCGAGGCGGACACCCTTATGGACTCGGCGGCATACGCCGCCAGCCTGGAGTAGGGCGCCTTGGCGGGGTACACACCGGCGACCGCATCCGATCAGGCCGAGATGCTGGCCGCGATTGGCGTGTCCTCGATCGACGAACTTTTCGAGCAGATTCCGGCTGACATCAGGCTGAACCGGGAGCTCGACCTCGAAGACGGCATGAGCGAATCCGAGGTGTACCGGTTCCTCGCGGGCCTGGCGGACATGAACCTGGATGCGGAGCGGATTCCGTCGTTCCTGGGAGCGGGGATGTACGACCACTACGTTCCCGCGATCGTCGATGCGATCACCAGCCGTTCCGAGTTCCTGACCCCTTACACGCCGTACCAGCCAGAGGTCTCCCAGGGCGGGCTTCAGGTCATGTTCGAGTTCCAGACCGCGATGAGTGAGATCACCGGGCTTCCGGTCTCGAACGCCGGGCTCTATGAGGGCCCGTCTGCGGCGGCCTCTGCCGCCTACCTTGCGATGGGGCAGACCGGCCGAACCGGACTTGTCGCCTCTCGCGGACTTCACCCCCACAGTCGTGAAACGCTCGCCACCCACGCGGTCGGGTTCGGTGCGACCCTGACCGAGGTTGGCCTCGAAGGCGGCCTGACCAGCGCCGACGAGCTGGAAGCCGCCGTGAGTGAGGAAACGGCTGCGGTCTTCCTCCAGAACCCGAACTTTCTCGGAGCGGTTGAAGACATCGCGGCTCTCGGCGAGGCGGTCAAGGCCAGGGGGGCAATGCTGATCGTCCAGGTCGACCCGATGACCCTCGGAATCCTCAGGCCGCCAGGCGAATGTGGCGCCGACATCGCCTATGGCGATGGGCAGCCGCTCGGAAACCGTCTCGACTTCGGCGGGCCGTCATTCGGCTTCTTCTGCGCCCGGGAGGAGTACCTGCGGAAAATGCCCGGCCGGATCGCAGGCGAAACGACCGATGTTGACGGCAGGAGAGGCTTCGTTCTGACGCTCCAGACCCGGGAGCAGCACATCCGGCGCGAGAAGGCGACCTCCAACATCTGTACCGCCCAGGCACTCAACTCCCTGGCCGGCATGGTTCATCTCGCCTGGCTGGGCAAACAGGGGTTCGTCGAACTCGGTGAGCTGCTGGCCCGTCGTACCGCCTACGCCCGCGGCCTGGTCGGCTCGCTCGACGGCTATGAGCTTCTTCACGATGCCCCGGTCGTCCGTGAGTTCGCCGTCCGCTCCGACCGGCCGGTCGACGAGCTTCTGCCGCTCGGTGACCAGGCCGACGGCCCGGCGCCGAGGCTCCCGGTCTATCCGCTGGGCCGGGATTATCCGGAGTACGAGGACTGCTTCCTGGTTGCGATCACCGAGAATCGCTCGGTTGACGAGATCGGCTGGCTCGCTCACATGCTTGAGCACGCCCAGGCCGGCTGGGGCGAGCACATCCACGATCACGATCACGAAGGCAACCCCGTAGCGGGAGCACTCCGATGAGCGCGACCACCCTTACCGAGACTCCCCAGCAGGCAGACCGAGCGAAAACGATCTACGAGAAGTCGGTGCCCGGCAGAAGGGCAGCCCAGCTTCCGCCCCTGGGCGAAGGGATCAACGAGACACCGATCGACGAACTGATTCCCGCCCACCTTCTTCGCGAGCAGCCAGCCGAGCTGCCTGAGGTCTCGGAGCCGGAGATAATCCGGCATTACAACAGGCTTTCCCGTCGCAACTTCGACCTGGATACCGGCTTTTACCCGCTCGGATCCTGCACTATGAAGTACAACCCGCGGCTCAACGAACGGGTCGCAGGGCTGCCGGGTCACGCGAAGCTCCATCCGGCCACTGACCCATCAGACGCCCAGGGTGCCCTCCAGCTGATGTACCTGCTCCAGGAGTCACTTTCCGAAATCACCGGGCTGCCGACAGTCAGCCTCCAGCCCTCGGCTGGCTCGCAGGGCGAACTGGCCGGGCTCCTGCTCACCCGTGCCTACCATGACGATCAGGGCCGAAATCCGACCAAGGTCCTGACTCCCGACACTGCGCACGGGACCAACCCGGCTTCGGTCACCATGGCGGGCTACGAAGTGGTCAAAGTGGCAACCAACGAGCAGGGCGGGGTGGACGTCGAAGATCTCAAGTCCAAGATCGACGATGACGTTGCCTGCCTGATGCTGACCAACCCCAACACGCTCGGGGTCTTCGACGAGAACATCGCCGAGATCTCATCCCTCGTTCACGACGCAGGTGGGCTGCTCTATTACGACGGGGCGAACCTGAACGCGATCATGGGGCAGGCCAGGCCCGGTGACATGGGCTTCGACATCGTCCACGTCAACCTCCACAAATCGTTCTCGCAACCGCATGGCGGGGGCGGACCAGGCGCGGGGCCGATCGCGGTGTCAGGCAGAGTGGAGCCGTTCATCCCCAGACCGCAGGTGGTTCGCAACGAAATCGGGGACGAGGTGTTCTTCGACCTCGATTACGACCGTCCCAAGTCGATCGGCCGGTTGCGAGGCTTCCAGGGCAATTTCGGAGTGTTCGTGCGGTCGCTCGCCTACATTCTCAGCCTCGGCGGGGATGGCCTCTCGGAAGCATCCCGACTGGCCGTTCTCAACGCCAACTACCTGAAACAGCGACTTTCCGAGGGCAGGGCAGGCAAGTACCTTCCGGTTGCTTTCGACCGGCACTGCATGCATGAGTTCGTCCTCTCCGGGGCACCGATGAAAAAGGATCTCGGTATCAAGACCCTCGACCTGGCCAAGCGGCTGCTCGACTTCGGTTTTCACCCGCCGACCGTCTACTTCCCGCTGCTGGTGGACGAGGCCCTGATGGTCGAACCGGTCGAGACCGAGGCCAAATCGGACCTGGACGCTTTCGCCGAGGCGATCGAATCAATCCTCGAAGAGGCCGAGGGCGATGCGACAGTCGCGCAGAATGCGCCATACACGACGCCCGTGAGGCGTCTGGACGAGGTCGGGGCGACCCGAAAGCCGGTAATCCGGCAGCAGATCGCCTGAACCGGGCCCGGGATATCCCGGGAGGGTGCCCTTCACCGCAGAACCGGCGAGCTCCCGTCGCAGGTAGATTCCCGGACGGCTTTACGCAATCAAGAACGAACCGGAGTGACCATGACCGCCGATGCCCAGTACGCACTGAACCAGGACCAGCTCGACTTCCTCGAGGTGATCCGTCAGATGGTGGTCGAGAAGGTCACCCCGCGAGCCCACGACATCGACGAGTCGGGCGAGTTTCCCCAGGACATCCGCCAGCTCTTCGCCGAGCACGACCTGTTCGGCCTGCCCTTCGAGGAGAAGTACGGCGGAACCGGCACCGGCGAACTGATGATCTGTGCCGCGATCGAAGAGATCGCAAAGGGCTGCGCCTCCTCATCACTGATGATTGCCGCGCAGGATCTTTCGTCGCTGCCTATGAGGCTTTTCGGCTCCGACGAGCTGAAGGACCGGATCCTGCCGAGAATGGCATCCGGCGAATGGCTCGGAGCCTTCTGCCTGTCCGAACCCGACGCCGGCTCAGACCCGGGCGCGATGCGCACCAGGGCTACCAAGGTTGACGGTGGCTGGAAGCTCAACGGCGCCAAGAACTGGATCACCAACTCCGGTGTCGCCGACGTCTACGTGACCTTCGCGGTTACCGATCCCGATGTGAAGTTCTCCCGGGGAATCACCTGCTTCGCGGTGATGGCCGACGCCGAGGGATTCCGGATTGACGCCCTCGAAAAGAAGATGGGAATGAAGGGTTCACCGACCGGCCAGCCGGTCTACGAGGACGTCTTCGTGCCCGATGAAGATGTGATCGGCGAAGTGGGCCAGGGTTTTGCGGTAGCGATGACAACCCTGGACCGCTCCCGTCTCGGAATCGGTGCCCAGGCAGTCGGGATAGCCCAGGGAGCCACCGACTACGCAGCCGATTACGCAAAGGAGCGGATCGCTTTCGGAAAGCCGATCAATCAGCTCCAGGGCATCCAGTTCAAGCTCGCCGACATGGAGACCAAGACGGCAGCCGCCCGCGAGCTGCTCTACAAGGCAGCGTCGATGGCGGAGTCCGGCGACCCGAAACTGGGCAAGTATTCGGCGATGGCCAAGCTCTTCGCCTCCGATGTGGCGATGGAAGTCACCACCGAGGCGGTTCAGGTTCTCGGCGGATACGGCTACGTCAAGGAATACCCGGTCGAGCGGATGATGCGGGACGCCAAGCTGACCCAGATCTACGAAGGCACCAACGAAATACAGCGAGTGGTAATCGCCCGCAACCTCGCGTAAAGCCTTCGGGCAACGCGCCCAGGAACCACCAGCCGCGCGCTGACCTTCGTCGGTCGCTCGACGGCTCGGGAACGTAATTCCATTACGCCCCCTTCGCCGCCTTCGCTTGCCTCCTCGGCAGCGCACTGCTGGAGGCTCCTGTGCACGACCCGCTGAGGCGTCGAACCCGGTTGTGGGTGGGTGGCCCTCCCAAAGTGGCTTCCGATTACTGCTCCGATCGGCGAGTTGGTGAGGACAAACGCGACGGGTGGGCCATCTTTGGGAGGGCCACCCACCCACAGCCGCGCGGGTTCAAACAGCGGGGCGAAGCTCGCCGACTACAGATGCTTCAGGCCGGGATCTTGGGGAGGTCTTCGTTGCGGCGGCCAGGGCCGGCCTTCATGTAGACCCGGTCCGCCTCGACCGACTCGCCGCACTTCTCGCAGATCATGTGGTGGTCGAGCAGGCCGCCGCAGGTCTTGTGGACCGCGATGGTTGGAGGTCCGTTCTCTTCCGGGTAGTAGCGGTCTCCCCACCACATGAGCTGAAGCAGGGCGGGGGAGAGGTCACGGCCCTTCTGGGTCAGGTGGTACTCGAAGCGGGGAGGCTTCTCGCTGTACTGGCGCTTCTCGAGGATCCCGTAATCAATCAGGGTGTTGAGGCGGGTGGTGAGCACGCTGCGCGTGATTCCCAGGTTTTCGCGCAGGGGTTCGAACCGGTTGAGTCCGAGACCAACGTTGCGGATGATCAGAAGCGACCAGCGCTCGCCGACCACTTCGAGTGAGCGGGCGATCGAGCAGACCTGATTCTCGTAGTCGCGATCGAGCATCACCACGATTGTAGCGGGTCAGTCTGATCATGCGACCGATCTGTGTTAGGGTCAGTCGCATGAAGCAACTGACAGAGGATGTCGCAGGGGACTTTGCCATCGAGAGCTTTGCCGATGAACCGGCACTCCCGCCGCAGATGGAAGCCGACGAGAAGGCGTACCGGCCGGAAGTTCTGGGCCGCGTGCTGGCGGTTGTGGCCGCTGCTGTGGCACTCGCGAGCCTCGACATGTTCATCGTCAACATCGCCTTTCCAGCAATCGAGGCCGATTTCGCTGGCGCTTCGATCGGATCGCTTTCCTGGGTGCTCAACGGCTACGTGATCGTCTTTGCCGCGTTGCTCATGCCATTCGGGCGCCTGGCCGACCGGGTGGGTCGAAAGCGGGTGTTCCTGACCGGCATCCTCATTTTCTGTCTGGCCTCGGGCGCCTGCGGAGTCGCCTGGTCCGTTGAGTCACTGGTGGCCTTCAGGATCGTTCAGGGCATCGGAGCCGCGATGCTGATGTCTACTTCGCTCGCGTTGTTGCTTCACGCCTTTCCGGCCACGAGGTGGCCTGTGGTAATCGGTGTCTGGGCCGCGGCCGGAGGGGCAGCCGGCGCGCTGGGGCCGCCGATCGGTGGTCTGCTGGTGGAAGTCTCCTGGCGGCTCGTGTTCCTGGTGAACCTCCCGATCTCGCTCGGGGCCTGGTACCTGGGGCGGAGCCTGCTCCAGGAATCGCGGGATCCGGAAGAGAAGAGATGGCCCGACCCGCTCGGGATGGGCTTGATGATTCTTGGCATCGGGGTGCTCTGCTGGGCCCTGGTCGAAGCTCCCGGCAATGGCTGGGGTAGCGCCCTGACGATTGCCGGGATCACAGCGGGGGTGCTGATGCTCGTGCTGACCTGGGTCCGCTCGGACCGGCCGGCTGATCGCTGGATCCCGACGCTGGACACCCGGCTCCTGGCTGAACGTCCCTTCGCGATGGCCTGTCTCACCGGTCTTGTATTCATGGTCGCGTTCGCCGCAATGCTGCTGGGCGGCGTCCTCTTCCTGACCGGCGTCTGGGGTTACTCGGTGCTCAAGGCGGGGCTGGCGTTCTTTCCGGGCCCCGCTATGGCTGGTGTCTTCTCCGTGATCGGAAGCCGAATCGGCGGACGTTTCGGAGCTGGTCCGGTCGCGGCCGCGGGATGCCTCTTCGTGATCGCCGGCTCGGTCTGGTGGTACTTCATGATGGGAGAGACGCCCGCCTATGTCTCCGACAACCTTCCCGGGCTGCTGCTCACCGGGATCGGGGTGGGACTGGTGCTTCCCAACATCGCCGCGGCAGTTGCCTCGACCCTGCCGCCGGGCTCACTGGCTACCGGAACGGCGGTTCTGAGCGCCGGGCGGCAGGTCGGTGCGGCACTCGGGGTGGCCATCCTGGTCGCCTTGCTTGGCTCGGCGGCGATCAACGGGGATGCCGGTGATTTCGACAAGGCCTGGGCCCTGATCGCGATCTCGTCAGCAGTCGCCGGGGTGATTGCGCTGTCTATCGGTCGGGCCGGAAAGATCGAAACCTAGACCGGAAATCGCCTGTTTGCGCGAGGCCATAGGCTGGTGGCCGATGCGAATCTTTTCGGGAATCCAGCCGACCGGACGCAAGCACCTCGGCAACTACATTGGCGCGATCAGGCAGTACGTGGAGGGTCAGGATCGTGGCGATCCGGCGATCTACTCGATCGTTGATCTTCATGCGATCACCGTCGCCTACGAGCCCGAACAGCTCCGGACCAACCTTTACGACACGACGGCAGCTCTGCTCGCGGCCGGTCTTGACCCGGAACGGTGCATCCTCTTTCGGCAGTCGGACATTCCGGAGCACACAGAGCTCTGCTGGCTGCTCTCCGGTGTCTGCGCCCATGGTGATCTCAACCGGATGACGCAGTTCAAGGAAAAGTCAGCCCAGCAGAAGGACCTCGTCTCGGCCGGGATCTTCATCTACCCGCTGCTCCAGGCAGCCGACGTTCTTGCATACCGGGCCGACGAAGTACCCGTCGGAGAAGACCAGCGCCAGCACATCGAGCTGATGCGGGAAATCGCCCGACGCTTCAACGATCGCTTCGGCGAAACGCTGGTCGTGCCCGACCACCGGATACCGGAGATCGGGGCCCGGATCATGGACCTTCAGGAACCCACCCGCAAGATGTCGACTTCGGTTGGAGCGGACAGCGGGCGCGTGTACCTGCTCGAGACCGAGAAGGAAACCCGCAAGAAGTTCGGTTCGGCAGTCACTGATTCGGGTCGCGAAGTCAAGCGAGGCGAAGGCAAGGAAGGTGTCGCCAACCTGATCGGGATCTACGCGGTAGCCACCGGCAAGACCGAGGACGACGTCGAAGCCGAGTTCGAGGGTGCCGGCTACGGAGACTTCAAGAAGGCGGTAGCCGATGCCGTGGTCGATTTTCTCGCTCCGGTCAGGGAGCGTTACCCGGAGATCCGCGAGGACGAGGCCGAGATCGAACGGATCCTCGCCGAAGGTGCCAGCAAGGCAAGAGCTATCGCTTCCGAGACCCTCTCTGACGTGCGTGAGGCGATGGGTGTGGGCGTTCCGCGCTGACAGCGGCATCGTTGCGCGCAAAATGCGGGAACCACGGATCTGTGGCGGGTTCGCAAATAGCGACAATCCGGTGCCAGGGCGACCGATGGCCCCTCTACCCTGATGTGGATGGCTTCCCGGCTTGACCTGGACCTCGATCTGGATCTCGATGTCTTCATCGGGCCGTTCGACCTGCTCCTCAGCATCGTTCTGAGGGAGGAGATCAGTCTGCTCGAAGTGGAACTCGGCGAGATCGTCGCCCGATATGTCGAGAAGCTGGAAGAAGAAGGTGAACTCGAACTTGAAGTCGCCACCGAGTTCCTGGTCCTGATTGCCGCTCTGCTCGAACTCAAGTCACGCCTGATGCTCCCCGGAGCAGAGGAAGACCTGACCGAAATGGAGCCGGCCGAGGCCGTGGAAGAGCTGGTGGCCCGGATGCTTGAGTATCGCCGGTACCGCGATGCCGGCCGGGCCCTGAAAGACCATTTCGAAAGCCAGAGGGGATTCCTGTACCGGTCGGCACCGCTGCCGCCCGAGCTCCGGCGGGTCGAGGTCGAGACCGCCGAGCAGGTCTATGAGCCGGATCAGTTGGCCGCAGCACTTGGTGACCTGCTCGAACCACCGCCCCGGCCTGACCTATCTCACCTCCGGGCGACGGTCTCGCTGCGACGGCGCCTGTCGGTGCTGAGGTCCGTGCTGCTGAACAGACACACCTTCGACTTTGACGACGAGTTCGGAAGCGAAGACAGGATGACGCAGGCGGTCACGATCTTTGCCCTGCTCGATCTTTACAAGAAGGGCGAGGCGGTCTGGGAGCAGGCCGAAGCATGCGGTCCGATAACCGTCCGCAGAGTCCAGGCCGGACAGGAACACCTGGCAAACACGGCATGAGCGACGAGGGAGTGAAGAAACCAGTGCTTGAAGAAGTCCCGCCTCTCCAGGATGCCGAGTCCGCGCTCGGCGGACTCGCCAGGAAAGTCGAGTCCCTGCTTTTCCTGAGCAACCAGCCGGTTACCGAGATGTCCCTCGCCGAAGCCTGCGAAGTCGAACTCGATGAAATCGAACGGGCCGTGGCCGAACTTGAGGAGGATCTTGCGCCCGGGCGCCGCGGACTGGTGATTCGACGGGTTGGCGGAGGTCTGATTCTCGCTTCAGACCCTGAATCCGAGACGGCAGCCCGACGCCTGCTCTCCAGGCCGCGTACCCCGCCGTTGACCCAGGCACAGGCGGAAACCCTCGCGATCGTCGCCTACCTCCAGCCGGTGGCCCGCCCCGAGATCGCAAGGATCCGTGGCGTCTCGTCCGAGTCGGCCGTCAACAGCCTCAGCGAACGTGGGCTCATCGAAGAAGCTGGCCGCTCCCGCTTCGGTGCGGCGATCTACCGCACATCACCACTTTTCGAGAAGGTCTTCGGGCTCGACGGCCTCGAAGCGCTGCCCGATCCATCCCGCTTCGATCCGACTCCCGACGACGAGCGGGAGATCCGGGAACGACTGCTGGCAGCCGGCGAACAGCGCTCCGAAGCCTGAGCCGCGCCCCTGACGCTGGTAGTTTCCGCGACGCCCGGTAACCGACTTTCCCCAGGAGTCTCCTTGAAAAAGATTGCTGCCTTGTTCGCCCTGATCCTGTCTGCTTTCACTCTCGCGGCATGTGGCAGCAACAACAGCAATCCCGAGGTGACCCCCGACAACCTGGCATCGTCAATGGATCAGGTCTGCTCGGACGCCGAACAGGACTTCGAGGCGATGGGAACCCGCGGCTTGACCAATCCGCAGCTGGTCAGAGAATTCGAAGGCACCGCCGTGGTCAGGCAGGCGGTCGTCGACGGCTTCAACGAACTGAACCTCACCGACGAGGCGAAGGCGGAGCTCCAGCCATACGTCGAGGCCTCGGAAGAAGTGATCGCGTCCGACAAGGCGATCGCCAAGGCTGCTTCCGAGGACGACACCCAGGCTCTGAACGCGGCCTTCGCCCAGCAGGGGAAGGCCTTCCAGAAGCGGGACGAAGCGGCAAAGAAGATCGGCACCGAGGTATGTGGGGCTCCGGTCAAGACCGAAGTCGAGCCTTCCGGGACGGAGCCTCCCGATGACCTTTCCTACGCGCAGCCCTCGAACACCGTCGAGGAAGCTGCCGACGGTTACCTGAAGGCGATGAAGGCCGGCGATTGCGACGGCATCAACGCCAACCGCCACTCCGATGCTGGCGAGATGAACCCGGCCACCTGCAAGCAGGTGTCGTCGCTGCTGGCCAACGCAACAGTGGCGGGTACCGAGAGCTACGGACCGGTCGGGCAGGCCGAAATCGTCGCCAAGGGGGTCAATTATCCGACCTTCTTTGTCGAGGACACCGACAACGTGCTCCGATACGGGGGAGACGCCATCAACGACAACGGCGGGCTGCGACCGGCCCCCGAGGGCAATGACTCCCAGGACACGATCGACGCGACTTTCGCGGCAATCCGTGAGAACGACGCCGCAGCGTTCAACGACGCTCTCTCGGACGAGGGCAGTGCGTTCCAGCTAAAGGAAGGCGCTGACGTCGAATCGTTCAGCGACGGCAAGTACTCGAAATCCTTCGTTGCCGATGTTCGGGACGGCGAGGGTGAGCCCGTCCAGTTGGGACTCAACTCCACCTACGGCTTCTATTTCTACGAGGGCAGCGACAACGACTGGGTGCTGACCACGATTCATGTTCCAGGGATAGGCGGCGACTACGGGTTCAACGGCTACTGGCCTGTCCCCAAGGCCTAGTCAGAGATTCGTCGGCGCGGGTTGACTCGACCTCGCTGGCGTAGATTGAACGAATGAGACTCGCCAAGTACCTGGCTCACGCGGGGGTGGCCTCCAGGCGCAAGTCGGAGGAAATCATCGCCTCCGGCCGCGTCAGGGTCGGCGGCAAGGTGGTGACCGACCCCGCCTACGGGGTCGAAGGCGGAGAGGACATCCGCGTTGACGGGCACCAGATCGAGCCGGAGGGTCGCGAGGTCTGGATGGTCAACAAGCCACTCGATGTGATCTCGACTGCCGACGAGCCCGGGAAGCGGGTGGCAGTGGTCGAACTGGTCAACAGCACGGCGCGTCTGTACCCGGTCGGAAGACTGGACGCCGACTCGACCGGACTGATTCTCCTCAGCAACGACGGAGAACTCGCGAACCGATTGACCCACCCCCGCTACGAGGTCGAAAAGACCTACCGGGTGAAATTGAAGAAGCCCGTGAAGGACGAAGTGATCGAGCAGCTTCGAAGCGGGGTCAGGCTGGAGGACGGCATGACTGCGCCAGCCACGGTCAAGCGCATGGGGGAACGCGAGATCGACATCACGATCCGCGAGGGAAGAAACCGCCAGGTTCGCAGGATGGCCGAAGCCGTCGGCAACGAGGTGGTCAGCCTGCAGCGGATTTCTATGGGTTCCCTGAAGCTCGGAAGGCTTGGTACAGGCAAGTGCCGGTTGCTCGACGAACGCGAGGTCGAGCGGCTCTGGAAAGATGCAGGCAATGACTGACCCAGACGCAAACGGGATGAGGGTTGCCGCGATCCGCGGTGCGGTGCAGGCCGAGAACAGCTCCGAGGCGGTTCTTTCTGCGACCGAGCAGCTGATGCACGAAATCATCGAAGCCAACGAGCTCGACCCGGGGCTGATGATCAGCGCGATCTTCACGACGACCGAGGACCTCGATGCCGAGTTCCCGGCCGCTGCCGCCCGACGGATGGGCCTGAATGACGTGCCGCTGATGTGTGCTCGGGAGATCCCTGTGCCCGGTGCGATGCCAGGAGTGATCCGGGTGATGCTTCACACCTATGTTCCGGTTGATCGGAAGGTTCGTCATGTCTACCTCGGCGACACCCGCAACCTGCGGGCCGATCTCGACGCCGCCCAGTAACCGTCTGAACAGCGAGAACCCATGACCGTCCGTTTCAACGACCACCTTTCTTCGATTCCCGGATATACGCCTGGCGTGCCCAAGGGGCACAGTGCCGAGGACGTCGCCAGCTCCGACATTGCCCAGCTCGCCTCGAACGAGTCACCATTCGCGCCGTTGCCGGAAATTGTCGAGGCGATCACCAGGGCCGCAGGGGCAATGAACCGCTATCCCGACCCTGCCGCGACCAGGCTCCGGCAACGGCTGGCGGACCGGCACGAGATCGAGCCGGGCCAGGTGACGGTGGCCAATGGTTCCTGCGAGTTTCTGCTCGCGGCAGCCGAAGCTCTGCTCGAACCCGGGGCCGAGGTCGTTTACGCGTGGCCCTCCTTCTCGATGTATCCGAACATGGCAGCGATGACCGGGGCGCGGGAGATCCAGGTGGATCTCAAGGGCGACCAGAGCCATGACCTGGAAGCGATGCTCGACGAGATCACTGCCGCGACCCAGATCGTGATCGTCTGCAACCCGAACAATCCGACCGGCACCTATCTGCGCTCACGCGAGATCGCCGACTTCGTATCGAGGGTCCCCGATCACGTACAGGTGATTCTTGACGAGGCCTACATCGAGTTCCAGGTTTACGACGACCCGGCCGAGTCGATCGACCTGCTCAAGGACTTCCCCAATCTCGTGCTGCTCCGGACTTTCAGCAAGACGCACTCCCTCGCCGGCCTCCGGGTCGGCTACGCGCTCGGCTCTCCCGCCTTCGGGGCTGCCGTGAACGCCGTGCGCCAGCCATTCAGCGTCAACGCGCTCGCCCAAGCTGCCGCAGTGGAGGCGCTCGAGCACGGCGATGTCATTCAGCGCCAGATAGAGACCCAGATCGCGGAACGGGTGAGGGTCGAATCCGCTGTGGCTGACCTCGGCCTCACCGCCACCGACAGCCAGGCGAACTTCTCATGGATTTCGCTCGGTGAGAATGGCGCCGAGATCGAAGACGCCGTGATGGGCACCCTGGCCGAAGCGGACATCGTGGTCCGGGCCGGCAAGCTCCTGGGCGGACCCGGATGGCTTCGGGTCTCCTATGGAACCCCGGAGGAGAACGACCGCTTCATCGACGCGCTGGGTGAGGCAATCAAGCGTCACGGTTGAACCGTGTAGGGGCCATTTGTGGCGCCGGGCATCGCCAACTGATACAAAACACGCGATGGAGCAGCAGACCGACAGCCGCATCGCCCGTACGGGCACGGCCGTCCGCGACCGCGGAAACTCCGGTGCTGCCTTTTATTCCTATTGGCGATTTAGCTAGGCGTCCGTCCGGTACGCGGGTTCTTGCCCGCCACTGAATTGAAAAGCCGCCGGGCGCCGTGTCAGTTGAGCTCGTTCGCGTTCCTCTGGAACCGGACGAAAGTAAAGTCTTGGGCAGTAAAGGAAAGGTTTGAACAAAAATGATGATCGTGATGAAAGAAGGGGCGAGCGCAGATGAGATCGCCCACGTTGTCGAGCGGGTCGAAAGCGTCGGCTGCACGGCTCACATCTCGGAGGGCGAGTTGCTGACCGTGATCGGAGCCATCGGCGAGCGCGAGGACCGGGTCGCGGACCTCGGCCTCGAGGGAACCCCTGGAGTGGACCAGGTGGTTCCGATCATGAAGCCGTACAAGCTGGCTTCCAGGCAGTTCAAGGATGGTGCTGATTCGGTCCTTGAGATCGGTGGACGAAAAGTCGGGGGCACGAACTTCGCCTTGATGGCGGGGCCCTGCACGGTCGAGAACCGTGACCAGATGCTTGATTCCGCAGACGCGGTGGCTGCCGCCGGTGCGACGATGCTTCGTGGCGGTGCCTACAAGCCGCGTACCTCTCCCTACAGCTTCCAGGGACTCGGTCGCGAAGGCCTGCGCCTGCTCGACGAGGCCCGCGAACGAACCGGCCTGCCGATCGTGACCGAACTGCTCGATCTGCGTGACATCGACGATGTGGTCGAGGTCGCGGACGTGATCCAGATTGGCGCCCGCAACATGCAGAACTACGCACTGCTCTCCGAAGCCGGCAAGTCGGGCAAGGCAGTGCTGCTCAAGCGTGGCCTCTCGGCGACCATCGAGGAACTGCTGATGGCCTCCGAGTACATCCTCAAGGAGGGCAACGAGAACGTGATGCTCTGTGAGCGCGGGATCCGGACCTACGAGACCGCCTACCGCTTCACCCTCGACCTGCTTGCGGTGCCAGCACTCAAGGAACAGACCCACCTGCCAGTGATCATCGATCCGAGCCACGCTCCCGGACGTCGCGACTGGGTCGAGTCGATGTCGCTTGCCGCGGCCGCTGCGGGAGCTGACGGGATCATCATCGAGGTTCACAACGAGCCGGAGAAGGCGATCTGTGACGCGGCCCAGCAGGTTCCCACCACGGAGTTTCAGCAGCTGACCGACAAGCTCGAGACGATTACCTCGGTGGTCGGCAAGACGATCTCGCGGGGCTGAGATGAAGCTGGCCGTCCTCGGAGTCGGGCTGATCGGAGGCTCGATCGGCCTCGCAGCCCGGGACCGGGGCCTGGCCGAAGTCACCGGCTGGGTCAGGAACCCGGACCGGGTCGAAGATTGCCTCAGGGTCGGGGCCGTCGACCAGATGGTCTCGACGGTCGAGGAGGCCTGCGCGGATGCCGACGTAGTGGTCTGCTGCGCATCGGTCGGCAGCCTGATCGAGATGGGCCGTAAAGCCCTAGAGGCAGCACCGTCGGATTGTGTGGTGACCGATGTCGGGTCGACCAAGCAGGAACTGGTTGAGGCGCTCGGGTCGGATCGCCGGTTCATCGGAGGTCATCCCCTGGCCGGCGCAGAGACGGCCGGTGTCATGAATGCCCGGGCCGATCTCTATGAGGGCGCACGCTGGTACGTCACACCAACCACCGAGTCGGAGGGTGTGCTCCTCGACAGGCTCCAGAAGCTGATCAAGGGACTGGGCGCGAAGCCGGTTGCGATCGACGCCGCAGAGCACGACCAGGCGATGGCTGTGGTCAGCCACCTCCCACATGTGTTCGCCAACCAGCTGGCGGCCCAGGGAAGGAACGGCACCGAACGCCTCGGGGCTCTGGCTCCGAGCCTCCGCGACGGAACCCGCGTGGCCGGCTCGAACCCGGCGATCTGGGGCGAGATATTCGCGACCAACCACGAGGCGGTAGCTGCTGCGATCGACGATTCGATCGAGGGGCTGAAGCGGGCCCGCGAAGTCATTTCGTCGGCTGATCCCGAGCGGATTGCTTCCTGGCAGGCCGCTGTCGGGGAGGATCGTGCGGCGCTCTCGGCTACCGAGTCCGAAGCCGGGGCGACCCACGAACTGCGAGTGCTGGTACCCAACCAGCCCGGCGTGCTGGCCGAACTGGCCCTGGCACTCGGCCGGGCCGGGGTCAACATCAGCGACATGTCACTCGACCCCGCTCCCGACATGAGCTCGGGCGCCATCTCTCTTTGGGTGGCCGGAGCGGAAGAGGCAGCCAAGGCCGAGGAATGCATTGCCGGTCTTGGCCACTCGGTGAGCCTTCAGGAAAGCGCGCAGTGAGCGGACACGAGATCGGCCTGGACGACGGCGAGAGGGCGGTCTTCCGTCCCGCCGGTCCCTTGACCGGCAGCCTCGTACCCCCGGCGGACAAGTCGATATCCCACCGGGCCGCGATCATCGGCGCGATCGCTGACGGACCCACCTTGGTGGTCAACTACCTTGATTCCGATGACACCCGCTCGACACTGAGCGCGGTTGCCGGTCTCGGTGCGATGGTCAACCCCGAGCCATTGAATGCAATGCCCGAGCAGTTCACGATCGAAGGGGTCGGACCAACCGGTCCGAGGAGCCTGGGCCGGATCGATGTGGGAAACGCGGGCACGCTGATGCGACTCCTTCCCGGCTGGCTCGCCGGATGCGATGGCGGTCTCTGGCGGATGGACGGCGATGCATCGATCAGGAAGCGCCCGGTCGACCGCGTGGCGATACCCCTCCGGGAGATGGGCGCGGAAATCGAGGTAACCGGCGAGCGCTTTCCACCGATCAGGATCGATGGCCACCGGCTCCATGGCATCACCTATGAGCTTCCGGTCGCCTCGGCGCAGGTCAAGTCCTGTGTCCTCCTGGCCGGACTTTCCGCCGAGGGACCGACCACGGTCATCGAGCCGGTAGCGACTCGTGACCACACGGAGGTGATGCTGGCCGCAGCCGGGGCCGACATCGAACGGTCACCCGGCCGGGTCACGATCAACCCCGGCGCCCAGCTCGAGCTGGACGAGGTAGAGGTGCCTGCTGACATCTCCTCTGCGGCCTTCTTCATCGTCGCCGCTTCGATCGTCGAAGGGTCCCGCGTGGTCATCGATCGCTGCGGGGTGAATCCGACCCGTACCGGGATCATCGACATTCTGCGTCGAATGGGCGCTGATATCGAGGTCGAACCTCTTTCGGACGGGAAGGGAGAGCCGATCGCCCGCATCACCATCACCGCAGCTCCACTCACCGGAACCCGGATCGAGGGCGCGGAAATACCCCTCGCGATCGACGAGCTTCCGATAATCGCCCTCGCCGCCTGCTTCGCCGAGGGAGAGACGGTGATCGCTGACGCCGAGGAGCTGAAAGCGAAGGAGTCCGACCGGATAGCCGTAGTCGTCGGAGCGCTCGCCGGGTTCGGGGCGAACATAGAGGCCCGTGATGACGGGATGAGGGTCATCGGCACCGGAGGCCTTCGGGGCGGAAGTGTCGACTCCCACGGCGACCACCGCATCGCGATGCTCGGCGCGATCGCCGGGATAGCGAGCCAGGAAGGCGTAACGGTTGACGGAATGGACGCGGCCGCGGTCAGCTACCCGAACTTCCAGCAGGACCTGGCCCGCCTCCAGGGTTAACCCGGGTAGCTAGTCGGTTTCGCCCCGGGCGTCGAGTTCGGCACCGACCCAGTCATCCACCATCTGCCATTTGTCGTAAAGCCACTCCGTGCGGGCCATCTCGCCTTCCGGGATCTCGCGACCGTCAAACCTCCAGAAACGGATCTTGATCTGGCGGCCAACCAGCACGCCTGCGAAGACATCGCCGACCGTCCTGATTCCCTCGAAGCCCACATGACCGCAGAAGACGATGTCGGTTCCCGCGCTTGCCTCGTCAAGGATCGCCAGCGGGCCTCCAAGGCGCGGTGGCAGAAGGTGTTTGAGCCGGGCCGCGAGCGGTGCGATCTCGGGCTGTTTTTCGGAGATCACTTCCTGGGCCCGGGCGATCTTCCTGGGTGTGGGCCTCGTACCTTCCGGATAGATCGCCATGATCTCGCCCTCGCTCATGTCATGAGTGAGGGCCCGAACGGCGGCGATCTCGGTGTCCGGGTCCAGCGATCCACGCTTGACGAAGACGGTCGGGATCCAGCGGCCACCGATGTCGATCGGGGTCAGGGCCCGGATCTCCTCCTTGATCACATACCGGACGCCGATGCCTCGCGGGTGGCCGATGAAGACGTCGCCGATCAGGTTGTCGAGGATGCTCACGTGCCGGGGCATCAGCACATAGCCGCCGGGACCAGTGACCTCACCACCTTCAATCTCGAACTTCAGCCCGAAGAGGATGCGGATCGCAATCAGGTGGTTTCGTGCCCAGGCGATACGAAGGGCGTAGATCCAGCGGCGTCGCCGGATCGATCCACGGCCCCAGGGCCCGCCGGTGAATATGTAGATGAAGATCAGCTTGAGATAGGCCTTCATCTCTCCGAAAAGGAACCACCAGACAGCTGGAATCACCCTGATGTTCACGAAGGGCCTTCGGTTCTTCATCCAGAGCACCAGATCGACAATGAAGCCGACCAGCATCAGCAGGGGCGAAAGGACAGTAAGCAGTACGAATCCGGTGATCTCGGCGGTTGCGCCGATCACCCTTCGCCTGATGCGGGCACCGAGCGGGCCCTGGTCGGGAAAGAGGGGGCCCCGGCCTGGGGTCTGGACTCGCATCGGTTCATCGTATTTGCCCGGGCCGTAGGATGGACGTCCGATGAATGGCGGACCGACATGGTGATCGCGATAGACGGCCCCGCGGGAGCGGGGAAGTCAACCGTGGCCAGGGGGCTGGCCGAAGAGCTCGGCTTCACCTATCTGGACTCCGGTGCGATGTACCGCTGTGTCGCGCTGACCTGTCTCGAGTGGGGCGCTGACCCGAACGCATCGGGAGAGGCAACCTCGACTGCCGAATCGATCGAGATCGGATTCGACGATGGCGAAGTGCTGATCGACGGTGTGCCCGTGACCGACGAGATCCGCACTCCCGAGGTGACCGAGGCGGCATCGCAGGTCTCGGTCCACCCGGGCGTTCGTGAGGCGATGGTCACCGAACAGCGCCGCCTGATCGCGGCCGGACCGTTTGTCGCCGAGGGCCGGGACATCGCCACCGTCGTTTCCCCCGACTCACCACTCAAGATCTTCCTCACCGCATCACCCGAGGAGAGGGCCGAACGCCGCGCCGCCCAGACCGGGGCCGATGTCTCCGAAGTACTGGCCGCCCAGGAGGATCGCGACCGGCGGGACTCGGAGCGCGAGCATGGAGCACTTCTGGTTGCCGATGACGCGGTGACCATCGACTCGACCGGACTGACCCCGGACGAAGTGATCAGCCGGATCGCCGGGCTCGCCCGCGAGCGGGGACTGGCCTGATGGAATCTTCAGCTGGATCCTCCGCGCCCACGGGTGCGGTTCCGACCGTTGCCATCGTAGGTTTCCCGAACGTCGGCAAGTCGACTCTTGTCAATCGCCTGGCCGGTGGGCGCGAAGCCGTCGTTCATTCGGAGGCGGGCGTCACCAGGGACCGCAAACGGGTGCGATGCGAATGGAACGGCCGGGAGTTCGACCTGCTCGATACCGGAGGCATCGACCTCGACGACGAGTCCGAGATGGCTGCCGACATACAGCGTCAGGCCAGGCTCGGGATGGCCGAGGCCGATGTGGTCGTGCTGGTGGTCAACGGACAGGCAGGCCTCAGGACCGGCGACACCGATCTGGCCCGGGAACTCCGCACTTCCCCGGTTCCCGTTCTGGTCGCGGTCAACAAGTCCGACCGGCCCGACGACGAGTTCGCCGCAGCCGAGTTTCACGCGCTCGGGCTGGGGGACCCGACCCCGGTCTCGGCAACTCACGGGATCGGCACGGGAGACCTGCTCGACCGGATCACCGATGCCCTGGGCGACAGGCCGGCAAGAGTCGACGACTCGGACTCGGTCCGGATCGCGATGATCGGCCGTCCGAACGTCGGAAAGTCTTCGCTGGTAAACCGGATCCTCGGTGATGACCGGGTGATCGTCTCCCCGGTTGCCGGCACGACCCGGGACACGATTGACACCGAGATCGAGGTCGACGGCCGCCGGGTCACCCTGGTTGACACGGCGGGACTGAGGCGCAAATCGAAGGTAGCCGGTTCGGTCGATCATTACGCCCAGCTCCGATCGGAACGGGCGATCGAGAGGGCCGACGTCGCGATCATCGTCTGTGACGCGCAGGAGGGCGTTCGTTCAGAGGACCTCAAGGTCGGCGAAGTGGCAATGAGAGCCGGCTGCGCCACGATGATCGTGATGAACAAGTGGGACATCACCGAGACCGACATCGACGACACCAGGGCCAGGGTGGGCCGCAAGTTGAGGCTCCGGCCGGAAGTGGTCACCTGTTCAGCGAAGTCGGGTCGCAACGTTGCCGGGCTGATCTCCCGCGCGGTGGCGCTCGCCGATCGTGCCGCGGAGAGGATCCCGACTCCCCAGCTCAACCGGTTCCTTTCCGAGGTCCAGACCACCACTCCGCCTCCCTCGCGAAGGGGCCGGCGCCTGAAAATCCTTTACGGAGCGCAGACTGGCGTATCGCCGCCTCATTTCGCCCTTCAGGTCAACGACCGTCGTTTGATCGTCCGCGACTGGGCATACCACCTCGAAAACCGTCTCCGTGACCAGTGGGGTCTCGACGGCGTGCCCCTGGTCATCGATTACATACCCCGCAAGGGCCGGGGGGATGAATAGACCCCGCAAGAGCCGGATGACTAGGCTTCCGGATCAGAATTGAAGGATTCAAGGATTCACCCAAAGGAGAAACTGCACGAATGACCCAGCTGAAGCTTGCCGAGGGGGAACACCTCTTCACATCCGAGTCTGTGACCGAAGGCCATCCCGACAAGATCGCCGACCAGATCTCGGACGCCGTCCTCGACGCCTGCCTCAGCCAGGATCCCAACTCCCGTGTTGCCTGCGAGACGCTGGTCAACACCGGCATGGCAGTCATCTCCGGTGAGCTCAGCACCACCGCCCAGATCGACATCACCGACCTCGTGCGCGAGACGGTCTGCAAGATCGGCTACGACAAGGGCGAGTACGGATACGACGGCAACAACATCTCGGTCCTCGTCTCGATGGACAAGCAGTCCCCTGACATCGCCCAGGGAGTAGATACCGGCATTGAGGCCCGAACAGGTGGATCATCGGACCAGTTCGACCTCGACGGTGCGGGTGACCAGGGAATGATGTTCGGTTACGCGACCAACGAAACCGAAGCCCTGATGCCGATGCCGATCCAGATCGCCCACAGGCTTTCCGAGCGCCTATCGATGGTTCGCAAGAACGGCACTCTCGATTACCTGCGGCCCGACGGCAAGACCCAGGTCACGGTTCGCTACGCCGACGGCCGGCCGGTCGCGATCGAGAGAGTCCTGATCTCGACCCAGCACGCGCCGGACGTCGACAACGAGAGCACGATCCGTCCAGACCTCTGGGAGAACGTGATCCTGCCGGTGCTTCGCGAGGAGTACAGCGAACTGCTCGACGAGAACGCCCTTTACGAGTCGCTGCTGATCAATCCGACCGGCATCTTCGTGATCGGCGGACCCGTCGGTGACGCCGGCCTGACCGGCCGGAAGATCATCGTCGACACCTACGGTGGAGCCGCACGTCACGGTGGAGGTGCCTTCTCCGGCAAGGACCCGTCGAAGGTGGACCGCTCAGCCGCCTACGCTGCCCGCTACGCCGCCAAGAATGTCGTCGCCTCCGGCCTCGCCGACCGCTGCGAGGTTCAGGTCGCATACGCGATCGGCGTGGCTCACCCGGTCTCCATCATGGCGGAGACATACGGCACCGGCAAGAAGAGCGACTGGGAGATATCCCAGCTGGTCGCCGACAACTTCGACCTCCGTCCCGGCGCCTTCCGCCAGTACCTCGACCTTCACCGGCCGATCTACAAGGACACCGCCGCCTACGGGCACTTCGGGCGGTCGAACGAGAACTTCACCTGGGAGCGCACGGACAGGGCTGAGGAGTTGAAGGAAGCCGCCGGCATTTAGCCCGGGGCGGGTCCGACCCCGCCCGACTTGCAGTTAATTCAGACGGGAAAGCCTGATTCGACTGTGGGGAGCAGCCAGTCTGGTTCGGCGGAGCTGAGGGTCTCCAGGTCGAAGAGGCCTGTGGCGACGCTGACGATGCGTATCCCGCATTCGTGGGCTGCCTCGACATCCCTGGGGGTGTCGCCGACCGCGATGAAGTCGTCCTTCGAGAGCACCTGGGGCCGTCCGTCCGGGTAATTGCCGGTGGCGCAGGTGACGATGCCGCGCTTGATCGCATGAAGGGTCAGCTCGGCCCGGTTGGCTGAATCGGAGCCGTATCCACCGAAGGCAAAGAACCGGTTGAGATCACCGCGTTCCAGCTTGATCTTCGCCGCCGGTTCGATGTTCCCGGTGGTCATCCCCATCGGAACTCCTTCGGCGGCAAGCCGTTCGAGAAGCTCGACGATTCCCGGTTCGATCCGGTACTTCTCCGAGTTCGCCACCGCTTCCGGCAACTCCCGGATATAGATGGGTGTGAGCTGCTCGATGTCGGCATGGGTCGGTTCACGGTCGAGGACGGTGCGGAGGGCGGCGAAGGCGACGTCGTGGTCGGTCATGCCGGACTCGGTCACCTTCGCGATATCGACCGACTTGCCGAAAACCTCCTGAAAGGCCTTATCCCAGGCGACGGCTCCGGCCCCGCCGGTGGTCAGCAAGGTGCCGTCAACATCAAAGATGACCGCCCGGATCGGCGCGTCGACGGGAGCGGGGCTCAACGGCGGCCGTTCGCTTCGCGGTACCGGCGGATCAGGGTGGAGGTCGAACTGTCGTGCTTCAGCTCGGGTGCCTGCTCGGATTCAAGCTCGGGGATGATCGCCTGGGCAAGGGCCTTTCCAAGTTCAACACCCCACTGGTCGAAGGAATCGATCTGCCAGATCGCCCCCTGGGTGAAAACCGAATGCTCGTAGAAGGCAACCAGGCTGCCCAGCGTCTTAGGCGTCAGCCGGTCAGCCATGATCGTCGAGGTGGGGCGGTTGCCGAGGAAGGTCTTGTGGGGGATCAGCCGTTCGTCGACACCCTCCTCCTGGAGCTGCTCGACGGTTTTGCCGAAGGCGAGGGCTTCGGTCTGGGCGAAGACATTGGAGACCAGCAGATCCTGGTGATTGCCGAGCGGGTTGAGGGCGCGGTTGAAACCGATGAAGTCGGCCGGGATCAGCTCCGTTCCCTGATGAACCAGCTGGTAGAAGGAATGCTGGCCATTGGTGCCGGGCTCACCCCAGAAGATCGCGCCGGTCCCGTAGTCGACTCTCTCCCCGTCGAGCGTCACTCCCTTGCCGTTCGACTCCATCGTCAGCTGCTGGAGGTACGCGGGGAACCGGTGCAGGTACTCGCTGTAAGGGAATGCGGCGTGGGTCTCGGCGCCGAAGAAATTCCGGTACCAGACGGTGAGCAGGCCGTGGATAGCCGGAAGGTTCGTTTCGAGTCCGGTCTCCAGGAAATGCTCGTCCATGGCGTGAAATCCGTCGAGCATCTCGCTGAAACGGTCGGGGCCGATCGCCAGCATGGTCGAGAGGCCGATCGCCGAATCCATCGAGTATCGGCCTCCGACCCACTCCCAGAAGCCGAACATGTTGTCGGTGTCGATACCGAACTCGCTGACCCCTTCAGCGTTGGTCGAAACCGCGACGAAGTGGCGGGCGATCGCAGACTCGTCACCGCCAAGACCGTCGAGCAGCCACTGGCGGGCCGTGTGCGCGTTGGTCATGGTTTCGAGGGTGGTGAAGGTCTTCGACGAAACGACGAAGAGGGTCTCGGCCGGGTCGGCATCAAGCGTGGCCTCGTAGAAGTCCGTTCCGTCTACATTCGAGACGAAACGGAATTCGATGTCGCGCCGGGAGTAATCCTTGAGAGCCTCGTAGGCCATGACCGGGCCGAGGTCCGACCCGCCGATCCCGATGTTGATCACCCGTCTGATCGGCTTGCCGGTGTGTCCTTTCCATTCGCCCGAGCGGACCGACTCTGAGAAGGCAGCCATCCGGTCGAGGACCTCATGGACTTCACGGACGACGTCGACGCCATCGACCACCAGCGAACGGCTGCGGGGCATCCGCAGGGCGACATGAAGTACGGCCCTGTCCTCGGAAGTGTTGATGTGTTCGCCACGGAACATCGCATCGCGGCGTTCGGGCATCCGCATCTCCCGGGCCAGTGCGGCGAGCAGGCCGACGGTCTCCCGGCTGATGCGGTTCTTCGAGTAGTCGAAGTAGAGGCCGCAGGCTTCCGCGACCAGGTCCATTCCCCGATCCGGGTCGTCGGCGAAAAGGTCCCTCAGATGGAGGTCACCGACATCTTGGTGATGGCGCTCCAGGGTCTTGAATGCGTCTGAGTCCCGGAGCGCGCTCATGGTCAGCTCCCGAGAAGCTTCCTGGCTTCCTCGACCACCCGGTCAGGGGTGAAGCCGAAATATTTCTGGAGGTCGGGGAAGGGTGCCGAGGCGCCGAAAGTCGTCATTCCGATCGCGACGCCTTCCTCGCCGATGAATCGCTCCCAGCCGAAGGTGGAGGCCTGCTCGATCGAGACCCGCTTCGTCACGGAGGACGGCAGGACCGACTCACGGTACTCCTCGTCCTCGTTCTCGAAGATGTGCCACGAGGGCAGCGACACGACCCTGGCCTTGACGCCTTCGATGGTCAGCGTCTCGTAGGCCTCAAGGGCGATGTGGACCTCGGAACCGGTCGCGATCAGGATCAGCTCGGGCTCGCCCTCGCTGTCAGCGATCACGTAGCCGCCTCTCGCCAGCCCCGACGCGTCGGCGTACTTGCTCCGGTCGATGACCGGAACCTTCTGGCGGGTAAGGACCAGGGCAGTGGGGTGATCCTTCCGGGGCATGATCACGCGCCAGGCTTCGGCGACTTCGGCCGCGTCGGCCGGACGGATCACGTCCAGGTTCGGCATCGCCCTGAGTGAGGCCAGCTGCTCGACTGGCTGATGGGTGGGGCCGTCCTCGCCGAGTCCGATCGAGTCGTGGGTGAGCCAGTGAACGACCGGCTGCTCCATCAGCGCGGAGAGGCGGATCGCGGGCCGGGCGTAGTCGGAGAAGATCAGATAGGTCGACCAGACCGGACGCAGCGAACTGAGGGCCATGCCGTTCGAGGCGGCCGCGGACTCGTGCTCGCGTACCCCGAGGTGGAGCATGTGGCCGGAGCGGTTGCCCGGTTCAAACACACCGGCGACCTCTTCCTTCAGGCCACTTGAAGCGGAGCCGGTCAGGTCAGCCGAGCCGCTGATCAGCCACGGGACCTTCGGGGCGATCGCCTGAAGGGTCTTCTGGGCGGCGGAGCGGGTGGCCACCTGCTCGCCGGCTTCGAAGCTGGGCAGCTCTGAATCCCAGCCTTCCGGCAGGTCACCGGAAAGCATCGTGTTGACCAGGTTCTTCGTCTCGTCCGGGGCGGAGTCGAAGCGCGCCTTCCAGGCTTCGTTCAGTTCTGCTCCCCGCTTGCCGACCCCTTCGGCCCAGGTGTCGTAGACACCATCGGGCACGAGGAAGTGCTCGTCGGCGGGCCAGCCGTATGCCTCTTTGGTCAGCTTCGTCTCTTCGGCCCCGAGCGGGTTGCCGTGGACGTCGGCGGTGTCGACCTTGTTCGGGGATCCGTAGCCGATGTGGCTGTGAAGCAGGATGAAGGTCGGTTTGTCCTTCTCGGCCTTGAACCTGTCGAGTGCGGCGCCGATCTCGTCGAGGTCATTGGCATCATTGACATGGTGCACGGCCCAGCCGTTGGCGGCGAACCGGGCTTCGACGTCCTCGGTGAAGGTCAGATCGGTCGAACCGTCGATCGTGATCCGGTTCGAGTCGTAGATCCAGCAGAGGTTGTGAAGCTTCTGGTGGCCGGCCAGCGAAGCGGCCTCCTGGGAGACGCCCTCCATCAGGTCACCGTCACCACAGATCGTGTAGACGTCGTAATCGAAGAGCTCTTCGCCGAAGGCCTCGCGCTTCCAGAGTCCGGCGATCGCCATTCCGACCGATGTCGCGACACCCTGTCCGAGCGGGCCGGTGGTCGTCTCGACACCGGTGGTCAGGTGGGACTCCGGGTGGCCGGGGGTGGAGGACCCGAGCTGGCGGAAGTTTTCGATGTCCTCAAGGGTGACGGAGAGCCGGTCGGTGATCTGCCCGTCATGTTCAACCTTGCGGACGCCAGCCAGGTGAAGGACCGAGTAGATCAGCATCGAGGCGTGACCGGCCGAGAGCACAAAGCGGTCACGGTTCGGCCAGAAGGGGTCGGCCGGGTCGTAGCGCAGATAGTCCTGCCAGATCTTGTAGGCAAGCGGGGCGAGGGCCATCGCCGTCCCGGGGTGACCCGAGTTGGCCTTGTCGATCGCGTCGATCGAAAGGGTCCGGATCGTGTTGATTGCGCGGAGTTCGGGCGTCTGGGAATCGAGGGAGTCGGTCACGCTCGCCATCCTATGAAAAACCGCAGCACCTCACGGATTGGTTCCCGTCGGCCCGCAGTCGCAGCGGGGTAGCGACAATCGATCTAGTAGGTCTGGCTCGGTTCGCCGAGGCCGTGGGATCCGCCGGCCCCGAGCGAGGTGGCCCGGTCGACCTGGGTTACCACTTCCTGAGGGTTGGCGACACCATTGAAGACGAAGAGGTTGTCCGCGTCCGAGGCCGCGGTGTCGAAGTCGACGTCGCCGACCTGAAGCAGACGCTGGAAGACGGTCTGGCTGTAGTTGACGTTCTGGACCCTCTCGAGTCGGGTCTCCTGGATGTCGCGGGCGAAGATCCCCCGTTTGATGTTCAGTCGGCGGTTGGTGATCGTGTAGACGGTCGCCATGCGCCTGATGAAACCGATCACGACCGCGACAGCGAGGGCCGCCAGCACGATCACGAAGGGCAGGATGAAGCCGTCACCGAGCAGTGCGGCGATCACGGCGATGATCACGCCGATCAGCAGGCCCTTCAGGTAGAAGGCCATAATCGAGCGCCAGGAAGGGTGGCCCTGGAAGATGATCTGTTCGCCGGGACTGGGGTTGAACGACACGGCGCGAGCATAATCGACCGGGGCGGACCCGTGTTGAGGCCGGTCCGTCTCGTATCTTCAGTCGGTGTCCATCGCCAGGGTCGAGCCGCTGACGACGGCCCGCGCTCTGCGGGGTCCGTTCGACTACCTGATCCCGGAGCGGCTCGGCGAGGTGACGGTTGGCACCGTGCTGGAGGTTCCATTCGGCAGGCGTCGGATCACCGGCGTGGTCGTCGAGATCGCAGAGGATTCGGAGTTCCCTCCCGAGAAGCTGGCGGAGCCTGTCCGGGTGCTGGGCACGGGTACCAGTCCGGAGCTGATCGAACTTGGTCGATGGATCGCGGCCGAGTACTGCTCGACTCCGGCACGCGGGCTCGGCCTGGTGTTGCCGCCAGGCACCGGGACGGGCGGAGAGCGAACGAGATTCCGGGTCGAGAAGCTCAACTCGATCACCGCCGCAGGGCGGGAAGTGCTTGATGGGAGCGAACGGCTCGGGGCAAAGCAGCAGTTGGCCCTTCAGCAGCTGCTCGAAGGCGACCTCACTGGCCGGCAACTGGCAGCGCGGGCCGGCGTGGACTCATCGACCCTGCGGCGCCTGGCCAATCGCGGGCTGATCGAGCGCCGCGAGGTGAACGTTCGCAGGAGGCCCGAGGGCGCTTCCGTGGGAACGGCACCCGGGGCGGCCCCAGAGCTGACAGGGGCACAGGCCGCTGCGGTGGCGGATCTGGTCGGGAAGCTTGAGGACCCGGGGGCAGGTGAGGGCGTCCTGCTTGCCGGAGTGACCGGCTCCGGCAAGACCGAGGTATATCTCGCAGTGGTGGAGGAGGTGCTTTCCCGGGGTCGGACGGCGATCGTGCTCGTGCCGGAGATCGGTCTCACCCCGCAGGCGGTCGGCAGGTTCCAGGCCAGGCTCGGGGACAGGGTCGCCGTCCTTCACTCGGCCCTGACGGCAGGCCAGAGATTCGATGAGTGGCAAAGACTCCGGTCGGGTGAAGCAACCGTCTGCGTTGGTCCGCGCTCCGCCGTCTTCGCGCCCCTCGGGAACCTCGGCCTCATCGTGATCGATGAGGAGCACGACCCTTCCTACAAGCAGGAGGGCGACCCCAGATACGACGCGCGAGATGTTGCTCGAAGGCGGGCTATTGATTCCGGCGCCCTGCTGGTTCTCGGCACCGCCACGCCCCGGCCCGAGAGCTGGGAGCGGCTGGATCGCATAGACCTGCCTTCAAGGGTCGACGGTCAGGCAATGCCCCCGGTCGAGCTGGTGGACATGCGGGACTCGGACCCGCGCCAGGGGCCGATCCACCGGCGAACCTGGGAAGCACTCTCGGAGGTTCGCGACCGGGGAGAGAAGGCGATCGTGATGATCAACCGTCGCGGTTTCGCACCGTGGCTTACATGCCAGACCTGCGGTCACCACTGGGGATGCCCGAACTGTGACGTCTCCCTGATCGTCCACCGCGAATCGGATCAATTGATCTGTCATCACTGCAACCACGCCGAACCGCTGGCCAGAAACTGCTCCGAATGCGGGGGCACGACCCTTTCGCAGACCGGAGCCGGAACCCAGAGGATCGAAAGGCTTCTGGCCGAGCAGCTCGCTCCGATGCCGGTTTTCAGGCTCGACGCCGACACCAGCGCCGGACCGGGCGGTCATGCCCGCATCCTTTCGGCCTTCGACAGGGAAGAGAGCGCGGTACTGGTCGGGACCCAGATGGTCGCCAAGGGGCACGACTTCCCGGAAGTGACGCTTGCGGCGATCCTCGACGCCGACGCAACGCTCCGGTTTCCTGACTTCCGCGCCGAGGAGAGAACCTTCTCGCTGGTCACGCAGCTGGCCGGCCGGAGCGGTCGCAGCAAAGCTGGAGGAAAGGTCATTGTGCAGACCCTGGCGCCGCACAACCCTGCGATCAGTCACGCAGCCACTCATGACTCGACCGGCTTCCTGACCGGTGAGCTCGAGCGGCGGCGGGAGCTCGGCTACCCGCCCTTCTCCCACCTGATCCGGATCCAGCTCGCGGCCGAAGGCGAGCCGGACGTGGAACAGGCAGCCAACCTTGTTGCCGGCAAGCTCGATTCATCCCTTCCTCCCGGAGCGGAAATGCTGGGGCCAGCGCCCATGTTCAGGGCTCGCAATCGGTTCCGTCGACGGATCCTGATCCGTTCCGGCACCCGCAACGAGTCGATCGAGGCCGTCCACGGGACCATCGAGTCCCTGATCGCCGACCGGTCCCTGAACGGAATGACCATCTCGATAGACGTCGACCCGCAATAGGGCGGGGACTCGCGGGCGCAACTAGCGATCGACGCGAGGGTTGAATGAAGACCAGTCACCTAGGGAAGGGGATACATGAGAATCGTGAGGATCTCGGTAGTGGCCTTGCTGGCCACTTTCATCATTAGCTTTGGGCTTTCGAGCGCGGCGGACGCGAAGGGGAGGGATCCTCTGGACGCTGCTGACATTCGAACCGGAGGAAAGGCGGACAAACACGCAGCCGAATTCTGGCCCGGTTCATATGGCGGCTATTGGGTTACGCCAGTCGCATTCCAGGGTCCCTTCACATTTCACTTCGCCTTCACCCGCGGTCAGGACCTGTGGGAGCAGAGGCTGGAAGACCTGTTCCCGCTCAACCGTGGCAGGTACGTGATCGAGCGTCGGACCTACACCTGGTCTTTCCTGCTTCGTTTCCAGCGCCAGGTTGGCCGCGACCTTCAGAAGATCAGGCAGGGCGAACTCAAGGCTCCTGGTTTTCGTCCATGGGAGGTAGGGAGCTACCCGTCACCGGAAAGGGATTGCCTTGTTCTGGAGAAGGGTCCGCTCGAGAAATCCTTTCGCAAGTGGGCGAAAAAGCGCTACGGAGACAAGGTGTGTCTGGACCAGATGTTCTCCGGTCCCGATTGACAAGTCCGTAAACTCGGCGGCGATGGCTTCCGAGGAAGAAACAGCGACCCTGAGCGAAGAAGCGGCCGCCTACGCCGAAGGAATGGCGCGGGCGGAAGAGGCCCTCTCTGCCGAAGCGGCCGAGGTCGAGGTCGAACCCGAAGGTGGCGAAGAGCCGGTTCGGGGATATGACGAGGAAACCCTCAGGCGACGCGAGGCCGCCCTGGCGCAGATCGTCCAGTTCGGCGATCCGGTGCTGAAGAGCAAGGCATCCGCCGTGACCGAGTTCGACCAGGCTCTCTCCGACGAGATCGAGCGGATGGTCGAACTCATGAAGGACGGTCTCGGCGTCGGGCTCGCCGCAACCCAGGTCGGCAAACTGCGCCGGCTTCTCGTCTTCCAGACCAACGGTGACGCGACCCCGCAGGAACTTGTGAACCCGGTTATCGAGTGGCTTTCGGAGGAAACGGAGAGCTCACCTGAAGGCTGTCTAAGCATTCCCCGTGTGATCGTCGAGGTAGACCGTCCCCTGTACGCGCGGGTCAGAGGCCAGGACCGGACCGGGGCGGAAGTGCTGATCGAGGCATCCGGACACGAGGCCAGGGTTCTTCAGCACGAGATCGATCACCTTGACGGTGTCCTGATCCTCGACCGGACCGAGAAGAAGCAGCGCAAGGGAGCCCTCAAGGCTCTCCGTCGAGGCGAGAGCTACTCGCCGCACGACGACTGACCGCGATGCCCGGCGTCTACCTTGGAACATCGGACTTTGCTGCGACCGTGCTGGGAATCCTCGCGGCATCCGAGCAGAAGCCCGACCTTGTCGTGACTCTGCCTGACCGCAAACGCGGACGGGGAAGGAAGGAACAGCCCTCGCCGGTAGCCCAGCGAGCCGATGAGCTGGGCATTGCCGTTCTCAAGTCCGGCAACGTGAACGAGGAGGAAGACCGCGCCCGGATTCTCGAGGCCGGGGGCGATTGGGCTTCCATTTGCGCATTTGGCCAGCTGATCAAGGAACCGCTTCTGACCGAACTGCCAATGCTGAACGTGCATCCATCGCTTCTGCCCCGCTGGCGGGGAGCCGCCCCCGTGGAGAGGGCGATCATGGAGGGCGACAGGGAAACCGGGGTCTGCGTGATGCGACTGGTCGCCGGCCTCGACTCCGGCCCGGTCGCTCTAAGGGAAAAGACACCAATCGGCCCCGACGAAAACTTTGGCGACCTTTCCGCCCGCCTCGCCGAGATCGGTGGCCGACTGCTGGTGGAAGGACTCAGGGCAGCCCGGTCCGGAGAAATCGATTGGGTGGAACAGGGGGAAGAAGGCGTCACCTACGCCGAAAAGATCACCGGCCCGGACAGGGAGATCGACCCCTCAAACAGCGCGGGGAGCGTCCACGACCAGGTCCGCGGGCTGACCCCTCATATCGGCGCATGGTTGCCCCTTGGTGAGGAGGAACGCCTCGGGGTGCGTGCCACGACGGTGCTCGAATCGGGGCCCGGCAGCGGCGAGTTCGCCGAACTCGAGGGGTGGCCGGTTCTGGGATGCGGCGATGGTGCCGTCCGCCTCGACCGTGTGCAGCCCCCCGGAAAGAAAGAGATGGACGGCGACGCCTGGTTTAGGGGCCGTGGTCAAGACTCTGTCCTCGGTCTGGATCCGTGAGCGGCCGGGACTTCTTCGTCGAACGGCAACGCCGGGCAACCAGCCCGTCTTTCGCCGCTCTCCTCGCCTCCCGGCAGCTCACGGCCCCATACCTTCGGGACGTCTTGACCACGACCCCGAAGGGCAACGGTCTCCCTTGAGTCGGGTCACGCCCGAGCGGCAGGTTGCGTTCGCGGTCCTTCGCCGCACCTTCGAGGACGACGAACACACCGAGTCGGCGTTTCGGGAAGAGGCCGTTCAGGCGGGGATTTCCGGCCGCATCCGCTCGCAGGCCCAGCGCCTCGCTTTCGGCGCAGTTCAGCGCAAGGGGACGACCGACTGGGTTGTGGCCTCCTTCATGAAGCAGAAGGGAAGACGCCCCGACCCGCCGGTCGTCGCGGCACTCAGGCTCGGGATCTTCGAATTGCTCTATGCCGACGGCACCCCTGACCACGCCGCGGTCGACCAGGCGGTGAGTCTTGTCAGGGAGGCGGGAGCCGACCACGCAGCCGGGTTCTGTAACGCACTTCTCCGGCGCACGCTCCGGGAACGCGATTCGCTCCTGAAAAGGCTCGTACTCGAATCCACCCCGGAGGAGGCAGCCGTCTCGCACTCCTTCCCTGACTGGCTCGCCCGTCTCTGGTGGGAAGAACTCGGACCTGAGAGGGCCAGGGCCCTGATGAAGGCCGCCAACCTGCCGGCCGAGAAAGCTGTCCGGGTCAACACCGCCCGGATCACTGTCGAGGAGGCGATCGAACGCTTCTCCGGACCGGACCTCGAGCTGACTCCCGCCGCCGGACCATGGCCCCTGGCGCCAGCCGAGTTGCTGATCGCCCGCGGCAGCCTCGCCGCGATCGAGGAAGCGACCGGCGAAGGTCTGGTCGTTTCGCAGTCCCGCGGATCCGCCGCAGTGGTCGAGGTGCTCGACCCGATGCCGGAAGAGAGGGTCCTTGACCTTTGCGCCGGGCCGGGAATAAAGACAGGACAGATCGCCGCAAGGGTGGGGCGGATGGGCAACATGGTGTCGATCGAGCCGGTCGAGGAAAGGGCAGCGGAAGTCGCCCTGCAACTGGAGCGCCTCGGCTTCCATCACGGCCTGGTGGTCGAGGCGGACGCCCGGGAAAGCGAGATCCTCAGTGATTTCGACCGGGTCCTGGTCGATGCCCCCTGCTCCGATCTCGGGGCGCTCTCGTCAAGGCCGGACGCGCGCTGGCGTAAATCTCCGGCGCTGATCGAGAGGGTCGCCAGGCTCCAGTCGGAGATCCTCGATCGTGCCGTCGCGTTCATCAGGGAGGGTGGGAGCCTCGTTTACTCGACCTGCACGATCTCCCGGCGGGAGAACTCAAGCCAGGCAATCGAGCTTGCCGAGAGGCATGGACTGACCATCGATGATCTCGGCTCCCGGGCGCCCGGTCTTGCCGATCCTCATGACACAAGGTTCATCCAGCTGATGCCGGACCGGGACCGAACGACCGGCTTCTTCATCGCCCGATTCACGGTCTGAGCGTCCGTTCGCCTCTGACAGCCGGACGGTCGGGGATAATCGCCCCATGGCGACAGAGTCAGAGAAGACAACGGTCGACCGCCGTCCACCATGCCCCGGTTGCGGAGAACCATGGCTCAGGCCAACCCAGCTGCCAGGGAGGTTTCGCTGCGTCTACTGCCTCTCCCGATACGAGCTGGTGTCCCAGTGCCCGAACTGCGGCGAACACCAGACGATCGCCAGAATGAGCACCACCGAGGACATGAGCTGCCAGAGTTGCGGCGCCTCGATGCTCCAGCCGATCTGAAATACAACCACCGGAAACGATGACCAACCAGCCCCGAACCGCGGAAACACCAGTGCCGGATGCCTTCAAGGGAATCCGCATCGCCCCTTCGATTCTTTCCTCTGATTTCGGGAGGCTCGGCGCCCAGATCGCCGAAGTGATGGATGCCGGAGCGAGGGTGATCCACTTCGACGTCATGGACGGCCAGTTCGTTCCGCCCATAACCATCGGTCCCCTGGTTCTCTCGGGGATTGCCGACCAGGTTCATGACGCCGGTGGCGTGGTGGACGTGCACCTGATGATCGAGGACCCTGACCGCCAGTTCGAGGACTTCGCGAAGGCCGGCGCCGACTCGATCGTTTTCCACGAGGAAGCGACTCCGCATGCGCACCGCTGCTGCCACGCCATTCGAGAACTCGGCTGTCTGGCCGGGGTCGCGATCAACCCCGGCACCCCGGTCGAAACGCTCTCGGAGCTGGGTGGAATGGTCGACGAGGTTCTCGTCATGACCGTCAACCCCGGCTGGGGAGGTCAGCCCTTCATCGAAAGCTCGCCGGACAAGGTCAGGCGGATGCGGTCCCTTCTCGGCGAGGACGTTCTGATCGAAGTCGACGGCGGCATTGGAACGAAGACGGCCGGCCCCATGGCCGCCGCGGGTGCCACCCTGCTGGTCGCCGGGTCGGCAATCTTCGGTGCCGACGACCCGGCCCAGGCCTACGCGGACATTCACTCCGCAGCCGAATCGGGTTAGGGAGAGGCGTCTTCGAGGCCGGCCAGTCTGGCCTCGATTGCTTCGGATGAGCCCTCGACCGGGATGTCTTCCTCGATTCCCTTCGGTCGCAGGTAGATCACGAAGAGCAGCAGAAGCAGTAGCAGGGCTGTAAGCGCGAAGCCGATTTCGACCCGCAGGTTGGCGTCACTGATGAAGGGCAGCAGGGTCCAGACGAGAAAGAAGGCGGCGCAAGAGATCCAGCGGATCGAGGCGCGGCGGGCCTGACCCTGGGCCAGGCAGGCCTGGTTGATCGTGACCGCTGCCAGATACAGGCCCATGCCTGCGGTAATCAGCAGCAGGCCGGTGCGGTCGTAGGTGAACTTGTCGGAGAAGGCGATCTGCATCAGCTTCGGTCCGGCGATGATCACGACCGCGGCTGTGAACGCCGTGAAGGCAGTGATTCCGAGCAGCACCATCCGGACGGAGTGATGGAACTCCTTCTCGGCGTCAGGGTCCTTGCTCGAATGAAGGGCGGTCAGGTGGGGCAGGATCGACGTGGAGACCGCCTGAAAGAGCTGGAGCGGGGCCCGGGCGATCATCAGAACGTTGAAGATGAAACCGGCTGCGGCCGCGCCCTCGACGCTGCTCACCACCAACGGACCGGCGTTGAGGAAAACCTGCTCGCTGAACATGATCAGGAAGACCGAGCCTACGAAGCCCGCACCGTGGGACATCGAAAACTCTTCCCGGGCCTCCTTCTCCTCTTGATCGACATCCTCCGGCGACTCGCCATGCGCCTCTGCGTACCTGGCACGCTCCTCCGCTTCGCGCCGGCTGCGTCGGGTGATCGCGACGGGGACCACCATCAGGCTGAGCAACGGGGCCGCGACGATTCCCATCGCCACCCAGGACTGGCCGGAAAGCAGACCGAAGGCGACCAGGGCCGCGAAGAGCGTCCGGAAAACCGATTCGGAGAGGATCAGGGTGGTGAACAGGCCGAACTGCTGGTGCCCGGCCAGGTAGCCACGGGCGTAGTAGCTGGCCGCGTAGAAGAGGACCGAGGAGAAGAAGACCCAGTAGAGGACCTCGTTGCCGTCGAGGAGCCCGTTCTCGAGGGGACCTTTGAAGATCAGCGCGAGGACGGCGAATGCCAGGGCCAGGACAGCCTGGATCTTCGCTGCGACCCGGACCGGTCCGACGTCGGTCTCGCCCCGCTCGATGTGCTCCGAGATGTGACGCGACAGCAACTGGTCGACCGGCCTGTAGAGCGTCGACACGGTGATGAAGACCGCCGACCACAGAACGGTTATCTCGCCGTAGCTGTCCTTGCTCAGGTCATGCGAGGCGATCAGGAAGTAGGCGTAGGTGAAGATTCCCGTCAGTCCGACCCCGATGGTCAGCAGCCCGACCGACCTCCCGTATGCACGGGTCGAGGATTCGGTTTTTTCGGGGGAGTCGCTCAAAGGGACTGGTAGGACTAGACGGCGCTTCGATCCCGCGGCGGTTCGACGCGGTGACTCGGCTCGACGTCGAGTTCGAGCTCGATTCGCCTGACCCTCTCATACACGCGCTGGGTCATGACGCGCTGTCCGGCCAGCAGGTCGCCGATGATCCCGAGGGCGAAGAGCTGGATCGAGATGATGAAAAGCATCGCGCCGAGAAGCAGCGACTGGAGGTGACCGTCACGGTCGCCGTTGAGTATCCAGTCGGTCAGGAAAGGCATCCAGGCACCGAAGGCGGCGATCGCCGCGATGAAGCCGAGCAGCGAAAAGACCTTGAGCGGCTCGTAACGGGTGTAGATCCGGAGGATCGCCAGGCCGTTGCGACGCACGTAGGTGGAGGTGGAACCGAAAAGCCTGGACTCGCGGGTCTTGGGATTGGTCGCGATCTTGACTTCGTCGACGGCGACGCTCCCCTTGCCTGCCTGGATCAGGCTCTCGAGCGTGTAGGTGAAGTTGTCGACCACCAGAAGCTGCAGCGCAGCCTCACGGTTGTAAGCTCGAAAACCGGAGGTGGCGTCGGTGACCTCGGTGTCCGAAAGTTGCCTCACGACCCAGCTGCCGAACTTCTGGAGCCCCTTCTTGGCAGGCGAGAAATGGTCGATTCCGGTGACTTCCCGGTCGCCAACGACCATCTCCGCCTGGCCGGCGAGGATTGGTCCGACCAGTTTCGGGATGTCGCTTCCCGAGTACTGGTTGTCGGCATCGGTGTTGACGATTATGTCCGCGCCAAGCTTCAGACAGGCGTCGAGTCCGGCCTGGAAACCGGTCGCCAGACCCCGGTTGTTCGGAAGCCTGACGATGTGGTCAACCCCGCATTCCATCGCGACTTCCACCGTGCGATCGGTCGACCCGTCATCGATCACGAGGGTCTCGATCTCGTCCACACCGGCGATTTCACGAGGCAGGTCGGCAAGCGTCGCGGGGAGGGTCTCCTCCTCGTTCAGGCAGGGGATCTGGATGATTACCTTCATTAGTCGTCAAGATTCTCCCATGAGCGACGGGCAACCCACCTTCGAGGCCGACATCTGGCAAAGGGCCATCCAGTTGGCTGGTCACGGCATCGGCTGGACTTCGCCCAATCCCGCGGTCGGGGCCGTACTGGTCCAGGACGGAAAAGTCATCGGTGAAGGCTGGCACCACCGCCACGGCGAACTTCACGCAGAACGGGAAGCCCTGGCCGACGCTTCGCGGCGAGGTAACGACGTGTCCGGCGCAACGATCTACGTCACTCTCGAACCCTGCGCCCACCACGGCAGTCAGCCCCCTTGCGCCGACGGCCTGATCGAAGCCGGCATCGCGGAAGTCGTGATCGCCGCGGAGGACCCGACCGCGAAAACGAGGGGCAAGGGTCCCGGACGACTCGAGGAGGCGGGGGTCAGGGTTCGCTGGGCAGACCAGCGGGTGGCGGACGCAGCGGTGGGGTTGATTCAGGACTTTCGTAAACGGGCGATCACAGGCAAACCTCTCGTGACTCTGAAGATGGCGATGAGCCTGGACGGGAAGGTCGCAACCAGGACCGGGGACTCGAAGTGGATCTCGGGAGAGGAAAGCAGGGCTCTTGTGCACCGCTGGCGGGCCGAGATGGATGCGGTCGCGGTCGGCTCCGGAACGGTCCTCGCGGACGATCCCCGCCTGACTGCCCGGCACACCGATGGCGATCCGGTGCGGCAGCCCGCCCGGGTCATCTTCGATTCCAGGCTTCGCACGACCCCTGACGCGGCACTCTTCGAGGATGTGGAGGAAGCTCCGATCCTGATCATCAGCGGTCCCGAACCGGACCTGGAGAAAGTGGCTTCTCTCGAACGTTCGGGTGCTGAAGTGATCCCGGTCGAAGGTGAAGATTCAGGTCGGCGCTTCGGCAACGCGATGCTCGCGCTCGGCGAGCGGGAAATCGGCTCGGTGCTCCTCGAAGGCGGGCCTTCTCTGGCCGGTACTGCCGTTTCGGCCAGAGAAGTCGACCGGACCGAGATCTTCGTGGCGCCCCTGATCCTCGGAGGGGGACGATCCGCCACCGAGGGAGATGGTCCCGAGCTGATGGAGGGGGCGACCCGGGTTCCCGAGATGCGGGTGGGCCGGGTCGGTCAAGATGTACTCATGACTTCAACGATCAGGACCTGGTGATGTTCTCCGGACTGGTTCAGGACCTCGGCCGGGTCGAACGTATCGAGGTCGGCGACGATGGCGCGCGGATCCGCATCGCGACGAAACTCGCTTCGCAGATCTCACTTGGCGACTCGGTTGCGGTGAATGGCTGCTGTCTCACCGCGACGACGGTCGATGATTCCGGCTTCACAGCCGATGCCATGCAGCAGACGCTCGACCTGACTTCGCTCGGTGGGCTCGACGACGGAGCACAGGTGAACCTGGAACTAGCCCTGCGGGCCGATCAGCGGCTCGGCGGCCACATCGTCCAGGGTCACGTAGACGGGACCGCCGAGGTGATCGCCGAACGCCCAGACGGATTCTCGCGCCGCCTTCGGATTTCAGTTCCGGAGAACCTCGGCCGATACGTGATTCCGCAAGGATCGATCACGATCGAGGGGGTCAGCCTGACGGTGGCAGACTGCGACGAAGGCTGGGCCGAAGTGGCACTGATCCCCGAGACCCGCGAGCGGACGAACCTCGGGACGCTTGAAACCGGCACAACCGTCAACATCGAGTGTGACGTAATCGCCAAATACGTCGAACGAATGGTGTCACCATATGTCCGAGGTTCCGACAGCCACACGGACCGCTGAGAAATCCAGATAGAAAGTTTGAAAAGACCATGGCAACTGCAGAAGAGCGCGGCAGCGTGAGCGCGGCGGAAGAAACCCCTTTCGCCACGATCGAGGAGGCCCTTGAGGAGATCCGGGCCGGTCGCATGATCATCGTCACCGATGACGAAGATCGCGAGAACGAGGGGGACCTCGTGATGGCGGCCCAGTTCGCGACGCCCGAAGCGATCAACTTCATGGCCAAGGAAGGGCGCGGGCTGATCTGTCTTTCTCTGACCGCACAGCGTTGTGACCAGCTCGGGCTTCGTCTGATGACCGCCAAGAACGAAGCGCCGCTGGAGACCGCCTTCACGGTTTCGATCGAAGCGGCCGAAGGCGTGACGACCGGCATTTCGGCTCACGACCGCGCCCACACGATCCAGACCGCGATCGATCCCGACGCTACGCCGCGCGACATCGTGGTTCCCGGGCATGTCTTCCCTCTCAAGGCGAAGGACGGCGGAGTCCTGGAGCGCACCGGACACACCGAAGCTGCGGTCGACCTTTCCCGGCTAGCCGGCGTATCTCCCGCCGGAGTCATCTGCGAGGTCATGAACGAGGACGGCACCATGGCCAGAGTCGACGATCTGGTCGGATACGCCACCAAGCACGGCCTGAAGATGATCACCATCGCCGACCTGATCGCGTACAGGCGCGAGAACGAGAAGCTGGTGGAGAGGGTCGTCTCGACTGCGCTCCCGACCAGCTTCGGTGACTTTCGCGCAGTTGGCTTCCGTTCTCTCGTCGACGACAAGCACCATGTCGCGATGGTCAAGGGCGAAGTCGACACCGGCGAGCCCGTGCTTGTCAGGGTCCACTCCGAGTGTCTCACCGGCGATGTATTCCACTCGATGCGATGCGACTGCGGCGAGCAGCTCGCAGCAGCGATGGCGATGATCGAGGAAGAAGGCCAGGGGGTTCTGCTCTACCTGTCGCAGGAAGGCAGGGGAATCGGCCTGCTGAACAAGCTCCGTGCCTACAAGCTCCAGGAAGAAGGACTCGACACCGTCGACGCCAACCTCGAACTCGGCCTCCCGGCCGACCTGAGGGATTACGGCATCGGTGCCCAGATCCTTCGGGACCTCGGCCTCAGCAAGATCAAGATCCTGACCAACAACCCGAAAAAGATCATCGGGCTCGAAGGTCACGGCCTCGAAGTGACCGAACAGATCAAGATTGAAGCTCCGCCGAACATGCACAACGAGGCTTACCTGAAGACCAAGCGTGACCGGATGGGCCACATCCTCCATCACCAGGGGCTCGCGCTGGACGAGGAGATGATCCTCGACGAACAGATCCACGACAGCGAGAAGAGCCAGGGTGGCTGAACCGACCGGAAGGTTCGCGATCGCCGTCGGCAACTTCTACGGGGACCTGGCCGACCGGCTGGTCGGAGGCGCGAAGGAAGAGTTCGCCCGCGACGGAATCGGCGAACATGACATCGATGTATTCGAGGTTCCCGGAGCGTTCGAACTGCCCCTGGCCGCGAGCTACGCGGCAAGGTCGGGTCGCTACGACGGCGTCGCCTGCCTTGGCGCCGTGATCCGGGGTGAAACCGACCATTACGAGTTCGTCTGCAACGAAGCGGCACGGGGAATTCAGAACGTCCAGCTCGAGACAGGTGTTCCCTGCGGTTTCGGAGTCCTCACGGTCGACAACATGGACCAGGCACTGGCCCGCGCCGGAGGCGGCGGAAAGCGTGATTCCGGAGCCAACGCGGCCCGTGCCGTACTCCGCATGAACCAGATGCGCTGGGACCTTTCCTCCTGAGATAGCCCGTTCCCGACCGGCGATGGCTCACAAAGCCATCCGCAGAAGGAATCGGCTAGGATGCTCCGTCCTATGGCTCGCGTATGTCACACCTGTGGAAAGGGTCCCGGCTTCGGGAATTCCCGTAGTCACTCGATGGTCGCCACCCGGCGCCGCTTCGACCCGAACCTCCAGAAGGTCCGCATTCTCGAAGGCGGATCAAAGAAGCGCGTGCTCGTCTGCACCCGTTGCCTCAAGGCCAACAAGGTCACCAAAGCAGCCTAGCTCCGGGCAACGCGCCCGACCGAGTTCTGAAGTCGAAGCGCCGAGCTGACCTATAGGCTCACTCGTTGTGTCCGATCCGAGTATTGAGAGATTCAAGCGGGTCGTTGCCGCTGCGTACGGTTCGCTGGAGGCTCGCCGTCAGGAGGTCAACGACCTGAACGTGTTCCCGGTTGCCGACGGCGATACCGGGGACAACATGGCGATGACCATGAAAGCCGTAATGGAGGAGCTCGACAGCTTCGACAACGGCCAGTCGCTGGACGAAATCGGACGCACCCAGCTCGTCTCCGCCCTTGCCAGGGCTGCCCTGATGGGGGCTCGCGGCAACAGCGGAGTGATTCTCAGCCAGATCGTCAGGGGAGCAGCGGAAGAACTCGCCTCCCGGCCGGGTGAGCTGGTCGACCCGGTACTGGTCGCTTCGGCCTTCGCCAAGGCGGCCGATGCGGCGTACTCCTCGGTGCGGAATCCGGCCGAAGGGACGATGCTCACCGTTTTCCGCGAGATCGCCCATTCGGTATCGCGCCAGCTTGCCCACATCGAACCGGAACGGCAGCGCCTTTCCCAGGACGCTACCCCGGCAGAACAGGACAAGGTCCTCGCCGACGTCCTCGAGCAGGCCATCGCCGACGGCCAGAAAGCGGTCGAGCGCACCCCCGAACAGCTCGAGGTTCTGGCCCAGTCCGGGGTCGTCGATGCGGGCGGTTACGGGCTGGTGCTGATCCTGGCCGGTGTGCTGGCTGCTCTCCGGGGAGAAGACGGTGACCTGCCGGAGATCCAGCACCATTCGGCTGCGCAGCTCACCCAGCCCCACCACGAGGACAGCCGTTTCCAGTACTGCACGAACTTCATCGTCTCCGGAAGCGGGCTCAGCTCTCGCCAGTTCATCCCTCGGCTCGAGGAGTTGGGAGATTCGGTGCTGGTGGTCGGTGACGAAGCCACCCTGAAGGTCCACGTCCACACCGATGACCCCGAAGCTGCGATGGCGGTATTCGAGGACGCGGGGGAGGTTACGAACCTGGATGTGGCGGACATGCGAAAGCAGATCGCCGAACGCGAGGCCCGGATGAGCGCGGATCACCGGACCGGGGTCGTGGTGGTCGGGAGTGGCGACGGGCTTGAAGCGCTTTTCAGCGAGATGGGTGCGACCGTGGTTCCCGGTGGCGAGACGCTCAACCCCTCCACCGCAGAACTCCTCGCCGGGATCAGGGCTGTGCCGGTCGATGACGTGATCGTCCTGCCGAACTCCTCGAACGTGATCATGGCGGCCGAGAGGGCCTGCGAACTCTCCGAGAAGAAGGCCTTGGTACTGCCGACCCGGACCCAGCAGGAAGGTCTTCTGGCCCTGGTCGAGTTCAACGGCGAAGCCGACCTCGACACCAACCGCAAGCGGCTGGAGGAGGCCGTTGAAGGCGTGACCGTAGGCGGCATTGCGCCGGCGGCCCGTGATGACGCCCAGGGACGCTTCCGTCGCGGTGATGCTGTCGGCTTCATCGACGGTGAGATTGTCGCGTGGGGTGGGGCAGGTTCCGCACTGGCATCGACCATCGAGCGTCTCGCCGACGGAGCCGAGCTGGTCACGGTCATCGCCGGTGACGGCGCTCCGATTCCCCTCGACGAGATCGACGACCACAGTCCGAACGGAGTCGAGCTTGAACTTCACGAGGGCGGGCAGCCGAGCTGGTGGTGGTTGCTGGCCGGTCAGTGAGTTCCGGGATCAACGATTCCGGGCCTCCACCGTTCTTCGCGGGGGGTGCGGGCGAGCTTCCAGACCACAAATCCCTCCTGGATGCCCCGGTCCGATGGCCGGACCCTGATCTGGCATCCAATGACCTGACAGCACTCCCGGGAGTCGGGTCAACCTTTGCCGCCCGGGCTGCGGAGGCCGGCATCGAGACGGTCGGTGACCTGCTCTGGCGGCTCCCCAGGGCCTACGGCCATCGCCCGGGAACAAGCCTGCTCGGTGAACTTGAGCCGGGCGAGAGCGCCGCGGTCGAGGTAAGGGTGCTGCGTTCGAGGCGGGTCAGGACCAGGCGCCGGCGTTTCAGCGTCGTGGAGGCGAGAGTCGCCGACGACTCCGGTGCCCGCAAGGCGGTCTGGTTCAACCAGCCCTGGATGGCGGAGAAACTGACGGTCGACAGTGCCTGGTATCTGGAAGGTCGCCTCGAGAAGGGGGGCTTCGTCATATCGGCCTCGGAGCCACTCTCCGGCCTCGCGGCAGAAGTGGCGCCATCGGGGGGGATCGCCTGGCAATCCGGCGCGGCGAAGCCGCCGGGTCTTGCGGACGAGTCTCCCCGGGCGACCCATTCGTCGGGTGGAGAGATCGGCCCGGGCAGATGGCGACGCTGGGCCTTCGAGGCATGTCGGATGGCCGCCAGGCTCCCGGAACCACTGCCTTCCCGCCTGCTGGCCCCTCACGCCGGCATTGACCGGCTTCCCGGGATCGGTTCTGCTTTTCGAGAAGCCCATTTTCCATCCGGGGAAGATGCGGCCACCGAAGCGATCCGACGCCTGGCTTACCAGGAACTGCTTGAAAACCAGGCGGCCATTTTGGAGGGCCGCCGGCGCCATCGCAGAGTCAACGGTCCGGCGATTGCGCTCGAGGGGGATTCCGGCCTGGCCTCGGGATGGCTTGAGGGCCTGCCGTTCACGCCCACTGGAGATCAGCTGGAGGCAATCCGGACAATCAGGAGAGAACTGGCCGGCCAGGTGCCGATGGGCCGGCTTCTGATGGGCGAGGTCGGCTCCGGCAAGACCGTGGTCGCGATCTTCGCGATGCTCCAGGTAGTTGACAGCGGAGCGCAGGCCGCGTTCATGGCTCCGACGGAGGTTCTGGCGACGCAGCACTTTCTGACCCTGAGTGGAATGCTGGGTCAGGCACCGGCGGGTATGGCTCTGCTGACCGGATCCACACCTGCCCGTGAGAGGAAGCGGATCCTTGCCGGCCTCGCCGACGGGAGCATCGGGATTGTGATCGGAACCCATGCACTCCTCGAGGATCCGGTCATTTTCTCCCGGCTGGGACTGGCGGTCATCGACGAGGAACACAGATTCGGCGTCAGGCAGCGCGATCGCCTCGACTCAAAGGCGCCGAAGGGTCATGCGGCCCATCTGCTTCACATGTCCGCGACGCCGATTCCCCGGACCCTCGCGCTGACTGCGTACGGTGACCTTGACGTCACCGCACTGAGGGAGCTCCCGGCAGGGCGAGCGGAGGTCACCACCGAGGTGGTCTCCGAAGCGGGGAGGAAGTCAGCCTTCGAGAAGCTGAAGGTTGAACTAGACCAGGGCAGACAGGCCTTCGTGGTCTGTCCTCTGGTCGATGAGTCGGAGGAGATCGAAGCCAGGGCCGCTGCCGCCGAAGCAGAACGGCTGGGTTCTGAAGAGCTGGCCGGTTACGAGGTCGGTCTGCTTCACGGGCAGATGAAGCCCGCCCAGAAGGAAGTCGCGATGGCCGCCTTCGCGGACGGAAGGACAGACGTTCTCGTGTCGACCACGGTGATCGAGGTCGGAATCGATGTTCCGAACGCCACGGTGATGGTGATCGAAGGCGCCGACCGGTTCGGGCTATCGCAGCTCCATCAGCTCCGCGGGCGCATCGGCAGGGGCAGCCATGGCGGAACCTGCCTTGTTTTCAGCGAGAGTTCAGGGCCGCGCGCTGCGAAGCGGCTGGCCGCGCTGGCATCCACCCGGGACGGATTCGAGCTCGCGGAGATGGACCTGGAAATGCGGGGTGAAGGCGAGATCGCAGGGACCAGGCAGCACGGGCTCCCACGCTTTCGTGTCGCCAGCCTGCCACGGGATCTGGACCTGCTTGAGGTGGCGCGTCAGGACCTGAATTCGATGGATCAGAATGAACTGGAGATGCTGAGCTCATGAGAGTCATCGCAGGAACCCTGGGCGGCCGGCAGCTGCTGGCCCCGAAAGGCTGGAAGGTCAGGCCCACATCCGAGCGGGTCCGGGAAGCAATCTTCTCCGCGCTCGGTGATCTCAAGGGAATGAAGGTTCTAGACCTCTACTGCGGCACCGGGGCACTCGGGATCGAGTCGATCTCGCGGGGTGCCGAAGCGGCGGTGCTTGTCGACCGGGATACGAGGCCGGCAATGGGCAACGTCCACAACCTCGGCCTGACCGAGGAGATAGACCTGATCCGGGCAGAGTCCACCGACTGGATAAGGTCGGCGCCGGAGGGGCGTTTCGACCTTGTCTTCCTCGACCCGCCCTACCGTGAGGCGAGGGAGGTGGCCGCCAAACTGGACCAAAGCCTGACCCGCGTTCTCGCCCCCGGAGGACGCGTGATCGCCGAGTCGGACAACCGGGGCCCGCTGGAATTTCCGTCCCTCGAAACTGTGCGTGAACGACGCTACGGGCGCACGGTGGTTACATTCCATCGAGTCCCGTCCCCGTCCCCGCAAGAGACCTGAACGTATGAACCAGAAAGCCGAGAGGGTCGCCGTCTGTCCCGGGAGCTATGACCCGGTCACCAACGGCCACCTCGACATCATCACCCGCGCTTCCCACATCTTCGACCGGGTTGTGGTCGGCGTCGTGAACCAGCCGATCCGCAAGAAGAAGACCCTCTTCACGGCAGACGAGCGGATCTCTTTCATCGAGGAAGCGACCGCCCACCTCGGCAACGTCGAGGTACAGGCCTTCTACACGCTGCTGGTCGAATTCGCCAGGGACAACGGAGCCCAGGCGATAGTCAAGGGCCTTCGCGCGATCTCGGACTTCGAATACGAGAACGAGATGGCCCAGCTCAATTCGAAGCTTGATTCGGAGATCGAGAGCTTCTACGTGTTCGCCCGGCCGGAGTACAGCTTCCTTTCCTCGACGGGAGTGAAGGAGATGGCGACTTTCAACGGCGACGTGGGGGATCTGGTCCCGGCCCCGGTGGCAGCCGCACTGGCGGATAGACTTGGTCGCGACTAGTGTCAGACAGGCACAAAGAGGAATGGAAGATTCCATGCAGAATCTCCACCACATAGCCACTTTTCCCCCGCAAATCGACGGAGACGCATAGGGTTCCCTCCACACATGGATGTCCTCGTTCTAATAGACAAGCTCGACGACCTCGTCCACAACGCCCGTCCTGTTCCGCTTACGGACCAGGTGCGCGTCGATCGTGAAGAGATTTATGACCTCCTCGATCAGATGCGGGCGACAATTCCGGAAGAGATCAAGCAGGCACGCTGGATCGTCAAGGAGCGCCAGGAAATGCTCGAAGAGGCCAAGCGCGAATCAGAGCGCGTGGTCCGTGAAGCGCGGGAGCAGCAGGCCCGCCTGGTTTCCGACGAAGAAGTGACCAAGCAGGCTGAACGCGCCGCCGACGAAATCGTCGAAGACGCGAGGGCCAGGGAAAGGGAGATCAGGCTCGGCGCCGAGGATTACGCCGACGAGATCCTCAACACCCTCGAGGTCAACCTCCAGAAGTTCACCGCCGCCGTCCAGCGGGGTCGAGACCGGCTTGCCGGCCGCGACGAGCCGCTCGACGAAATCGAAGAGTAAGGCTCAACCGCAAGTCGGCACCGCCTCCGGCGGGCCTCCAAACTGAACCCGCCGGCCCATAGGGCTCAAGAATGGTTGAGCCGGCTCCGTTTGTGGTGATACCGGCCTGCGGTTATCGGTAGTCGGCGACGATTACGACCAGGTCGTCTTGTTTCCAGGCGATCTCTCCATCGCACCAGTTCGCCAGCTGTTCGGCAGTGTCGGGGTAGGCAGCACCGGGAACCCGGGTCTTGCCGCGGTCCTCGCCGATCGTTACGAAGTCGCCGATAACCAGGGACTTCGCCTGTTCGCGGACCCTGCGGAAAAGGTTTCGCTTCTGTTCGTCAGTGAGCCGGTGAACCGAGAGCACTGAAAGGACCAGATCCCAAGGGCCGTCAGGGAGAGGGTCCTCCATCCGCGCAAGTGATACCTCGCTGGCGATTTCCCGGGCCTGAAAGAGCATGTCGGGGTCGGAATCGAGACCTGTGACATGAGCCTCGGGAAACCTTCGAAGCAACCTTGAAGTGGTCTCGCCGGTACCGACCCCCAATTCGAGAACGGTTGACGGTTCAAACGGGACCGCCGCTATCGCAGCGTCCTGAAGCTCGTCGTAGTGCGGCACCTGGCCACGCATGAGGTCGAGGTATCCGGGCTGGTCGGAGCGGCTCATCCGGTTCATCGTAGTCGTCTGCCATGCTGGAACCAGATGCTGATCGAAAAGGTTGACCTAGATGCAATCGGCCTGAGCCACGGAGTTGCGACGCGGATCACCGGCGAGGTGGCCCCGGAGCCGGTCATGCTCGGTGGGCAGGAGTACGCGCCGGTTCCGGCGGAGCCCTCCTTCATTCTTGATGTGTCCCGGACAAGCTCGGGATACGCCCTGCGGCTGCGCTTCGAGGTCGGACTTCACGGCCCATGCTTCCGCTGTCTGGAGGATGCGACGGCCACGGTCTCGGTGGACGCCAGAGAAGTCGACCAGCCGGTTGAACCGATCCACGTCCAGGGCGCCAGCCGCTTCGACGAGGAGGAAGAGGAGGACGAGACGAGCGCAGCCGAGTTGGTCAGCCCGTACGTTGACGAGGGCACTCTCGACGTGAAAGCCTGGACTCACGACGCACTGATCCTCTCGCTTCCCGAGCAGATTCTCTGCCGGGAGGACTGCCTGGGACTCTGCCCGGTTTGCGGCGAGTCGCTCAACGGCGCTGACCCCGCTGAACACGATCACGGCCAGAACATCGATCCTCGATGGGCGAAGCTGCGCGAACTCGAGTAGGAGGGGGCGCTTCAGGCGATCTTCCTCTAGACTGCTGCTCCTTATGGCCGTACCGAAGAAACGAACCTCAAGGACCCGCCGGGACAAGCGGCGCGCCACCCACAAGGCCGCCAAGGCCCGCGTCAATCACTGCCCGCAGTGCCATCACCCGCGTCTTCCGCACCGGGTCTGCCCGAGCTGCGGTTTCTACAAGGGCCGTGAGGTCATCGCTCCCAAAGAGCAGCCCTTCGGCGCCGTCACCCCGGACGCCTAGCGGTAAGTCTTGAATTCAGGCGGGACTACGGTCGCGCTGGACGGTCTCGGAGTCGAGAACGGCTTCGACGTGCTGTCAGAAGGCATTCGTCTCGCCGCGGCCGACGGAATCCGGATCAGGGTTTTCGGGCCTCAGGCGGAAATTGACACGAAGGGCCTGGAGGGTGTCGAGGTAATCGACACCACGGACCAGATCACCAATGAAGATGACCCGGTCCCCTCGGTCAGGTCCCGGCCGGACTCCTCGATCGTAAGGGCCGTCGCCGACGTTTCCGCCGGAAATTCCGAGGCGGTCGTGAGTCTCGGTTCGACCGGGGCCACGATGGCCGCCGCGACCTTTGGTCTGAAGCGCTCACGCGGGGTGAAGCGGCCAGCTCTCGCCGCTCAGGTGCCGCTGCCGGGCCGAACCGTCCTGTTCCTCGATGTCGGGGCGAACCTTGACGTCAGGGCCCAGCACCTGGTGCAGTTTGCGTGGCTGGGGGCGGCCTTCTCGAAGTCGGTGATGGGAATCGAGAACCCCGAGATCGGCATCCTGTCGGTCGGCGAGGAAGCCGGCAAGGGCAAGGAGGAAGTCGTCGAAGCCCATCAGGCTCTTGAGGGTGCTTCAGAGTTCAGCTTCATCGGCAACGTCGAGGGGAGGGACGTCCCGGGCGCGGGGGCTGACGTGATCGTGACCGACGGGTTCACCGGAAACATCGTGCTGAAGGCGATGGAAGGCACCGTGAAGACCGTGGTGGGCGGAATTTCTGACGCGGCCCGGAAGAATCCTCTTTCCGCAGCCGGGGGCCTCATGCTGAAGCCGGCCCTGGGTGGCCTCAGGCGTGACCTTCACCCGGACACCACGGGCGGGGCGATCCTGCTTGGTCTTCGCCGGACCACAGTTGTCGGCCACGGATCCTCAGGCCCCGAAGGGGTAGCCAATGCGGTCCGTCTTGCTGCCCGCTCGGCCCGGGTCGATGCTCCCGGACTGACCGAGGAGATGCTTCACCGGGTAGGTGCCAACCGGGGCGCGGTCGTCCCGGACGTCTGATAGGAAACGGGTAATGAATCGCGACGAAGTCATGGACCTGGTGCGAAACCATCTGGTCACCGAGCTTGAACTCAACCCCGATCAGGTCACCGAGACCGCCCGCTTCAAAGAAGACTTTGATGCCGACTCGCTGGATCTCTACGAACTCGTGATGGAGCTCGAGGACCAATACGGAATCTCCGTTTCCGAACAGGAAGCAGCAGAGATCAAGACCGTGGGGGACGCGGTTGACTTTGTCGTGGCTAAAGCGGTCGCGTGATCGCGCCGCAGGCGCGGGTTCAGGTGACGCCTCCGATGGCGGAGATCTCTCCTCCCTGATCGAAGGCCTGCCGGACGAACTCAGAGGCCCCGCCCTCACTCACTCGTCGTGGACGGCGGACCGGACCGATTCCTACGAGCGGCTCGCCCTGCTCGGGGACAGCGTCCTGGGGCTCGCTGTCGCAGACGAGCTGTACAGGAGCCTGCCTGACAAGAACGCCGGGGCCCTGACCAAGATCCTCAACCAGGCCGTCAGTGGCACCTCATGCGCCGAGGTCGGCCGCGAGCTTGGTATCCCCGAAATGTTGCTGGAAGCGGACCCGGGACAGCCGGACGGCAAGCAGACCCCTGCCCGGCTCCTGCTCGAAGGCGAAAGGCCGCTGCCCGAGATCACCGAGGCGCTGATCGGTGCCTGCTATCTCCACTACGGCTTCGGAGTCACCGCATCAGCTGTCGTGGCTGCTTTCAGGCCCCGCATCAGCGAGGTCAGGGAGAACCAGACGGACTTCAAGTCGGCACTCCAGGAAACGGCTGCCCGTCATGGTGAGACGGTTTCCTACGAGGTCGTCAGCGCTCGAGGGCCGGCACACCAGAGGACTTACGAGGTGGCGGTCATCTACCGGGATTCCGAGATCGGCAGGGGTGAGGGCCGCAGCAAGAAGGCGGCGGGACAGGCGGCCGCCGAGGTCGCGCTTCGAACCCTCGACGGGTGAAGCCTCCCGTAGCTTTGCCCTGCACTTTGCGGGAATTAGGTTTTTCCACTCCTAATGCCGAATCCAGGGGGTGGTTAGTGGGAAAACATCCGTCCGGCGGAATCGGCACCCTGTAGGTCGTATGTACCTTCGCTCGGTGACCATGAAGGGCTTCAAGTCCTTCCCGGAGAAGACTGAACTGGCGTTCTCGCCTGGGGTCAGCGTGATCGTGGGCCCGAACGGCTCAGGCAAGTCGAACATCACGGACGCCGTGCTCTGGGCACTCGGCGAGCAGAGTCCCGGCGCGATCCGCGGAACCTCGATGCAGGATGTGATCTCGGTTGGCGGCAAGAACGTCGGTGCCCGCTCCGAAGCCGAAGTTGAAGTGGTCATCGACAATTCCGAAGGCCACCTGGGTGATGACTTCACCGAGATCGCGATCACCCGGAAACTCGACCGGAACGGTGACGGCGGGTACTGGATGAACGGTGCCAGGTGCCGGCTTTCAGACATCATCGAACTGCTCTCCGACGCCAACCTGGGCCGCGAGATGCATTCGGTCATCAGTCAGGGGCGGGTCGACTCGATCGTCCACTCCAAGCCTCGCGAGCGGCGGATGCTGATCGAGGAAGCGGCCGGTCTCGGCAAGTACCGAAAGCGCCGCCGCCGAGCGGAGTTGAAGTTGCTGGCCACAAGGGACAACCTCGATCGTGCCCTCGATGTGGAGCGGGAGGCCCGGAAGGCACTCCGGCCGCTGAAGCAACAGGCCAACTCGGCCGAGATCGGCGCGCGGATCGAGAAACAGGAGCTCGAGCTGAAAAGCCGGCTGGTCGCCGAGGAACTTCGCTTCGGTGAGGCACGACTCGAACAGGCCAGAGCTTCAGCAGACAAGGCCAGGAAGGTGCGCGACGGGCTAGAGAAAGAACTGTCGGCCGTCTCGGAACGCCGCCGGGCTGCCGAGGAAAGGTTCGCCGAACGCGACCGGGAACGCACTGCGATCTGGGGGATCCTGAACGGGCTCAGATCAGGTTCCGAGAAAGTCTCGATCGAGGCCTCCAGGATTGCCGAGCAGGGACGCCGGCTGGGCAGTCGCCTCGAGGAGCTGCGGCTTGAACTGGCACCCCTGACCCTGGACCTGGGCAGCAGCGGCAGCGCGTCCGAGAGGGCCAAGCACCTTGTGCAGGAACTCGCCGAGGTCGATGCCGGACTGGCGACTGCGGCGGAAGGCCTGCGGCAGGCCAAGGGCGAAGGACCGGAGTCGAAGCGTCTGGAAGCACTGGCCGATGTTCACAAGGGTGCCGAGAGGGCTACGACCCATGCCCGCCGGGCCGAAAGCCTGCTTGGCGAAAGGCATCGTGAACGGCTCGGAGAGAAGATGGCCGAGGTCGAAAGCCTGGCCGGACTGATCGCAACGATCGAGACCGCGGCTGGCCAGACCGCCCTTGCGATCCGCGAGCGGGTCTCCCGCGCCGAGCGAACGGTAATCGGTGACCAGGGCGATGCCGACGAGATCTCGGCCGAACTCAAGGCCTGCTCAGATTCCGAAGTCGAGATACAGGGCAAGCTGCGGGCGGTTGCCGAGCAGGTGACCAGCGCCGAGGTCGAGGCGGCCCACCTGGGTGACCGCCGGGCCGAGGCAGCCGGCGAGCTCGCGCGTATCGCCGAGAAGCTCCAGGTCGAGATACCCGAACCCGAAGAGGAACTGGAAGAGGAGGAGCGCGAACAGATCGAGAAGCGCCTCCACAACCTCCGGGCAAGGCGCGAGAGGCTCGGCCCCGTGAATCCGCTGGCCCAGAAGGAGTACGAGGAGGCCCTCGAGCACGTCGAGCAGCTGGTCTCACAGCGTGAAGACACCGAGCGCGCGATGCGCGAGCTCGAAGGCGTGATCCGCGACATCGACGCCGAGATCAAGCGTTCATTCGACGAGACTTTCGAGGCCACCGCGAAGAACTTCGAGGAGATGATCGCCCAGCTATTCCCGGGCGGTACCGGCCGACTGCGCTCGGTTGACCTCCGCCCGGTACCGAAGCCGGCCGCCGAGGGCGAGGAGGCCGAAGTCGAAGATGAGGACATGGAGGACGAAGAGGATCCACGGCGTCCCCATGAGTCTGATTTCGGGGTCGAACTTGAGGTGACTCCGCAGGGCAAGAGGATGCGCCAGATGAGCCTGCTATCCGGCGGCGAGAAGGCGATGACGGCGCTCGCATTCGTCTTCGCCGTGTTCCTGGCCCGTCCCTGCCCGTTCTACATCCTCGACGAGGTTGAGGCCGCGCTCGACGACGCGAACATCAACCGCTTCCTTGAACTCGTCCGGCGGTTCTCCGACCGGACCCAGTTCGTGATCGTCACCCACCAGAAGCTGACCATGGACGCGGCCGATGTCCTCTACGGCGTAAGCATGGGCGGGGATGGTGTCACCAAGGTGATTTCGCGCCGCCTTCCCAAGGGCGTAACCGCCCTCGAAGGCACCGCGCTCGAAGCGGCCTGAGTCCCTGAAGCGTCGGACTGCCTTATCCGGCAAGATGCGTCTCGATGAGTACGACCTGGAACGACATTCTCGATCTCGGTGACCGTGTGGTCCCGGACACAGCGCCGCCACCCGCCGCCGAGGAGGAAGCTCCGAAGAAGGTCGGCGCATTCCGGCGTCTGCGAGAGAGCCTCTCCAAGAGCCGCCGGGCACTGACCGAGGAGATCGGTTCAAGCCTCTTCGACCGGATCGATGACGAGACGTGGGAGCGGCTGGAGGAAGCATTGATTCTCGCCGACGCCGGCGCCACGACCACGGCCCAGGTTGTCGAGAAGCTCGAGTACGAAGTTGACTCGGGTGCGGTGCCACCCGACGGTGCGGCGATCAAGGAGCGTCTTATCGGGCTTCTGACCGAGATCGCTTCGACCAATCGTGCTCCGATCAATCTGACCCAGGACCCCGCGATCGTGCTGATGACCGGGGTAAACGGAACCGGCAAGACCACCTCGATCGGAAAGATCGCCTGGCATCTCAAAAACGAGTTCGGGCTCTCGGTACTTCTCGGGGCGGCCGACACTTACCGGGCAGCGGCCGCAGAACAGCTCGCGACCTGGGCTGATCGTGCCGGGGCGGACCTCGTTCGGTCCAACGAGGGTGCCGACCCGGGCTCGGTTGCTTTCGATGCGATCAGCGCTGCCAAGGCCCGAGGCTCGGATGTGGTGATCATCGATACCGCCGGCCGTCTCCACACCCAGTCGAACCTCATGGACGAGCTCGGAAAGGTCCGGCGGGTAATCGACAAGCAGATCCCCGGCGCACCACACGAAACCCTTATCTCGATTGACGCGACCACAGGGCAGAACGGTTTGCGTCAGGCCAAGGCTTTCGCTGAAGCGACCGACGTATCCGGAGTGGTCCTGACCAAGCTTGACGGCACTGCGAAAGGCGGAATCACCCTCGCGATTGCCACCGAGCTCGGGATTCCGGTCAAGCTGATCGGTGTGGGAGAGGGGCTTGAGGACCTGCGGCCCTTCGATCCCGAAGACTTCAGCCGCGCCCTGCTCGACGACGAGTAGCCCCACCAGATCCGGTGTGAGTCAATCTGGGTTCAAATCTTGTGGGTTATACCCATACAGATCGAACCCAGATCTACCGCCGGCGAAGCGCGACCCGGCTCGAGACGGCAACCACGGGAAGCTCGTAGGCAAGACTCTCGGGCCGCTTGTAGCAAGCGGGCCGATCGCCCCGCGCCTTGATCCTTGCCCGCAGCCGGAAGGTGACCCGGTTGCCGTACACGGCTCCCTGCGAGCGGAGCATTTCCCGCCGGACCTTTGCCGGAAGCCGGTAGCGGAGCTTGCGGACGCGGTTCACCCTAACCGTCCTCGCGCGGTATCGGAACGACTTTCTCCCGTTCGGGGAGCCATAGGCGATCCGCGGGGCGATCTCGGCGTCGACTCGCCCGGTGGCGGACAGCCGTACCCGCAGGCCGGGAACCTGCCGGCCATCGCCGAGAGGAGGCCGAAGCGCGAAGCTCTGCAGCGTGAGGCCCCCCGGAACCGCCCTGCAGACCGGCTCGGGCGTGGGCTTCCTGACCTCATAAAAAATCGAGGCGCTGCCGGTCTGACCGTCACTTGCGGTGGCGATGACCGTAAAGGTGCCCGGTCCGGGCTTCGAAGTGTCGAGAAAGCCTCGCGGCGCCGGACTTCCATCCGATCCCAGGCAGGTGGACACAGGTGGTCCGTCGGGCGCTGCCTCGCAACTGAAGCTCACGGGGACGGATTCGCCGATCTCGTAAGTCCCGCCCGGCGCGGGAGAGGTGATCTCCGTCACGGGGTCCTGGTCGCTCTGGAATCCGAATGTCCAGGTGTCACCTCGGATGCTCTGAGCATCGTTTCCTCCGAACAAGAGAAGCTTCCCGCTGGTCGGATCCAGTTCCAGCGAAGCATTGAATCGGCCTCGGGGTTGCGCCCAGGTATTCAGTGCGCTCCAGATCGATCCGTCCCATGACCATGTCGACCCCATTACGTGAATGAGAGTGTTGGTGGCGGGGCTGAATGCCATCGACCCGCCCCCGAAAAAGGGAGGGCTCCGCAGGGGCAGCTTCTGAGTCCAGTTCGAGCCATCCCAAATCCAGGTGTCGTCGAAAATCGAGGTCATGGTTCCGCCGCCGAAAAGTACGATTTCCTGGTTTTCCTGGTCATATGCCATCGCTGCGCCGAACCGGGCGGGCGGACTCGAAGCCGGTGAGAGCTCGGACCAGGTACTGCCGTCCCAGACCCAGGTCCAGTTCCTCATGGTTCCGGTGCCGGCAGAACTGCCGCCGAAAAGGATCACGTTTCCCGACGCGAAATCGGTAGCAATGCTCGGCACGAACAGGGCAGGAGCAGGGGTGGCTGGTGTAAGCCGAGTCCAATCGTTGCCGTCCCAGGTCCAGGTCTCATCCGTGGCGCCATCGTTCGTAGTTCCGCCTACCAGAATGAGTTGCTCAGTCACGGGATCGAACGCCATCTTGGCGTCGGAGCGCGGAGACGGACTATGCGCGGGAGCGAATTGACGCCAATTGTCTCCGTCCCAGGTCCAGGTGTCCCCGAGATGAAGACCCGCGCCGGTTCTTCCGCCGAAAAGAACCATCTCCTGGTTCGCGTAGTCATAGGCCATGGCCGCAGCTTCCCTTGCGACTGGGCTGTGGGTTGGAAACTGCTCTGCCCAGTTCGGCGCTGATATGCCCGGATCTGCCGGTGTCAGCTGTGCCGGTGCCAGCAGGAGGACGAGGGTGGCCAGAATCCCCAGGAGGACCCTGACCTTGCTGCTTCCGGATGTCCTTTCCTTGCCTCCCAAATCTTCCTTGAGCTTCCTGGAAGCCCGCAGACTCTTGAACAAACCTATCGTCTGTAGGCTGACTGACCAATGTTCGACCAGCTTTCAGAACGCCTGCAGTCCACGCTTTCCGACGTCCGCAACCGCGGAAAGCTGACCGAGGACGATGTCGACAAGGCGATGCGTGAAATCCGCCTCGCTCTGCTCGAGGCGGACGTCAACTTCAAGGTGGTCAAGGCCTTCACTGCGAAGGTGAAGGAACGCTGCCTTGGTGCCGACGTTCTCGGGTCCCTGAACCCGGGCCAGCAGGTCGTCAAAATCGTCAACGAGGAACTGACCGAGCTGATGGGGGGTGCCGGGCGCGACCTCGTCTTCTCCAACCGTGGCACCACCGTGATCCTGATGGCCGGCCTCCAGGGATCGGGCAAGACGACAGCCACAGCCAAGCTTGCGCAGCTGCTCAAGAAGGAAGGCAAGTCGGTAGCTCTCGCCGCATGCGACGTCTACCGTCCAGCGGCGATCAAGCAGCTCGAGACTGTCGGACAGCGAGCCGGAGCGGTGGTCTACCAGCAGGGGACTGACGCCGATCCGGTCGAGATCGCCAAGTGGGCGCTCGGCAAGGCGCAGGACGAGGGACGGGACGTCCTGATCGTCGACACCGCCGGCCGCCTCCACATCGACTCCGAGCTGATGGACGAGCTGGCGAAGATCCGCAAGACGGTCAAGCCCCACAACGTCCTCCTGGTCGTCGACGCGATGACCGGTCAGGACGCGGTCGGTGTGGCCGAGTCGTTCTCGGAAGCGGCCGAGTTCGATGGCGTGATCATCTCCAAGCTCGACGGCGACGCCCGTGGCGGCGCGGCCCTCTCGGTCAAGGCGGTGACCGGCAAGCCGATCCTCTTCGCCTCGACCGGCGAGAAACTGGGCGATTTCGAGCACTTCCATCCTGACCGTATGGCGAGCCGCATCCTCGGAATGGGTGACGTGCTCAGCCTGATCGAGAAGGCCGAGGAGCAGGTTTCCGAGGAAGAGGCCGAGGAACTCCAGCGCAAGATGGAGGAGGGCCAGTTTACGCTCGAGGATTTCCTCAAGCAGATGCGGCAGATCCGCAAGATGGGCCCGATCGGCAACCTGCTGGGAATGATGCCCGGCATGGGGGCAATGAAGAAGATGAAGGACGTCGAGGTCGACGACGGTGAACTCGACCGGGTAGAGGCGATCATCCTCTCGATGACCCCGCACGAACGGGCAATGCCGCAGATCATCAAGGGATCCCGGCGCCGCCGCATCGCGGAAGGGTCGGGAACGAAGATCCAGCAGGTCAACAACCTGGTCAAACAGTTCGACCAGATGAAAAAACTGATGAAGCACATGGCCAGCGGACAGATGCCCGATCAGAACCAGCTGGCGAAGATGATGGGCCAGACCCAGCGGCCGAAGATCAGAAGACGCTAGCCCTCCTTAACCTGTACGATTCCGCGTCCAATGGCAGTCCGCATCAGACTTAGAAGAGTTGGTTCCAAGAAGAACCCGATCTGGCGAATCGTCGTCGCCGACAAGCGTGCGCCCCGCGATGGCCGCACCATCGAGACGATCGGCCAGTACAACGCCCAGACCGATCCTTCGACGATCGTGATCGACGAGGAACGGGCCAATTACTGGCTCGAAAAGGGCGCCCAGCCCTCCGAGCGGGTCGCCGGCCTGCTCCGGATCAAGGGCATCAAGGCTTCCGGCAGCTGAGGCTGCTCCCCGCCGATGCAGGAGATGCTTCTCTACATCACGCGGGCCCTGGTCGAGGACCCCGACGCAGTTGAGGTCGAGGAACTCGAGGAGGATGGTGACCTGGTCTTCGAGATCACGGTCGGCGAAGATGACCTCGGCCGGGTGATCGGCAGGGGCGGCAGGGTCGCGAACGCGATCCGCACGGTGGCCAAGGCTGCCGCGGTGCGTGAGGAGCGCCGCGTTCTGGTCGACATACTCGACTGAGTGGACCGGGCCGGAGACTGGCACCGGATGAAACTCGACATTTTCACTCTCTTTCCCGAGGCTTTCGACTGGTTTCGGCAGCAACGGCCGGTTCGCAAGGCGATCGAGAACGGCTCCGAGCTGAATCTCCGTGACTACCGTGACTGGACGCCCCTCAAGGGTGGACGGGTCGACGATGCCCCGTATGGCGGCGGTGCCGGCATGGTGCTTCGGGTGGACGTGGTCGATGCCGCCCTTCAGGGCGTATATGGGGAGAACGACCGTCCCCGCACCGTCGTCCTTTCGCCCGCTGGCAGGGTTCTCGATGACTCGCTGGTGAGCGAACTGGCGGCCGAGCCCGCGCTGGCTCTGCTCTGTGGCCGCTATGAGGGATTCGATCATCGGGTCCACGATCACCTCGCCGACGACGAGATTTCGATAGGTCGCTATGTGCTGGCCGGCGGAGAGCTGCCGGCAATGGTCGTCGCCGACACGATCATGCGGCGCCAGCCGGGAGCGCTCGGAGACGAGGACAGCGCGATCGAGGAATCCTGGTCGGAAGCGCTCGATGGCCTGCCAGAATATCCGCATTACACCCGGCCACCGGAATACAGGGGCTGGGGGATTCCGGAGGTGCTGGTTTCCGGGGACCATGCGAGGGTTCGGGAGTGGCGGCTGGAGCAGAGCCGACGCCGGGGCTTGGGATAGCCGAAAAAACTCTCGCGAGACGGAACGTTCCGTCTCGCGGGGTGGTTTGGAGGGTGCTGTGACGGCCCCGCCGGTGGTCGCGGGCGGTCCCTCACAGCCCCGAAAGACGCGACCCGCCTTCCTTCGGTAGGATTGCGCGTCCGCGGGCCTTCAACCGGGCCCGCGTTTTTGAGCAATGAGCACCGTAATCCAGGACATCGAAAACAGCCAGCTGAGGAAAGGACTTCCGTCCTTTGCCCCGGGAGACCGCGTTCGCGTTCACTTCCTCGTCATCGAGGGTAACCGCAAACGCCCGCAGGTATTCGAAGGCGTGGTGATCAAGCGCCAGGGTTCCGGTGTCCGCGAAACCTTCACCGTGCGGAAGCAGTCGTTCGGAGTAGGCGTCGAGCGAACCTTCCCGCTCCACTCGCCGAAGATCGAGAAGCTTGAAGTTGCTTCCCGCGGCCGCGTGCGCCGGGCCAAGCTCTACTACTTGCGTGGCAGGGTAGGCAAGGCCGCCAGGGTCGCCGAGCGTCGCTGGGGTATCGACGAGGACATGGTCGGAACTTCGGAAGCGCAAGACGCAGCCGGCGAGTCCCTTGAGGAGCTCGAACCGACCGAGGTCGAAGCAACCGAGGCGGAAACTGCTGAAGGCGCCGAGACCACCGAGGCCGAGTCGACCGACGCTGCTGAAGCACCGGAGGCCGAGGCTGCCGTAGAAACCGAGGCCGCGCCGGCTGAAGAAGCCGAGGCCCCCGAAGCTGAAGAGGCCCCCGAGGCTGCGGATGAGCCCGAGGCAGAAGCCGAAGCTCCCGCTGAAGCCGAAAACTCTGAAGAGCCCGCCGAAGACGGCGAGCAGGGCAAGAAGGAAGAAGCCTGAGCCCGAAGATCCCCAAGCCGAAAACGGCCGGGGGGAGCTTCGTCGAACTGGTCGTGATCGTGGCACTGGCCCTCGGGCTGGCGCTGCTGATCCAGGCATTCCTGATCAAGCCGTACCAGATCCCGTCGGGGTCGATGGAACCGACCCTGGACATCAACCAGAGGATCCTGGTCAATCGCTTCGTCTATCACTTCACCGATCCCAAGCCCGGTGATGTGGTCGTCTTCCATCCGCCTGCCGGTGTCGATCGCGGTGGTTCGGCCGAATGCGGCGCCGCTCATGCACCCGACCAGCCCTGTCCCGAGCCTACGCCCGAGGAGTCGAGCGAGACATTCATCAAGCGAATCGTCGCCGGGCCCGGAGACACCATCTCGATCAAGAACGGTTTGCCGGTAATCAACGGCGAGGTGACCGAACCCGACGGGTACGAGATCATCCCCTGCGGTCCCGCGGGGTCCGGCTGCAACATGCCGCGAGAGATAACGATTCCCGAAGGCCACTTCTTCATGATGGGCGACAACCGTGGTCACAGTGACGACAGTCGCTTCTGGGGCCCGCTCCCTGAAGATCAGCTGATCGGCAAGGCCTTTGCTACTTACTGGCCCCCGAACCGCATCGGTGGCCTCTAGCCGCAAAGGCAAGCCGCGCGCGACGGACGGGTCCGGCGCGCTCTTCACCCATGACCTGGGTCTGGACTGCGATCTGGTCGCCGGTGCCGACGAGGCGGGCCGGGGCTGTCTTGCCGGCCCGATAGTGGCAGCAGCCGTCCTGCTTGATCGCGCCTGTCTCGAGAGCGAGGGAAACGGGCGGCTGAGCGGAATCGGTGACTCCAAGAAGCTCACGGCGAAGGCGCGTGAAAGGCTCTATCCGGAGGTCCTGACTTGCGCCGTCAGGGTGGTGGTGGTCATGCGGTCGGCGCGCTATATCGACGCGCACGGCCTGCATGTCAGCAATATCGAGTGTCTGGCCAAGGCCATTGAGGGGCTGGGCGCCGGGCCGGAGGCGGTGACCCTGGTTGACGGCTTCGCCCTGAAGGACTGTCAGGTGCCCCATCGCAAACTCGTCAAGGGCGACAACACCTCCGCCGCGGTCGCGGCAGCCTCGGTGATCGCCAAGGTGACGAGGGACCGCTGCATGGCCAGGGCAGGCATTCAGTACGAGGGCTACGGATTCGAGGGCCACAAGGGATACGCGTCACCCGGACATCGGGATGCAATTCGCCTGCTGGGGCCGTCGCCGATCCACCGGCTCTCCTTCGATTCGGACGCCTACGCCGCCTGAGTTCCTAGAAGGCATCCTTCACATGGTCGTATTCGAGGATGCCGCCCTGGCGGTCGAAGGTGATGCCGACCACGTCGAAGCGGATCTGGTCGAAGCGGACCCGCTGGGCGTTGGCGGCTACCCAGGCACCAGCCAGGCGCCGGATACGACGCTGCTTGGAAGGTCCGACCGCCAGGACAGGCGCGGTCGGCCCACGCCTTGAGCCAGCCCGCTGTGACTTGACCTCGATGATCACGAGCACGGTCCCTTCGAGGGCCACGATGTCAAGCTCCCCCGCCTTGATCCTCCAGTTTCTGGACAGGACGAGCCAGCCCTGCCGGCTCAGCCTCGTCGCGCATAGATCCTCTGCTGCTCTTCCGATCCCGATGCGATGGTCCATCCAGCGAACGTACGCCGTCCCGGAGGGGTTCAGGGGGAAAATCAGGTGGGGTGTTGCACTTGCTTTCTGTGTTCGTTAGGCAGCGGTCGAAAGAGTCAAAATGGTGTGCCGGATCGTCAGGCCAAGGGCGACACCTGTGAGCGAAACGCTCCTAGCTTTTCCGCATGCTCGCGGAAACGACTTCCTTCACCCTCGACGGGATCTCCGCCCGAATGATCCGGGTCGAGGTTGACGTTCACAGGGGCCTGCCCAACTTCCAGATCGTCGGACTTCCGGATGCCGCGGTTCGGGAAGCCCGGGAAAGGGTCAGGGCGGCGGTGGTCAATTGCGGCTTTGATTTTCCACTTCAGCGGATCACGGCCAGTCTCGCGCCAGCCGACCTGAGGAAGGCGGGACCGGCCATGGATCTGGCCCTCGCGACCGCCCTTTTGGGCGCCGCCGGCGAGCTCTCGATCGGCCCGCTGGCCGACTGGTCGCTGGTCGGAGAACTTGCCCTGGACGGGTCGGTGCGTCCGGTCAGGGGTGCGTTGGCGATGGCCGAGGAGGCAAGGGAGAACGGAAAGCGGGGCATTCTGGTCCCGTCGGCCAACGGTCCCGAGGCGGCACTCGCGGAGGGAATCGCTGTGATGGAGGTGGGTCACTTCTCGGAGCTTGGATGCCTGAAAGAAGGAAGGATTCCGGGTCTGCCGGCCGCCCCGGCGCCCCTTGGCCCTCCTGCCGACTTGCCGGATCTTGCCGATCTGCGGGGTCAGGGGCATCTCCGGATGGCGGTCGAGATTGCCGCGGCGGGCGGCCACGGTCTGCTCATGATCGGGCCTCCGGGTGCCGGAAAGTCGCTGGCGGCTCGCCGTTTGCCCTCGGTGCTGCCACCGCTGGAAGGTGAAGAGGTGCTAGACGTCGCCCGGATCGCCAGTGCCTGCGGTCTGGGTGATGGCAGGATCAGCACGGTCCGACCGTTTCGGGCCCCTCATCACACGGTTTCGGCTGCCGGTCTGGTCGGCGGAGGGAGCCCGCCGAGACCCGGTGAGATAACCCTCGCCCACCGGGGCGTTCTGTTTCTCGACGAACTCTGCGAATTCAGCCGCCCGGCACTTGAAGCCCTTCGGGAGCCCCTGGAGGCCGGTTTCGTGACCATCTCCCGCGCGCGGGGTCGTCAGACTCTGCCCAGCCGGTTCACGCTGGTTGCCGCCGCGAATCCTTGTCCCTGCGGGCGGGGAGAGGACGATCCCCGCTGTCGTTGTTCGGAGGCCTCCGCGCGGCGATATCGCGCTGCCCTTAGCGGTGCCCTTGTGGACCGGATCGATCTTGTTGTGGCCGTCAGTCAGCCCTCTGCCGTGGCCTTGGACGGACCGGAGGGGGAGAGTTCGGCATCCGTCAGGAGCCGGGTGCTGGCCGCCAGGGAACTGATGGCAGCGCGGCTGGGTCCGGGGCGAACCAACGCGGAAGCTGAACCAGCGGAGGTCTCAGGTTTCGAGGTGAATGCCGCCGCTGCCGGTCTGCTGGCGGATGCCCACCGGTCATGTCAACTGAGCGGACGGGCTCACGGTCGCATCCTTCGGGTCGCCAGGACGGTCGCTGATCTGGCGGGGTCCCTGGCGATCGGTGAGAAGCACATGGCGGCCGCGATCCAGTTCCGCCGGAGGGAAGCGTGAACTCCCCGGCTGGATGCCCGGATTGCCTTCGGCGCAGCTGGCTGATCGGTCGGCTCGGGCCCTGGATACAGAATGTCGTCGATGACCGGGACGGTCGAAGGACACCTGAACTGCTTCGACTGGGAAGGGAACAACTGGTCGAGGCGGTCGCATCGAAACGGGCGGACGAGTTTCTCACCTGGAACGACGACCTTTCCGAGGGCGAGATGCGTGCCGCCCTGGCGGATGCGGGATGCTGGGCCTGCTGCAGGCACGAGGACGATTTTCCGGAAGGCCTCCGTGACGGGGCGGATGCTCCAGCCGCCCTGATCTACAAGGGCAGAGGGGTGAAGCCGGGGGACCTGGCACTGGGGAACTCGGTGACCGTGGTCGGGGCCCGGAGGGCGACCGGCTACGGACTTGAGGTTGCCGCAACGATCGGTCGCGATGTCGCTGCCTCAGGTTTGAACGTAGTCAGCGGGATGGCACTTGGCATCGACGGGGCGGCCCACCGGGGCGCACTGGAGAGGGGAAGGACGGTGGCGGTACTTGGCTGCGGTCCCGACCGGCCCTACCCGGCAACCCACACCCGGCTATACAGGCAGATTCTCGAACGGGGTCTGGTGATCTCCGAGGTTCCCCCGGGGGCCGATGCCTGGCGGTGGAGCTTTCCGGCGAGGAACCGGATCATGGCGGCCCTTTCGGCAATGACAGTGGTGGTGGAAGCGGCGTGGCGCTCTGGTTCACTGATCACCGCCGAGATGGCGTATGACGCAGGCAGGGACGTGGGGGCAGTACCCGGTCCGGTTACCGCCGGAGCTGCCGCCGGCACGAACGAACTGATCGCGAGCGGGGCGGCGGTCATTCGGGGAGGTCAGGACGTACTGGACCGGATGCTGGGTGCCGGCGCGGTCAGCCGGCTCTTCGGCCCCGAGATCGATGCCTCAGCAGTCGAACTCCTCGAGGCGGTCGAAGCCGGTTATGGGACCGTCGACGAAATTGCCATGGCCGTCGACCGGGATCCCGCCCGGGTCGCTGGCGAACTGGCCCGGCTCGAGATCGCGGGATACCTCAGGGCAGCCCCGACCGGGAGCTGGTCGCGCACCTCGCTCGCCGCCTATCCTTCGCCTCGTGACGACTGAGAACGAGATTCCCAAGGTGCTTTCGATCGCCGGATCGGACTCCGGCGGCGGGGCCGGAATCCAGGCCGACCTGAAGGCCTTCGCCGCCTGTGGCGTCCACGGGATGACCGCAGTAACGGCGATCACGGCACAGAACACGGTCGGGGTCGACCTGATCGAGCCGGTCAGTCCTGAGATGATCGTTGCCCAGATTCGGTCTGTCGCAGCGGACATCGGGGTTGACGCGGTCAAGATCGGCATGCTCGGAGACCGAGAGACGATCGAGGCCGTCTCCCGCGGACTGGAATTGCTCGAAGGCGTGCCGGTTGTGCTCGATCCAGTGATGGTTTCGGAAAGCGGGGCGGACCTGCTCGAGCCGGAAGCCCGCGACGCTCTGGTCAGCGAAATCCTGCCGAGGGCGACGGTGGTGACCCCCAACATTCCCGAAGCACAGGCGATAACCGGAATCGAACCGGATGGCGACCCGGGTACCGGTCAGAAGGCGCTCGTCAGGGCGGTGTTCGGTCTCGGGGCCCGGTCCGCGGTAGTGACCGGCGGACACAGCGAAAGGCTGGTCGACCTTTTCTTCGACGGAGAACGGGAGGTGGAGATCACCGGTGAAATCCATCCCGGGCGCTCGGCGCACGGATCAGGCTGCACCCACTCATCTGCCCTGGCCGCGTTCATCGCCCGAGGTGTCGAACCTCTTGAGGCGGCGAAGAAGGCAAGAGAAGTCGCTTCCAGGGCTGTCGCAGACAGCCTTGAGGGGATCGGGTCCGGGCCAGGGCCGGTCAACGCTCTCGGCCTCCAGCCGCAGGACGGCTGAACGACCGAACCCCTGACGAAACGGTCGTAAGATGGGGCAATGACCGGGAACGACGCCGCATCAAACCTGCCCCGACCACGATCGGCCGCCGTCTTTGACGGACCGGACCGGGCCGCCGCCCGGGCCTACATGAAAGGCATCGGTCTGAGTGACGCGGACCTCAAGAAGCCGACGATCGGGATCGCCAACACCTGGACCGACGCGATGCCGTGCAACTACGGACTTCGTGACCTGGCTGCCCACGTGAAGGAAGGCGTGAAGGCAGCCGGCGGCACGCCCATGGAGTTCAACACGGTTGCCGTCTCGGATGGCATCACGATGGGCACACAGGGCATGAAGTCCTCGCTGGTCAGCCGGGAAGTCGTCGCCGATTCGATCGAACTGATGGCTCGCGGCTACCAGTTCGACGCGATCATCGCCCTCGCTGCCTGCGACAAGACCATCCCCGGTGCCGTGATGGGCGTGGCCCGGATCGACGTTCCATCGATCGTGCTTTACGGAGGATCAGTCAAGCCCGGCAACTACAAGGGCAAGGACGTCAGCATCCTCGAAGTGTTCGAGGCCGTCGGCGCCCACATCGCCGGCAAGATCACCGAAGAAGAACTCACCGAAATCGAAAACGTGGCGAGTCCCGGCTACGGTGCCTGCGGCGGCCAGTTCACCGCCAACACGATGGCCTGTGCATTTGAGGCATTGGGGATATCACCAGCCTTCTCGGCCATGGTTCCCGCCGAAGACGAAGAAAAGGGCGCGGTCGCGGAGCGGATCGGCGAACTGATCCTCAAGGTTCTGGCGGAAGACCTCCGGCCGAGCCGCATCATCACCCGCCGGTCCCTCGAGAACGCGATAGCTGCGGTGTGCGCATCCGGCGGCTCCACCAACGGGGTGCTCCATCTCCTCGCTGTCGCCAATGAGGCAGGCGTGGATCTCGACATTGATGCTTTCGAGGAAGTCTCGCGACGCACACCTCTTCTCGCCGACCTCAAGCCCGGGGGAAGGTACGTCGCAACAGATCTTCACCGGGCCGGAGGAGTACCGCTCATCCTTCGAAACCTGAAGCAGGGGGGTCTGCTCCACGAAGACGAGATCACGGTTACCGGCCGGACGATCGGCGAGGAAGTCGAAGGAGCAGTCGAGGAGCCGGGCCAGGACGTGGTCCTGCCAGTCGATTCGCCACTCAAGGCTCAGGGTGGACTGGCAATTCTCCGGGGCAACATCTGTCCCGACGGCGCCGTGGTCAAAGTCGCGGGCACCGAACGTCGCCTTCACGTCGGCCCGGCCCGGGTCTTCGAGCGGGAGGAAGACTGCTTTGCCGCAGTCAAGCGGAAGGAAATCGAGAAGGGTGACGTGATCGTGATCCGGAACGAAGGTCCATCGGGTGGACCGGGGATGAGGGAAATGCTCCAGGTTACGGCTGCTCTCGTGGGTGAAGGGCTGGGCGAACATGTGGCCCTGCTCACCGACGGTCGATTCTCCGGTGCGACCCGTGGGCTGATGATCGGTCACGTCGCCCCGGAAGCAGTCAAAGGTGGGCCGATCGGTGCGATCCACGACGGAGACGAGATCACCGTGGACATCGACAACAGAAGGCTCGAAGTCGCACTTACACCCGAACAGATCGACGAGCGACTGAAGGGCTACTCACCGCCACCTCCGCTCTATGATCGGGGCGTAATGGCCAAGTACGCCGCGGGAGTGAGTTCGGCGTCCAAGGGAGCGGTCACCTGACAACAGGCGGCGGAGGGAGAGGGTCGAATTGAAGAAGCTGTCCGGAGCGGGAGCCATTCTGCTGCTTGCCGTTCTGCTGGCCGGGGGTGCCTCGGCCACCCCGGCTGGTGCCGCTGAGCCGCAGTTCAAGTGGCTCTGCAAGCCAAGCCGTGCCAACGACCCCTGCCAGCGCAGCCTCGCAACCGCGCGGATCACCGCTGACGGGCCAACCGGTTCAAGCACACCGCGCGTGCTTTCGAAGCTGAGGAACCGGATCGACTGCTTCTACGTCTACCCGACCGTGAGTGGTCAGACAGGTCCAAACGCGACGCTGGCTGAAGACCCAGAAATCGCGGGCATTGCCGAGCAGCAGGCCTCGCGGTTCACGCCGGGATGCCGAATGTTTGCCCCGATCTACCCGCAGTACACCGTGCCGGCGATCCTCGGCATGAAGATCACCGCGGAAGTCGCCGAGAAGGCTTACGGAGGTGTCAAGGCTGCCTGGAACGAGTACCTGGGCAAATACAACAAGGGCAGGGGCATAGTCCTGATCGGCCACTCCCAGGGCACTGGCCACCTGAAGCGCCTGATCGCTGAAACCTTTGATCGTAAACCGGCTCTCCGAAAGCGTCTCGTTTCAGCCGTGCTGATCGGCGGTAACGTGATCGTTCCGAAGGGCAGGATGGTGGGTGGCAACTTCAAGAAGATCCCCGCGTGTCAGAAGGCGAGTCAGCTTGCCTGCGTGATCGCCTACTCGGGCTTCCTCGAAGATGCGCCCCCGGCCGATGCGCTTTTCGGTCGGGTCGGCGGGGCACTGACCGAAGCCGGGTTCACACCCGAAACCCATGAGGTCCTTTGCGTGAACCCGGCCCGGCTGGATGGATCGGGCGGCGCACTGAAGCCGCTTTACAACACTGTTCCCTTCGCCGGCGTCTACGGACCCCTGCTCCCTGACCTGACTCCTTTCGACTCGCCCTGGGTCAGCTTCCCCGGCATCTACCGGGCCAGCTGCCGCAAAGCCGGGGGCGCAAGCTGGCTGAGGGTCGAGGACACCACGGCCGGACCTGACACCCGCCCCCGGATTGGCGAACCACTAGGTCGCACCTGGGGAACCCACCTGACCGAAGTCAACGATGCGGCCGGCAATCTGGTCAGCGTCGTGACCACCCAGGAGAAGGCCTATCTGAAGAAGATCGCCCGCCGCTGAAGCGCCCAACCGCTCCATCGGAACTACCCCGGTGTTTGCGATGGTGGATGATGCTGAAGTCAATCTCTCTGGGAGGAGTCTGATCGTGTCAAGAGTTTCTGCTCGCAGTACCTGGCTGGCCCTGGCCTGCCTGACGATGTTCATCGGCCTGCTGGCCATCTCGCAGCCGTCCACGGCCCAGGCCGAGGACACGGTCTGGATCTGCAAGCCAGGTCAGAGTGACGACCTTTGCGCAGGCTCGATCAGCACGAAGGCCGGCAACCCGCCAGCCACTATCGGCTTCACGAGGCCGGACAATCCGCCGGTCGACTGCTTTTACGTGTACCCGACCGTCAGCGAGCAGGCCACTCCCAACGCGAACCTCGACAAGGACCCGGAAGTCAAGCGGGTGGTCGTCCAGCAGGCGCGGATGTTCTCCCGTGTCTGCGACGTCTATGCACCCATGTACCGCCAGGACACGAACCCGGGGGTCTACACCGAACGCACAGAGGTGGCTTACCAGAGTGCCCTTTCGGCCTGGAAGGACTATCTGGCCAATTACAACGACGGTCGTGGCGTGATTCTCGTCGGCCACTCCCAGGGCTCGGCGACCCTTGCCCGGCTCGTTGACGAGGAGATCGACCCGAAGCCGGCGGTTCGCAAGCAGCTGGTCGGGGCAATCCTGCCTGGAGCCAACATCCACGTGCCGAAGAACGAACTGGTCGGGGGCATGTTCTCCAACGTTCCGGCCTGCTCGGAAGTCGGACAGTACGGCTGCCTCGTCGCCTACTCGATGTTCAACGGAACCCCCGCGGATGATCCACCGTTCGCTGATGTCGGCTCCGGCTACTGGGCCTATGACATGCCGCGGCCGGACCGCAACCAGTTCGAGGTGGTGTGCACCAATCCGGCCGAACTGAGCGGTGAGCAATTCCTCACGCCGCTGGTCAACATGGACTACCTGCTGTCCCCGCCAGCCGATGGCGTGGAGAAGGCCTTCTGGACCGCGTCCCCGGATGGTGTCGCCGCATCCTGCGACAGGGAAGGGACCAAGCACTGGCTGAACGTCAGTTTCACCGCCGAGGCCGACCCGTTGCTGGCCAGCGTGATTCCGATCGTTGCCTCCGGCAACAACTGGCACGTGCCCGAGGTGAATGTGGCCGAGAACAACCTGGTCCAGATCGCGAAGCTCCAGAGCGACAGCTACACCAAGGTGGTCCGGCTCAAGGCCCGGATCGCGAAGCTGAACGGCGACCTGGCGAAGGCGAAAAAGAACGCTGCCAGCAGCCAGAAGAAGGCCGCGAAGCTCTCGAAGCAGTCCCGGAAGGCCAGCGGCAAGCGGAAAGCCGCTTTGGTCCGCAAGGCGAAAGCTGCCAGGCGCAAGGCCGCGAGTGATCGTCAGCGGGTGGGGTCGCTGACCAGCCAGATCGCGAAGCTGAAGAAGCAGCTTCCCTGAACAGAACCTGAACCGACGGCGGGATCAGCCGGCTTCGGAGCCGAAGCGGCTGATCTCGCTGTTGAACCTGGCCGGCCGTTCCATCTGGACCATGTGACCACAGTCGTCGACCAGGGACAGTTCCGAGTCCCTGATCCGGCGGGCATAGGAGTAGGCCGCCCCGACCGGCACGAGCCGATCCTGCTGGCCCCAGACGATCTGGGTCGGAATCTCGATGTCGCTCAGCGCCTCGCGGTTGTCGTAGCCCCCCAGCGCGTAAGCAGCAGGGAACAGGGCGGGGGACCTCAAGGCCGCGTAGGTCCCGAGCTCCCAGAGAATTTCGTGGCCGATCATGCTCGGGTGAGCGATAACGCCCGCGAAAGATGCCGTCCGAAGTCGTTTGCGGCTCAGGTTCCGCTCGGCCCTGCTCGCGGCTATCGGGATCATCGCCTTGACGATCACGGCGGTCACCGACTTCCGGGTGCCGGAGATCCTTGCGAAGCTGATTCCGGCCGCAGAGACCAGGCTCATACGGGCGAACCTCTCGGGACGGCTGGTCACGGCCTCGGTCGAGATGAAGCCGCCCATCGAGTGGCCGACCAGGAAGGTCTCCGGGCCGAGTCCTACGGCGTCGACGAAACTCAGGAGAAAGTCGCCGAAGGCAGGCATCGAGATTTCACCCTCCGGCATGGGACTGAGACCGAACCCCGGAAGGTCGAGTGCCACCACCCGGTGGTCATCGGAGAGCGCGGGGATGTTCTCCAGCCAGTTTCTCCAGCTGCCTCCCAGCCCGTGAACCAGCAGAATTGGCGGGCCTTCTCCCTGATCGACATAGCTGACCGGGGTCCGTCCCAAAACCGAATCAACCGTGACTTCCCGAATCCGTTCGGCCCAGTTGATCTCCAGCCATCGGCCGTCGGACACTCCGTAGTCGTCGTGAACCGGTGCGGGCGGCGGGGCTTCGTTCAGAAGGCCGTCGTTGTCTGAAACCAGCTCGGTCACGAAAACGACTCTATACCTCCGCCGTGACCATTCCGCCTGACACAATGCGCAGGATGCCGGACGAGCTGAAAGGTGCCCGCCGGGTTCTGGTGACCGGGCTCTCGACCTATTGGGGCGGGAGGCTGGCGGCGGCCCTGGAGACTAATCCGGAGATCGAGGCGATCATCGGGGTGGATCCCAACGAGCCCACCCGTGAGCTGAGCCGCACCGAGTACGTCAAGGTAGGCGTTCAGCACGGGCTGATCGAGAAGATCGTCAGGGCCGCCCGGATCGACACTGTTATCGACTCGCGGCTCATGGTCGACTCGGTCAGAGGACCTGACGGCCGGCGTCCCGACGCGATCCACGAGAACAACGTCATCGGCACCCTCAACATCCTTGCTGCCTGTGCCGCTGGCGACTCGCCGGTCCGGAAGCTGGTCTTCAAGAGCTCCGCCCACTGGTACGGGTGCGAACAGGACGACCCCGCCTACTTCACGGAGGACATGCCGAGGCGACACGAGCCGGGGACCAGGGTCGAGCGGGACGTGGTCGAAGCCGAGGCGGCAGTCGAAGAGTTCCGCAGTCAGCGACCGGGAGTAACGGTTTCGGTGCTCCGGTTCGCGAACGTCCTCGGGGCCGAAGTCGATACATCACATGTCCAGTTTCTCGCGCTCCCTGCGGTGCCGATGATCGCCGGATTCGATCCCCGCTACCAGTTCGTCGACGAGGTCGATGTCGTCCACGCCCTCGAACACGTGACAGTCCGTGACTTCCCGGGTGTCTTCAATGTCGCCGGAGACGGGGTCCTGACCCTTTCCGAGGTGATCTCCCTGCTAGGCAAACATCCCCTCCCTGTGATTCCGCCCTGGGGTACCTCGCTCGCCATGGCCGGGTACCGCCGGCTGGGGTTGACCCTGCCTCCAGAGATGGTGAAGCAACTCCGTTTCGGCCGGGGCATCGACAACCGCAAGTTCAAGGCGACCGGGTTTCACTTCAGGTACACCTCCAGGGAAACGGTTCTCCACCTTCGTGATCGCCTCCGTCTGGACCCGGTTTCCGCCCGGGACGAGGTCAAGTACAGCTACGAACCGGCAGTCGAGGACTTCCTTCGGCACAGCCCTCACGTGGACCGCTCGAGGAAGGACCTGGGGCGGGAAGATGCTGCCCTGTTTGACCCGTCACCGCCTGTCCAGGACTGAATTCCGGCTGCAACGGCAATTTCGTTCCTGTAGAGGGAAATGCCCGACTGTCGTGGTATCTACAATCGGTAGAGGAATTCCAGCGGATCAGAGAGCAGGATTGAAGTGGGGCGCAAGACCCAGGTAGCGATAATTGCCGTCGTAGTACTCCTCCTTGGCGGAGCCGTGGCCGCGTACGCCTATGACGGTTCGCAGAAGGACACGATCGCCAACGGGGTTACTGTGGCCGGAGTCGATCTGAGCGGCATGACCCGTGAACAGGCGACGCAGGCACTCTCCAACCAGGTTCTGGCTCCGCAGCGGAAGCCCGTCAAGGTGAAGTTCAAGAAGGAGACCTTCACTCTGCCCGCAAAGGAATTGAAGATCCGGGCGAACGTGAACGCTGCCATTGACCGGGCATTCGAAGAGAGCCGTGAGGGCTCACTCCCGACCCGGGTCATCCGTGAGGTGACCGGCGGCGAAGTCAACGCCGCCATTCCGGTCAATGTGGCGTACTCCGAGAAGTCGGTCAACCGCTTCGTCAAGGAAGTAGCTGACGGCATCGTCAAGGAACCGGTCGACGCCTCGGTATCCGCCGGACCGTCATCTCTCACGGTCGTGAAGGCCGAGAACGGTTACAAGCTTCGAGACAACCTGCTCTCCGAGCAGCTCCATGGTCTGCTGGACAGCGGACGGGGCACCCGCACTCTCGTGGCCAAGGTCAACGTGACCAAACCTTCCGTGACCACCAGCGAGGTGGCGGAGCAATATCCGACCTACCTCACCGTTGACCGAAGCACGTTCCAGGTCAAGCTTTGGAAGAACCTTGAACTGGTCAAGACCTACACGGTGGCGGTGGGTGCGGCAGGCTACGAGACTCCCAGCGGCCTCTACTCGATCCAGTCCAAGCAGGTCGATCCGGTCTGGACCGTCCCCAATTCGGACTGGGCCGGTGACCAGGCCGGGCAGGTCATCCCCGGCGGAGTTCCCGAGAATCCCCTCAAGGCCCGCTGGCTCGGCGTCAACGGTTCGGTTGGCTTTCACGGTACGTCGGAGGATTACTCGCTGGGCAGCGCCGCCTCTCACGGCTGCATCCGCATGAGCGTTGATGACGTGATCGACCTCTACGACCGGGTCGAAGTTGGCACTCCCGTCTACATCGGGTAGACCCCGGACAGGTACCGGAGGCTGACCATGGGCTGCCCGGGCTGGGATGAAGCCCTTGACCTTTATCGTCGCGACCTCGTTGCGGCGGGCACGGCACCGCGCAGCATCGCGGCCTACGAGCGGGACCTCGGCCAGCTTCGGGAATGGGCCTCGGCTTCCGGGCAGCAGCCTGGAGACATCGGGCACCGGGACCTGCGCCGCTACGCTGCGTCACTTTCCGCGGCGGGGCGCGCACCGGCGACTGTCGCGAGGAAACTGGCCGCGATCCGGGGCTTCTACGGCTTCCTGCTTCGGACCGGCCGGGTCGGACAGAATCCGGCCGATCTCGTCTCGGCGCCGCGGCGCAAGTCGAAGCTGCCTCAGGTCCTGACGATCGAGCAGATGTCCTCGCTGCTCGACTCGGTTCCTTCCGGCTCTCCTCTCGAGATTCGTGACCGGGCCATGTTCGAACTGACCTACTCGTGTGGCTTGCGCAGCGAGGAAGTGCTCACCCTCACCACCGACTCGATCGACTTCGACGACGAACTGATCAGGGTTCTCGGCAAGGGTTCCAAGCACCGCCTGGTTCCGGTTGGTGAACCGGCCAGAAAGGCCGTCGAGCTGTACCTCGAGAAGGCGCGACCGAGCCTCGTGGTCGATCCCGCCGAACGGGTGCTCTTCCTTTCCCGGAACGGCAGGCCGCTTTCGGCATCCGACCTTTCGCGGCGTCTGGCGATCCGCATGAGGGAGGCCGCCGCTGCGGGAGGGGTTTCACCACATGCCTTGAGGCACTCGTTCGCGACCCATCTGCTCGAGGGAGGCGCCGACCTGAGATCGATCCAGGAGCTGCTCGGGCATGCATCGATCTCGACGACCCAGGTCTACACCCATCTCGACGCAGCCCGCCTTCGCGATGCCTACGCGGGCAGCCACCCGCGTGCCTGAGGGCTGCCCGCCAGGAAGGGCGGGGATCTTCTCGCAGGCGGGAACGGCTGATGCCGCCCGTAAGGCCGGTCCGGATAGTTTCCAGTCAATGAAGCTGACCATCAACGTTGACGGCGGGGCCAGGGGCAACCCCGGTCCGGCAGCAATCGGAATTGTCGTCCGTGACCCGGAGGGGGAGGTGATCACCGATCTTGGCGAGACCATTGGCGATGCGACCAACAACGTCGCCGAGTACAAGGCCCTCATCAGGGGCATCAGGATGGCTGTCGAGCTTGGGGCCGACGAGTTGGAGATCCGTGGAGATTCCGAACTCGTGGTCAAACAGATGCTCGGGCAGTACAAGGTCAAGCATCCGGACATGAAGCCCCTTTACGCCGAAGCCCGGGAAGCTCTCTCCGGCCTTTCAGACTGGTCAATCACTCACGTGCGGCGGGAACAGAACTCCGAAGCCGACGCCCTGGTAAACCAGGCCCTCGACGCATCATTCTGAATCCCCGGAATCAGACTTCATTACTCGGGGTGCGGCGCGGAAAGGCGCCTACCGGAGTCGAACCGGTGTAAACGGCTTTGCAGGCCGCTGCGTAGCCACTCCGCCAAGGCGCCGGATGGGATTGCCCTCGCAGGGTCTCCCGGAAGCGGCTGAAGGGATTCGAACCCTCGACCTTCTGCATGGCAAGCAGACGCTCTAGCCAACTGAGCTACAGCCGCGAAGTCGGCGGAGTATATCCCGCGCCCGGAACTATCTGCGGTCACGCCGGACCGGGTTGATCCGGACCGTACGGACCGGGGAAGCAGCCCACCGGAAGCCATCGATGGATACAACGCGGGCCCGCAGTCGGGTTTGACGCCGTATCCGTTCAACCCGGAAATTGGCCTGGCATCGATTGCCGGTGGCCATCCGCGAGGCTACTTGCCTCCAGACCCAATTCCTGCCCTGTTTCACGCGGCGTTCAAAGCGGACGGTCTGCCAGGTCACCGCGGGGCAGGGGGAGAGCGACGCAGTCATTCTGACGGTCGCGCCACGGCGGCTCTGGTTCACCCTGTATCTGTCCAGAACCAGGCCCAGCCTCCGGTTGGCGGTTGTGAGGTTTTGGCCAGGGCCGAAAGAGCGGTTCAGGTTGTTGGATGTGAGGCGACCCTGGCCGGGACCGGGCTGTGACCAGTCGCAGACGCCGTTGGGGAAGATTGCGTTCAGGCGGGCGATCTGGTCGGGTGTGGGTGATCCGTAATCGGCGGGATCGACTGGCGCCAGGGTGCATTTGCCGGCGATCGAGTTGAGCGGCTTGCCGGCCCGGTTCGCGGGCAGAGAGTGGGGCGGGTACGTGTTCTCGCAGGGGTTGTCATTGCCGATCTCGGCCACTCCGTTCACACGGCTGCCGTTGATCCAGCAGGCATCCACTGCATCTGCGGGTTTGTTGTCGACGACCTTTTGGGGCAGGGATTTCGATGAGTCATCGGCGGCGATCGCGTCGAGCCAGTCGGAGAGCAAGTCGATTGCGGTGGTGTTCATGGCGTTCACGTTCGCGGTGCCTTGTGCCCTGAACATCACGTGGTTGTCGTGGTTGCCGTTGTAGAGATCCAGCCGGGCCCGCAACCGGTAAGTGTTGACGAACTGGTGGACGTTGCCGTTGGCGGAGACGTCCTGGTAGGTACGGCGGTCGATGACCGGGACGGAGGCCCAGTTTCCGGCACCCGTGTTGAAGCGCCCCGTCTTGTAGGCGATGTTCAGAGCGTCCTGGTTGGCGACCGAGCGGGCGGGCTGCAGGATTCCGTTGTTGTCGTAGCCCCCGATGAACTCGTTCAGGTCGAGGAACCTCTTCATGTTGATGTCACCGTCGAGGTAAGACTGGAGCCCGTACTGGATGCCGGTGTTGTCGTAGGTCCGCCTGGCGTATCCGGTCTGGGGGTCCGGGCCGTAGATGTTGATCATGTTGTCCCAGATGGTGCATCGGACACCCTCGGGGTTGGTTACGGGGTCGAAGATCACCGATACGGGGACCACGTTTTCGTCGCATCCCTCGCTCGCGTTGACGACATCCGCGCCGGCGCCCAGCGGGTTGCAGCCACCGTTGACGGTCGATTCCATCCCGGTGATCGACGCGCGTTGCGCTTCAGAGAGGTTCTGTCCTGTCGTCGTGTTGTCGAAGTAGTTCTGAAGCAGGCGGCAATCGGCGTAATCGGGAGAGGAGTTGTCCGGGAAGCTTGCTCCGGGGGTGATGCCGTCGAGGAGTCCGGGGTAGTTCTGGGAGATCATCTGGATCTGGACCGATCCGCCTGAGCCGCCCTCGCCGGCGGTCCAGACATCGGGGCGGCCCATCTCCTCGATCGCGTGCTCCTTGACCATCGAGGTCGTCTCGGCCGAG
>JAGQUT010000003.1:0-84315 GCA_020438355.1 Solirubrobacterales bacterium | reverse complement strand
GGTGGTCTGGACCATGTCTGCGGGCCTGTCGGTGGGGCTGGCCAGTGGCTTGAAGGTGTTGTTGTTTGCCCGGTAGTACCAGGAGACCCTGGTTGGTGCGAAGCAATTCGCATCCTGGGCCGGACCGAGGCCCCACTTCTCAGTCGTGCAGTAGAACGGCTGCTGGTGGGGTCCGGACAGGATCGGTCCCTGAAGCGAGCTGTTGTAGACCGAGTGCCTGCTGCCGGAGTTCTGACCCGGAGCCCAGGCAGTGATCCAGTTCCGTCCGTTCCTGAGGCCGGAGATGACGCCGATCCTCCGCAGCGAGTTTCCATTTGCACGAAGCCTGCCGGTGACGATCTTTCCGTTGAGGCGAACGATCATGTTGTCGCGGGCATTCCGGTTGGCAGCGGTGACCCCGACCAGAGCATCACCACCGGTGACCCTCGAAGCCTCACTGGAAAGAACCTCGATCCTGAGCGGGGTCGAGGCACCGGCTGCCTGGGTTGCGAAGACGGGCAAGAAACCGGCGCCGATCAGCAGTGAGCAAAAGAAAAACCTGGTTCTGCGCTGGATCTTCAAGCGTCTCCTTGGTCGGGTAAGGAAGTAGCTGGCTCTCCCCAGTAGATCACCATCGGGATGATCGAGTTGCGGTGGCGTCGAAGGGCACCCGAGGCCATTGGCTTGACGAAACTGGTGCCTTATGCGAGAAAAGTCGAAAAGCGAAAAGGGGGAGAAATTCCAATGCCGATTCCGGCAGACATACAGAGCTTCATCGACAGACAGGCTGACGAGGCACCGGCCAGTTACGACGACCTCAGGGCGGTGATCTTCAACGGAAGCTTGAAACGGTCCCCGGAGTCCAGCCAGACCGAGGCTCTGCTCGAGATCCCGATCGGGATCTTTCGGAGGCTGGGCGTCCAGGTGGAACTCGTTCGTACCGTTGACCACCAGATTCCGCCGGGCGTATGGCCCGACATGACCGAGCACGGTTACGACAGGGACGACTTTCCTTCCATTTACAAAGAGATGGTCGAACCCGCTGACATCATCATCCTCGCCGGTCCGATCTGGCTGGGGGATCAGGCTTCTCCGACCCGGCTGATCATCGAGCGCCTCTACGCGTACTCAGGAGAGGTGAACGAGGCGGGACAATGGTCCTATTACGGCAAGGTCGGCGGAGCAGTCACCACAGGCAACGAGGACGGGGGCAAGCACGTGAGCGCCCAGCTTCTCTACGCCCTTCAGCACATCGGGGTGACCATTCCGCCGCAAACTGATTCCTACTGGAACGGGGAGGCTGGCCCGGGCCTGTCCTACGCCGACCCGGGAAGCGGCGGACCCGAGAACGCGTGGACCACCAGAAACACGGTCTTCATGACCTGGAACATCCTTCACTTCGCACGGATGCTGAAAGATGCGGGCGGGGTTCCGGCGTTCGGAAACTCGACCTTGGACTGGGACCTCTCGCATCCGGATCATCCGAACCCTGAATATCGCTGAGCGTTGGCCCGGTGCGGCGGACCGAGCGGGCCGCCGCTGCGCTAGGCTCTCCGTCCGCGGGGCGCATAGCTCAGTTGGTAGAGCGCCACCTCGACACGGTGGAGGTCACTGGTTCGAGCCCAGTTGTGCCCACTCGAAACAAGAAACCCGGCACTTGTGGCCGGGTTTCGAGGTTAAGGGCCTTTGAGCTTCAGCGACGGGAGCGTTTCGGCTTCTTCTTGGCCGGCTTTACCTTGAGGGTTGCCGAGGTTGAAACCGAGTCCCGTGCGCCGCTCACGGTCAGCTTCACTGCACCGCTTCCCTTGCCCTTCCGCTTCGTCACAACGGTGATCGAGGTGCTCGCCTTGCCGGGGTTGCCGCGGGGGACGAAAACGGTCCGGCATTTCGGCTTGCTTGCGAGCCTTGCGGGAACCGTGGCGCATACCCTGGTGACCGCGGACTCGAGATCGCCGAAGTTGGTAATCGAGAACTTGAAGGTCGCTTTCTTTCCGGCTGTCACCGTGGAATTTCTCGGCCGGGTCACTTCGAAGAATGCCTTGGCCTGTACGCCGTTCAGCGTTCTCGCGGCATCGACCGTGTCGCCTCTCTCGAAGTTGTCCACGGCGATGATGTTCGGCAGCTTGCCGCGCCTCTGCCCGCACGCTTCGGCCCTTGCCACAAGCGCATCGGGCTGGTTGAGGAACTGTGCGACCTCGGGATCGGGGACAGTTCCGCCCGCAGGAGGGTTGTTGCCTGTCTCCCAGTCGGCCGCGGGTTCATCTAGCCGACCATTTACCCAGTGGTTCATCAGGAAAAGGGCGCCGGTCTCGCCACCGCGGAACGGACGGCAGGTTTCGTTCAGGGTCAGCGGGTTGGTCAGCAGGTCAACAGCTTCCTGAGTGCTCCTCCTGGCTGTTTCCAGATCTATTTCACGGAAGTTGTAGGGAGTCTCCTGGAGGGCACCCGCGTAACCGTCGTGGAACCAGGGAACCGTGCCCGTGTTCCCTTCCGAGAGCATGACGACCCGCTGGTTTGTGGCGATCATCTCGCGAAGGGTCGGGTAGGCGCTGGTCGGCCCGGTGTAGATGTAGTCGATCAGTCCGCTCTCTTCGACCGCCTTGGCGTGATCGAGCGGCGTGATGTCGTCCTGGACCACGAAGACGAGGACTTCCCGGGGGTGCTTGGACAGGAAGTCCGCGATCTTTCCGAACTCCGCGGTGAGGTTCGACGCACCGAGGATGCACGTGGAGTGGCAAAGGTAGGTGTTTACTCCGTCCGCCCCAGGATCACCCTCCCAGTCGATAACTCCGGATACCCCGACTCCGGGCGCGCTCTTTCCGTAATGCGTGTCGATCAGCATTGCCCGTACGCCAAGTTCGAGCTGGCTGGGGATCGAGTAACTCTGGTTGGCCAGCCCCCATCCATATTCGGCGTTTGACATCGAGTCGTGTGTGCCGGGCAGGGTCACCTGATCGAGGGTGCGACCACAGAGATCGGAGGACCCGTTGCATGGGCGCTCACGCGTCGCGCCGGTAGCCGACGAAACGGTCATGAAGGTCAGGACACTTATGGCTGCGGCAAGCCACAGCGCTCTCTTTCTCCCAAGCATTGAATTCATCATCTCAGGTAACCGCTGTGTGAAGCCACAGTTGCGGGCAATACGATCCCGTCTGTGAACACGAGCGGAGCGACGGAGATAGTGAAGGGCCTGCTGAGGGCGGCAGTGAAAGTGCTCTTCGCACTTCCCGACGGTCTGCTGCGCAGGATCTTCGGCGATCCGCCGCCGGAGGCTTCAGGGCTTCGGCCGGATTCCTGGGCGATGGCCCGGATCACCGCTCCGGCCGAGAACCGGCGTTCCGGCTACGAGCCGGGAGAGGTGAGGAAGGAAACCGAATTCCTCGCCAGTCTGGTCAGCCGGGAGGTCCCCGGCGTACTCGTCCAGGACTGGCTGCTTGAAGGTGATGGGAGAGCCCTGGACGCCCGTTTGTTCACCCCTGCGTCAAGTCCCCTCGCGGGACCGATGCTGGTCCACTTTCATGGTGGCGGCTGGGTTCAGGGCTCCGTCGAGTCCCACTCGAACGCTTGCGCCATGCTCGCACGGGAAGCTGGATTGAGGGTGCTGAGCGTTGACTATCGGCTGGCTCCCGAACACCCCTTTCCCGCTCAGGCTGACGACGCCCTCCTCGCCTGGCGATCCGTGATGGAGGATCCGGCCCGCTTCGGCGCCGATCCGGCACGGGTCGGCGTGACCGGTGACAGCGCCGGTGCGCAGATGGCAGCCGTTCTCTGCCTTGACCTCAAGGAGGCAGGCGAACCCCAGCCCGCCTGCCAGCTCCTCGTCTACCCGGTCACCGACTGTTCGGGCTCCTTTGAATCCAGACAGACATTTGCCCGGGGCTACTACCTGACCAGAGCCAGGATGGACTGGTTCGAGGAATGCTTCGTGCCCGAGGGTGAAGCCCGGAACCCGAGGGTATCCCCGCTCTTCGCAGAGGACCTCTCGGGCCTCGCCCCCGCAAACGTTTCGATCTCGATCGCCGACCCCCTCAGGGACGAAGGCGTTGCCTACGCCGAAGCACTCGCCGAAGCGGGGGTGGAGGTGTCCACCGACTGGATGCCGATGATCCACGCCTGGTTCAACCTGACTGCGAGCCGGTCATCAAGGCAGGGTCACGCGGTGCTCGCCCGTCGCGTCAACGAACTGCTCGGCTGATCCCTCTACGATGGCCCGATGCCAGTGGATTCAAGTCAGATAACCGTCACTCTGCCCGATGGCACCCCGCTCGAGCTGGCGGCCGGTGCGACGGGCAAGGACGCAGCCCTGGCGATCGGCGAGGGGCTGGCCCGGGCCGCGCTCGCGTTGAAAGTCGGAGAAGAGATCCGGGACCTGAGCGCCCCGGTCGCCGACGGGGAAGAAATCTCGATCATCACCAGTCGGGATCCGGAAGGTCTCGAGGTGATCCGGCACGATGCCGCCCACGTCATGGCGACCGCCGTTCAGGAGCTCTACCCCGGGACCAAGGTCACGATCGGGCCGGCAATCGACAACGGCTTCTACTACGACTTCGAATTCCCTGAAGATGTCAAGATCACCGAGGCCGAACTGCCGGCCATCGAGGATGCGATGCGTCGCCACATCAAGGCCGACGAGACCTTCGAACGTCGCGACCTGCCCGTAGCCGAGGCGATCGAGATCTTCCGCGACATGGGGGAGGATTACAAGGTCGAGCTGATCGAGGACCTGATCACGAACGAGGGTGCCGAGACCGTCTCTCTGTACCGGAACGGACCTTTCGAAGACCTCTGCCGGGGACCGCACGGCCCCGGGACCAAGCGGATCAAGGCGATCAAGCTGAACTCGGTTGCCGGCGCGTACTGGCGGGGTGACGAGAACCGCCAGATGCTCACCCGGATCTACGGCACAGCCTTTTTCTCCAAGGAGGACCTGGCCGAACACCTGGAGAGAATCGAGCAGGCCAAGGCCCGTGACCACCGCCGGCTGGGTCCCGAGCTGGATCTCTTCATGCTTCGCGACGAGGCGCCCGGGATGCCGTTCTGGCTGCCTAACGGCACCGTCCTCCTCCGGCTGATCGAGAAGGAAGTCCGCCAGCAGCTCACCCGGCGGGGTTACAAGGAAATCGCGACACCCCAGGTGATGGACGAGGAGCTCTGGCACCGCTCGGGTCACTGGGACAACTACAAGGACGACATGTACTTCATGGAGGTCGACGAGCGGCGATACGCCCTGCGGCCCATGAACTGCCCCGGCTGCTGCCTCGTCTACGGCTCCCAGCGGCACTCCTACCGCGACCTGCCTCTCCGTTTGGCCGAGTTCGGCCGGGTCACCCGAAACGAGCGCGAGGGAGTGCTACACGGTCTCCTCAGGGTGCGCGCCTTCACCCAGGATGACGCTCATGTCTACTGCACGATCGACCAGGTCGAGTCCGAGGTGTCCGAGATCTGCGAGGCGATCGACGAGCTATACGCCCGGTTCGGGTTTGAAGACGTCCACGTCGAACTCTCGACCCGCCCCGAGAAGTCTCTCGGCAGCGACGAGCTTTGGGAGAAGGCGGAATCCATGCTGAAAAGCGCCCTCGACTCGCAGGGTCGTGAATACACGGTCAACCCCGGCGATGGCGCCTTCTACGGACCGAAGATCGATTTCCACGTGACCGATGCCCTTGGCCGCTCGTGGCAGCTCGGGACCTGCCAGCTCGACTTCCAGATGCCCGAGCGCTTCGGGCTCACCTACACGGACTCCGAGGACGGTCAGGAACGCCCAGTGATGATCCACCGGGCCCTGCTCGGTTCGATGGAGAGGTTCGCCGGAATCCTGATCGAGCATTACGCCGGGCGGTTCCCGTCCTGGCTGGCGCCGGTTCAGGCCCGGATCGTGCCGGTCTCGGACAAGCACCTCGAGTACGCCCGGCAGATCGCCGAGGACCTGCTCGCGAGTGGCGCGAGGGTCTCCGTGGAAGAAAGATCCGAATCTGTCGGCAAGAAGATCAGGGCCGCCGAACTCGGCCGTTTCCCATACATGCTGGTGGTGGGGGACCGGGAGATGGAAGCCGGTGAGGTGTCGGTCCGATCCCATGAGGACGGGGAGCTCGGTTCGATGAGTGTCGGAAAGTTCTGTATGCTGCTTGACAGTTGATTCGACGCACGAAAAAGAACTCGCGCCCCGATGCGCCCGCGTGCTCGCCTACCCGTTTCTTGTCCGCTTGATCTGCCCCTTGGTCTTTAGCTAGTGCCGATTCCGCGCAGGTTTGACCGGCGTCCCCCTGAACGGGACAACACTCGTATCAACGAGCGAATTCGCGTGCCCAAGGTCAGGCTCATCGGAGCTGACGGGGAGCAGGTCGGCATCGTCGATACCGACCAGGCCCGGCAGATGGCCCGCGAGGCGGAGCTCGACCTGGTCGAGGTTGCGGCCGGCGCGAAGCCGCCTGTCTGCAGGCTGCTCGATTACTCGAAGTACAAGTACGAGCAGGAACAGAAGCAGAAGGCCGCCCGAAAGCACCAGACCCAGGTGAACATCCGGGAAATCAAGCTGCGGCCGAAGATCGCCGACAACGACTACAACACGAAGAAGGGGCATGTGAGCCGCTTCCTCAAGTCGGGCGACAAGGTCAAGGTGACGATCATGTTCCGGGGTCGTGAGCAGGCCCACCCCGAGCGTGGCCGCGACCTGCTCTACCGGCTCTACGAGGATCTCGGCGAGGATCTCGCGGTGATCGAATCGAAGCCGCTTCAGGAAGGCCGCAACATGAGCATGTTGCTCGGTCCTTCCAAGGAAGCAAGCCGTGAAGCGGAAGCTGACAAGGCCGCGAAGAAGAGCAAGAAGTCGAAGCATCGCGACGACGAGGCTCCGGCCAACGATCATCCACAAGCCGTGCCCGATCACCCCAACGCAGTAGCCCCGGATGCGATACCGGACCACCCGAACGCGGTGGCCCCGGACACAGAGCCGGGAACCCCGGCCGAAGACGCCGCCCCGGCTGAAGAATCAGCCGGATCTTCAGACTGAACTTCCGCCCTGAGCCGCCAGCAGGTCGGCGATTCGCTCTGCTGCGTGGCCGTCCCAGAGCGGTGGGGGCTCCGGCGGCGCGGATACCCCGGCGACTGCGCGCTCCTGGCTGGCGACGATTACGGGGATCTCGGTGATCCGGGCCGGGTCGAGCCCCAGGAGCACGTTGGTGCCGAGCTCGATCGTGACCGGCCGCTCGGTGTTGTCGCGAAGGGTGAAGCAGGGCACTCCCAGGTAGCTGGTCTCTTCCTGGATTCCGCCCGAGTCGGTCAGCACCGCGCCCGCATCTGCTTCCAGGGACAGGAACTCCAGGTAGCCGGCGGGATCGACCAGATGGAGGTTCTCCGCGAGCTCCGCGTTGCCGGCGAGCCGGGCCCGGGTGCGGGGGTGAACCGGGAAGAGGATCGGCATCTCCGTCGAAACCTGGTTCAGGGCGGCGATTGCGTCGAACAGGAGCGGGCCATCGACAAGGGCCGGACGGTGAAGGGTGACCAGCAGGTAGGAGCCCGGCTCCAGACCGAACTCCCGGCAGGCTCCCAGCGGCCTGAAGCGATCCTGGAGGGCGACCAGGCTGTCGATCATCGTGTTGCCGACGAAGTGGGCGCGCTCTGCCGGAATCCCTTCAAGCTCCAGATTGCGGATCGCTTCCTCGCTGTGAACCCAGAGGATGTCGCTGATCTGGTCGGTAACGATCCGGTTTATTTCCTCCGGCATCGTCCGGTCGTGGCTGCGGAGGCCGGACTCGAGATGGGCGACCGGTATGTCCAGTTTCACCGCGGTCAGCGCCGCTGCCACGGTGGAGTTGACGTCACCGGGGACTACGACGAGGTCGGGCCTGTCCTCGACCAGCAGTGGCTCGAGCCTTTCCATCACCTTGGCGGTCTGCTGGGCGTGGCTGCCTGAACCGACCTCGAGCATGTGATCGGGGGCAGGCACACCGAGCTGCTCGAAGAAGATCTCGCTCATCAGACGGTCGTAGTGCTGGCCCGTATGGACGATGGTCTGCTCCGCGTCCGGCATGCGACGGCCGATCGCCGCGATCAGGGGCGCCATCTTCACGAAGTTGGGCCTGGTTCCAAGAACGTGGACGATCCGCATCGGGGCAGCGTACCGGCGCAGTCGGGCCGAAAGTGACCTGATCCAGCCCTTTCGCGCTGGAAATCACCCGTTTTGCAGGGCGGAAAGGCGGTAGGACGAAGATTTTGATTGAATGTTCCGGCTCATGCCGAAGATGAAGACACACTCAGGGGCCAAGAAGCGCTTCAAGCGCTCGGCCAAGGGCAAGCTGCGCGGGCGGCATGCGTACTCCAGCCACATTCTGGAAAAGAAGTCCCCCAAGCGCAAACGCAACATGGGCAAGCCTGCCCACATCAGCGAAAGCGATGCCCCTCGTGTGAACAAGCTTCTGGGAGGCAAGTAATGGCTCGCGTGAAGCGCTCGGTAAACGCCCGCAAGAAGCGGCGCAAGGTACTTGAAGAGGCCAAGGGATACTACGGCCGCAAGAATTCCTCTTACAAGCTGGCCAAGGAACAGGTCATGCGGTCGGGCGCTTACGCCTACCGCGATCGTCGCGTTCGCAAGCGCGAGTTCCGCCGCCTCTGGATCACCCGCATCAACGCTGCCGCCAGGCTCGAGGGCATGAGCTACTCGGAGCTGATGCACGGCCTCAGCGCCGCAGGGGTCGAGGTCAACAGGAAGATGCTCGCCGACATCGCGGTCAATGACCGTGAGGACTTTCGCCGATTTGTCGAGATCGCCCGGGAGGGTGCCGCCGCCTAGTGCGCTGACGGCACCTCGAACCCACCGGGCGGCTTCGCGAGTGCGAGCCGCCCTTTTTTGTTTCGGGAGCCGGATCAAGGATTCCAGAACGTGATTACCAGCAAAGACAACGAGAAACTGAAACTGGTCCGCAAGCTCGGCCAGAAGAAGCATCGCCGGAAGATGGGAATGTTCGTGACCGAAGGCGAGGACCTGGCTATGGCCGGCCTGAACGCCGGCCATGAACCGGTTGGAATGCTGGTGCACCCGGACAGCGACATACCCGGCGAGCAGGTCGAACCAGGGCTCCTCGACGAAGTCGCGATCCTCGCCTCGGGAACCAGGGTGATCGGTATCTGGAGCGAAATCTGGGCGGTGCCCGAACTGCTAACCGCTGACAAGTGCCTCTTTCTGGACGGCGTCTCGGACCCCGGCAACATCGGAACGATCATCCGCACGGCGGATGCCCTGGTCGGTGGCACGGTCGTGCTCGGCCCCGGCAGCGCGGATCCCTTCTCCGCGATTGCCGTCAGGGCCAGCATGGGTTCGATCTTCACCCAGCCGGTGGCGCGGGCCGAGATCGGGGCCACGCCTCCACCGAGGATCGCCACCGTTCCGGAAGGCGGTGACCTGCCTGGAAGGATTGAAGGTCCGGCGACACTCTGCCTGGGCTCGGAGCGCGAAGGGCTTTCCGATGCCGTATTGAAGGAATGCGGGATCACCTGGACGATCCCCCAGCGTCCGGGTGGGGCGCAGTCACTGAATGTTGCGGCCGCGGCGGCCATCGCCTGCGAGCGGATAGCTTCTCCGGCCGCGCAGGGCGCTTGAATTAGAGGAAGATCAGGAATCTGAACCGGGAAAGAAATGGTTGAACGGATAGAGGAAATCCAGCTCGAGGGAATGGCGGAGGTTGAGGCAGCCGGAACGGCGGCTGAGCTCGAAGAGGTGAGAGTCCGGTATCTCGGGCGCAAAGCCGAGTTGACGGGGATTCTCCGTGGAATCGCTGATCTGCCTGCCGAGCAGAGGGGTCCGGTCGGGGGCACCGGCAACAAGGTGAGGAAAGCCCTCGAGGCCGCGATCGAGTCCAAGGTCGAGGGACTGAACAACGCGGAGCTCGAGAAGACGCTGGCCGAGGACCGCATCGATGTGACCCTTCCCGGATCTCCTGCCCGTGCTGTCGGGCACATCCACCCGATCACCCGGACAAGAAGGCTGATCGAGGACGTGATGATCGGCCTTGGATACCAGGTGATGGAAGGCCCCGAGGTCGAACACGACTACTACAACTTCACCGCCCTGAACCATCCCGAGGGTCACCCGGCCCGGATGCTCCAGGACACCTTCTACGTCGAGGATGAGCGGCACGTCGAACAGGTGCTTCTCAGGACGCATACTTCACCGATGCAGGTGAGGGCGATGGAAGCGGCCCCGCCGCCCCTCTTCATGATCGTCCCCGGCAAGACTTACCGTCGCGACTCCGATGCGACGCACAGTCCGATGTTCCATCAGGTCGAAGGCCTGGCTGTCGGTGAGGGAATCACCCTCGCCGACCTGAAGGGAACGCTGCTGGCGATGCTCCGGGAGATCTTCGGTCCCGACCGGGAGATCCGGATGCGCCCGCACTTCTTCCCGTTCACCGAGCCCTCGGTCGAGTTCGACGTCTCCTGCTTCCGCTGTGGAGGGTCGGGATCGCTCGAGGACGGCTCGCGTTGCGGCCTCTGCAAGGGAATCGGCTGGATCGAGCTTGGCGGCGCGGGCATGGTCGACCCGAACGTTTTCGGCTTCGTGGCTGACGCTGGATACGACCCCGATTCGGTGACCGGTTTTGCCTTCGGGTTCGGGATCGAAAGGATCGCGATGCTCAGGCACGGGGTTGGGGACCTGCGCCTCTTCTTCGACAACGACGTACGAATGCTGGAGCAGTTCTCATGAGAGTCCCTTACGAATGGATGGCCGACTACTGCGACCCGGGCCTTGAACCCCGGGTGCTCGCCGAGAAAATGGCGATGACCGGCACCGAGGTCGAGAGGGTCGTCACCCTGGGGCCGCCTTCGGCCGAACGCTTCGTGATCGGCAAAGTGCTCGAAGTCGAAAAGCACCCTGACGCCGACCGCCTGAACGTCTGTCAGGTCGACACCGGCGACGGTGAGCGGACCATCGTCTGCGGCGCGCCGAACGTTGCCGCGGGGCAGACCGTGGTTGTCGCCCTGCCCGGCGCGGTCATGCCCGGCGGCATGAAGATCAAGCAGGCCAAACTTCGCGGCGTCGAATCGAACGGAATGATCTGCTCCGAACGGGAACTCGAACTTGGCGAGGGCCATGACGGGATCCTCGTTCTCGGCGACGGGCCTGCGCCCGGAACCCCGGCGGTCGAGCTCCTGCCCCTGGCCGAGCCGGTGCTCGAACTCGAGGTGACCCCGAACCGCACCGACTGCTTCGGCATCTACGGTGTCGCCCGGGAGGCACACGCGATCAGCGGGGCCGGACTGGCAGCGCCACCGTGGGATGGCGGTCCGATCGGGCCGGGCCTCGCATCCGAGCCAGACGAAATCGACCGTCTGGACGATCCGGTCGGGGAGGAGAGCACGGCCGACCGGGTCAGGATCGTCGTACAGGACGATGACCTGTGCCCCCGGTTCACCGCGCGTGGCTACACAGACGTTAAAGTGGGCCCTTCGCCGCTCTGGCTGAAGGCACGCCTGATCGCGGCCGGTATGCGGCCGATCTCCAATGTCGTGGACATCACCAACTACGTGATGTGGCTTACCGGCCAGCCGATGCACGCCTACGACCTGGACCTGGTTCCGGAGGGCGAGCTGATCATCCGGCGGGCCGAGAATGGTGAAAAGGTCGCGGCGCTGGACGGCAGCGAATACGAGTTGAACGACCGGATGGTCGCGGTCGCCGATCGCAACGGGCTCGCCGGAATCGGCGGAATGATGGGCGGATCGGTCTCCGAGGTCTCCGAGTCGACAACCACGGTCCTGATGGAGGCGGCGAACTGGAACGGACCGAACGTTCTCAGGACTTCCCGTGACCTCGGGTTGCGTTCCGAGGCGTCGGCTCGCTTCGAGAAGCAGCTTCATCCCGACCTGACCCTTCGGGCCCAGGCGGTCGCGGCGCGGCTGATGGTCGAGATCTGTGGCGCCACTCCGATGACCGGCCTGGTCGACGTCGCAGCCACCCCGCCTTTGGAGAAGCCGATCCGACTCAGGTCAGGGCGCGTGGAACGGGTCCTCGGCATGGCAATAAGTACTGACCGCCAGGCCGAAGCGCTCACCATGCTTGGTTTCGGAGTTGAACGTGACGGGGAGGACCTGCTGGTCTCGGTCCCTCCGGACCGGTTCTTCGATGTGACCCGCGAGATCGACCTGGTCGAGGAAGTGGGAAGGATCAGCGACCTCGACCGGAACCTTCCCGCGACCCTGCCGTCTGGCGCCGGCCGTCCTGGCGGGCTCAGCCGTCAGCAGGCTCTTCAGCGCCGGGCGGAGGACTCGCTGCGGGAGTCCGGCTTTGACGAGATGGTTGGCTGGAGTTTCACCGATCCAGCCGAGACGGATCGGCTGAGGCTAGCGGAGGAAGACCCCAGGTCGAGCACCGTCAGGCTGGCCAATCCGCTCTCGGAAGACCAGTCAGTGATGAGGACGATCCTGCTCGGATCGGTTCTCGGAGCAGCCCAGCGGAATCTCGCGCGCGGGGCAGACCGGGTGGCACTGTTCGAGTCCGGCCGGGTCTACCTGCCCGCGGGCGAGTTCGGCCCCGGTCCGCTCGGCGGAGACTTCCCCGGCAACACCCGCCCGCCTTCGAACGAGCCACAGCATCTCTGTGCCGTGATGGTTGGCCCGATCGACCCGGCTTCATGGCGGGGCGAGAGCGGTGCGACCGACTTCTTCGCCCTGAAGGGTGTCCTCGAACACCTCGCGGGAGGCCTGGGAACCTCGGTGACTGTCGAGCAGGTGCCGGGAATCCCTGCCGAGCCGTTTCTCCATCCCGGCAAGTCAGGTCCGGTGGTTCTTGATGGCAGGCCGATCGGCTGGATTGGCGAGGTTCATCCCTCAGTAGCTGCCGAGTACGACCTGGAAGGCGCGGTCGCTTTCGAGATCGCCCTGGCCGACCTTCTCGAATCCTCGAAGGTCGGCGAGGAGTCCTACGCCGATTTCACCCAGTTCCCGCCAGTCGATCGTGACCTTGCGGTGCTGGTCGACGAAGGGACCCACGCGGCCCGGGTCGTCGACACGGTTGAGGAAGCCGGTGGCGAGCTCCTGACCTCGGTCAGCGTTTTCGATGTGTACAGCGGCGAGGGTGTCGGGGAGGGTCAGAAGAGCCTTGCCCTGCGGCTTCGCTTCAGGGCTCCGGACAGGACCCTGAGCGACGAGGAAATCGAGCCGGTCTGGCAGGCGATTATCGACGCCCTCGCCGAGTCGGGAGGAACGCTCCGTGGCTGAGCCGGTACAGCCGATCGCTCCCGAAGCAGCCAAGGCTCGGGTGCTGGTCGCCGGGGCCACCGGTTACGCCGGTGCTCTGGCCGCACATCTGGTGTGGAATCACCCACGCCTGGAACTGGCGATGGTCACCGCGAGGTCGGAGACGGGCACGAGGCTGAACGAGCTCTATCCCCGCTACGACGTGCCCCTCGAGATTCAGGAGCCTCACCTTGCCGAGTTCGACGATGTTGAAGTCGGGATCGTCGCCTACCCGCATGGTGCCGCTGCGCCAGCCGTTGCCGAGATGAGGGGCCGCGGACTCATGGTGGTTGACCTTTCCGCCGATTTCCGCTTTCTCAGCCTTCCCGCCTACGAGAAGGCATACGGACCTCATTCGCAACCTGAACTTCTCGAGGGCGCGGTTTACGGCCTGCCGGAACTGAACCGCAAGAGGGTGACGGCCGCTGAGCTGATCGCCAATCCGGGCTGCTATCCGACCGCGACCCTGCTGGGTCTGGCGCCGCTCGCCAGGCGAGGCCTGATCGAGGATGTGGTCATCGACGCCAAATCCGGGGTGTCCGGAGCGGGCCGCAACAAAGGTGAGGCAACCGGCTTCGTACACATCACGGAGAACGTCTCGGCCTACAAGCCGTCCGGTCACCGGCACCGGCCGGAAATCAGCGAGCAGCTAGGTCTGCTGCACCCGGAAGGAACCCCGCCGGAGACCCTTACCTTCGTGCCCCATCTGGTTCCGCTGGACCAGGGAGAACTTGTTACCTGTTACGTCCAGCCGCCAGCCGGAGTAAGCCAGGAAGAGCTCGACCAGATGTACGCCGAGGACTATGAGGATGAGCCTTTCGTGAAGGTCCGGAGTGTCCCCCCGGGTATGCGCGACGTTCGCGAGACCAACCAGTGCCACGTTATGGCCCTGGCCGGTGACGACCGCATCGTGGTCATGTCCGCGATCGACAATCTGTGGAAGGGCGCCTCATCACAGGCGATCCAGAACCTCAACCTGATGCTCGGACTCAAAGAGACGGAGGGGCTCCGGTGAGCGAGTACCCGAGCCTGAGCGTCCCTCCGGCAGACGAGTTCTTCCGCTCCAAATGGGTGGAGCCCCCCGCCGGGGTCGAGTTCCTCGATCCTTCGAGGCTTCCCGAAGGATTTCGCGCCGGAGGGGTGGCCTGTGGTCTGAAGGGAGGAGGGGGTACGGACCTTGGCGCCGTGATCTGTGACTCAGAAGAGGTTTCCTCTTCGATCCTCCTCACCTCCAACGCGGCCGCTGCTGCGCCGATCCGCGTGTGCCGGGACAATCTCGAGCAGAGCCGGATCAAAGCCGTGATCGTGAACTCCGGCAACGCCAACGCTGCCACCGGCGAGCAGGGCATCGCGGATGCTCTGGCGATGCGGGACTCGCTCGCATCGGCGACAGGTCTGGCCCCCGATACCGTCGCAGTGGCGGAAACGGGCGTGATCGGGGTGCCGATGGACATGGACGCGGTCCTTTCAGGAATTAACGGTCTCGCGGACTCGCTTTCGACGGACGGGGCGGTTGAGTTCTCCGAGGCGATCATGACCACGGACAAGTGGCCCAAGCGTGTCTCCCTGACGGTGGACGGCGTAACGCTTTCAGCCCAGGCCAAGGGCGCGGGGATGATCGAACCGGGTTTCGCCACCATGCTCTGCTTCGTTCAGACAGACGCGGTCGTGACCGATCCGGAGGCGCTTCTCAGGCCTGCGGTTGAATCTTCATTCGGACGGATCACCGTTGACGGCCAGATGAGCACCAACGACACGGTGCTGCTGCAGGCCTCGGGCGCTTCAGGACTGGAGCTGCCAGGCGGGCTTCTGGAGGCGGTGCTGCTGCAGCTCGCTCTCGAAATCGTTTCCGACGGTGAGGGTGCCAGCCGGGTTGGCAGGGCGAAGGTCATGGGAGCTGCTGACCAGGAAGAGGCCGAACTGGTCGCCCGGAAGATCGCGAACTCACCACTGGTCAAGACCGCCCTGCTCGGCCGTGACCCGAACTGGGGCAGGATTGCCCAGGCGGCAGGACAGGCCCTCGCCGGCCAGGACATCGGCGAACTCGGCCCCGACGTAATCGACGCGGCTGATATCGCCGAAGGTGGCCGTGAAGCGGAGTTGACGCTGAGTTTGGACCGGGGCCAGGCGAGCGCTCACGTCTATTTCAGCGACCTTACCCACGAGTACATCGTGATCAACGCCGAGTACACCACGTAGTTCACAAGAGGAAGAACAGCCATGGAACCCAAAGACAAGGCAAGCCGGATCGCGGACGTGATCGGCGGAACCACCCGCCTCGATGACGACAGCGTCAACGTGCTGCTCGAGGCCCTGCCGTACATCAGGGAGTTCCACGGAAAGACGGTGGTCATCAAGTACGGAGGTGCCGCAATGAGGGATGAATCCCTGCGTCAGGCCTTTGCCGACGATGTGGTGCTGCTCAAGTACGTCGGTCTCAACCCGGTGATCATTCACGGCGGTGGCCCGGAGATCACCAGGTACATGAACAAGATGGGGATCGAAGTCCGGTTCCAGCACGGGCTCCGGGTTTCCGATGCCGAGACCGTCGAGATCGCGAAGATGGTCCTGCTTGGCAAGCTGAACGCTGAACTCGTCAGCCGTCTGGGACGGGCAGGCTCGCCGGCAGTCGGTCTCTCCGGTGAAGACGGCGGCCTCTTCGACGTTGCCCCGGTGGCAAATGCGGAAGAGGTCGGCTTTGTCGGGGATATCGAACGGGTTGACATCGATGTCCTTAACCACATCAGTGAGGACTACATCCCGGTCATCGCGTCGGTCGGCTCTGACCGGGAAGGCAACTCCTACAACATCAATGCCGACGAGGCTGCGGGCAAGGTCGCCGCCGCCCTCGGAGCCTTCAAGGTCGTCTTCCTGACCGACATCGTCGGCTGGCTCGAGGACCCGGAGGACGAAAGCTCCCGTATCTCGGTGACCAGCGTGGCCGAGGTCGAGGCCGCCCTTGAATCAATCTCCGGAGGCATGCGCCCCAAGCTGACGGCCTGCGTGAACGCGATTCGGGGTGGTGCCCAGAACGCGTACATCATCGACGGCCGCCGTCCGCACTCGCTGTTGCTCGAACTCTTCACTGACGCCGGCATCGGAACGATGGTGACCCCGTGATCGGGCAGATCGTGGCCGACGAGGCCAGGTACGTAATGCAGACCTACAAGCGTGCTCCGGTCGAGTTCGTGCGAGGCGAAGGGGCCCTGCTCTTCGACGACGAGGGTCGCGAGTACATCGACTTCCTCGGTGGCATTTCGGTCGCATCGGTCGGGCATTGTCACCCCGAGGTGGTCGCGGCGATTCGCGAACAGGCCGGCGAGCTTCTTCACGTCTCCAATCTGTTCTACACCGGTCCCATGGTGGAGCTGGCGAAACGACTCTCCGAGAGCTCGCTCGGAGGCAAGGTCTTCTTCTGCAACTCCGGGACGGAGGCCAACGAGTGTGCGATCAAGATCGCCCGCAAGGCCGCCCGGGCCCGCGGAATCGAGAACCCCGAGATCATCTCCTTCGACGGTGACTTCCATGGCCGCAGCTATGGATCGCTTTCCGCAACTCCGGGCCTCTCCAAAAACCCCGATTTCGCGCCGATGCTGCCCGGATTCAGGTCGGTTTCGTTTGACGATGCCTCGGCACTCGTCGCCGCGGTCAACCAGAACACCGCCGCGATCCTGATCGAGCCGATTCAGGGCGAAGCCGGAGTCTTCCCGCTCTCCGACGAGACTCTTCTCGCTGCCCGCCGGGCCTGCGACGAGTCAGGGGCACTCCTGATTTTCGACGAGGTGCAGACCGGGGTCGGCAGGACAGGCTCTCTGTGGGCCTACGAACAGGGACCGGTGAGGCCGGACGTGATCACCACTGCCAAGGCGCTCGGGGGAGGCGCAGCGGTGGGAGCATGCATCGGAAACGCCGAGACCGGAGAGATACTCACCGCAGGAGACCACGGCTCGACCTTCGCCGCCGGACCCGTTGCCGCCAGTGCCGCTTTGGCCGTGCTCGACCTGGTTGATGACCCGGCGATGCTTCGGAGGATCCGCTCTCTGGGAGACGACCTGATGTCTTCTCTGTCAGCGATCGACCAGGTGGCCGAAGTGCGGGGCCGGGGACTGATGATCGGTGTCAGGCTGGCTGACGGCATCCCGTCGGGAGAGGTGAACGCGGCCCTGCTGGAGAAAGGTCTCGTGGCCAATGCGCCCAGGCCGGACTCGCTTCGCCTGCTGCCCCCGTTTGTTCTGACCGATGAGCAGGCTGACCGCGCTGCCCAGGTGATAGCCGAAGTACTGGCCGGGTACCATCCGGTCGAATCAAAGTGACTGGAGATACCCGTGAGTGATGACCCCACAAGAGTGATGAGAAATGATGAGCCGCCCCGCCGGAGGCGGGATGACGGCCCGCATTACACGCCCGAAGAGAAGCAGAAGCACCTTCGAAACCTGATCATCGTGCTGGTTGCGGTGATCATCGGCCTGATCATTGCCGTGCTGGTGATCAGCTCGGGTGGCGATGATTCCGATAACACCGCGACGACCGGTGAGACGGGTGTCACCGTTCCCGTAGTTCCCGTGACGCCGACCGGTGAGACCGGCGAAACCGGCACCACCGACGATGACGACGGCGGGGTCACGCCGACCACTCCCGATACTTCGGGAACGGATAGCGGCGGGATAAGCCCGGACACAAGTACGGGCACCGACACCGGCACAGGAACTGACACGGGCACCGGCACCGACACCGGGGGCTCATCGGGCGGCGTGACGCCCGATTCGGGCACTAGCAGTGGAAGCGGCTCGAGCAGCGGCGGGATCGGCCCCGGATGACCGACATCTCACTCGATTCACTCCCCGGTCCGGTCGCCTCCTACGAGGCCCGGCCGGAGGAGGTAAACCGTGTCGTGCTGCTCTACTCGGGCGGGCTCGACACCAGCGTCATGCTCCACTGGATCCAGGAGGCTTACGAGGCCGAGGTGGTGACCCTTACGGTCAACCTGGGCCAGCCCGGCGAGGATTACGACGCGATTCTCGATAAGGCGAAGCAGATGGGGGCGATCGAATCGGTGGTGATCGACGCCCGTGAGGAGTTTGCCGAGGACTTCGTGCTCCCCGCGATCAAGGCCAACGCTCTTTACGGTGGCGGCTATCCGCTTTTCACCTCACTTGGCCGTCCCCTGATCGGCAAGCTCGGGGTTGAAGTCGCGGCCCGGTTCAACTGCGACACGCTCGCCCATGGCTGCACCGGAAAGGGAAATGACCAGGTGAGGCTCGAAGGCACCGTCGCAACGCTGGATCCCGACCTGAAGATGATCGCTCCCGTGCGGGCATGGCAGATCGGACGCGAGGAAGAACTCGAGTACTGCCGGAAGCACGGTATTCCTCTCAAGGGTGGCACTTCGGTGTCGCCGTACTCAATCGACGACAACCTCTGGGGACGGTCCTCCGAGGGCAAGGTGATCGAGCAGCTCGGAAGCGCCCCTCCGGATGACGTATTCCAGCTCGTGACCCGTCCCGAGGAAGCACCGGACGAACCGGAGCTCGTCACCCTGGGATTTGAAGCTGGTCGTCCGGTCAGCTTCAACGGTGAGCGAATGGAACTGGTCCCGCTGCTCGAGGCGGCGGCCGAGGCCGGCTGCCGCCACGGCTGCGGCATCGTCGATCACATCGAAGACCGGATCGTTGGTCTCAAGGTGCGTGACATCTACGAAGTGCCGGCCGCGGCGCTGGTGCTTACCGCCCACCAGGACCTGGAGAAGGTCGTTTCGACGATTCACCAGAACAACTTCAAGCACTCTCTCGACCGGCACTGGGCATACATGGTCTACGCCGGACTCTGGTTCGAGCCGCTCCGGCATGACCTCGACGCCTACATGGACTCCGCCAACGAGTTCATCACCGGAGAAGTGACGCTCAAGCTGTACAAGGGCTCGGTTACGCCGGTCGCGAGGAAATCGGAGTTCGCCGTCTACGACGAGAACCTCGCATCCTTTGGCGCATCGGGAGGCGACTTCTCGCAGAACGCGGCTCCCGGGTTCATTGAACTCTTTTCGCTTCAGAGCCGGATGGCTCATCAGGTCCGAAACCGCAACGGCAAGGAGTAAGGCAAATGATCTACAAGCTGATCGGAATGGCCGTAGTCAAGCTGGGGTGGATGTTCCTTCGCCGCAAGGCCTCGAACAACAGGGGCCTGCTGGCTGGAGTCGGCGCGGCGATGGGGCTGGCGATTCTCGCCATCATCGGAGGTACAGTCGGTTACGCCCTGACCCGCGAGACGCCCGAGGCATAGTTTCGGCAACACCGGCCGCAAGGCATCTTGCGGCTGTGAGGCAGGTCACGGGTGGAGCCCCGTGACCCCGTTACGGTGAACGCTCCGCGTTTTGGCTCCAACTCGAACAGCTTTCGCCGCCCTGGCGGGTGGCCTCGCGCTGGCTTTCGCCTGCGCCCTGTTGCTCATCGCTGGCTCCGGCCCCGCGTCGGCGCTCACCCTCGAGCAGAAGCAGTCCGCTGCCCGCGAACGGATCGAAAACGAAGCAGCCGCGATCGATGCCAGCCGCTCCGAACTTGAAGCCGCCCAGGCGGAAGCCGAACAGGCGGCCGCCCGGGAAGCGGGGCTCTCCGACCTCCTGGCGGCCGGGACCGAACGATCAGCCGAGCTGGGGGCCAGGCTGGACGAAGCCGAGGCAGCACTCGCGGAGTCCCGTCAGAGGCTCAAGCGCGCACGAAAGTTCCTGGCCGAACGGCTGGTCGCGATCTACATAAGCGGCGGAGTGCCCGACACTCTCGATCTTGCGATGGGAGCCTCGTCGTTTGGCCAGCTGGCCTCCGGTACCGCGTACCTCACGGCGATTCAGGACTCGGACGAGCGTCTGACAAGGAGGGTTGCCGAGCTGCGTCGCGACCTCGAAGGGAAGGTCGGGGGACTGGCCGAGGCCAGGCAGGCAGTCGATGCCCACAACGCAGCACTGGCCGCCGCGCGTGACCAGATCGCCGCGGTCAGGGCTGAAGCAGAGGCCAGCGCAGCGACCCTCGCCTCGGCAAACGCCGAGAGGGAAGCCAGCATCGAGTCGCTCAAGGGAGACATCGCCGGCTGGCAGAACAAGATCGAAAAACAGCAAGAGGTGAGTGCGGAACAGGCCGAGGAGGAAGTAGCCCAGAACCTCGGTGGCCCCTACTCGATCCCGACCTACATCGTGATGTGCGAGTCCGGAGGCGACTACTCCGCCCTGAATCCGTCCAGCGGGGCAGGAGGGGCCTACCAGATCATTCCTTCGACCTGGGAGGCGTACGGAGGGGAGGGGCTGCCCCAGGAGGCTTCGAAGGCCGAGCAGGACAGGATCGCCGCCCTGATCTGGGCAGACGTCGGCGCCAGCGCCTGGTCCTGCGCCTAGTTCCGGGCGATGGCAGCCAGATCCTGGGGGCGCAGGAGGGCCTTGAGGATGTTGCGGTCGAGGATGGCGAGGCCACCCTTCTTCATCTTGATGTTGGCTCCGGTGATTCGGGCAACTTCCATCGACATGTCGGGTTCGTGGCCGACCAGCAGTGTGTCGCCACGACCCGCCGCAAGTTCGAGGCTGTCGTAGTCGTCATAGCCGATCGCATCAACGGACTCGACCGGCACGCCCAGTGCACGGCAGGCCAGGGTTGCCGTATCGAAGGCACGAACTCTGGGGGAGGCAAGGCAGGTGTCCACGTTGATCCCTAGCCTGGCCATCGCTAGTCCGGCCGCAATCGACTGGGCCTCGCCCTTCTCGGTGAGTCTCCGGGCGGCATCACCGGCACCCTGGTCAGGCTCGGCGTCTCCGTGTCTCAGGAGGTAGATCATGGCCCGAGCCTACCGGCCGCCGTCTCGTAGGATGAGCCTGTGCCCGCGCCTACTGCCCCGCCGCCTTTCGAAGCGATCAAGGTCTCTGCCGATGGGGCGACCGGCGAGCTCCTGCTGAACAGACCGGAGAAGTTGAACGCGCTTTCAGGCCAGATGCTCGAGGAGCTGATTTCGGCGGCGGACTGGTACAGCGGGCAGGAGGAAGTCAAGGTCGTGGTTGTGCGGGGCGAAGGCCGCGCTTTCTCTGCCGGGGCCGATCTGACCACTTTCGGCCAGAGTGATGCCGACACCAGCGAGGAAGGCAGACTTCAGGCCGCGGACCTGGGCCGGAGGATGGCTGACGCCCTGACCGATATGCGGCCCGTGACCATCGCCCGCATTCACGGCCATTGTGTCGGGGGTGGCCTGGTCATCGCTGCGGCCTGTGACCTGCGGATCGCGGCGGCGGACACCCTCTTCTCGATTCCGGAGGTGGATCTCGGCATCCCGCTCGCCTGGGGCGGCATACCCCGCCTGGTCCGCGAGATCGGTCCGGCGGCGACCAAGGAGCTCGTTCTGACCTGCCGGGAGTTCGGGGCCGAGGAGGCGAAGGCGCTCGGTTTCCTCAACCGGGTCACCGAACCGGACCGACTCGCCGAAGAAGTGGATGAGCTGGCTGCCAGGCTCTCCGCCCAGCCCTCCTATTCACTCGAGCTGACCAAGCGACACGTCAACGAAGTCGCCGAGGAGTCCGGATCCACGGCCAACTCGATCGAAGACGCCCGCGCTCTGATCGGAGCGCTTGAAGATCCCGAATCACTGGCCAGAATGGGCAGCTATCTGGCCGGGCGCGGCTGAGGCCTTGAGCTGATGCCGAGCTTCCCGCACCTTGCGGGAAAAGCGTCCGCGGCGAGCACGAAACGCCGGCCGTGACGTCATGCAGAGTTGCCATCATGGTCGGGCGATGAGTTCGGTTCCATCCAGCCGCAGTCAGGTAGTTCACCTTCACGTTCACAGTGAGCATTCCGTGCTGGATGGGGCATGCAACATCAAGGAGATGGCGGCCCGCGCGGCTGAGCTTGACATGCCGGCCCTGGCCCTGACTGACCACGGCGTAATGAACGGCGCGCTCGACATGTACAAGGCATGCCGGGCCAATGACATAAAGCCGATTCTCGGGATTGAGGCCTACTTCGTCGATGACCGTGAAGCGGTCAAGACAGCCGGGCGTTACGAGCGAAACCACCTCACCCTTCTGGCCGAAAACAACACCGGCTTCGAAAACCTCGTGGCTCTCTCCTCGGAAGGCTTCCTCGAGGGCTACCACCGCGGCAAGGCGAACGTGGACATGGAGCTTCTGAGCCGGCATTCGGAGGGGGTGATCGTCCTAACCGGCTGCCTGCAGGCGAGGTTCGTGCGCCGGCTGGTGGAGGACCGCCCGGACGAGGCCAGGGAGCATCTGGACCAGCTGATCGAGGTCTTCGGTCCCGAACAGGTCTACCTGGAGGTCCAGAAAAACGGGATCGCCGAACAGAACCGTGCCAACGAACAGATCGCCAGTATCGCGCGCGAAGTAGGCCGACCGCTGGTCGGCACGGCGGATGTCCATTACCTGCGTGAAGAAGACCATCTGAATCACAGCGCCCTGCTCTGCGTCCAGACCAAGTCCACGCTGAGTGACCCGAAGATGAAGTTCGACACCAACGAGTTCTTCCTCAAGGATGCCGAGCGCATGCATCGGGAGTTCGCCGAATGGCCCGAGGCCATTCCCTCGACCCTGGAGATCGCCGACCGGACCGAGATCGAAATTCCCCTCGGCCGCATTCTCCTTCCCTCGTTCCCGACTGGCAGTGACGAGACCGAGTCCGGGATGCTGCGGCGGCTTGCCGAGCAAGGGCTGAAGGAGCGCTACGGCGACCCGGTCCCGGCCGAAGCCCGGGAGCGCATGGAATTCGAGCTCAAGGTGATCGAGGAGATGGGCTTTCCGTCCTACTTCCTGATCGTCTGGGATTTCGTTCACTACGCCAAGGAGAACGGCATCGCCGTGGGCCCAGGCCGCGGTTCGGCCGCAGGTTCGATCGTCTCCTACGCGCTGGGGATCACCGACCTCGATCCGGTCGAACATGACCTGCTCTTCGAGCGATTCCTGAACCCGGGACGAAAGTCGATGCCGGATATTGACATCGACTTCTCGGTCCGAGGCCGGGACCGGATGATCGCCTACGTGACCGAGAAGTACGGGGCCGATTCGGTCGCCCAGATCATCACCTTCGGAAAGATGGCTCCCAGGGCTGCCGTCCGTGACGCCGCCCGCGTCCACGGCTTCGACTATGCGACCGGTGACCGGCTCGCCAAGGAGATCCCGGAACCGATCATGGGCAGGTCACCCTCGTTCAAGGAATGCCTGGAGGAGGGCCAGGACCTCAGGAAGACTTACGACTCGGATCCAGACGCCGCGAAGATCATCGACACGGCCCGGGGTCTCGAAGGAAAGATCCGAAACACATCGATCCATGCCGCCGCGGTGGTCATCTCGGGGAGACCGCTGAAGGAGATCGTTCCCCTGCAGCTGGTCGAGGACAAGTCGGCGCCACCCGCGATCGGAGAGGACGGGAAGCCGGTCAAGCAGTTCAAGACCGTGACCCAGTATTCGATGGTGCCGATCGAGGAAATCGGGCTGCTGAAGATGGACTTCCTCGGCCTTCGAAACCTTGACGTGATCGACGATGCGGTGGACATCATCAAACGTTCCCGCGGGATCGAGATAGACATCGGTCAGATCCCCCTTGATGATCCGGTGACCTACGAGATGCTGGCAAGGGGGGACTCGATCGGGGTCTTCCAGCTCGAGTCGGACGGCATGCGCGAGGCGATGCGCAAGGTCGTGCCGACCGAATTCGATGACATCACGGCGCTGGTCTCCCTCTACCGGCCAGGGGCAATGAGCGAGATTCCCAAGTACGCCAAGGGCAAGCACGATCCGGAGTCGGTCGAGTACAGCGACGAAAGACTCCGCGAGATCACCGAGTCGACATATGGCTGCTTCCTCTACCAGGAGCAGCTGATGGCGGTTGCCAAGGAAATGGCAGGGTTCTCGCCTTCCCAGGCTGACGATCTCCGAAAGGCGATCGGCAAGAAGAAGCGTGACCTGATGGCCGAGATGAAGCCGAAGTTCATGGAGGGGCTCACGGCATCAGGAACCGATCAAACCCTGGCCGAGTTCCTCTGGAGCACCAATGAAGCGGCCGCTGACTACTCCTTCAACAAGTCCCACGCGGCCTGTTACGCGCTGATTTCCTACCGGACCGCCTACCTCAAGGCCAACTACCCGGCCGAGTACATGGCAGCGGTCATTTCATCGGTGATGAGCACCAAGGACAAGGTGCCGTTCTTCGTCAGCCACTGCTCCTCGATGGGTATCCAGGTCCTGCCGCCGGACGTGAACATTTCCGACCACAGTTTTGTCGTTGATGGCACCGACATCCGTTTCGGCCTCGACGCTGTCAAGCATGTCGGTTACTCGGCAGTCGAAGCGATCATCCGGGCCCGGGAGGACCGGCCTTTCGAGTCGCTCTGGGATTTCTGCGAGCGGGTCGACAACCGCGCCGTCAATAAGCGGGCCGTTGAATCCCTGGTCAAGTGCGGCGCCTTCGACCTGTTGCCGGGGTCCAGGCAGGGAATGCTGGAAAGGCTTCCCGACGCGACAGCAGCCGGTGCCAAGGCGCAGTCCGACGCGATGCTCGGACAAGGATCGATCTTTGACCTCGGTGGGGACGAAGACCAGACTGCCGGCGGGAGTCATGAGCCGATCTCTGAAGTGGAGTTCAGCCAGAAGGAACTGCTCGCCCTGGAAAAAGAGGTGATGGGCACATTCCTGTCCTCGCATCCGCTCGACGGGCTGAAGGAAGCGATCTTGGCCGAAGCCGACTGCAGTCTGGCCGAACTGAAGAACCAGAAAGACGGCTCCAAGGTGAAAATCGGCGGACTGATCACCGAGTACAAGAAGATCAGGAGCCGCAAGGGCAAGCCGATCGCCTTCGCCACCCTCAGCGACATCGAGGAAAAGGTCGAGCTTCTGCTCTTCGACCTCGAGCGCTCCGAGAAGCAGCAGCTGGTCCAGATGGACGAGGTCGTCATGATCAAGGGGATCGTCGACCACACCGAGGACGGCATCAAGATCATGGTGCGCGACGCGGAGCTCTACAACCCTTCCGAGGCCCAGATCGAGAAGGCCCGCGAGGCCTACCGCAAGAAGAACGAGCCCTTCGTGGTCCGGGTGGCGGCCGAGCAGATGTCACTCGACACTCTGGAGGAGATGAAGTCGGTCTTCGACCAGCATCAGGGCGATTCCGACGTCGTGATGGTTGTCGACGGTGAGCGCGAACGCAAACTGAAGCTGGGTCCCGACTTTCGGGTCAGACACTCCCCGGGACTCACCACCGAGATCGACCAGATCATGGGCCAGGGCAGCACCGCCCGGGCCGCCTGAGGCTCAACCTGCGGAGCCCCTTCACACCATCCTCCTACGATCAGTGAAGGGGCAGGTTTCTGTGGTCGTCCCGCGAGGATGGGACGACAGGCAGATGGTTACATCGATCCGTGTAACATTCAGTCCATGACTGCTACAGAATCTTCAGAAGAAACCACTGTGGATGAGGCTTCTGAGCCCAAGTTCAGCCTCGAACTGAACCAGGATCAGAAGGACATCCAGGAGTGGGTCCACGGCTTTGCAGAGAACGTTATGCGCCCCGCCGCCCACGAATGGGACGAGCGCGAGGAGTTCCCCTGGGAGATCGTTCAGGAGGCCGCCAAGATCGGTCTCTACGGTTTCGAGGGTACGGCCCAGTTCTTCGCCGATCCGACCGGACTCAGCCTTCCCCTTGTGAACGAGGAGCTGTTCTGGGGCGATGCCGGACTCGGCATGGCCATTCAGGGCACCGGCCTCGCGGTGGCCTCGATCTTCGGTCAGGGCACCCCCGAGCAGATGGGTGAGTGGGTTCCCCAGTGCTACGGCACCGAGGATGACGTGAAGGTTGCCGCCTTCTGCGCCTCCGAGCCCGACGCAGGTTCGGACGTATCCGGGGTTCGCACCACGGCCAAGTACGACGAGGCCAATGACGAATGGGTGATCAACGGTCAGAAGGCATGGGCGACCAACGGTGGTATCGCCAACGTCCACGTCGTGATCGCTTCGGTCGACCGAGAACTCGGTTCTCGCGGACACGCCGCCTTCATCATTCCTCCGAACACTCCGGGCTGCTCGCAGGGCGCCAAGGTCAAGAAGCTCGGCATCCGTGCCTCGCACACAGCTGACGTCCACCTCGACGACTGCCGTGTTCCCGGCAACTGCCTGCTCGGCGGCAAGGAGAAGCTCGACGAGCGTCTCGCCCGTGTCCGCGAAGGCAAGAAGGGCAAGCAGCAGGCTGCCATGGCGACCTTCGAGGCTTCACGCCCGATCGTCGGCGCCCAGGCGATCGGTATCGCCCGTGCGGCCTACGAGTACGCGCTCGAGTACGCCAAGGAGCGTGTCCAGTTCGGTCGCGCGATCATCGAGAACCAGGCGATCGCCTTCACCCTCGCCAATATGGCCCTCGAGATCGACGCCGCACGTCTGCTGGTCTGGCGGGCTTCGTGGATGGGTCGCAACCAGGTTCCGTTCACCAAGGCAGAGGGCTCGATGTCCAAGCTAAAGGGCGGCGAAGTCGCGACCTGGGTCACGGAGCGTGCGATCCAGATCCTCGGCGGCAACGGCTACACCCGTGAGTTCCCGGTCGAGCGGATGCACCGCGACGCGAAGATCTACGACATCTTCGAGGGCACTTCCGAGATCCAGCGCCTCGTTATCTCCCGCAGCATCTCGGGAATCAAGATCAAGTAAGAAAGAGGGCGGCCCCGAACGGGGCCGCCCTTTCTCTTTCCTAGTAGCCGTGGCCGGTGTGTACCGGCGGGCCTGAGACCTTGCCTTCGCTCCGCTTGCGCAGGTAAGTGATCGATTCCTCGAAGTCGTCACAGAGCGCGTCGACGAGCTCCCGCGTCTGGTTGAACTTGACGAGCATCCGCATGATCCGGTCGTTCTCGTTATCGGGCGGCATCTGGTAGGCGGGCACCAGCCAGCCTCGCCTTCTCGCCAGTTCGCCGACGAGGTCATTGCTGTCAAACGGCTCATTGTCATTGGTCCTGGCGATCACCAGCGGGAGCGTGGGGTTGTCGTCGTCGTAGACCGTGAGGGCGTCCATATCCCGCAGCCGGTTGGCCAGAGCTTCCCGGTTGTCCTGCATCGCACGGACGACCGAGCTGTAGCCCGAGTGACCGAGCCGGATGAACTGGTAGTACTGGGCGAGGACGAAGGACGAACTTCCGGAGAAGTTCAGAGTGAACGTCGCGTCCTTCTCTCCGAGGTAGTCCTCGTAGAAGATGAGGTCTTCGGCGACCTGCGCATCGGTGCGGGTAACGAGCCATCCGATTCCCGGGTACACCAGACCGAACTTGTGGCCCGAGGTGTTGATCGATACGACCGAGTCGAGTCGGAAGTCCCAGGTGAAGTCCGGGTCGGAGAAGGGGAACACGAAGCCACCCGAGGCGGCATCGATGTGCATCGGAACTTCGAGTCCCTTGCCCTTCATCTCGGTCAGCATCTGGTCGATTCCTACTACGTCATCGCACTGCCCGGTGAAGGTGGTGCCCACGACGCCGATTACGCCAATCGTGTTCTCGTCGATGTGCTCGCGGAAGTCATCCGGGCCCATCACCGTCTTGCCCTTCGGGATGGGGATGTTTCGCGGTTCAACGTCGAAGTAGCGGCAGAACTTGTCCCAGACCACATGGACGTCAGAGCCGTAGACCAGGTTCGGGCGCGAGTAGTCCTTGCCGGCCTTCTCCTGGCGCTTCTTCCAGTTCCACTTCATCGAGAGGGCGCCGAGCATCACCGCTTCGGATGATCCGGCGCAGGCCGTGCCGGGGCTGTCCTGGCCTTCGGGACCGTTGAACAGCTTGTGGATCATCCGGACGCAACGCTTCGAGATCTCGGCGGTGCGCGGATACTCGGCGTGGTCGATGTAATTCTTGTGAAGCGTGTCGGCGATCAGCAGTCGGGCCTCGGGCTCCATCCAGGTCGTCACGAAGGTGGCGAGGTTCTTGTTCGGATCCCCGTCCAGCTCCATTTCGGAAGCGATCACGTTGTATGCGGCTCGAGGAGTGACTCCCACCTCCGGCATGGCGTCATCAGGCGCCGGCTTGGTGAAGTAACTCTCGACCAGCATTTCCTCCTTCTCGGGATTCATCATCTGCTGGGGCGTTGGTTCCGACGGGGTCATCTTTCTCCTTCGAGGCTCGATTGCGGACAAACTATCCGCTGCCCGTGAGTTCGGTTCATACGGATGGGATGATCGATCCGCGAGTAGAACATCGATCCCGCCGTCACTGCTTTCTTCGGTGACGGGCAGCTCGGCCTCTTCGCATCAGCCGGTTGGCGAGAGCGAGGTCGGAGGCCACGGCTCCTTTCCGTTCAGGTCCGGGTGTTTCCATGGTGGCCGGCAGACCGTCGAACGCCTCTTCCGAGAGGAAGCGGGCGAAGCCCGTTTCGCCGATCCGGCCCTTGCCGATGTCCTCATGCCTGTCCCGGCGGCTGCCCAGGGGCTCCTTCGAGTCGTTCAGGTGAAGCGCCCTGAGCCGGTGCCTGTCGAGGAAGCGGTCACATTCCTCAAGCATCCTGTCGATGCCGGAGTAGGTGCCAATGTCGTAGCCGGCCGCGAAGAGATGGCATGAATCCAGGCAGAGTCCGAGCCGTTCACCGCCGCCCGCGGCTTCGATGATCCCCGCAATCTCCTCGAAGGTGTGGGCGAGGATGTTCGCGTGCCCGGCCATCTGCTCGATCAGGATCGGACATCTTTCAGTCTCCGATAGCGCCTCGCCGATCATCTCGCCGGAGCGCACGATCGCGGGAACCGGATCTTCCTGTTTGCGGGACCCGGGGTGCAGGACCACACCATCGGCTCCGATGCTGTCGCCGACCCTGAGTGCATGCATCAGGGCCGTTCGTGACTTTTCCCTCAGCTCCCGGTCGGGCGTGGCCGTGTTGATCAGGTAGATCGCGTGAATGATCACGCTTTCAATGCCGCTCTCGGCCATCCGGTCCCGAAACTCCGCGAAATCCTCCTCCGTGTAGCGGGTTGGTCGCCAGGCGCGAGGGCTCTGGTTGAAGATCTGAATCGAACGGCAGCCGATTGCTTCACCACGGGACACGGCCTTCGCCAGGGACCCGGCTGTGGAAACATGGGCGCCAATGAGCATCGAGAAAAACGGCCTCCGGGTCCGATTCGCACCTTCTCCCACCGGCGCGCTTCACATCGGGGGAGCGAGGACCGCACTGTACAACTGGCTGGCAGCACGTCACGGCGGGGGAGAGCTGGTTCTCAGGATTGAGGACACGGACCTCGAGCGCTCTACCCCCGAGAACGTCGCCCAGATTCTCGATGCGCTGCGTTGGCTCGGCCTTGATTGGGACGAGGGGCCGATCTCGCAGGTCGGCCGGGCAGATGCCCACAGCGAGGCACTCGGGAGGCTGATCGAGTCGGGGGCGGCTTACCGCGATTCGGCCACCGCCGATGACGTGAAGGCGTGGAAGGCCGAGCACGGGGCAGACAGGGGCTACCGGGGTGAGCCTTCGGCCGACGGTACGGGCGCCATTCGTCTTCGCGTTCCTGACGAGGGCGACACTGTGGTCGACGACCTGATCCGGGGTGAGGTGCGGTTTCCGAACCGCAGCTATGACGACTTCGTGATCGCGAGGGGCGACGGCTCCGTTCTCTACAACTTTGCGGTTGCGGTGGACGACGCCGACATGGGAATCACCGAGGTGATCCGGGGTGACGATCATCTTTCGAACACGCCGAAGCAACTGCTCGTCTTCGAGGCCCTGGGTATCGAGCCTCCGCGCTACGCCCATGTACCGCTGCTCCACGGGCCCGACGGAAAGAAACTCTCCAAACGGCACGGTGCCGCATCGGTCCAGGAACTCCGGGATGCCGGTTACCTGCCAGCTGCGATTCGAAACTACGTCGCCCTGCTCGGCTGGGGGCCCGGCGACGACGAGACGCTGCTCTCCACGGAGGAACTGGTTTCGCGCTTCCGCCCCGAGGATGTCGGTAGATCCTCGGCGGTTTTCGACGAGAAGAAGCTCCGCTGGATGAACGGGCGCTACATGCGCGAGATGCCGCTGGGCGAGTACCAGGCCGCAGTCCGCGAGTTCGTGGATGCCGAGACGGGAGGCAGGCCTCTGAACGAGGAACGTTTCGCTTTCGGCTGCGAGATCGTTCAGGAGAAAGCACAGACCCTCCAGGAGGTATGGCCCTTGATCCGCTTTCTCTTCGAACCTCCGGTCGAGGACGAAAAGGCATGGCGGAAGGTGATGAAGGGCCAGGCCGGGAGGGTTCTGGACGAAGTGGAAACGCTTCTTTCCGGGATCGAGTCCGGTGATGGCGGACCCAACCGGGATGGATTCACGATCGGGAACGTTCAGGCGGTGCTCGAACCTCTGCCGGAGAAACTGGAGATGGGGGCCGGCAAGGTTTTTCAGCCGATCCGGGTTGCAATCACGGGAACGACCATCTCACCGGGGATATTCGAGTCCGTGGCTGCGCTGGGCAGGGAGGAGTCTCTGGCGAGAATCGCGTCGGCCCGACTGCGGGTCCCGGACACTGGAGAAGAGACCGAACAGGCCTGAATTCCGGAAATCCCTGATTCTTGACAGGGATACTCTGCTTTCACTTCCATGATGCGATAGAAATGGTGCCGTGATCTCGGTCACCTCGAAATCCCGTTACGCCGTCGTCGCATTGGTCGAACTGGCCGGCGCGGGTGACCGTCCGATGCCGGTGAAGGAACTTGCCGAACGTCGAAACATCCCCGACCAGTTTCTGGAGCAGCTTTTTTCGACCCTCAGGCGTGCCGGACTTCTGACGAGTCGCCGGGGCAGCAAGGGTGGCTACATTCTCGCCAGGCCTGCCGGGGAGATCACGGTCCTCGAGGTGGTCCAGGCTCTTGACGGCAAGGTCGGCCAGGAGGCGGACGAAGCCGGCGGGATCTGGGCGGAAGGAGTGCGGGCCCTGCGCGGGGTCTTCGGCGAGACGACCATCCAGGACCTGTACGAGCGCGAAGCCGAGGATGCGGCAGCGAGGATGTACTTCATTTGATCGCCCCCCAGGCATCAGCAACTGTTGGTGGTACGCCACTGGTCTGGCTTGCCCGCATCGGGGAGGAACTGGATGCCCAGGTCTGCGGCAAGCTCGAGTACTTCAATCCGGGCGGCTCGGTCAAGGACCGGATCGGCGCGGCGATGATCGGTGCGGCAGAAGCCCGCGGCGAACTGGTCCGGGGAGAGTCAGTCGTCGTGGAGCCAACCAGCGGCAACACGGGCATTGCCCTGGCGATGATCTGTGCCGCCCGCGGCTATGAACTGGTGTTGACCATGCCCGAAGGGATGAGCAGGGAACGGGTGAAGCTTCTGCGGGCTTACGGCGCCGAGGTCCTGGAGACATCCTCGATGGGGGGCATGGACGAAGCCGTGGATCTCGCACAGCGGGTCGCCGAGGAAAGGGGTGGGTACATGCCGCTCCAGTTCTCCAACCCGGCCAATCCCGAAGCCCACTTCCGCACGACAGGGCCCGAAATCTGGGCCGATACCGGTGGCGACATCGACGCCTTCGTCTGCGGGGTCGGAACCGGCGGCACGATAACCGGGGTGGCGAGATACCTGAAAGAGCAGGGCTCGACGGCGCGGATCTTCGCGGTGGAGCCCGCGTCATCTCCGGTTCTCTCCGGCGGCAGGCTGGGGCCGCACCGGATTCAGGGCATCGGGGCCGGATTCGTCCCGGAAGTACTGGAGATGGACCTGGTCGACGAAGTGATTCAGGTGAGTGACGACGATGCCTTGCGCACGGCGCGCAACCTCGCCGCGAGGGAGGGGATCCTGGGCGGCATCTCTGCAGGGGCGAACGTTCACGCAGCGCTCGGTCTGGCTGCCAGAGCCGAGTTTGCCGGGGGCAGGATCGTGACGATCGTCTGCGACAGTGGCGACCGATACATGTCACTTCCCTTCTTCGCAACCTGAGAAATCGCCAGGCGCTCTAGGCTTTTCCGGTGGCCAGTGACCTGATCACAAGGACAATCGGGGGCGTTCGCTCCCATATCGCTGCGGCGCGGGGGCGTGACCCGGCTACGGCGGACGCTTCCGGCATCGAGATCCTTCTCACCTGGCCGGGCGTCCAGGCCCTGTTGGCATACAGGCTGGCCAACCGGCTCAGGAGGGCGGGAGTGCCTCTGGCCCCGTTCGTTGTCTCATACCTGAGTCGCGCGTTGACCGGGATCGAGATCCACCCTGACGCGAAGATCGGATCGGGGCTGTTCATTGACCACGGGGCCGGCGTGGTGATCGGACAGACCACCGAGATCGGCGAGAACGTGACCCTGTACCAGGGAGTCACGCTCGGAGGTACCGGTTTTCAGTCGGGAAAGCGGCACCCGACGATCGAAGACAACGTGACGATCGGTTCCGGGGCAAAACTGCTCGGTCCGATCCAGGTCGGCCATGGCGCCAAGATCGGAGCCAACTCGGTTGTGGTGGAAGACGTGCCACCGCGGTCAACGGTGGTCGGCAACCCGGGTCATCCCGTGAAGGTCGACGGCCGAAAGGTCGATGACGGACCTGACGCCGACTGGATTCACCTCCCTGACCCGCTTCAGGACGCGGTGAAGTCACTCTCCGCCAGGATCAAGGAGCTCGAAAGGCAGGTCGCCGAGCTTTCCGGGGACCCCGATCCGCAGCTCGACGAGCCCGAACGAAAGCCCAGGAAGGGCCGCTCTTCAGCCGGGGGCTGAGCTTCCCGGGGGCAGGGCCGGCCCCGCCGCGACGATGGGTATCCTCAGGCGGTGGAGGCTCTGAGCAACTACGAAGGCGGAGTACCAGATTCGCCCGGCCCGGATGAGGCCGGCCCGGGAGCGCCCGCCCACCTCTTTGCGGACGGTCTGAACCCGCCTCAGCGTGAAGCGGTTGAGTACGGAGACGGGCCTCTGCTGGTGATCGCCGGCGCCGGATCCGGAAAAACCAGGGTCCTGACTCACCGGATCGCCCACCTGCTGGCAGCGCGCCGGGCCAGGCCCGGGGAGATCCTCGCGATCACCTTCACAAACCGGGCCGCAACAGAGATGAGGGAGCGGGTCGAAGAGCTGATCGGCGCCCGTGCCCGGGCGATGTGGGTCACGACCTTTCACTCGGCATGTGGACGAATGCTCAGGGGCGATGCCGAGAAGCTCGGGTACGCACGCGCGTTCACGATCTACGACGAGTCGGATTCGATTCGAATGATCAAGAGGGTGATGGAAGAACTCGACGTCGACCCGAAACGATTCCCCGCGCGCGCCATCAAGAACGCGATCTCCGGTGCGAAGAACGAACTGGTAGACCCGGAGGAGTACAAGAAGCTCGGGGGCTCCTACTTCGAGGACACGGCCGCAGGTGTGTACGCGCTGTACGAGCAGCGGATGCTCGAGTCCAACGCGATGGACTTCGACGACCTGCTGGTCCGGATGGTCAACGTCCTCGAGCTTTTTCCGGAAGTCCGGGATCGCTGGCGTCGCGCCTTCAGGTACGTCCTGGTTGACGAGTACCAGGACACGAACCATGCCCAGTACCGGCTCCTTCAGCTGCTTTCAGCCGAGCATCGCAACCTGACCGTCGTTGGTGACGAGGATCAGTCGATTTACGGGTTCCGCCATGCGGATATCCGGAACATTCTCGACTTCGAGCAGGATTTCCCGGACGCGAAAGTAGTCAAGCTCGAACAGAATTATCGCTCCACCCAGACGATACTTTCCGCTGCCAACGCAGTCGTCGACAACAACCGGGATCGCAGGCCGAAGAAGCTCTGGACAGATCTCGGTCAGGGCGACGAAATAGAGGTGGTCCGCCTCGGTGACGAGCATGAAGAGGCAAGGTGGGTGGCCGGAGAGATCGAAAGGCTGGTCGAGGAGGAGGGAATTTCGCCGCTCGACGTGGCGGTCTTCTACCGGATGAACGCGATGAGCCGGGTACTGGAAGACACGCTGGTGCGCTTCGGTACCGCTTACCGCGTGATCGGTGGAACCAGGTTCTACGACCGGGCCGAGATCAAGGATGCGATCGCCTACCTGCAGTACATCGCCAACCCCTCCGATTCGGTTGCCTTCACCCGGATCGTGAACTCTCCGAAGCGGGGAATCGGCAGCACCACCCAGGGCCGGCTTCTCGCCTACGCGAACACGACCGGCGACGACATCTGGGACGTGGCCGGGCAGGTCGCCGATGTGCCGGGGGTGGGCACTGCGGCAGTGCGAGCCGTCACCGAGTTCCAGCGCACGATGAACGGGCTGAAAGATGATGTTGAAGGGCGCCCCCTGGCCGACCTGCTGGAAAAGGTACTGACCGAAACCGGCTACTTCGAAGCGCTCGAGTCAGAACGAACCGTAGAAGCAGAGGGCCGGGTCGAGAACCTTCGGGAACTCATCGGTGTGGCCGGGGAGTTCGACACAAACCGGGCGCTCGAGGGAGATTCCGGCGTGCCTCCGCTTGACGAGTTCCTTCAGCAGATTTCCCTTTACTCCGAGCAGGACAAACTCCAGAAGAAGGAAGAACTCCTGACCCTCATGACCCTCCATAACGCGAAGGGTCTGGAGTACGACACAGTCTTCATAATCGGCTGCGAAGACGGGGTCTTCCCCCACCAGAGGGCCCTGGATGAGGGCGAAGAGGAGGAGGAGAGGCGCCTCTGCTATGTCGGCATCACCCGCGCCAGGAAGCGCCTCTATCTGACCAGCGCCCGGACCAGAAGGATGTTCGGCGGCCGGGCGGAGGCGACCATGCCTTCCCGTTTCCTCGACGAACTGCCGGCAACCCTGGTTCACCAGCAGGGCTCGGCGGTCGGCCAGGGGGGATTCACGGGCGGCTATTCGGGCAGCAGCCTGGGCGGTCGGGCCCGCAGTTACCAGGCTCCCGGAAGATCCAGGCCCGGGGGCAATCCGGCAACAAGCCCGGTCGAGCCCGGGACGGCGGTCCGGCTTGAGGTCGGTGATGATGTCACCCACGCTTCCTTCGGGGACGGTGTCGTAACCGGAACCGAACCCGGAGGGGTCATCCTCGTCCGGTTCGCCAGCGATGGCAGCGAACGGAAGCTGATGGCGGAGTACGCACCGATCCGTAAACGGTAGCCCGGATTGAAAGACGAGACGGAAGGTTCAGGTTGAGCGCTCAGATAATCGATGGCAAGCAGGTCTCCACCGAGGTCAGGGAGAGGGTGGCGGACGAAGTCGCGGAATTCATCGCCGGGGGCGGTCATCAGCCTGTTCTGGCGACGGTGCTGGTTGGCGATGATCCCGCCTCCCACGTTTACGTGGCGAACAAACTCAAGGCGTGCAAGGCCGCCGGAATCGGGTCGGTCCACCACGAGTTGCCGGCCGAGACGAATCAGCGCGACCTGATCACCCTGGTCAGGGCCCTCGGCGACGATGACGGGATTGACGGAATCCTCGTTCAGTTGCCGCCGCCTGATCACATCGACGCCGACGCGGTCATTGCGGCGATCAACCCGGCGAAGGATGTCGATGGTCTGACAGCCACCAACGCGGGCCTGCTGGCCGGTGGCAGACCGGGTCTGGTGCCATGCACGCCGGCCGGAGTGATCGAACTGCTGGATCACGCGGGGACTGAACTGGAAGGTGCGGAGGCGGTGATCGTCGGGCGCTCCAATCTCGTCGGGCGACCTCTGATCAGCCTTCTCCTCGGACGGAACGCGACCGTGACGGCGGCCCATTCACGCACCCGCGATCTGCCCGCTGTCTGCCAGCGCGCGGATGTCCTGGTTGCCGCCGTCGGGGTCCCGGGGCTGCTCGGAGCCGAGCACGTCAAACCGGGTGCGACCGTGATCGACGTTGGAATCAATCGCACCGATGACGGCCTCAAGGGTGACGTCGACTTCGATCAGGTGGTCGAGGTTGCGGGTGCGATAACGCCGGTCCCCGGCGGGGTAGGGCCGATGACGATCGCCATGCTGATGGCAAACACCCTTGAAGCAGCCAGAGCCAGAAGCCTGGCCAAGGTCTGGGGATAGCATCGGTTGATGCGTTCGGATCATGGCAACAGCGCTTTCAGCCTGGCCCGGGTGCATCCCGGCGAGTGGCTTACCGCTCTCTGCGGCATCGGGCTGATCGTCGGGCTGCTGCTCCCGTGGTCTGACGGGAACTCTGCACTGGCTGAGCCCGGGGTTCTGGACGTCCTTCTGCTCGTCGCCGCACTCCTGGCCGTTCTGCTGCCGCTGGTTGTCTCGACCAGTGCCAGGACCAACGTTCCGATCGTCTACGAGACGGGTCTCTGGGTGTTCTCCCTGCTGCTCGGTCTGATCATGGTCATCAAGGTGGCTTTCCCTCCCGACGGAGGTTTCGAGAATGGCTTCTGGATTTCTCTGGTAGTCACGATCATCCTCTCGCTGGCCATCTGGCGAAGCGTCGCCCGCGAGAACTGATCGAGCGGCCTGACACCCCGGCGGGTGCGTCCATAAACTCAGCCCCGTGATAGATCGCGAACAGGTGCTTCACGTCGCAAGGCTTTCGCGGCTGCGGCTGACTGAAGAAGAGGTCGACACGCTCACCGGGGAGCTTTCCTCGGTCCTCGATCACGTCGACAAGCTGGCAGAGGTGGACATCGAAGGAGTCGAGCCGACTTCCCATGTGGTTCCCCTTGAGAACGTTCTGAGAGATGACGTTCCGGTGCCCAGTCTTGATCGCGATGTCGCCCTTTCGCAGGCTCCCGACCCCCATGATGGTGCCTTCCGCGTGCCGTCGCCACAGGCCGAGGCATAGCAGTGTCCGATATCGAACTTCTGGCCGCCAGCGGCGCCGAGACCGCCGCGATGATTTCTTCGGGTGAAATATCGGCCGAAGAGGTGCTCGAATTCTGGCTGGGGCGGGTTTCCGGCGACCAACTGAACGGTTACCTGTGGAAGGCCGACAACGAGGCTGCCCTGGCGGGAGTCAATGTCGACGGTGGCGCCCTGACGGGCGTGCCCCTGGCGATCAAGGACATCTTCTGCACCGAGGGTGTTCCGACCACAGCAGCCTCGAAGATCCTCGCCGGCTACAGGCCGCCCTTCACAGCTACATCGGTCCGGAACACGGCAGCGGCCGGTATGCCGATGCTGGGCAAGACCAACATGGACGAGTTCGCGATGGGTTCCTCGAACGAGAACTCCGCGTTCGGGCCGAGCCTGAACCCGTGGGACACAGGGCGCGTGCCCGGAGGCTCTTCGGGCGGTTCGGCGGCCGTGGTTGCCGGCGGCCTGGCCCCCTGGGCGCTTGGCACCGACACAGGAGGCTCGATCCGCCAGCCGGCCGGGTTCTGCGGCATCGTCGGGCTGAAGCCAACCTACGGCTCGATCTCTCGTTACGGGATGATCGCCTTCGCCTCCTCTCTCGATCAGTGCGGCCCACTGACGCGGAATGTGACCGACGCGGCCCTCCTTCTTGACGTCCTTCAGGGTCGTGACCCCTGTGACTCGACCTCGGTCGGAATCGAAGGTGGCGTTTCCGCGCCGAGCGCAGATCGGCTTGACGGGCTCCGGTTCGGGGTTCCGCGCGCCCTGATCGGCGAGGGAATCGAGGCGGGAGTGCTAGCCCGCTTCGAGGACACGCTGATCAGGATCGCCGACCTGGGAGGGGAGATCGTCGACATCGAACTCCCTCACGCTGGTCATGCCATTTCCGCCTATTACGTGCTTGCGCCGGCCGAAGCGTCGACGAACCTCTCCCGCTATGACGGCGTGCGCTACGGACTCCGTTCGAGCGACGAGGATCTTCTCTCGATGTACGAGGTGACCCGTGATGACGGCTTCGGACCGGAAGTCAAGCGCCGGATCATGCTCGGCACCTACGCCCTCTCATCGGGTTACTACGACGCCTATTACGGACGGGCCCAACGAGTCCGGACCCGCATCGTCGAGGACTTCAACACGGCCTTCTCCGAGGTCGACTTCGTGGTGACGCCAACCTCGCCCACGGTCGCTTTCAAGTTGGGAGAGAAGACTGCCGACCCGTGGACGATGTACCTGAGTGATGTATTCACGGTGCCGATTTCGCTGGCGGGCATTCCCGCCATATCGATCCCCGCCGGGCTTGCCGAGCCCGACGGTGGGGGTCCGGAGCTTCCGGTCGGCTTTCAGATTGCCGCGCCTGCGTTCGCGGAGCAGGGACTTCTCGAAGCCGCTTACGCCCTTGAAACGGCAATCCGGTTCGACGGATCGGCCGGACTTGCGGGAGGAGCAGCGTGAGCACCGAGTACGAAGCCGTGATCGGCCTCGAGATCCACGTTCAGCTCTCGACCAGGACCAAGATGTTCTGCGGCTGCGAGCTCTCCTTCGGAGATGACCCGAACGTTCACACCTGTCCTGTCTGCCTGGCCCTTCCCGGCGTACTGCCGGTGCCGAACCGGACCGCATTCGAGTACGCGTTGAAGATAGGCGCGGCGCTCGACTGCGAACTCGCCACGGTCTCCACCTTCGATCGAAAGAACTACTTCTATCCGGACAATCCCAAGGCCTACCAGATCACCCAGGCAGCGAGACCATTTGCGGTAAACGGCAAGCTGGGCGATGTGCGGATCCATCACGCCCATCTGGAGGAAGACGCGGCGAAGACCATTCACACCGGAGGCAGCGGCCGGATCAAAGGATCCGACGCGTCGCTGGTTGACTTCAACCGGGGTGGCACCCCACTTGTCGAGATCGTCACCGAACCCGACCTCCACTCCGGAGCGCAGGTTCGTGAGTGGGGGCAGTTGCTCAGGGCGACGATCAAGCAGCTTGGTGTTTCGGACGTGAACATGGAAGAGGGCTCGCTGCGTTGTGACGCCAACGTGTCGATCCGTCCGGTCGGATCGACCGAGCTGGGTGTCAAGACCGAGATGAAGAACATGAACTCTTTCCGCTTCATCGAGCGGGGGATTGACGCCGAAGTAGCCCGGCAGAAGGCTCTGCTCGAAGCCGGTGAGCCGGTGGTCCAGGAGACGCTTCACTTTGACCCGGCCACGGGTGAGCTTCATTCCCTTCGTTCGAAGGAGGAGGCGCATGACTACCGGTACCTTCCGGAGCCGGACCTGGTTCCGGTCGTGCCGACCCAGGAGATGTTCGACGAGGCCAGGAACTCCCTGCCCGAGCTTCCGGCCGACCGTGCCCGACGTTACGAGGATCTGGGGGTCAGCGAGCAGGCCGCCCTGTTGCTGTCGTTCGAGACTGAATGGGCCGGCTATTTCGAGGAAGTTCTCGATGCCGGTGACTCGCTTGAGCCACGGGTAGTTGCGAATTGGGTCACAGGTGAGCTCAGCGCCGAGTTGAGAAGGCAGGAGGACCGGCCGCTGGCCGATTCAAATGTTCCGCCGGCCTCCCTGGCCGCCCTGATCGGCCTGGTTGCCAGGAAGAAGATCTCCCATGGCGCCGGCAAGACCGTGCTCGAGGAAATGGTCTCGACCGGTGCCGATCCGGAGACCGTGGTCGCAGACAAGGGCCTCGAACAGATCTCGGACTCGGGTGAACTCGAAAAGATCGTGCTTCAGGTGATCGAGGAGAACCCGAAACCGGCAGAACAGGTCAGGGCGGGCAACGAGAAAGCGATCGGTGCTCTGGTCGGCGGGGTCATGAAGGCCACTCAGGGCCGGGCCGACGGCGGTGAGGTGAACCGGCTGCTTCGGCAGCACCTCGGTCTCTGATCGGCCGTTCAGCGCCGGGGCAGGACGACCCGGAAGTTGCGCACGATCTGCCGGCTGACCCGACCGGTCTGGTCGATCGCCCTGACTCTCAGGGTGTGCCGCCCGGCGGTCAACCTGCTGATCGAGATCTTCGAGGAACAGCTGACCTTCTTCTGCCGGTCGAGCTGGCAGGTGTACCCGAGCAGGGTCGAGGCGGTTCCTCCGAAACGGAACTTCACCTTGCGTTTGCGGACCACCTTAGGGGGCCCTGCCAGAACCTTCACCGTCGGCGCGACGGAACCACCGGCTCCGACGTACAGGGCCTTCGCGGCGTTCGAGAAGACCGGACCGTAGATCCTGCCGCAGTCTCTCGGCAGGTTGTCGCAGTAGCCGTAGCTGACCACTGAAGCCAGATAATTGCCCAGGGTGATCCAGCCGCCACCGCTGGCGCCCTGCTGCATGAAGCAGGGCTTTGCCGCCATCGGCAGAGGAGCGATGTTGGGTGGAGTGCTGTCGTAGAAAGCGAAAGCCGCCCGGCAGCCCTGGAGTGTCTCCCCGTCGAAGCGGTCGCTCGGCTTCGAGGGATAGCCGTAAATCGTGTACTCGCGCTTTTTCCTGTTCACGACCGGGTTCAGGTCGAAGGCGATCTTCCGCGCGCCGAGGTCTTCAATCGGCTGCTGTAGAGCTATGAGGCCAATGTCATAGCTGTTGCTACCGGATGAAGCCCAGCGTGGTGTCGTGAACCACTGGAGTCCGCTGTAGGTGTCGTACAGGGTGGGTCCGTTCTCGTATCCCGGAACGAAGGCAATCTCGTCGACGAATCCGGAGACCTGGTCATAAACGCAGTGTCCAGCGGTAAAGACGAGGTTGCGGCCAGCCGACTCGACGACGGTCCCGGAACAGGTGAAGTTGTCAGACCCGACCCGGAAGAAGACCTTGCCCTGGATTCGCTGCGGGTAAGCGGTGACGTTGGCTGGGGTGAAGTCACCGGTTGCGGCGGAACTGCTGGCGTCGTAGCCGCCCAGATCGGGAATGTCCAGAGCTCCTTCGGGGCTCGGCTGGTCGGCTGGCTTCGCGTTCATCATCCGTTCCGGGGTCCAGTAGCGCTCCACGGCGGCCGGAGAAGCCTGGATGGGGGAGGCCACCACAGAGGAACCGGAAACTCTGGAGACCTTCGGGGGTTTGCCGTCCAGATTGCTGATCCCGGCGGCGCTGGCTGAGGAAGAGACGACTGCTGATGCTGCGGCGGCGAGAAGAAGAGCCAGGGCGAGAGCCCCGATCCTGCGTCCCCCGGCCCTGCCTGGTGAACCCATATGCCAATTAGAACAGATCAAACGGCCCCCGGTTGCGAAATCCCTGATACCCCGGCTGCATATACTCGGCGGCATGGCCTGGAACATCGTCATAGTCGGCGGCGGATTCGCCGGAGCTAACGTAGCCCGACACCTCGAGAAGGTTCTGCCCCGGCAGTCTGCGCGTCTGACGCTCGTCAACGACGTCAATTTCCTGCTGTACACACCGCTGCTGCCCGAGGCCGCCGCCGGCACCCTGGAGCCGCGCCACGTGGTCACGCCCCTGCGCGAGATCCTCCACCGGACCAATCTGCGGCTCGGGGTGGTCGATGACCACGACCCCGACGCGAGGGAGGTAACCCTCCGCAGCCACATGGGGCAGACCGAGCAGATTCCCTACGACCATCTGGTGTTCGCTCCCGGTTCGATATCCCGGTTCCTTCCGGTCCCCGGACTGAATGAGCACGCGGTCGGATTCAAGAGTCTCGCCGATGCGATCTTCCTCCGGAATCACATGATCGAGACCCTCGAGATGGCGAATGCCACCGATGATCCAGCCCTCCGGGAAGAGCTTCTTACATACGTATTCGTTGGCGGTGGTTATGCGGGCCTGGAAGCCCTTGCCGAGCTTCAGGACTTCGCTGCAGATGCGATGCGGGACTACCCGAAGGCAAGACTTCACGGGATGCGCTGGATCCTGGTCGAGGCCGCTGATCGTGTCCTTCCCGAGATCGACCGCGAGCTTGCTGACTACGCCTGTGACGAACTGCGGGGCCGCGGGATCGACATCCGGCTCGGGACGACTCTCGAAGAGGTCACCGAGACGACGGCCAGGATTTCTACCGGCGAGACGATCCCGACCCGGACCGTGGTCTGGACTGCGGGGGTCGTGCCAAACCCGAGCCTCCAGAACTTCGGAGTGCCCCTTGACGAGAGGGGACGGGTCAAGGTGGACAGCAGCATGTCGGTGGAGGGGATGAGCGGGGTCTGGTCGCTCGGTGACGCGGCGGCAGTGCCGAACCCGAAGGGTGGCGTTTGTCCGCCGACGGCCCAGCACGCGGTGAGGCAGGCCCCCGTGGTCGCTGCCAATATCGCCGCCGCTATCGGTCTCGGCAAACCGGAGACCTTCGACTATCAGGGCTACGCATCGTTCGTGAACCTCGGTCGCTACAAGGCTGTCGGCAAGGTTTCGGACCGCACTTTCCGTGGCTTCAAGGCCTGGTGGATGGCCCGCTCCTACCACATGAGCCAGATCCCGGGAGCATCAAGAAAGGTGCGTGCGGTGATCGACTGGACGGCCAGCCTGCCCTTCTCGCGGGATATCTCCGAGGTCGGCTCGATCGGCCGTCCGGGCGTCCTCAGTCCCGACCGCTACCTTCATGGGGGTTCACACCGTCCGGTTGACAGTGACATGCCGGCCGCGGGCAAGGACCGCGCCGACGCGGACCTTGCCGCTGAACAAAGGGGCGACTAGCCAGCCTCGAAGGTCGTGTCCATGCCCCAACTCGCATGGTTCGGCAAAGAGCACCACAGGCGGTAGGTGCCGGGTGTAGTGGTGAACCTGATGCGGCTCTGGGTTCCCGGTTCCGTTTCCGGAGTTGACAGCTCCTCGTCGCTCCCGCTCCTTTGAACATGCAGGTCGTGGGCATCTTCACCCTGGTTGTTCAGCTCGATGATGGTGTCACCGGCAACCAGGCTCTTTGCGCTCAGGGTGAAGCCGAACTCGTAGGCCTTGACGCCGAGGCGGGCCGGTGCGGGGACCGGATCCGGAACCGTCCGGCAGATCCGGACCTTGACACGACGGTAGCGGACGATTCGTTTACTGACGCCATCCCGCCATACCCAGCGGACCACTTTCTTTCGCTTCCAGTCCCATGAGCATTTCTTCGCTCGGATCGTGGAAGGCTGACCGTCGGCGGGTCCCGCCGCCGAGGAATGTGCGGGGCCGATCAGCGCAGCGGCGAGTACGACCATTGAGAGGAGGGAGACCCGTCTCACTTGATCAACACCGGCCTGGCGAATCTGGAAGCTCCGGGAATGATCGGTCCGGCTTCATGATCGAACCACTGCTCGATCAGCGAGCAGTACATGGCGCGGAAATCGGAGGTGTGACGGAGGTTGTCGTCGGGATCGAGACTTGTCAGGCCGGGAAACTCCCCGACCATCTGCCCGCTTGCCCGGCTCCCGATCAGCAAAGCGACACCTGCGGCCCCGTGATCGGTGCCTGCGGAGCCGTTCTCTTCCGGGCGGCGCCCGAACTCGGACCACACCTGAACGAGGACGCGGTCCTGGAGGCCGCGAGCCTCCAGGTCCCTCTGAAAGGCAAGGATCGAGTCGCTGGTCGCCTTGACGGCGCCGTCGAACTCTTCGACCTGGGCGGAATGTGTGTCGTAGGCTCCGTCGGCGGTGACGGAGACGCAACGAAGCGGCATTCCCGCACCGAGGAGGGCCGCAAGCCCGGAGAGCTGCTCGCCCAGTCGCGCCTCGGGGTACTGGACGGGGCTCTGGAACTCCTCGAACGAGGAGAGCGTCTCGCGGATGATGTTGGTGGCCCGGATGGCCCGGCGGCTGTCCCGTAACGCCGGCGACTCGGACTTCATCTGACCCATCCGTTTGAAGCTTCGGAACATCTCGTCGCTGACCGGCTCGGATGCGTGGGACCAGAGGTCATAGTCGGTGACACCCTCGACTGCTGCGACGGGCTTCTCGCGGGTTGCCAGGGCGGGTGCGAGGGTGTTGCTGAGTGACAGTCCCTGGAGGGGATTGTTGTCGGTACCGACCAGGTCGAGGTACCTGCCCATCCATCCTGTCCGGGTGTCCGTTTCGAGTTCTCCGACCTCCCAGAAGTGCCTGGAGGTGAAGTGAGACTGGTTGGCGTCGTCGTAGCCGACCGCGGGAAAGACGGTGACCTTGCCCTCGGCATGAAGCTGGGCCAGCGCCGATGCGGCAGGGTGCCAATGGAGGCTCGGATCCTCGCTGAAGGGCGTTCCGCTGCCGGCATCCAGAGCCAGGACAGGTCTGAGTTCGTGGTAACGCGGATGGTCGACTGGAGCGAGAAGCGAGAGGGCATCAGCCCCGCCGTCAAGGAATATCGAGACGAGCACCCGGTCAGACTGGGCCGCCTGGGCGATTCCGTCCTCGAAGAGGGGCAGCGGGGTACGACCGGCACCGTAGACGGCGAGCGCGAGCCCGGCGGCTCCGGCGATGAAGCCACGGCGGGTCAGGCCGGTACCGGCCGGCAGTGGCATGCCGTTCTCGATCGGCGGCAGACCGCGCCCCGCCTGGGCGGCCGCCGATCGCAGAAGGTTCGAACGGGTGTAGTTCTGGCAGCAGCGAGGATCGGTCATGAGAGCTGCAAGTCGGGGGAGGAGGCGATCAGCTGAAGCAGGGCGTTCTGGCGCATTGCCAGGTAAGGGCGAGCCTGCCACTCATCCTGGACGTACGCGGGGATCCGGTCTGCCATGGCGATCAGTTCGCCCTGGTGATCGGCCCGCAGAGCGGGCCAGCCGTACGTGGCGAGTGCGCGATTGACTGCCTCACGGGTCGATTCCTTTTCCCTGTAGGAGTCGTCCCAGGCTTCGTGATGGTGGGTCTCCAGCGCGTAGGTGACCATCAGCCACCGGGCCCTCACAGTCGAGGTGTCAAGCCAGCGTTCGTCGTCCCAGCCAGCAACGTTCGGGGGAAGGAAGAGCTGCTGTCCGGCCCCGTCCCCGAGCCAGACCCAGGCATCGGACCGGATCGGTTCTCCCAGAGCGCGAAGCAGGCTGGCATTGAAGACGACTGGCGGCTTGATCATCGGCGGCCCGCGGTAGAAGTCCGGATGCTGCAGGATCGCCTCGACGACGGGCAGGATCTTCCGGTCGTTCTCGAGGTAGAGGCGGATCAGTGCTTGCCGGGTGTCCTTCGACGGGGCGGCCGGGACGAAGTAGCTCCAGAGCTTGTCGACGAAATAGCTGGCGTGCAGCCGGTGGGTGACGCAAAGGCGGCAGACGTCACGCCAGCCCCAGTTGCCCTTCTGCCCGAAGATCGTCTTCGGGTCATCGTCGTGGTACTCGGGGTCGAAACGGAAGTTGTGGGCACCGAGATCGTCGTCCCAGTCGTAGCGCCAGCCGGTGAGTGCCCGGGCGGCCTCGCGTATGTCCTGCTCGGTGTAGGCACCGCGATCGGCCCCGAGCGTGAACAGCTCCATCAGTTCGCGGGCATAGTTCTCGTTGGGTGACCACTTCGTGTTGTCGCCGCCACTCAGCCACTGGAGCATGGCCGGGTCCCTGGTGATCTTCAGGGTCAGGTCGTCGAAGGTGCCGTTCACCCCCGACCTGAGGGTCCAGTACTGGTCAATCATTTGCCTCTGCTGCGAAACGCCGGTGTTGGAAGTCGCAAACCAGTCATGAAAGACCAGCGCCATCCGTTCCCTGAAGGGCTGGTTGCTCCGGACCATGCGATCAAGCCACCAGAGGTGGTCATGGCCCCAGGAGTCGAAAGGTGCGATCGGAATCCCGTCACCGTCAACCGGTTCGGGACCGGTCAGTCTGGCCTCGCCCCGAGGTCGGGTCAGCGACAGGACCGCCTTTTTCATTCCCATCTTCGCCAGCTTCTCGGCCTGTCCCGGCAGGGGGCCGAAACCGGCACGATTGAGCAGCCTGGTGGCTTCCAGCCTTCCGAATTTGCCCTTGTACGTTCCGAAAGGCTGGGGCCCGGCCGGCCGCTTCGGCTGCTGGGGGCGTGGGAGCGGACGGGGGCCGGGGTCCTTCCGGGGTGGTTTCTCGCCGCGTCGTCGTCGGATCACCTTCGTTCGCAGCCGAACGACGCCTTCACCGGTATCCACCCAGCGCTGGCGTCGGTAGGTGACCTGTTTCTTCTTTTTCCCGGCCTTGACTGCCATCCCCTGTCCCCACATTGTTCACCAGCCGTCAAGTGAAACCTGCGACCGCCACAATGTTGCTGTGGGTTTCGAATACGTCTTCATCGCCCTCCTCTTTGGAATCGCGACCGGAATCATCGGCCGGGCCAAAGGGGGGTCTTTCTTCCTGTGGCTGATCATCGGCTCCGTCCTGCCCGGACTTGGCCTGATCGCCGTGTTCCTGATCCGCAATGAGGTGAATGAACCTGAACGCCGCTGTGACAATTGCGGCAAGGTCCTGAAGCTCTACGTCCAGGTCTGCCCCCGTTGCGGCTACGACCTCTACCTGCCCCCACCAGAAGAAACCCGAATGCCCCCGCAAAGGTAGTCAGGGGCCGGCGGGGCAGCTCAATCTGGTGACGGGTCGGACAGAACGGGTCGGGTGGCCCTCCCAAAGTGGCTTCCGATTACTGCTCCTGTCGGCGAGTGACTGGGGACAAACGCGACGGGTGGGCCATCTTTGGGAGGGCCACCCGACCCGGGGCTCGCCGACTACTTACCTAAGCCAGGTTCGGACTATGGCGTTGGCGAAGCCCATTCCGTAGCGGAAGACAGCCGGCTTCTTCGAGTGGCCGTGAAGGCGCTGCTCGACCGTGACCGGGACTTCGACCGCGGGGACCCCCCGCTTGATCGCCTCGATCAGGAACTCGGAGGTGTGGAACTGCTCCTGTTTGAGAACCAGGGTGGGGAGGACCGATGTACGGACGGCCCGGTAGCCGTTCGAGCAGTCGGTTACATGGGTTCGGGTGATGAACGAGACGAGCCGGTTGAAGAAGACGATCCCCATCTCCCTCGCGAAATGGTTGTCCTCCGCATGCCCCAGGACTCTCGAGCCATGGGCAACATCGGCCTTGCCATCAAGTACGGGCTGAACGAGGTTTGGCATCTCGGCCGGAAGGTGTTGTCCGTCGGCATCGAGCGTGACGACGATCGCGGCATCTGAATCGACCATAAGCCTGTAACCGGTCCGGAGGGCCGCGCCTCCGCCTCTGTTGACTACATGCCTGGCGACGACCGCACCGTGGGCCTCGGCGACTTCCTCGGTCCCGTCGCGGGAGCCGTCGTCCACCACCAGTGTCGCGGTAGGGAGGCCACAGACCTCGGCGGGTATCTGGTCCAGCACATAGCCGATGTTGTCCGCCTCGTTGTAGGCCGGAATGACGACCGCCACCTTGCCACGGAACTGCTTGCGATGGTCGCTCGCCCGGAATTGCTCGGAGGAGATCCCTTCGAGGACCGCCGAGAGCTGGCGGGCGTTCCGGGCGCCGACCGACAACGCCCTGAGCGCCATCAGGAAGAGGATGAAGATCGCGATGACCGCGAGACCGAGGATCCTGCCGCCGTTACCGCGATTGAACGAAAGGGCCGAAAGGAGCCGGTCGGTGATCTCGGTTCCCGAGACGATGGCCAGTCCCAGACCGGCGAGAAGGAGCAGGATCACGTCCGCATTGCGCATGTCCCGTCGCCGGATCAGCGCGAAGGCGATGATCAGCACTGCGATGACCAGGCCGGTAGCCCTGAGGGCGGTCAACTGGGCGGGAAATATCGAGGCGAAGGTCATGGTTTCTGGGTTTCGTCCGGCTGCCGGCCGCGGTTGACCAGCGCGTCGAGCGCGATCGCCGCGAGCGGAAGAACGAGAGTCATCAGGATCTCATTTCGCCGCGGCGGAGCAAGCGTCATCGCTGCGACTGCAGTAACGGTGGCAATCGGCAGTCCGACCGCGATCGCCTCCCACCTGCGACGCCAGGCGAGCAGAGCGAGTCCGGCAAGCCCTGCCAGTACCAGCAGGATCTGGATTGCGCGGCCAACCGGGGAGGACATCGCCTCTCCGATCCCCGACCCCCACATGCGGCCGACCTTGCGAAAGGTCATGCCCACGTAGCCGACCGGATCCTCGCTGAAGTACTTCTCCAGGTTCTCCCTGCCCAGCCTTCCGAGCGCGGCGTCCCGGTCCAGTTCGGGAAGGTCGTTCTCAAGCTTGTACTCGTTTGCCGCCCGGTCGAACAGTGGCACCGGATCGACCTTCTCGAGTTCCTCCGAGTCTGGATCAAGCCGTCTGCCGGTCTGCTCGAAAAGCAGTTCTGCCTTGACCTGCTGGTACTCGCCGTCGCCGGGGTAATAGGTGCCCGTGAAGAGCGCCTTGCCGCTGCCGGTCGAGACGGGGACGACCCGATCGAGCTGGTTGTAGTTGTGGACGGTCCAGGGCACGATCGGAATAAGAATCGCCACGATGAAAACAAGGGTGGAGCCGAGCGCGAACCTGACTCCGGTCTTGAGCCATGCGCGGACGAACAGAAAGAGCACGAAGGCCGCGCAGACCGACAGGTACTCGGGCCGGATCAAGGCGGTCATCCCGAAGCCAAGGCCTGGGAGCAGCCAGGGCCAGACCCTCGACCACCCGGAGGCTTCCGTTGTCCGCAACCTGCGGTCGGCCCAGAGAAAGGCGAGGACCGAGGCAGGCAGCATGAAGATCGCCGGCGGCTCCGACATCAGGGCACCGGTGGAGTGGATGAACGGCGGGTAGAAGGCGACCAGGGTTGCCGCGGCCAGCGGACCAAGGGCAGCTCGCCAGTCGGTTTTCCCGGTCGAAAGATCGAATCTGTCGGCACTATCAGCCGATGGATTCAATTTCTCGGTTTCCGGTCGTCGGGGCGGGCCGAGCAGCCTGGCGGTCAGCAGGAAGGCGAGCAGAATGGCGGCCGTTCCGAAGATCGCCTCGACGCCACGTGCAACCCCGTCCCGTACACCGCCAGTGAGGTAGTAGGCGCCGGCGTAGATGAGCGGCGCGCCGGGAGACCAGTCGCTCGGGGTCTTGAACTCGGGTCCGCTGGTCGAGTCTTCGTCGTAGCCAAACGTTCCGTCCACGTAGAGGGCCTCGGCGAGAGCACGGTAGGCCAGGGCGTCGTCACCGGGGTCCTCGAGCGGGTTGACCACGGCCCAGGCCCGGATCAGGAATCCGGCACAGACGATCACCGCGAGGGCAATCAGTGCCCCCCGTCCGTAGCGGGTGAGGTAGTCCTTGATCGGCGGCATCCGGGGCCGGTCAGGCTATGGGAACCGGCTTCATCCGGCTCGCCACGGCATCTATCGCAAGGCGAAGAGCCAACGAGAACCCGAGCCCGGAAAGGCAGGCGATCACAGGCCAGAGAGCGAGGGTCCGGCGTGGGGATGCGACGAACAGGGCACCGATCAGGGTCACGCCCACGGCCAGGGCAAGAACCAGCCAGAACTCGGGCTGGCGCCGGAAACCGAGCAGAAGAAGGCCGATCAGAGCTCCTGCCACGAGGGTCATGTGGAACGCCCTTCCGGCTGTGCTGCCGGTCAGGTCAGTCCTTCCACGCCACCAGATCCGGGCCGACTTGCTCGCCAGGAAGGCGGCGAGGCCGGCCGGGTCGCTTCTCATTGCGTTCAGGTAGTTCTCCCTACCCATCCGGGTCAGCGCCAGGTCAGTCGGAACGCCGGGCATCCTCGAGGAGGCGAGCATCGCGAGGACCCGTTCTGGCGTAATCGAATCGGCACCTTCACCGCTCCGGGCGTTCTCGATCCGCAGTCGGTTCTCCAGGACCGGGTTGGCCTCCAGGACAAGCGGCATCACTTCCAGAGGGTCTCCTGCCGAAGCGATGTAGCTGCCCGTGAAGAGAGTCTGGCCGCCGCCGGTGGAGAGCGGAACCAGACGACCGGTTTCATCCAGGTTGCGGGTGACCCAGGGTGTGATGACAAGGAGCATCGCCACCACCATTGCGGCGCCGGCGAGCATTGCCGGCCGGAGGCCCTGTGGCCGGTAAATGAGGACGAGGACTGTGATCAGAAGCAGGGATATCGGCAGGTACTCGGGCCGTACCATCGCGGTAAGTCCCAGCAGAACACCGGGAACCAGCCAGTCAACGATTCTCAGGGCCAGGTGACGGTGCGGAGTCGACATTCGGTCCCGGGCCCGGAGCATCGTCCATAGAGCTGCGGTGATCAGGGTCCCGGTCAGGGCCTCGGTCAGGAGCATCCCGGCGTCCGTGATCAGGCAGGGGTAGAAAGCCACGATCGAAGCGGCCACGGTTCCAGCTACCCAGGGATCCTCCGGTGGGGCCAGGCGGCGCGCAAGCAGCCAGGCCAGCGGGATCGCGAGAGTTCCAAGCAGGGCGAGAATGATTCGGGCCAGACGGACATCGTCGTCACCGGCCAGATCGAAGACCCCGGAAACCAGCAGGGGGAGCCCCGGGCTGTAGTTGCTTGCCGGCTGCGGATGGGCCGGTGTGCCGGGTCCCTTCTGGGCGAATTCGCCGTCCTCATGGAGCCCACGGGCGATCCGTTCATAGGCTGCCGAGTCAGGCAGGTTCTCGGCCACCCCGTTCCAGGCCGCATCCATCCTCAATGCCAAACCGGCAGTGACGACAAGAACGAGAGCTAGCAGGCGCACAGAGGCAAATCCTAGCCCCTGTTCGTTCCGGTAATCTCGGCCGTCATGCGAATCCTGATTCTTGGTGGTGACGGCTATCTCGGATGGCCGACGGCGATGCGTTTCTCCGATCGCGGCCACGACGTGACCATCGTCGACAACTTTGCCCGGCGCCGCTGGCACCTGGACCAGTCCACGGATTCGCTGACGCCAATCCTCAGCCTCCAGGACCGGCTCGACGCCTGGGAGCGGGTATCCGGGCGCCGGATCGAAGCCCATGTCGGCTGTATCGAGGATGCCGAGTTCCTCGACCACGTCGTCGCCGACGTCCTGCCGGAAGCGGTGATCCACTACGGCGAGCAGCCGTCGGCGCCGTACTCGATGCGCTCGAGGGAAACCGCGGTCGAAACCCAGCAGACAAATGTGATCGGCACGCTCAACCTGCTTTTCTCGATGCGTGATCACGTACCTGACGCACACCTGATCAAGCTGGGAACGATGGGGGAGTACGGAACCCCCAACATCGACATCGAGGAAGGCTTCATCGAGATCGAGCACAACGGCCGAAAGGACACGCTTCCTTTCCCCAAACTTCCGGCCTCGCTCTACCACGCTTCGAAGGTCCACGATTCGACCAACATCCACTTCGCAACCAGGGTCTGGGGTCTCCGTGCGACTGACCTGAACCAGGGAGTCGTTTACGGCATCGAAACCGACGAAACCGCGCTGGACCCGGCGCTGGCCACCCGCTTCGATTACGACGAGACCTTCGGTACCGTGCTGAACCGGTTCTGTGTTCAGGCGGTTATCGGTCATCCGCTGACCGTCTACGGTGCCGGCGGCCAGACGCGAGGATATCTCAACATCCGCGACACCCTCCGCTGCGTCGAGCTCGCCACGCTCAACCCGGCTGAACGGGGGGAATACCGGGTCTTCAACCAGTTCACCGAGCAATTCACTGTTTCCGAGCTGGCTGAACTCGTGCAGCGTTGTGCGGCCGAAGTCGGCTACCAGGTGCCGATCGAGTCGTTCCCTAACCCGCGGGTCGAACTCGAGAGCCACTACTACAACCCGAAGCACGAGAAGCTCCTGAACCTCGGTCTTGAGCCTCACCCGCTGGGGGACGAGCTGGTCCGGTCGGTCCTCTCGACCATCGAGCAATACAAGGACAGGGTCATTCCAAGGGCGATAACACCCCGCACCAAGTGGAACCCCGGCGAGCTCGAAGGCGGCGCTCTTTCAGCCGCCCAGAAGACCTGAGTCACAGATTCCGGATTCGTTAGGATCGTTGGTCTGATGAGAGCCGCAGACGCATTGTTCAAATCCCTCGAGCTCGAAGGTGTCGACCACATCTTCGGCATCCCCGGTGGAGCGAACCTGCCCACCTATGACGCGCTGGTTGACGCCGATCTGCGGCACGTACAGGCCCGTCACGAACAGGCTGCCGGTCACGCCGCCGAGGGTTACGCCCACGCTTCCGGCAAGGTCGGGGTTGCCTTCGGCACCTCCGGTCCGGGGGCGACCAATCTGGTTACCGCGATCGCCGACGCGATGATGGACTCGGTCCCGACGGTATTCATCACCGGCCAGGTCAGGACGGACCTGATCGGTACCGACGGCTTCCAGGAAGCAGACATCGTCGGTATCACGATGCCGATCGTCAAGCATTCGCTGCTGGTGACCGCTCCCGAACAGATCCCGGAGTACATCCACGAGGCCTTCCACATTGCCTCAACGGGCCGTCCGGGACCTGTCCTGGTCGACATCCCGCAGGACCTGGCAAGGGCGGAGATCGATTATCAGCAGCGAACCGAACCGGTTGACCTTTCCGGATACAAGCCAACGGTCGAAGGCAACCTGAAACAGATCAGGCTTGCCGCCAAGGCGATGGCGAATGCCCGACGCCCCGTGATCTACACCGGTGGCGGTGTCCGCAACGGAGATGCTTCGGCCGAACTGAGAGAACTCTGCGCCTCCGACAACTTCCCTGTCACCTCGACCCTGATGGGCCTCGGCTGCTTCCCGGCCGATGACGACCACTGGCTGGGCATGCTCGGAATGCACGGAACCAGGGCCGCGAACTATGCGATGGACGAAGCGGACCTGATCATCGCGATCGGGGCCCGCTTTGATGACCGGATCACCGGCAAGCTTTCCGAGTTCGCTCCTTCGGCGAAGTTCATTCACATCGACATCGATCCGGCCGAGATCTCGAAGAACGTCCCGGCTCACATTCCGATTGTCGGCGACGTAAAGCTCGTCCTGCCCAAGCTGACCCGCGAGTACCAGGCACTCCAGACCGATTCATCCCGTCTCGATGGCTGGTGGAGCAGGATCAGGGCCTGGCGCGAGGAGTACCCGCTGACATACGAACCTGGCTCGGACGGCGAGATCAAGCCACAGTTCATGGTCGAGATGATGCACAAGGTGACCGGTGGCGACGCGATCGTGACGTCTGACGTCGGCCAGCACCAGATGTGGGCGGCCCAGTACTACGGCTTCAATCAGCCCCGCAAGTGGATCAACTCCGGCGGCCTGGGAACGATGGGCTTCGGCCTTCCCGCCGCGATTGGCGCCAAGGTCGCCTGTCCGAACGAGCAGGTGGTCTGCATCGCCGGCGACGGCAGCCTGATCATGAACGTGCAGGAACTGGCCACGGCAGTCAACGAAGATGTGCCGGTGAAGGTCTTCCTGATGAACAACGGCTTCATGGGAATGGTCCGGCAGTGGCAGGAGCTCTTCTGGTCGGAGCGCTACAGCGGCGTCGAGAACGGACCGAGTCCGGACTGGGTCAAGCTGGCCGAGGCATTCGGTGCCGGCGGTCTGCGCTGCGAGGACAGCGCGGATCTTGAAGAGATGATGGTCGCCACCCTCGAACACGACGGTCCGGCTCTGCTTGATGTCAGGGTGAGCCCCAGGGAAAACTGCTACCCGATGATCCCCGCGGGGAACGCGGCAAGGGACATGGTGGGTTGATGGCTTCCACTGAAATGGTCAGGCTCGAGGATCTCCACGCGGGAAGGTCCCCGCTTTCCGGCCGCAAGCATGTTCTCTCGATCCTGGTCGAGAACAAGCCCGGCGTGCTTGCCAGGGTTGCCGGTCTTTTCTCCCGGCGCGGTTTCAACATCGACACCCTGGCGGTCGGTCCGACCGAAGATCCCGACATCTCGAGGATCACCCTGACCCTCGACGGCGCGGTCCACCCGATCGACCAGGTAACCAAGCAGCTTCACAAGCTTGTCAACGTACTGAAGATCAGGGACATGGAGCCTGAGGAGACCGTCGCCCGCGAAATGGCCCTCTTCAAGGTCTCGGCCGCAGTAGAGAACCGGGCTGAAATCGTCCAGTTCGCGGAGATCTTCCGCGCGAAGATCGTTGACGTCTCCAGGCGTGCCCTGATCGTCGAGGTGACAGGGTCACACGACAAGATCGAGGCTTTCGAGAGCATGCTGCGGCCGCACGGGTTGCTGGAAATGGTCCGGACCGGCGAAGTGGCTCTGGCCCGCGGCGGCGACTGATGCCAGCGCCCGCAGGCAGGGCGAATCTTGAAGTTCTGCTCGACGAAGCCCTGAGAGAGGCGGCGGGCAGGGGCAGACAGACGGTTGTCTCGGTCACGGTCCCGTTCGAGTGCGAGGATCCGATTGCGACGGTGTTCGCATCCCGGCTGGCTGGCGAACCTTTCTTCTGTTGGGAGCAGCCAGACCGTGACCTGAGGATCGCTGCTCTCGGGAGGGTCACCGAAGTCGCGTCCGGGGGTCCGGACCGTTTCGTGACCGTGGCCGCGGATTGCGCTCACCTGTCAGGGGATGCCGTGATCCGGGGCGAGGGTGGTTTCACGACCGGTCCGGTCTGGACCGGGGGGTTCGCCTTCCACGATGATGGGCCCTCGGTCGGCAACTCTGCGGAACAGGCCTGGTCTTCGTTCGGGCCGGCTTCCATGATCCTGCCCGGGATTTCGCTGCAGTCTTCCAGCGAGGGCGCGTTCCTGACCGTGAACATGGTCGGCGGACCGTCGGCAGACCGGGAGGCACTGGCGCAGGGTGCACTTACGCGTATCGCCGGCCTGGTTCACCGGGAGATGCCGATGATCGATCCTCACCCGGCCGTCGCGCCCAGAATCGAGAGCGCCCGAAGCCCCGAGGATTACGAGCGTTCGGTCGCCGAGGCCGTATCCCGGATCCGTGCGGGCGAGATAGAAAAGGTCGTGCTGGCCCGTGAAGTGGTTGTCCGGGCTGCATCCGCGCATGACCCTGCCGCGATATTCGGGGCCCTTCGAGTCGGATTCCCCTCCTGCTTCAACTTCTGCGTCGGAACCGGAGAGGCAGCCTTCATCGGGGCGAGTCCCGAGCTGCTCGTCCGTTGTTCGGGTCGTGGTGTTTCCACGGTCGGCCTGGCCGGTTCCACTCGTCGAAGCAGCGACCCCGCAGTCGACGATCATCTCGCCCAGCAGCTCCTCTCGAGCAGCAAGGACCGCGGAGAACAGGAGGTGGTCGTTCGCCGGATCGTCAAGAGCCTGAGCAAGATCAGCGTCTGGGTGGAAGCGGCCGATGAACCCGAGATCATCAAGGTTGCGAACATCCAGCACCTCGGAACTCCGGTCTACGCGCAGCTTGCCCAGCCGCGGACCGCGATCGAGCTTGCCGGGCTGCTTCACCCGACCCCGGCCGTTGGTGGTGAGCCCTGGAAGAAGGCTCGTCAGGTGATGGCTGAGGTGGAGAACATGGATCGCGGCTGGTATGCCGGCCCCGTCGGCTGGATGGACGGCTCCGGGGATGGCGAGTTCTGCGTGGCCCTTCGCAGCGCGTTGGTCAGGGACCGTGAGGCGCATCTGTTCGCCGGGGTCGGAGTGGTGGCCGACTCTGACCCTGCCGCGGAACTGGCAGAGACCGAGATCAAGCTCGGCGCCTTGCTGCCTCTTCTGAGCTAGCCGGCGACGGGAACTTCGACAACCGAGACCCCGGCCGAGGCATTGGCAAATGCCTGCTCCAGCGATGCGAGAGTCTCTGCCCTGCTGTACGCGACCTGGTACAGCCGGGCAGCCGCTTCCACCGAAAGCCCCGAAGGAGTCCGCATCAGCACATCGAACTCTTCTGCCTCCATCGAATCTCGCTGGGGCAGACGATCGAAAATCGCTCCGCCGCCGTTGTTCAGAACGATGATCCGGACTGGCGAGCTGACGCTCGCCGCGAGGGCAAGGCTGCCGGCATCGTGGAAGAAGCCCAGGTCACCTGTAACGATTGTGGTCGGCCTGCCAGTGTGTCGCGCGGCGCCCAGTCCCGAGGCGAGCAGTCCGTCGATTCCGTTGGCGCCCCGGTTCGCGAGGAACGTCAGGTCGGTTTCAAGGGCTGGTACCGATTGCTCCTGGTCACGAATTGCGAGGCTCGAGGCTGTGTAGATGAGATCACCGTCGCCATGGAGCCCAGCCAGGGCGTAATGCACTTCACCGGCCTGGAGCTTTCCGGCGCTGTTCCAGGACTTCTCGAGTGAACTGCGTTCCTCCCGTTCCGCTTCCATCCAGCGGTTCCAGAAGCCGTTCCCGGCCGGTCCGTCGATGCGCTGCTCGGCCGTGTTTTCGATCTGATGCAGGAGCGAGGCTGCTTCGCATCTGACGATCAGGTCCGCGGTCCTGGTCGGCTCGTACCAGTCGTAGCCGGGGTCGATGACCACCTGGGCGGGAGCTACTTCCGTCATCCAGAGCCGGAGCTGCTTCGAAGTGGGGAACTCGCCAACCCGAATGATCAGGTCCGGCGCCAGCTTCTTGTCCCGGCGACGGGAGATCGCTTCGTAGGAGGTCACGACTGCGCCGCGATCATGCGGCCCGACCCTGAACTGCGAGGTGGGCTCGGCCAGGACGGGCGCGTTACAGGTATTGGCCAGCCGGGCCAGTGGCTGTCGGAGGCTCGGGTCGAGCTGACGTCCGGCCACGATAAGGATCTTCTCCGCAGCCTGAATCATGCTGACGAGCCGGCCGACCGTCTGCCGGTCTGCGGTACATGCTGTGTCCTCGACCCGGGACAGTGGGCCGTCTCTTCGTCCTTCGAGGGCCAGGGGGCTGGTCGCGGTGACGGCCCCTTCCACCGGGATCGGCGCGAGTGGATCCCTCAGCGGAAAGTTCAGGTGCACCGGGCCGGGCCGCGGGTCACCTTTGGCGGTGGCGAAGGCTCGGCATGCGATCGACCTGAAATGGAGCAGGCCTGCGTCATCAGCGTCGTGGTTTCCGACCTCACTGAACCACCGGACGGAGTCGCCGAAGAGCTTGATCTGGTCGATTGTCTGTCCTGCGCCGATCTGGCGCAGTTCGGGCGGGCGGTCGGCAGTCAGGAGCAGGAGGGGCGCTGCGGAAAGGTCAGCTTCGGCGACCGCAGGATGGAAGTTGGCGGCTGCCGTGCCGGAGGTACAGACCACGGCCACGGGCTTGCCGGAGGCCTGGGCGGCACCGAGCGCAAAGAAGGAGGCAGACCTTTCATCGAGTGCGACGACGGTGTCGATGCCCGGCTGGCGAAACAGCGCGAGAGCAAGCGGGGTCGACCTGGACCCTGGCGAGATAACCGCCAGCTCCGTGCCGCTTCGCTCGAGTTCCTCGGCGAAAGCGCTGCAAAGAGCCATGTTTATGTTGGTCGCGTCCACGGGGAAGAGGAGCCTACGGCCACTGGCCGCACATTGTCAGCAAGCCGGTATTGCGCTTATGCCCTTGCATCCGATCTAGAGCCGGCAGGAAGCGAGAACTTTCTCGTCCAGTTCGACCCCCAGGCCAAAGCCGTTGGCCGGAGGATCGAGCTGGTTCAGGACTGTCAGCGGGCCGTTCGCCGAAAGTTCCTCCTCGAAGAGCCTGCCGGTCGCGAGGCCGTGAGCGATCCCGGGCCAGGGGAGTGCTGGGTCCAGAACCTGGGCCGCATGTGCTGCGGCGGCGATCCCGACCGGTCCGTCCAGGGCGCTGGAGAGATACGTCGGCAGAGCGCCACCCAGGCTCACGTCAAGGCCACCGATCTTGCTCAGTTTCACGGTTGCTGCCGCGCAGGAGCCCAGCCGGGCCGCCTCGCTCGCTTCTTCTGTTCCGTTGACGGATTCGTCCGCGACCAGGGGCGTGGTGGTTCCTGCGGCCAGGGCGGCGAGTTCGACCAGTCCCGTCAATGGCTCTTCGACCAGTTCGATGTCGTAAGGCTCCAACCGCCTGAGCAGGGCTGCGGAGGAATCTCCCCAGGTGCCGTTGGCATCAAGGCGTATCTGCGCATCGGGACCGAGCGCGTGTCGGACCGATGCCGCAAGTTCGAGCGCTTCGCCAGGACCGGCTTTGAGCTTGAAAACGCGGAATCCGTCTCCGGCCCACGACTCACACTGGCTGACTACATCGTCGGGAGTTCCGGCCGTGATGGTCGCGTTGCACTCAAGGGTTCTCGGCTCGACGCCGGGGTCGAGGTGCCTCCAGAGCGGGATCTCGAGGCGACGGGAAACCAGGTCGGCGACCGCCGTCCGGACGGCACAACGGGCGGGTGGCGCAGTGGGGAAGAGGCCCGGATCATCGGCCCAGGCTTCCAGTTCGGAGACCACGGTCCGGAGTCCGTCGCCGCCCCGCAGGGTCATCGGGACGCCCTCGCCCAGGCCGGTGATCCCGTTCTCGTCCCTGACCCGCAGCAGGACCGACTCCCGCCGGTCAAGCACCCCGGTGGCCGTCACATACGGCTGCCGGAAGGTCAATGCGAAAGGGACCACCTCGACGCTGAGCGGTCCGACTTCCATTCTCAGGCCCCCAGCACCAACCCGATCGAGGTGAGGAGCGCCGTGGCACCCAACACCGCTCCGGTTCCGGCGAGCGCCTTGTTCAGCGACGGACCGTCGGTCCGCCCGGTTACAGCGGCGATCGGGTCGCGTGCCATCGGGATCGCGATAAGTCCGATCAGGGCGAGCCAGGGGCCATCATTGAGGACGATTGTCAGGGCAAGCACGAAGAAGGCCGCGAGCACCACAAACACGTAGAGCTTTCTGGTCTTCTCGCGTCCCATCCGCACGGCCAGGGTGTTTTTCTCGGCCCGGCGGTCGGAATCGATGTCGCGGACGTTGTTGACCACGAGAATCGCCGTCGAGAGCAGGCCGATCGCAACCGAAAGCCCGAAAGGCAGCCAGGCGAGTTCCTCCAGCTGAACGTAGTACGAGCCGTTGACCGATACGAGTCCGAAGAAGAGGAAGACGAAGACTTCGCCGAGCCCTGCGTAGCCGTACGGCTTCGGGCCGCCCGTGTAGAGAAAGCCGGCAGCGATCGACACAGCGCCAACCACAAGGATGATCCAACCGGCCAGCCAGGCGAGGTAAAGGCCGAGCAGCGCGGCAAGACCGAACGCAATCCAGGTGGCGGTGAGCACCCGTCGTGGCGTGATCAGACCGGCCGAGGTGACTCGCACCGGGCCGAGTCGGTCCGCCGAGTCCGCTCCCCGCCTGGCATCCGAGTAGTCGTTGGCCAGATTGGTCCCGATCTGGATCAGGATGCTGGCCAGAAGTGCAGCGATGAACCCGCCCAGTCGAGGCAGGTCGTCCACCGCATAGACGGCGGCCGCCGTACCGACCAGAACCGGAGCAATCGCTGCCGGCAGGGTCCGCGGACGAGCCGCGTTCAGCCAGATCCTCACGGGCGACGGGGGAACTTGTCGAAGTCGGGTTTGCGGCCTTCCTGAAACGCGTTGCGGCCTTCCTGACCTTCCTCGGACATGTAGAAGAGGAGCGTCGCGTCATGTGAAAGCTGCTGCAGGCCGGTAAGTCCGTCTTCCTCGGCGTTGAAGCTCGACTTGAGCAGTCGCAACGAGAGAGGGGAGAGGTGTGACATCTCCCGGCACCAGGCCACGGTCTCCCTTTCCAGGTCCTCGACCGGGACGACCGCGTTGACAAGTCCCATGTCGAGGGCCTCCTCGGCCGTGTAGTGCCGGCAGAGGAACCAGAACTCCTTGGCCTTCTTGATGCCGATGTTCCTTGCCAGAAGGCTGGCTCCGAAACCGCCGTCGAAGCTGCCGACCCTCGGGCCGGTCTGGCCGAACCTGGCGTTGTCTGCTGCGATCGTCATGTCACAGACCAGATGAAGGATGTGACCGCCACCTATCGCGTAACCGGCGACCATCGCGATTACCGGCTTCGGGGTGCGCCTGATCTGAACGTGAAGATCCCCTACGTCGAGCCGGCCGACCCCCTGCTTCGCGACGTTGTCATCCCCGATGTAGCCGTCGTCTCCCCGGATCCGCTGGTCGCCACCCGAGCAGAACGCCTCGGTGCCGGCGCCGGTGAAGATGATCGTTCCCACTTCGATGTCGTCCCGGGCTTTTTCGAAGGCGTCCCGGAGCTCGGCCAGGCACTGGGGGCGGAAGGCGTTACGGACCTCCGGCCGGTTGATCGTGATCTTGGCGATGCCCTCGGCCTTCTCGTAGAGGATGTCGGAGTAATCTCCGGCTGACTGCCACTCGATCGGCTCGTACAGCGACTCCTCAGGGGGCGCATTTCGGTGTCTTTCGGGCAAGAGCGGTACTCCGTTCGTAAGGGTGTGGCCGCGACGGCTCACGGATCTCAAGATTTGAAGGCTCCACGATAAACGAGGTCAATTGAAACTCGACAACTGGCTGGCACAGAGAGCGCAAAGCTGTCCCGACCGGATCGCCCTGATTTCGGACGGCGAGTCGATGACCTACGCCGAGCTGGAAGAGGAAGCCGTCCACGCGGCGCGCCGCCTGGCGGCCTGGGGCGTTCGACGCGGAGCTACGGTCGCGATGAACATGGGTCCGGGCCGGGAGAAGGTAATCCTGATCCACGCCCTGATGAAGACCGGTGCGGTCCTCCTGCCGATCAGTCCGAAGCTGTCACTCGAGGAACGGGCCAGGGCGATCAAGTCCTGCGGGGTGTCGGTCGACCTCGACGACCCGGGCCGACTGACCCAGACCGAGGCGGACATGCCGTTGCTCGGCGAGCACGACATGTCGGATCCCCACTGCCGGATCCTGACCAGCGGTTCGACCGGTATGCCTCACACGGTCACCCTCTCGTACGGGAATCACCTTTTCAGCGCGATGGGATCGGCGTTCAACATCGGGGTCGACCCCTCCGACCGATGGCTCTGCTCTCTTCCCACCAGCCACATTTCCGGTCTCTCCATCGTGATGCGATCGGTGATCTACGGCACGGCGATGGTCCTCCAGGACCGCTTCGAGCCCGAGGCAGTGGCTGACGCGATAGAGAACGACGGTGTAACCGTGATTTCGCTGGTGTCCACGATGCTGCTCAGGCTGCTCGAAGAGGGGATTGACCTCAGCGCACCCCGGGCGATCCTCGTCGGCGGCGGACCGGTGCCCCAGAGCGCGCTCTCCGAAGCGCTCGACCGGGGGGCGAAGGTGATCCAGACCTACGGCCTGACCGAGACCTGCTCCCAGGTGACAACTCTCGAGGTGGCCGAGGCCCGGCGCAAGGTCGGTTCGGTCGGCAGGCCACTTCTGACCTCGCATCTGAGAATCAGGGGCGGCGAGATCCTGGTCCAGGGACCGACCGTTTCCGCCGGGGCTCTGGACTCCGATGGCTGGCTGCACACCGGTGACGTGGGCTGGATCGATGAGGACGGCTTCCTTTACGTCCAGGGCCGAACCGACGAGATGATCATCACCGGGGGAGAGAACGTCATTCCGGCGGAGGTTGAGGACGTACTGGTTCAGCATCCAGGGATCCTCGAAGCCGCTGTGGTGGGGCTGCCCGATCCGGAGTGGCAGCAGGCCGTGACCGCCGTGATCGTCGTGCGGGACGAAGAGGAGGTAGACCTCGACGAGGTCCGTTCGCACTGCGAGGGAAAGCTCGCGCCGTACAAGGTTCCAAAGCGGCTCGAGGTGGTGGAGGAACTGCCAAGGACGCCCTCCGGCAAGCTTCACCGTGCCGGTCTGAGGGATCCCGAGAGATTCGCCAGAGGACTTTCGCCGGAGACCTGAACCCCGCCCGGTCGTCGTGAGAACCCGCGCCGGCGTTGCTACGCATACGATTGGGGCCTATGAGCACCCAAGACATCTTCTATGACAAGGACGGAGACCTCTCGAAGCTCGAGGGCAAGACCGTCGCCATCCTCGGCTTCGGCTCGCAGGGCCACGCGCATGCCCTGAACCTCAAGGATTCGGGTGTGAATGTGGTAGTCGGGCTGCGCGAGGGCTCGGCCAGCCGCGAACAGGCATCAGCGGCCGGCCTCGAGGTCCTCTCGGTAGCTGACGCAGCCAGCAAGGGTGACATCGTGATGATCCTCCTGCCGGACGAAAAGCAGGCGGAGATATGGGAGAACGAGATCAAGGACGGCATCGCCGAAGGCAACCTGCTCATGTTTGCCCATGGTTTCGCGATCCGGTTCGACCAGATCGTTCCCCCGGCCGGTGTCGACGTCGGCATGGTCGCCCCGAAGGGTCCCGGCCACATGGTTCGCCGGCAGTTCGAGGAAGGCTCCGGGGTTCCCTGCCTGATGGCTGTAGAGCAGGACGCGACCGGCAACGCTCACGATCTCGTCCTTGCCTATGCGATCGGGGTCGGCGGTGGTCGTGCCGGCATCATCGAGACGACCTTCAAGGACGAATGCGAGACCGACCTCTTCGGTGAGCAGGCCGTGCTCTGCGGTGGCGCAACCGAGCTGGTCCGGGCCGGATTCGACACGCTCGTCGAGGCGGGGTACGACCCGCGGCTCGCCTACTTCGAGTGTCTCCACGAGCTCAAGCTGATCGTCGACCTCATGTACGAGAAGGGCATCCAGGGCATGCGCTACTCGATCTCCAACACCGCCGAATACGGCGACCTGACCCGCGGCAAGCGCGTGATTGGCGACGAGTCGAGGGCTGCGATGAAGCAGATCCTTTCCGAGATCCAGTCCGGCGAGTTCGCAACAGAGTTCATCGCCGAGACCAAGGCCGGCAACGAGAACTTCGACCGCATGCGCCAGGAAGGCAAGGATCACGAGGTCGAGATCGTCGGAGCCGAGCTCCGCGACATGATGCCCTGGATCGACACCGAGTTCTAGGAGGGACCTACCGTCGCCCGGTTCCCACCGGGCGACGAAGCCCGGGGGCGGTCCGGTCGGGCCGCCCCTTTTTTGTGGGATTTTCGAGAGAATTACAGGAGAACGCCTCTCAAGCGGGTAGGTTCTTCGTGGCCCCGTTTACCGGGGGTGTCCCAGTCCAAGGAGTAGAGATGTCAGATACACCCACTCCCACGCCTGAAGAGCAGGCGGTCGTCGCCACCGGAGGAACGGGCGAGCTAGTCGCGGGTGAATACCCGGTCGACGTCGACGCGCAGCTCCTTCCCGAGTATTCGCGCTTCATGCCGCTGATCAAGTGGCTGATCGTGATCCCGCATTACGTCGTCCTGTTCTTCCTCGGGATCGGTGCCGCATTCGTCGCCTTCATTGCGTTCTTCGCGACCCTCTTCACGGCCAGGTATCCGGAAGGCATGTGGAACTACATGTACGGAGTGCAGCGCTGGGCAATGAGGGTGCTGGCGTACACGATGCTGATCACCGACAAGTACCCGCCGTTCACTCTCCAGGAGACGCCTGACGACACGATTCAGTTGCAGGCCGAGTACCCGGAGCGGGTATCCCGCTGGCGTCCGTTCTTCGCCTGGCTGATCGTTATTCCTTACCTGATCGTCGCTTCGCTGATCTTCATGGTGGCGCAGATCTGCTCCTTCTTCGCCTTCTTCACGATCCTCTTCACCAAGCGGATCCCGGAAGGTCTTTTCAACGTGATCCGGAACGGCTTCACCTGGTACATGCGTGCGAACTTCTACAGCTACTGGATGAGCACCAAGTATCCGCCGTTCGAGTGGGACGAGGACTGAGACGAATCGCTTCTACGCACAGAAAAGGCGGCCCGGGAGGCCGCCTTTTCTGTGCATTCGCTTCGTATGAGCGTCAGTTCGCCGGCGGCGGTGCCTGCCCTTCGTCCGCGGTGGCAGCGGGGCCGGGGTCGAGCGGCGCAGGCTCGGTGGCGGTGAGAGCAGCTGCGGGCGGATCCACCTCGACCGGGGTTTCGTCCCCTACCGGCGGGTACTCGTCGCGCATCAGGTACATGTAGGCGGTCGCCCTGGTGTTCCAGCCCATGATGTACGCGATCGCGTTGTGGATGGCCGCGGGCTGATAGCCACGGAAAACGATGGTCAGCCAGGAGATCGTGGCCACAGCCATCAGCGCGTAACTCATCGCGTAGGAGAGGATCGCCAGCGGGATCACGAGGATCAGCCTGAAGAACGCCTTCAGTCTGCTCTGCCGGCCAGCCGGAGGCTGAAAGTGAACGCGGATCGGGTAATTCGGGTCTTCACTGATGCCGAAGGGCGGCCAGGCGTCGGTCTGGAGGTACATGAAGCCGTTGACCCTCTGGGTGAAGCGGAGGATTCCGCCTACGAATCCGTACATGCCTTCGGGGAACCGGCCCAGAATGATCAGCGCGAACCAGGCAATGATCACGACCACCAGCTGGGCCATTACGTAGATCGATGCGACGATTAGCCACGGAATCGCGACGATCAGGCGGAAGAAGGTGGTCAGGCGGTTCCGTTCGCGCAGATAGTCGGCTTCGTATGTGACTGGATACAAGAGTTCTCCTCTGTGGTGAATTGGCAAGATTCGAGACGCTTTCCAGCCTAACCATGCCTTCGGATCAAGTCCAGAGCGTCCCTGACCCCCGTCCGGTGGTCCGGAGGCAAGGATCAATATCCTCAACCACGATGAGCAATTTCGCCACGATCCCGGATGACCTGAAGCCAGACGACGGCCGCTTCGGCTGCGGCCCCTCGAAGGTGCGCCCGGAAGCGCTGCTGTCCCTCGGAGGTCAATCGGACCTGATGGGAACCTCGCACCGGCAGAAGCCGGTCAAGGACCTGGTTGGCCGGGTCCGTGGTGGTCTCGGCGAGCTCTTCTCGCTTCCCGACGGCTACGAGATAGCTCTGGGCAACGGTGGGGCTACGGCATTCTGGGATGCGGCGGCGGCCTGGCTCGTCCGGGACAGGGCGCTTCACCTCGTCTACGGCGAGTTCTCCCGCAAGTTCTCGCAGGTGACCGCCGGAGCACCGTTCCTTTCCGACCCGGTCCTGATCGAGGCCGAGCCGGGCAGCGCCCCTGCTCCCGAGAGCCGAGACGGAGTCGACGTGATCGGCTGGGCTCACAACGAGACCTCGACCGGTGTCATGGTCCCGGTGGAACGCCCGGCGGACTCCGGTGATGCCCTGGTCCTGATTGACGCCACCTCCGGTGCCGGTGGACTCCCTGTGGACCTCAAGGAATCAGACGTCTACTACTTCGCGCCACAGAAAGCTTTCGGTTCCGATGGCGGTCTCTGGCTGGCTGCCCTCAGCCCCGCGGCGATCTCCAGAATCGAGGAACTCGATGGTGACGCCGGCCGGTGGCAGCCTCCGTTCCTGTCCCTGAAGACTGCCCTCGACAATTCGCGCAAGGACCAGACCTACAACACGCCGGCGGTTGCCACCCTCTACCTGCTCGCCGAGCAGCTCGACTGGATGCTCGCCGGCGGCGGTCTCGATTTCTGTGTGGAGCGGACCAGCGCTTCCTCCTCGCACCTTTATGGGTGGGCGGAGGCCAGGGATTTCGCAACGCCTTTCGTGACCGACCCTGCCAACCGCTCGCTCGTAGTGGGAACCATCGATTTCGATGACTCGATCGACGCGGCAAAGGTCGCCGCGACGCTTCGTGCAAACGGGATCGTCGATGTCGAGCCCTACCGGAAGCTTGGCCGCAACCAGCTGAGGATTGCGATGTTCCCGGCCGTCGATCCTTCAGATGTCGAGGCGCTGACCGCCAGCATCGACTGGGTGATCGAGAACGGCGGGGTCACTGCGTGAAACTTTTGATCGAAGCCGGCCCAACCGGGCCGGCCAACTAGGAGGAACTGTTGTCCGAACGCGCAAAGGTCCTGGTCAAGGAGAAGATCGCCGAAAGCGGCGTTGACCAGCTCAGGGAAAACTTCGACGTCGAGATCGGCGTCGACATGGATGACGCGGAACTGGCCGAGAGGATCGGTGAATTCGACGCGATCCTGATCAGGTCCGCGACCAAGCTCACTCCCGAGCTGATCGAGAAGGCCGACAACATGAAGGTGATCGGCCGGGCCGGCACAGGGGTCGACAACGTCGACATTCCGGCCGCCACCAAGCGCGGGATCATCGTCGCCAACGCCCCGGAGTCGAACTCGGTCGCCGCAGCCGAGCACACGATGGCTCTGGCACTCGCCCTTTTCCGCAACGTCCCTCAGGCCCATTCGGCCCTGGTCGATGGTCGCTGGGACCGGGCGAAGTACAAGGGCGCCGAGCTTTACGGAAAGACCCTCGGAGTGATCGGCTTCGGCCGGATCGGCCAGCTGGTCGCCAAGTTCGCCCAGGGCTTCGACATGGAAGTGCTCGCCTTCGACAAGTTTGTTTCACACGAGCGCTTCAGGGACCTGGGGGTGGAAGGTGTCGATTCCCCCGACGAGATTTATCGCCGGGCCGACCTGATCACCATTCACCTTCCCAAGACCCCGGAAACGGTCGACTGGATCGACGCCGAAGCGATCGCCAAGTTCAAGCCGGGCATGCGGATCGTCAACTGTGCCCGCGGCGAACTGGTCAACCTTGACGCGCTTATCGACGGCCTCGAGTCCGGGCAGCTCGCCGGGGCGGCTCTCGACGTGTTCCCGGAGGAGCCTTTCACCGAGCACCCGATCTTCCAGCGCGAGGATGTCGTCGTGACGCCGCACCTGGGTGCATCCACCGCCGAAGCCCAGGACAGGGCCGGCACCGACACGGCCGAACAGGTCACGGCGGCCCTCACCGGCGGCGTTGTAACCAACGCGGTCAACATTCCTGCGGTCAGTCCGGCTGTCATGGAGGCGCTCGCACCATACGTTCCCCTCTGTCAGACACTCGGTCAGCTGGCTGTGGGCCTCACGCCCGGTTCGATCGACAGGGTCGAGGTCGAGTTTCGCGGCGGAATTGCCGACAACGACACGAGGCTGCTCGGAATCGCTGTCCAGGCGGGTCTGCTTTCCGGTCACACGGAGGAAGCCGTCAACCTGGTCAACGCTCCCCAGATGGCGGAAGAGCGCGGCATTGAGGTCATCGAGATCAAGGATTCGACCGCCGACGAATTCACCGACCTGGTCCGGGTGACCATCCAGTCGGGAGCCGACGTCGTCACCGTCGGTGGCACCACAGTCGGCCCGAAGAACGTCCCTTACCTCGTGTCGATCTGGGGCCAGAGCTTCTATCTGCCTTTCGCGGAGCACATGGCTGTTTTCCGCTACGCCGACCAGCCCGGCATGATCGGCCGCGTCGGCTCCCTCTTCGGCGAGGAAGGCGTGAACATCGGCTCGGCTGCAGTCGGTGCCGAGGCCGACAGCGACAATGCGGTGATGGTCGTCACCTCGGACGCACCGGTGTCGGCCAGCACGATTGACACGATCAAGTCTGTGGACGGCTTCTCGGCCGGGTACGCGATCGAACTCTGATTTGCCGACGGGGGCGGCTGTAGGCTGCCCCCATGCGAGCCATAGTCCTGAAGGGCCACGGAGGGTCATCCGATCTTGAAGTAAGGCAGGTCGACGAACCCGAGGCGGGTTCGGGAGAAGTGAAGGTCAAGGTCGCTGCGGCCGGCATCAATTTCGCCGATCTGATGGCTACCGAAGGGCTCTATCCGGACGCACCGAAGACGCCCTGCGTGCTCGGTTACGAGATCGCTGGCGAGGTGGAGTCAACCGGTTCGGACGTCAGCGGTTTCGAGCCCGGTGACCTTGTCTTCGCCCCGACCATGTTTGGCGGTTACTCGGAGATGGTGTCCGTTCCCGAAGGCGACGTCTACCGGGTGCCAGACGGGATGTCCTTCGAGGAGGCTGCCGCGCTGCCGGTCAACTACTGCACCGCACTCGCCGCGCTGGTCCTGATGGGCGGACTCATGGAAGGCCAACGGGTGCTGATTCACGCGGCGGCCGGGGGTGTCGGTATCGCAGCCACCCAGATCGCCAGGAAGTACGGGGCCGAGATCTTCGGGACTGCTTCTGCCTCGAAGCACGACGCGATTCGGGCCCAGGGAGTGAACCATCCGATCGATTACCGGAGCAAGGACTTCGAATCCGAGGTACTGGGACTGACCGGCGGGGAGGGAGTGGACCTGATCATCGACGCGACCGGACCAACGAGCTTCCGCAAGGACTACCGGCTGCTCAGGCCCGGCGGCAAGCTGGTCATGTTCGGCTCCTCAGAGGTTTCCGGCGCGAGGGGGTTGCTCGACCGAAAGACGATCTCGGCCCTGGTTCGAATGCCGATGGCGACCATGCCATGGTGGAAGAGCTTCGGTGCGATCAGCGAGAACAAGGGCGTTTTCGGACTGAATCTCCTCGACTGGTGGAAGAACGAAGGGCTCACCAGGCTCGGGGCGGTGATGGAACGCGAACTCGAGGCCGGAACATTCCAGCCGGTCGTGGACCGGAGCTTCGCCTTTGATCAGGCCCCGGACGCCCACGAGTTCATTCGCTCCAGGCAGAACGTTGGCAAAGTGGTTCTCGTTCCTTGAACCGAAGCCCCGGTGCGCTACTCTTGAACGCAGGTATGAACCACTGGTTCCACAGCCCGAGCCTACTTCTCCTTCTCCCCCTTTCGGGGGATATATCGCCGGGCGGCGCGACAGCCGCGAGCTGAACCAGATTCAAGTACCGACCTTAGAAGGAGAAGCAAATGTCCAGCCAGGACGTAACAGACGCAAATCGCGTCCACATCTTTGACACCACCCTGAGAGACGGCGAGCAGTCGCCGGGAATCTCGCTGAACGCATCCGAGAAGATCGAGATTGCCCAGCAACTCGCCCGTCTCGGCGTCGACGTGATCGAGGCCGGCTTCCCGATCGCCTCGCCCGGTGACTTCGAGGCAGTCCAGCGAATTGCCCGGGAAGTACACGGGCCGACGATCTGCGCGCTGGCCCGCGCACAGGCCCCTGACATCGACTCGGCGTGGAACGCAATCAGGGATTCCGAACGGCCCAGGATCCACACCTTCATCTCGACCTCGGACATTCACATCGAGCATCAGATGAGGAACACCCGGGAGGACGTCCTGAAGGGCGCCCGGGCGGCCGTGGCCCAGGCCAGGTCCTACTGCGAGGACGTCGAGTTCTCGCCGATGGACGCCACCCGAAGTGAGGTCGAGTTCACCGCCGAGGTCTGCGCGATCGCGGTCGAAGAAGGTGCAACCGTCGTCAACATCCCCGACACGGTCGGCTACACCACGCCGGCCGAGTACACGAAGTTTTTCGAGGATCTCTACCGGTACGCACCCTCGCTGAGGGACATCCGGCTTTCGGTTCATTGCCATGACGACCTGGGACTGGCCGTGGCCAACTCGTACGCCGGGGTACTGGCAGGAGCAAGGCAGGTTGAGTGCGCGATCAACGGCATCGGCGAACGGGCCGGAAACTGCTCACTGGAAGAGATCGCGATGCTGATCAAGGTTCGCGAAGACGTGCACGGCCTGCACACCGGCATCAACTCGCGGGAACTGGCCCGGACCAGCCGCCTCGTGTCCCGAGCCACCGGCTACGTGGTCCAGCCGAACAAGGCAGTGGTGGGCAGGAACGCGTTCGCTCATGAGTCCGGCATTCACCAGGACGGCGTGCTGAAGGAACGCGAAACGTTCGAGATCATGGACGCGACCGAGATCGGGTTCGACTCGAACCAGCTGGTGCTCGGCAAGCATTCCGGCCGTCATGCGCTCAAGGATGCCCTTGAGCAGCTCGGCTTCGTCGTCGACGGTGAAGCCCTGAACCAGGCCTTCAAGCGGTTCAAGGACGTGGCCGACAAGAAGAAGCAGGTCACGGCGCTGGATCTGGAGGCGATCGTCTCGGACGAGATGCGCGAACGCCCGCAGTCCCACGAACTGGAGTGGTTCGAAGTCCACGCCTCCAGCGACAGCGAGCCTGTCGCCAAGGTGAGGGTGAAACTTCCGGAGGGCGACGTTTCCGCAGGCGAGAGCCGTGGAGACGGCCCTGTCGAGGCGATATTCAGCGCCATTCTCGACGCCACCGGAGCCGAAGCCGAGCTGCGTGAGTTCCACGTCGGCGCGGTGACCGGGGGAGAGGATGCCCTTGGAGAGGTGACCGTCGTGCTCCGCGCCGATGGCCGTACCGCATCCGGTCAGGGGATCTCGACGGACATCATCGAAGCCTCCGGCCGGGCATATGTGCGGGCGCTCAGCAACCTGCTGGACGGTGCGGCGATAGCCGAGGCTGAGGAAGCGACCGCCGACGCGGTCAAGGAACACACTCCCTGAGATTGTGGTGGGTGGCGGTCTGGGGTGCGGCACCCGGACCGTCGCTTCGCTCCCCATCCAGAGGTCCGGGGACCGCACCCCCAGACCGCCGTCGTCGAGGTCAGCGGGGAGTTCTATGGCCTCGGGTAAAGGTTTGTTAACGAGTGAGGGCGGTCACAGACCTGGCCTCTGGGGGCCTTTATCTTGCTCTTGCAGGGTTTTCCTGCCACATGAACCGCAACATAAGTGAGACGTGATACTCATGATGGGCAAAGCTATCTTCAGCCTGCTCAGCGCCAACGCTCCGGTCGACCACAGGAAGCCGAAGCAACCACGTAAGGGTCGGTAGGCGCAAGGGGATCCACGATCCCGGACGCTTCGAAAGCCCCGCCGAAAGGCGGGGCTTTCTCTTTGCAGGGAGAGCAAATCCCGGACTTGACAGTACGTTTGTGCGTGATAACGTACAAGTGATGTCGCAGATCACTCCCACAGTCGAATCTCCGGATGCCGGTACGGTTTCGCCCGGAACTGGCACCGAGAACGCAGTCGGCATGCGGGTGAAGGCCCTCAGGGAAGCGATGAACTTCTCCCTGAGGGATCTTTCCGATCGCAGCGGCGTCAGCCCGACCATGCTCTCGCAGGTCGAGCGGGGCAGCACCAGCCCTACTTTGGCGGTCGCCGAGAAGATCGCTGCCGGGCTTGACCTGAGCCTGTCGCAGCTGCTTCGCCTCGACGAGGTCAGGCACCTGGTCATCAGCCGCTCGGAGGATCACCTCGTGCGAAGCAGCGGGGGCCACCGAATCGAGGAGCTCACGCCTCCGCTTCCCGGGCAGAGGGCAGATGTCTCTACTCACCGCCTGAATCCGGGCGCGAGTACCGGCGGAGAGGGTGACGCCCCGATGCACGAACCAGGCAGCCGCGAGACAACCGTTGTGCTCGACGGAAGCGTGACGCTCGTCTTCGAGGGAGAACGCCATCAGCTGAACGCAGGAGACAGCGTCACCTTTGACGCTGACCTGCCACACCATTTCGAGAACCAAAGCGATGAACCGGTGGAGTTCATCGCTGTGATCGCGGCGGGACTCCGCCGCGGATAGGAAGGAGATCAGATGCCAAAGACAATGTTCGAAAAGATCTGGGAAGCCCACGAGGTCAAGGAGAACCTGATCTACATCGATCTCCATCTCGTCCACGAGGTGACCTCGCCACAGGCCTTCGAGGGCCTGCGGATGAGCGGACGCAAGCTGCGCCGTCCGGACAAGACAGTCGCTACGGCTGACCACAACGTTCCGACCGACGGAACGCCCACCGCCGCCCTGATCAAGGATGCCCTGTCGCGCAAGCAGGTCGAGACTCTGGAGAAGAACGCCGCCGACTTCGGTGTGCCGGTCTACAGCCTCGGGTCGGAAACCCAGGGGATCGTCCACGTGATCGGCCCGGAGCTGGGGCTGACCCAGCCGGGGATGACCATCGTCTGCGGTGACTCCCACACTTCAACCCACGGCGCCTTCGGTGCCCTCGCTTTCGGAATCGGTACCTCCGAGGTCGAACATGTGATGGCCACACAGACGCTGGTCCAGAACAAGCCGAAGACCATGCGGATCAACTATTCCGGAACGCTCGGCGAAGGGGTCACCTCCAAGGACCTGATCCTCGCCACGATCGGCAAGCTCGGAACTTCGGGAATGACCGGCTACGTGGTCGAGTACGCGGGCGAGGCGATCGAGGCCCTGACCATGGAGCAGCGGATGACCATCTGCAACATGACCATCGAAGGCGGCGGCAAGGCCGGAATGATCGCTCCGGACGAGACCACCTTCGAATACATGCGTGGCAAGCCCGGCGTGCCAGCGGACTTCGATGCGGCGGTCGAGCGCTGGAGAGACCTGCCGACCGATGAGGGGGCCACTTTCGACACGGAGGTCGAGATCGACGCAACCGCGATCTCGCCGATGGTCACCTGGGGCACGACCCCCGGCATGGTCATTCAGGTCACCGACACGGTCCCGGACCCGGAGAAGATGGATTCACCGGCCGACCGTGAGGCTGCGGAACGTGCGCTCCAGTACATGGGGCTGGAGGCCGGAACCCCGATGGAGGAGATCCGACCCGAGCGGGTGTTCATCGGTTCCTGCACGAACTCCCGGATATCGGACCTGCGTGAAGCCGCCGGAGCAATCAAGGGCCGCAAGGTCGCCGACAGCGTTCGCGCCATGGTCGTGCCGGGTTCCGCCCTGGTCAAGGCCCAGGCGGAAGAAGAAGGCCTCGACAGGATTTTCGAAGAGGCCGGATTCGAGTGGCGCGGAGCCGGCTGCTCGATGTGCCTCGGGATGAACCCGGACATCCTTATCGAGGGCGAACGCTGCGCGTCAACCTCGAACCGCAATTTCGAAGGTCGCCAGGGCAAGGGCGGCCGGACCCATCTCGTCAGCCCGACCATGGCCACCGCCGCCGCCATCGAGGGACACTTCGTCGACATCAGGAACTGGAGCTAGAAATGGAACCGATCAGCACAATCGAAGGCGAAGTCGCCTTCCTGGACCGCAGCGACGTCGACACTGACCAGATCATCCCGAAGCAGTTCCTGAAGAGGGTCGAACGCACCGGCTACGGAGAGTTCCTCTTCTACGACTGGATGCGGGATGGCGAGATCGAACTCGAGCCGCATCCGATCCTCGTTTCGGGCAGGAACTTCGGTTCCGGTTCCTCACGCGAGCATGCCGTGTGGGCTCTCCATCAGTTCGGCTTCCAGGCCGTGATCGCACCCTCGTTCTCGGACATCTTCTATTCGAACAGCACCAAGAACGGCTTCCTGCCGATCGTGCTGCCGGAGGAGGAGTGCAGGGCCATCGCGACGGCTGGAGCGGCGAAGATCGACCTGGAATCGCAGACCGTGAGCTGGGACGGGGGAGAGGCATCCTTCGATATCGACCGCGAGATCAAGCGGAGGCTTCTCGGCGGGCTGGATGACATCGCTCTCACCCTGCAGTCCGAGGATGAGATCGAGGCTTTCGAAGCCGGTCCCGGCGGGACCTACGGTCCGGTCACCACAGCCCTGTAGGAGCAGAGCGATGTCGTCTCCTGAAACCCGGCCCGCCGACTGGGAGGCCACCAAGTACTCGCGTGTGGCCACACCACAGCGAGAGTGGTCCGGTGCCGTGATCGATCGGCTGAAACTGGCGGGAAACGAGACCGTGCTTGATGCGGGCTGCGGGTCCGGAAAGGTGACAGAGGACCTTCTCGGGAGGCTGCCGGAAGGCAGGGTAATCGGCGTCGACGGCTCTCCCAGCATGATCAGCGAGGCGGAAGCGCGGCTCGGGGATGATCCCCGGGTCAGCTTTCTCTGCCAGGACCTGACCTCGCTGGAGGTTGGCGAGCCGGTGGATGCCGTGTTCTCGAATGCGACCTTCCACTGGATCCGCGACCACTCCGCACTGTTCTCTGCCACAGCCGCAGCAACCAGGCCCGGAGGCTCGCTGGTCGCGCAATGCGGCGGGAAGGGAAACGTGTCTGAAGTCGTCGAAGCCCTCCGGATCGTAGGCGCCCAGGAGCCTTTTGCCGGAGTCTTCGGAGATTTCGAGGAGCCATGGAATTTCGCCGGACCCGAAGAAACCGAGATCCGGCTGTTCGAAGCCGGTTACGGTGAAATCGACTGCTGGCTGGAGGAGAGAATCGCCCACCCGGAGGACCCGAGAGGGTTCTTCGAGGCTTCTTTCCTGGCTCCGGCTCGAGAGATGCTCGAACCCGGCCTCTTTACCGAGTACACAGACCGACTGCTGGCCGAGATGGGTCAACCGACCAGCTTCAACTATGTTCGCCTGAACATGACCGCGAAAAGGAAGAACGAGAATGAGTGAGACAAGACGGATCGTCGTGCTGGCCGGTGACGGAATCGGTCCCGAGATTGTCGACGCAACCCGGCAGGTCCTCGATGCGGTCGGGAACTTCGAATACGAGGAGCACCTGATCGGCGGTGCCTCGATCGACGAGCATGGTGTCGCACTCACCGACGAGGTCGTCGAGGCCTGCAGGGCCTCGGATGCCGTGCTTCTTGGCGCCGTGGGTGGCCCCAGGTGGGATGAAGCGGTTGCCAAGGATCCGACCGCACCAAGGCCCGAACAGGGCCTTCTCGGCATCCGCAAGGCACTCGGCCTCTACGCAAACCTGCGGCCAGTCAAGCCTTCTCCGGCCCTGATCGACGCGAGCCCTCTCAAGCGAGAACTGATCGACGGAACCGACCTGCTTGTCGTCCGTGAGCTGACCGGTGGCATCTACTTCGGCGATTCCGGCCGTCGGGATGATGGCAATGTCGCCTACGACGAATGTGCCTACTCGATCGCCGAGATCCAGCGGATTTCGAGAGCAGCATTCGACGCCGCAAGGCAGCGTTCGGACAGCCCCAGGGTCCTGTCGGTAGACAAGGCGAACGTGCTCGAGAGCTCGAGGCTGTGGCGGGAAACCGTCAAGCAGGTCGCCGAGGAATACCCGGATGTCCAGCTTGACCACCTGCTCGTCGACTTCGCCGCCATGAAGCTGGTTTCGGCGCCGGCGGAGATCGACGTGATCGTCACCGAGAACCTTTTTGGCGACATCCTCAGCGATGAGGCCGCCATGCTGACCGGCTCCCTGGGGATGCTTCCCTCGGCCTCGATGGGGGCCGAGGGTGAACCCGGTCTCTTTGAGCCCGTTCACGGCTCCGCTCCGGACATCGCTGGCCAGGGCGTCGCAAATCCGCTCGCCACCATGCTTTCGGGCGCGATGATGCTCCGCTACGGGCTCGGTGACGGTGACGCAGCCGACCGGGTCGAGGCGGCGGTGGACGCGGTCCTGGAGAAGGGCCTGAGGACGCCTGACATCTACGAGGGCGGCGCCGGCGAAACCAGGGTCGGCACCGTCGAGGTGACCGAGGCAGTTCTGGCCGAGCTGGCTCAGGGATAAGCTGCAGGGGTGCGCCGGAGCAATCTGGCGTACCATCATCGAACCGTCAAATCGAAGGAGAAGACTGTTGGAAAAGGCTGAGTACATCTGGCACAGCGGCAAGTTCGTCCCGTGGGACGAGGCGCAGGTGCACGTACTGAGCCATGGTCTTCACTACGGCACCGGCGTGTTCGAGGGAATCCGCTGCTACGACGGTGAAAAGGGTCCGGCGATTTTCAGGCATGCCGAGCATCTCCAGCGCTTCGAGGATTCCGCCCGGATGTACTTCCTCGATCTGCCCTTCTCGAAGGAGGAGATTGGCGAGGCAACCCGGGAGCTGATCCGGAAGAACGGGCTGCGTGACTGTTACATCCGACCGCTGGCTTTTCGCGGGTACGGCGAGATGGGCCTTTACGCGAAGTCGGCTCCGGTCGAGATCATCATCGCGGTCTGGCCCTGGGGCGCATATCTCGGCGAGGACGGCAAGAATCACGGAATCCGTGCGAAGGTCTCTTCCTGGCGACGGGTCTCTTCGGCCAGCCTGATTCCTCACGCCAAGGCTTCGGGCCAGTACCTGAACTCGATCCTGGCCAAGACGGAATCGGCCAAGGCCGGTTACGAAGAGGCGATTCTTCTCGACGAGCGCGGCATGGTCTGCGAAGGCTCGGGTGAGAACATTTTCATGGTCAAGGAGGGCAAGGTCTACACGCCGCCGCAGGTCGCATCGATCCTCGACGGGATCACCCGCAAGTCGGTCATTCAGATCCTCGAAGACAAGGGCTACCCGGTGATCGAGCGTGACATCGCCCGGTCCGAGCTGTACCTCGCTGACGAGGTGTTCATGTGTGGCACGGCCGCCGAAGTGGTCCCGGTCCGGGAAGTTGACGACCACCCCCTTGGTGATCCGGGCGAGGTCTGCCGTCTGGTCCAGCAGGGCTACGAGGATGCCATCTACGGCCGGTCGCCGGAATACACGGAGTGGCTTGATCTGGTCGGCGAACCAGCGGCCAGGAACGAACCCAGTACAGTCTGAGACCCATGCTTCACGCTTTCAACGAAATCAGGATCGCCCGAATTACGGGGGCTGCGGGACGCTGAGTCCACGCGGCAGCGCGGTCTGTGCCGCGTTCGGTCCTCCCGGATCCGACCGGTCCGGGCCTCCTGATTTCCTGAAAGGCAGTATCCGATGACAGCAGTGAAGCTCTACGACACGACCCTCCGCGATGGCATGCAGGGCCATGGCATGTCCCTTTCCGCTGCCGAGAAGGTGAGGGTGGTTCACGCCCTTGACCAACTCGGTGTGCAGTTCATCGAGGCCGGCTTCCCCGCATCCAACCCGAAGGAGGCCGAGCTTTTCGAACTGCTCGCGGCCGAGGAATTGAGGCAGGCAGCGATCTGCGCCTTCGGCATGACCCGTCGTCGTGGAGTAGAGGCCGACCGGGACGAAGCGCTGCAGCTCCTCGCATCGACCTTCGCTCCGGTGGTGACCCTGGTCGGCAAGACATGGTCTCTCCACCTGGAGAAGGTCACAAAGGTCTCTCGCGAAGAGAACCTGGCGATGATCGGCGAATCCATCCAGTACCTGAGGGGCGAAGGCAAGCGGGTCATGTACGACGCGGAGCACTTCTTCGATGCCTGGGCGGATGACCGGGAGTACTCGCTCGAATGCCTGAGAACGGCGCAGGAAGCCGGAGCCGAGGTGCTGGTCTTGTGCGACACGAACGGGGCCAGCCTTCCTGATCAGGTCGAAGCGGCGGTCGCAGGAGTTCATCAGGCGATCCCGCAGGCGGAACTTGGAATCCATTGCCACAACGACGCCGAATGCGGTGTCGCGAACGCCCTGGCGGCAGTCAACGCAGGCGCAAGGCAGGTTCAGGGCACGGTGAACGGCTACGGCGAGCGCTGCGGAAACTCGAACCTGATCTCGATCCTGCCATCGCTGCAGCTGAAGATGGGCTACGACGTCGTGCCCCCCGAGAACATGAAGGAGCTCTCGAAGGTTTCCCATTTTGTGGCGGACCTGCTGAACGTTCCGGTCGACCCGGACCAGGCCTATGTCGGGCGAAATGCGTTCGCCCACAAGGGGGGAATGCATGTAGCCGGTATCGCGGCCGACGCACGCACCTTCGAGCACATGAACCCAGAGGCGGTTGGCAACAGCCGCTCGGTCCTGCCGTCAGAGCTCTCGGGCAAGGCGACGGTCCTCGCCAGGGCGGAAGAGATCGGACTCGACCTCGACGATGAGGCGACCAGAGACGCGGTCGAAACCCTCAAGCAGAAGGAGCACGAGGGCTACCACTACGAGGCAGCCGCTGCTTCCTTCGACCTGTTGCTCCGTCAGGAAGCGGGTGAGTACAAACCTCTCTTCACGTTCGAGTCATTCAAGGTCCAGACCGAACTCCGGGCCGGGGAAGAAGTGGAGACAGAGGCGATCGTGAAGATCCGGGTCGGTGATCAGCGCTACGTGACCGTGGCCGAAGGCAACGGACCGGTCAATGCCCTCGACCGGGCGCTGCGAGCCGCGATCACCCGCCACTACCCGGAGCTCGAGGACATCGAGCTGACCGGATACAGGGTGCGGATCCTCGACACCGCGCACGGAACCGGGGCCGGAACCCGGGTGCTTCTCGATTCCAGGCGTGCCGGCGAGGGCGACTCCTGGGGCTCGATCGGAGTTTCCGAGAACATCATCGAGGCATCCTGGGAGGCTTTGGTCGATTCTCTCGAGTACGCGTTCCAGAACGGCAGAGGGGCCGGAGGTGGCTGAGCAGCTGCCGCCGCTGGATCTCGCGAGGCCCGAGATCGGGCCTGAAGAAGAGCGGCTGGTGGTCGAAGTTCTCCGTTCGGGCCGTCTCTCTCTGGGACCCGTCCTGGAGAAGTTCGAGCGTGATTTCGCAGCATGGCTCGGCGTGGATGATGCGGTAGCCGTTTCCAGCGGGACCGCCGCCCTGCATCTCGGAGTGAGATCGTTGGGCTGGAAATGCGGCGACGAGGTCGTGCTGAGTCCTTTCACCTTCGTCGCCAGCGCCAACTGCCTGCTCTATGAAGGTGTCAGGCCGGTCTTCGCGGATATCGACCCTGAAAGCCTTAACCTTGACCCCGACTCAGCGGAAGCGGCGATCACCGACTCCACCGTCGGGCTGCTTCCGGTTGACATCTTCGGTCAACCAGCAGACCTGCCCACTTTCGAAAAAATTGCCGCCAGCAGGGGACTCTCGATACTCGAGGATTCCTGTCAGGCGCTCGGGGCGATTGACTCCGAAGGTCTCAAGGTCGGGACCCGCGGCAACGCGGCCACCTTCGCGTTCTACGCGAACAAGCAGATGGCGACGGGAGAGGGAGGGATGATCATCCCGACTGGCCCGGACATGGCCCAGGTCCTGCGAAGCGAGCGAAACCAGGGTCGGGCGATCGACATGGACTGGCTCGACCATGACCGGCTCGGGTTCAACTACCGGATGTCGGACGTGACGGCTGCGATCGGAGTGGCCCAGGTATCGAGGCTCGACGAACTTCTGGCCGGAAGGGCTGAAGTTGCCTGCATGTACCTTGGTCGACTCGCCGGGATCCCTGGCCTGGAGCTTCCTGGTCCCGACCAGGCGCCGGCGAGAAGGAGCTGGTTCGTCTTCCCGGTGCGGCTCCCCGAAGGAATCGATCGTGACGGCGTGATCCGCCGACTGGGCGAACAGGGAATCCCGGCCAAGGCCTATCTGCCGTCGATTCACCTCTTTCCGCACCTGGCCGAACTCGGTTACCGCGAGGGCCAGTTTCCTGTAGCCGAGTCAGTCGCCGCCCGTTCGCTCGCATTGCCTTTCCACGCCGGCCTCGACGAGGGCGACATCGACCGGGTCGCCACGGCGCTCGCCGAATCGCTGGCGGCCGGGGCATAATCCGCCCGTGGCAAGGCACACCGACAAGTCGACTTCCCGTTTCCGCGAACCGCCGGACCCGAGGTTCTGGCGCCTCAACCGGTCGATCGAATTCGACCGGCACCTCGCTCCCTACGATGTCGCCCAGTCACGTGCTCACGCCCGGGCGCTGAACCGGATCGGAGTCATCGGCGACGATGAAATCGCCGTGATCGACGACGGGCTCGCCACGGTCGCTGCCGAACTGGAGGCCGGCGAGTTCGGCTTCGAACCCGGTGACGAAGACATCCACATGGCGGTCGAGCGCCGCCTCGGAGGACTGATCGGCGAACTCGCCGGAAAGCTTCATACCGGACGCTCGCGCAACGACCAGGTCGCCACCGACATCTGCATGGCGGTGATGGACGCATCCGAATCCGCAGGCGAGCGGATTGCCGGGGTCATGGAAGAACTGCTCCGCCTGGCGAAGGAACACCGCGATTGGACGATGCCTGGCTACACCCATCTTCAGCGTGCCCAGCCCGTCTACCTGGGCCACCACATCCTCTCCTGGTTCTGGATGCTCTCTCGTGACTTCGATCGTTTCGCTGCCGCCCGCAAGGCCGCTTCGGTGATGCCGCTGGGCGCCGGGGCCCTGGCCGGCGTCAACTGGGAGATAGATCGTCGAGCGGTCGCCTCGGAGCTCGGTTTCGAATCGGTGACGGTGAACTCGCTCGATTCCACCTCCAACCGGGACATGGTCCTCGATTACCTGTCAGCCGGATCGATCTGCCTGACGCATCTCTCGAGGGTCGGTTCCGAGCTGGTCATCTGGTCGAGCACCGAGTTCGGCTTCTGCCAGTTGAGCGAGCCGTTCACTTCCGGCTCAAGCATCATGCCCCAGAAGCAGAACCCCGATTCGGCCGAGCTGCTCCGGGCCAAGGCCCCGAGGGTGATCGGCGATTTCACCACTCTGCTCGGGGTGCTTCACGCCCTGCCTCTGACCTACGGCAAGGACATGCAGGAGGACAAGGAGCCGTTCTTCGATGCTGTCGAGACGGTAGAAGCCTCGCTCGAAATGACCGCCGGGATCTTTGAGGGAATCGAGTTCGACCGCGACCGGCTGGCCGACGCTGCGAGTGACGAAATGCTGGCTGCGACCGAGATCGCCGATCTGCTGGTCAGGCGGGGAGTTCCTTTCCGGGAGGCCCATGGAATCGTCGGGGACCTGGTCAGGCAGTGCGTCGAGGAAGGCCGGGACCTGAGTGACCTTCGCCCGGATGAACTTTCCGCGCGTTCGTCCGAGCTGGACGATGAGTATTACGAGGTCCTGAAGCAGGGAAGCTGGCTTGAGTCGAAGCGGAGCGAAGGCGGAACCTCAAGCGCCAGCCTCGATGCGCAAATCAAGCTGGCCGGCGAACGCCTGCAGCAGATCAGCTCAACCTAGCCGGGCGAGGCGCCACCGGTCGACGGGGTGACTCCGCCACCAGTGCTGGGTGCCGGGGTTGTCGGCACTGGCGCAGGTGCCGGTGCGGGCGCCGGTGCCGGGGCAGGCGCGGGCGCCGGAGTCGTCACTTCGGGGACTGTCGTGGAAGTGTCGGGGACCGTGTAATCGGGCGTGCTGTAGTCGGTGCTCGGAGCGACGTAATCGGTGCTGTCAGTGCTGTCGGTGCCGTCCTCGCCGGCCGCTTCCTCAGCTGCCCTCTCCGCAGCCCGGTTGGCCTCTATCTGCTGCCATGCCTCGACAACCCGGGCCCAGATCAGGGCGGGGAAGGTGCCGCCGTCTACCGGTGCTCCCGAGTATTCGGTGAGCATCTGGACGTAGCCCTCCGGGTAGCCGACCCAGACGCAGACCGTGATCTCGGCGGTTGCGCCGCAGTACCAGGCGTTCGTGTTGTCCTCGGTGGTGCCGGTCTTTCCCCATTGGGAATCATCACCGATGTAGGCGTTCTTGCCGGTTCCCTGGGTCACGACCTCGTGAAGGATGCTCTTGGCGGTGGTCGCGGTCTCGGGACTGATCACTCCGGTGCTGAGGACTTCGTTGTCACCACCCTTGATGGTCTTGCCGTCTTCGTCGGTGACCTTGGTGTACGCGACCGGCGAGTCCCCGGGGTCGGGGGCCAGGGTGCCGGAGACCCGGCGACCGTCATTTGCGAGCGTGGTGAATGCGTAAGTCCAGCCCAGCGGTGTGACTTCGGACGTGCCGAGGACCATGGCGGGGTTGGTTTCGATCTTGTCCGAGTAGCCCATCTTGTGGATCGTCTTCGCGATCGCCTTGGGCCCGCCGTCGATGGCTTCGATACCGAGCTGCGCGTAGACGGAGTTGTCCGAGTTGATGGTCGCGCTCACGAGATCGCTTACGCCGGCATATGAATCGCCGTAGTTGCTTACCTCGTAGCCCTCGGGGATCCACTTTTTCTTCTTCTTGTCGTAGACCTTCCGATAGAAGACCTGGGGGGCGGATTCAAAGGTCGTATACGGCGAAATCCCCTGCTCGAGCGCGGTAGTCAGGATGAACGGCTTGATCGTCGATCCTGGCTGACGGTAACCCTGGGTCGCGAGGTTGAAGGGGGCCGTCTCGTAGTCCTCGCCGCCGACCATGGCGTCCACGGTCGCGTCCTTGTTGTTGATGATCACTACTGATGCGCTGGGGCCGATACCGCCGATGGTGCTGTAGATCGCATCCTCGGTTGCCTGCTGGACTTCCAGGTCCAGGCTGGTCTTGACCTTGAGCCCGCCGAAGAAGGCCCGGCCGGCGCCGTACCTGTCAACCAGCTGCTGGCGCAGCCAGGAGGTGAAGTAGGGCGCCTCCGAGTCGAGGCTTGGCGGGTCGATGTCACTCTCTGAGGGCAGCGCTTCGGCTTTGGCCTCGTCGTACTGCTCCTGGGTGATGTAGCCCTGCTCGAGCATCTTCTGGAGCACGGTGTCCCGCCTGAAGAGGGCGTCGTCAGGGTTGATCTTCGGGTCGTAGCCCCAGGGGTTCTGGATGATCCCCGCCAGCAGCGCGGACTCGGCAGGCGTCAGCAGCGCAGCACACGGTTCCTCTTCCGTGCCGCAGGAAGGGTGGGCGTAGCCGAAGTAGGTGCGGGCGGCAGCTTCGATCCCGTAGGCGCCCGACCCGAAGTAGACGGTGTTCAGGTACTCGGTGAGGATCTTGTCCTTGGTCCACTGCTGTTCGATGTGGTAGGCGATCGACATCTCTCGGACCTTCTGGAGGGGCGAGCGGTCGTTCTGTGCCTCGAGTGCCTGCTTGACCAGCTGCTGGGTGATCGTCGAGGCGCCCTGTTTCGCGCTCCGGGCGATGATGTCCTGAACCAGCGCGCGCCCCAGGCCCCGCCAGTCGATGCCGCGATGCTCGTAGAAGCGGGCATCCTCGATCGAGACCACCGCGTTCTTCATGTTGGGCGAGATCTGCTCGGCGTCGAGCAGCATCTGGTTCTCGTTGTTGGAAAGGGTTCCGATGTACTGGCCCTGGCTGTCCACCACGACCGAGTTCTTCGCGGTCCTGAACTGCGCGTAGTTCTCGATCGACGGCAGGTCCTGTGAGACCGCCATCACCATGCCGAAGAAAGCGGAGCAGAAGCCGAGGAGGCCGAGGCCCATCAGGATGAAGAGGATTCGAAGCTTCTTGATCTTCGGCTTCGGCGGCTTCGGAGGAGGCACCGGTAGCGAAAGGACGCCGGGTGGAAGTCCGTTTCCGTTTCCGTTCCCATTGCCGTTTCCGCCGGCCGAGCCCGGCGCGGCCGGAATCGAAAGGGGCTGGCCCTTGCCGTTACCGGCCTGTGCTCCGGCGGCTGCCCCGCTCTTCTTTCCCTTCCTGCCGAACTTCGGCAGGCTGAACCTCCGGCCGGATTCCTTCGGCTTCCTGGTTCTGGCCGTTTGGCGGCGGTTTGACTGTTCCGACTGTCCGTAGGGGCGGAGGACGCTGTTTTCTCCGGCCAGGGGGCTACCCTCCGGCTTCGCGGGGCCGGAACCTGAAGGCGCGCCATCGGCGCGCCCGTTTTGCCGGGAGGTCGGACCCGACGGTTGGTCTGTCTTTCGGGAAGCCATCAGATGGCGAAAAGTGGGTAAGCGCCTAGGCAGAACGGCCGTGTCATTGCGCTGCACACGATGAAAGAACAACGCGGGCACGACCAAGTAGCGCTGCTCAGTCTAGCATTGGCTCTCCCGTGTCCAACGTCACTCAAGAAGCCAGCCAACCCTCGGAAGAAGCTGCCCGCCAGGCCGCTGCGCTGACCGCCACCGCGGTCGAAGCGCTACCGGAAGGAAGGCTGGCGCAGCAGATAGATGCTGGGGCCCCGTTGCGCATCAAGCTGGGTATCGATCCGACCGCCCCTGACATCCACCTTGGGCATACGGTCGTTCTCAACAAGCTCCGTGAGTTTCAGGAGGACGGTCACAAGGTCGTTCTGATCATTGGTGACTACACGGCAAGGGTGGGTGATCCGAGCGGCAGGTCCGACCAGCGGCCGATGCTGGATCCGGAAGCGATCGACGCCAACGCCGAGACCTTCATGGAGCAGGCCTTCAAGATTCTTGATCGCGACCGGACCGAGGTCCGCTACAACAGCGAGTGGCTGAAGATGCAGTCTGACCAGCTGTTCGCCCTGATGGCGAGATCCACAGTAGCCCGGCTGCTGGAGCGGGATGACTTCCAGAAGCGGATGGCAGCCAGCCAGCCGATTTCGATGCTGGAGCTGATGTATCCGCTGCTTCAGGGCTACGACTCGGTGGAAATCGATGCCGACGTGGAAGTCGGCGGCACCGACCAGAAGTTCAACCTGCTTTTCGGTCGGGACATGCAGGCTGCCTTCGGCAAGCCCCAGCAGTCGATCATGACCCTGCCAATCCTGCCCGGGATCGACGGCGTGAAGAAGATGTCCAAGTCCACCGGCAACTACATCGGGGTTACTGATCCTCCCGAGGAGATGTTCGGCAAGGTGATGAGGGTTCCGGACGCGAACCTCGAGGAGTACTGGCAACTGCTGTTAAGCGAGGACCCACCAATGGAGGAAGGGCCGAACGAGGCGAAGCGCGAACTGGCGCGGCGTCTGGTGGCCAGATTTCATGGTGAAGAGGCACCCGCTGCCGCCGAGGAGCACTTCAACAGGCTGTTCGTCCGCCATGAAGCCCCGGAAGACGTCGAGGACCTCGAATTCGGCGAGGACCCTGCGCACATGCCGGCCCTGGTTGCCACCGCCTTTAATGTGAGTCGCAGCGAGGCACGTCGATCAATCGCCCAGGGTGGAGTCAAGCTTGACGGGGAGACCCTGCCTCCGGAACCTCTGGACTACACGGCGAACGAGCTCGATGGCAGGGTCCTCCAGCTCGGAAAGCGCCGCTTCCGGCGGCTCGTGAATGGGTCCTGATCCCGCTCTGCCATGGGATTTGGCTTGCCAGAGCCAAATGGGAATTCTCTCCCGGGATTCCCGCCAGACCGCTCGACACTTCTCCGGAAATCCTGTATAGTTCTCCGTCCGCTCAGTCGAGCAGGTTGCCCGGCTGAAGTGCCCTGTGCGGCGAATCCCGTCGCCCGGCGCATGCGGTCTTTGAAAACTGAGCAGCGTGCATTACTCCGGACGGTCTGACCGTCTGGGGATAATGTTTGAGCCCGATTCGTTCGAAGCTTCGGCTTTGAACGATCATTTTATTATCCCGTCATATCCGTTGTCGTATTTGTGTACTGACAACATCCCGATATGACACAGCTCTACGTTGGATAAATTGTTTGAGGAACCCGGTCTTCGGACCGGTTGCCGGCTTCGGCTGGCATTTGATACCTCGCAACATTTTTCACGGAGAGTTTGATCCTGGCTCAGGACGAACGCTGGCGGTGTGCTTAACACATGCAAGTGGTGCGACGAACCAGGCTTCGGCCTGGGGCAAAGCCGCGAACGGGTGAGTAACACGTGGGTAATCTGCCCCGATGACCGGGA
>JAGQUT010000039.1 GCA_020438355.1 Solirubrobacterales bacterium | reverse complement strand
GAGATCAAAGAGAAGTATCTGGAACGAGCGATCCGCGAGCTGAACCAGCTGAGCCGGGACCTTCAGGGCTGCGACGCATGCCTGGAGACCAGGGTCATGCCGGTGCTTGGATCAGGCCACCCGCAGGCCGACATCATGCTGGTCAAGTTTGCACCGACCACGGCAGAGGTGGAAGAAGGAGTCGCCTTCTACGGCCGTGCCGGCAACGCTCTGATGAAGTCCTTCAAGCGGCTGAGCATCGATCCGATGGTCATCTACGGCACGGTCTGCGCGAAATGCCCGGTCGAAGACCCGACTCAGGCCGACCCGGAATGCGTGGCCCGTCTCGCCGACGAGTTCAACATCGTCCAGCCCCGCATCGTCGTGGTCATGGGCGACCCTGCTTTGGAGACGATCAACAGCCTCGCTCTGCCGCTGGCCCGCATGCTCGAACCCCGCGAGGGCGAGATCCAGGCTTTCACCCCGGCCTGCGACGCACTCTTCGTTCCCGACATCGACGGAGCGCTTGACGAAGAAGGAGCCAAGCGCCGCTTCTGGCGTGCTTTCCGCACCCTCGGCCGCTGGCACGACGACCTGCCGCCCTACTAGACCTTCGGGCCTTCCGGGCCTAGAATTCCCGAGATGGCCACCCTTGAGCATCCGATCGTCGGCCCGCCTGAAGGGCATGCCAACAACAAGGCACTGGCTTCCCTCATCATCGGCATCTTCGCGATGGCGAACGTCGTCGCCACCGTGCTGATCATCTGCTTCTTCACCGACCAGTTCGAAGACACTGCTTCCTGGCTCCTCCCGCCCTTTGTCGCCCTGTGCTCCGGCCTGATCGCTGCCTTTCTGGGTTCGATCGGCTGGATCGATGTGCGTCGGGGCGTTACCGACAAGCGACTTTTCGAGGCCCAGTTCGGCATCATCCTCGGAGGGATGGCAGCCGCACTGGTGGTGATCGCGATCGCCGTCCTGTTCCTGGTCTACATCGTGCTTTTCCTGAGCCTGGCGTCAGATTTCACTGCCAACGGCGGCATTGACTGAGAAGCCGGGCGCTGATCAGTCGCTCCACCAGCCGCGTTCGATCTCGCCGTCGCCGGTGATGTGCTGGCCAGTTGCGAGGTAGGTCATCCCTTCCGGTCCGGCCTCGAAGGCACGCATCACTTCCGGGCCGACGCGGAGAAGGCTTCCCTCAGTCAGGTCGAGGATCTCGTCGTCCAGCTTGACCCTGCCCGAGCCTGAGATCACGAAGTAGACCTCTTCGGTGCGGTGGTGATGGTGTCCGAAGGGCTGGCGCTGGTTCGGATGGAGACGGAACCACGCCACACCGACCTGGTTTGCCTCCAGCGGGCTGGTGGCGAAGCGGGCTTCCTGGATTTCGTCCAGCCTGCCTTTCGCAAGGTCGTCCACCTCATCCACCTGGAGGAGTTTGTAGCCAGGATTCGGGGTGGCAGGCCGGGGGTCGTCGAGCCGGGCTTCGATCCCGCCGAGAGGCACAAGTTCGATCACTTCCATGTCCTCGATCAGGGGGCGGGCCCGCTCGATCAGGTCACGGTTCGAATCATCCTCGAGCGAAGCCTTGACCGCCTCCTGGTCCGCCCAGGCTTCGGTGACCCAGACCGTGTCGGGGTCGAAGACGGACTGGTGCACTTCGTACTGGAGGCACCCTTCGAAGGCCCGGTTGGCTTCGGCTGCCTCAAGCAGAATCGCGGCAAGTTCACCTCCCTGGCCTGCCTTCGCGGTTGCCTTGGCATAACGGGAGATCTTCTCGCGGTCATCCATGCAACGACTCTAACTGCAGGTTCCCTGGGGAACCGGTCAGGGACCGGGGTCGTGGCGCCCCGGTGCGGGCGAGAGGAATTTGTCAATGAAGGCGAGTCCGATAGCGGAGAGCACGAAAACCACATGGATGATCGTCTGCCACATCACCTCGGTCTCGGTGAGGCCGGTGTCCTTGCTTCCGTACTCGATGAAGGTCTTGAGCAGGTGGATCGAGGAGATGCCGATGATCGCCATCGCCAGCTTGACCTTGAGCACGTTGGCGTTGACGTGCGACAGCCACTCCGGCTGATCGGGGTGATTGTCGACCTTGATTCTCGAGACGAACGTCTCGTAGCCGCCGATGATCACCATGATCAGCAGGTTGGCGATCATCACCACGTCGACCAGGCCCAGGACCGCCAGCATGATCGCGTTCTCTCCCATGTTCGGAAAGTCGACGGCGGTGTCGATCAGCTTGTTCCAGAACTTGATCACGTAGATCAGCTGGGCGACGATCAGGCCGATGTAAAGGGGAGCCTGGAGCCAGCGACTTGCAAAGATCGACCAGCCGATTGCGGCGGCCGGGGTGGTGGGGCGCCCAGGGTAGGGAGCCATCTGCGACTCGGTTACTTCGCCTTCCGGCTCGTCGGGTGCCTGCGACATCGGACCGGAATCCAACCAGAGTAACCGGCGGTAAACCCCGGTTCACGGGGTTTGCGGGACTTTTCAGGCGGGGGCGGCAGCGCGAGCCAGCTCGACCATCGGCTCGACCCTCGCCGAAGCGAGGCCCCGGACCACGATCACGTCGAGCGCATCATACGCCGCCAGCTTCTCCTGGGCGTCGTCAGCGTCGGCGGCAGCCACGCCTACAGTCCCTTCAGGTTCCCCGAGCCGGTCGAAGTGGTCCCGGTATCCCTTGTGGAGGTCACGATAGAAAGACTCCTCCTTGGCCAGACGGGCCTCGGCGTCGTCACCGACCGCGGTCCTCACGTAACCGAACACTGGTGGTGTGTCGTGACCGGCTGCGGAGGCACCGTCTTCGACCTTCATCCTTGCTCCGGCAGCGAAGCCCGGAGTCATCCAGTTGAAAAAAGCTCCGTCGTACTCGGCGCCGGCGAGTTCGCACATCCTGGGGCCCATGGCGGCCATCACGACCCGGACTCCCGGCAGCTTGGCGCGAAGGAACCCGATCTGTTCCGCCATGAAGGTGCGGGGTTTCTTCGAGAACCCGGCTCCGACCCCGATCCACAGGCGGGAAGGGTCGAGACCGAGACGTTCGATGTCGGCGGCGATGACCTCCGGGCTCTGACGGTCGAGCGCGATCACGGCCACGCCGAGCTCGATTCCTTCGGCACCCTTCGCGAACTCGGCCAGGGTGTCGAGACCTTTGGCTCCAGGGTGATCATTGGCCCAGATCGAGCTGTAGCCGGATTCCTCGCAGGCTGCGGCGAGGGGAGCGCAGACCTCTTCGGGGAGGCCGGCGGCGACTCCGAATGCGCGCTTCTGTGCGGGACGGCTCACTGATCTGCCTCCTTCGCGGCCTGTCGCCGCTCTTCTCGTTCGCGACGTTTGCGGTCGCTGGGGGATTCCACGTACTTGACCTCGCCAACAAGGTCGAACTGGGCGACGCACTCGATATGAGGTGTCTGGGGAAACATGTCAACCGGGCGGACCCGGGTCAAGCGATAGCCCGCCTCGACCAGCTGGGCCGCGTTCGGGGCGAGAGTGGTCGGGTTGCAGGAGATGTAGACGATTCGCCTGGCTTCGCACTCGATCAGTCTTCTCACGATCTTTGCCGAAAGCCCGGCTCTCGGCGGGTCGATCGTGACCACATCCGGCCGGCCCGCCTCCTCGATCAGCGGCCTCATTCCGGTCCGGGCGTTGGCGGCCACGAACTTCGCGTTGGTGATCCCGTTCACCTTCGCGTTCCGCTTCGCGTTCTCGATTGCGTCCGGCACGATTTCCAGTCCCCACACCTGGCCTGCCTGTGAGGCCATGCTCAACCCGATCGTTCCGACCCCACAGAAGAGGTCGAAAAGCTTCTCGCTGCCAGTCAGGCCTGCGTACTCGGCGGCGAGCCCGTAGAGCTTCTCGGCCATCTCGGTGTTGGTCTGGAAGAAGGCGTCGTGTGAGAGCTCGATGTCCAGGTCGAAGATCCGCTCCCTGAGGGTTTCCTCGCCGAGCACTCCGGTCGGTCCGGAGGTGGAACCGGAAGGGCCATCGATGATCGTGTGGAGATCGACTGGTGGTTTGGGGAAGTTTGCCTTCGACGTAACCAGACGGGTCTGGATCTGCCCGGTCCGGCGACCTTCGCGGATCACAAGGTTCCGGAGGATGCCGCGATGATCATGTGGGTCGTAGGCATTAAGGCCCTCGGATCGGGCCCACGCCAGCACCTCGTTGCGGGCCTGGTTGGTCGCCTCGGAGGAAAGGTGACAGTCCTCGATGTCCAATACCTCATCCCAGCGTCCACGAGGATGGAAGCCAAGGACCAGTTCGCCATCCTGCTCGCCGAAGGAGTACTCGACCTTGTTCCGGTAACGCCACTTCTCCTCGGCCCCGATGATCGGATCGATGTTGACATCACCTAGCTTGCCGATCCGGGTCAGGGCGTCGGCCACATGCTCTTCCTTGTAGGCGAGCTGCCGGCCGTAATCCAGCGCCTGCCAGGAAGCCCCCGGGCATGGTTCCCCTTGATGGACATCCGTCTCCGGGAGGCGGTCGGAACTCGGCGAGAGGAGTTCGATCGCGTTCGCTTCGGCGTAGCCACGCTTCGACTTCGTGATCTCGGCGCGAACCGTGTCACCGGGAAGGCCGCCGTTGACGAAGACCACGTATCCGTCGGGTCGGGCGATGCCACGGCCCCCGTAGGCGAGAGTCTCGATCTCGCCCTCAAAGGTTTCTCCCCGCCGGAGGCGGGTGGGCGGGGTGGATGGCTTCGTTGCAGACATTGGACCCACCACTATCTCAGGCTGAAAGCGCGCGTAGTATCTCGGTCTTGACCGTCGCAGGAAACAGGAACTACATCGATGGCCGCGAGATCTCCGGTAGCGAACTGGCCGGGCTGATCGAACGGGCCGAGGAACTCCGGGCAAGCCGACCTATAGAGGGGCAGTCCACTTTGACCGGCAGGTCCCTTGCCCTGATCTTCGAGAAGCCTTCGACCCGGACCCGGATCTCCTTCGAAGTCGGGGTCGCGGAACTCGGCGGGCACCCGGTCGTCCTGAGAGGCGACGAGATGCAGCTTTCTCGCGGCGAGTCGGTCGAGGACACCGCGAGGGTGCTTTCACGGTTCGTTTCCGCGATCGTCATCCGCTCAGGTTCGCACGAGAACGTGGTCACCCTGGCGGAGAACGCGAGCGTGCCGGTTGTTAACGCCCTGACTCCGATGTACCACCCCTGCCAGGCCCTGGCCGACCTTCAGACCCTGAGGCAACGCTTCGGGACCCTCGACGGGTTGAAGCTCGCGTATGTCGGCGACGGCAACAACGTCGCCAGGTCACTTGCCGTTGCCGGGTCGCTCGCCGGAGTCGAGGTCAGGGTCGCGGCCCCCGACGGCTATCAGCTCGAATCAGAGGTCCCGGCCTTCCTGACCGATGATCCGATCGAGGCAGTTGACGGGGTGGATGCCGTCTACGGTGATGTCTGGGTAAGCATGGGGGATGAGGACACGGCAGAGCAGCGTCGAGCCGACCTAGCTCCCTTCCGGATCGACGGCCACCTTCTCTCGCATGCGAGGCAGGACACGATCGTGATGCACTGCCTGCCTGCCCACCCTGGCGAGGAGATCACCGCGGACGTCCTTTACGGCGATCGCAGCGCCGTCTGGGATCAGGCCGAGAACCGGCTGCACGCGCAGAAGGCCCTGCTGGAGTACCTGCTGGCCGACTGATCGGGGCGGCAAGCCGCTGATCGCTTCCAACTGAGAGAATGTCCGCCGCGCGGCCCCGTGGTGTAACGGTTAGCACGCCAGGTTTTCAACCTGGAAGCGCGGGTTCGACTCCCGCCGGGGCTACTTCCTCGATTTCAGCGGCACTCCAGGTGGTGGATGTGGCGGTGAGCACGATCCACACACCGGTAGGGTCCGGTTGGTGATCCCGGAGATCTCGATCGGCCCGCTGACCCTGCAGACCTTCGGTCTGATGTTCGCGGCATCGTTCATCGTCGGCGGCTGGATAGTCCACATGAGGCTCGGCGAGATCGGCAAGCCTCCGGACTGGGCGTACGAGATGGTCTTCGCGGCGCTGATCGGCGGCCTGATCGGTGCCCGCCTTTACTTCATGGTCGACAACTACAGCGAGGTCAAGGACGACCTTCTCGGGAACATCTTCAGCGGCTCGGGGCTCACCTGGTACGGAGGAGCGGCCGGCGGCGCGATCGGGGTCATCATCTGGGCTTGGTGGCGGAAGTTCCTGAACCTCTGGCTGCTCGACCTTGCCGCCCCGGCCCTGGCAGCCGGATATGCGGTCGGAAGGATCGGTTGCCAGCTCTCCGGTGACGGTGACTACGGCAAGCCGCATGACGGCTTTCTGGCGATGGGCTATCCCGATGGAACCGTTCCCACGCCGCCCGGGGTCACGGTCTGGCCGACCCCGATCTTCGAGACCGTCATCATGCTCACGGTCGCGGTGGTGCTCTGGAAACTCAGGGACAGGTTCCGGCTCGGCATCCTTTTCGCGCTCTACCTGATCCTCGCCGGAACCGAAAGATTCCTGATCGAATTCCTCCGAACGAATGTCGATGTTGCGCTCGGACTGACCGCCGCACAACTTGAAAGCCTCGCGCTGATCATCGTCGGCATCGTCTGGATAATCGTCGTCAGAAGGCGTTACGGAACCCTCGCCAGGCCGGCCGACCAGATGTCGGCCGCCGACGTACCGGCTCAGAAGGCATAATCCCCCGTCCGGTACGCGCTTCGGCGCCGGACTTTCCGGGCGGTTAGCTCAGTTGGAAGAGCACCTGCTTTACACGCAGGGGGTCACTGGTTCGAGCCCAGTACCGCCCATTGACCTCAACCGGATCAGCCGCCGTACTCCTGCTCGTACTTCTCACCGATCTGCTCGCCTTTCTCGCGCCACTCCTGGCCTTCCTGCTCCCCTTTCTGCTGAGCTTCCTGGCCCATTTCTTCACCCTGCTTCTGGGCCTCCTCGCCGATTTGCTCGCCTTGCTGCTGGGCTTCCTGGCCGATCTCTTCACCCTGCTGCTGGGCTTCCTGGCCGATCTGCTCGCCCTGCTGGGCTTCATCGCTGCCAGAGTCATCTCCACATGCCCCGAGCGAGATAGCGGCAGGAACCATCAACAGAGCCAATACCAACTTGAGGTACTTGTTCATTTCTCCTCCTGGACGGACAATCGCTTCCCTGATCCGATCCTATCCGCGAACAACAGCCAGCACGGTGAATCCGGCACTGGTGTGTCTGTGCCCGCACTGCTGTTAACTTGCCGGTCGTGAGCGGCGTCAGTGCTACCGGGAACAAGGTTGTGGACGAAACCGAGGTGATGATCGGAGTCGACGGGAACGAGCAGCTCGCGGCGACTCTGTCTGTGCCGACGGGCGCTTCCGCCAGCCCCCGACCGGCGATCCTGCTCTGTCAGGGACTATCCGGAGTCCGGAACGCAGTCCTTCCTGAGCTGGCGGAGATCTTTGCCGGCAGCGGCTTCGTGACGCTTCGCTTCGACTATCTCGGCTGTGGTGACAGTGACGGTGAACCGGGGTGGGTCGACCCGGTATCGAGGTCACGCCAGGCTGGTCTGGCTCTGGCCTGGCTGATCGACCGGAAAGAGGTCGATCCGTCCCGCGTCGGCGCTTACGGGCACAGCTACGGAGGCCAGACGGCGATCTCGGTTGCGGCGCACGACCCGAGAGCGGCCGCAGTCGTAGCGGTTTCGGGGCCGGGCAGCGGCAGCGACCTTTTGCGCGCATCCCGGCCCGGCTGGGACTGGATCGCTTTTCGCAAGGAACTTGAAGCGGAGCGCGCTGCGGTTGCGTCCGGCGCGAAGCCCCGGTTGGTCAGCGTGGCCGAACTGTTGCCCTTCAGCCCGGCTTTCATGGAAAAGTGGAGCAAGCTGGTGAGGGACGGGGCCGGAACCTCGGCGATGGATTCAAAACCGGAGCTTCCGAGCTACTTCCTGCTGACCGCCGACCGGATGCTGGAAGCCGAACCAGCCGCTGACGCGGGCCAGCTGGGCGGTCGTCCGGTGCTGATGATCAACGGTGCCGATGATGATGTCGTGCCCGTCGAAACGGTCGAGCCCGTTTACCGCGCCGTGCCCGGGCCGAAGCGGTGGATTCGAGTGCCCGGAGCTGACCACAACACCCTGGATGCTGGCGAGGGACTCCGGGCCGCCGGCGAACAGGCTGCGGCATGGTTTGAGGAGCACCTCCGGGAGCAATAAGCTTGTTCCATGGCGACCAAGGCGCAGAGGGTTCCGGGAGGTGTGGTCCACAAGCTCCCCCGCGACCTCAGGCAGGCCCTGATCGGCAACGAGGTGGCAATGGATGCCTGGAAGGACATCACTCCTCTGGCCCGCAACGAGTTCATCTGCTGGGTCGAGGATGCAAAGAAACCCGAGACCCGCGAACGCCGGATTCGCCGGACGCAGGAAGAGCTCGAAGACGGCATGCGCCGACCCTGCTGCTGGCCCGGCTGCAGCCACAGGGAGCGAAACGGGAAATGAACCTGGCTTGTACCTGCCGGTTCAGGTGAAAGAATGCCGACAGGCGACGCGATGAACCTGACTCTTCAATCTGCGGCCGACGGGGGATTGACCCTGATCGCGCCTTTCCCCTTCGAGATCGGACGCGATTCCAGTTGCGAGCTGTGGATCGGAAACGATCCTGAGGTAGACCTCTTCCACGCGAGGATCACAAAGGATCCCGCTGGCGACTGTTTCGTTCATGACCTTGAATCAGACAACGGAACTTTAGTCAACGAGGAACGGGTCACTCCCGGCCAGCCACGGAAGCTGACGCAGGGTGACCGTTTGCTCTTCGGCAAGTCCGGCTACACCGTCAACTTCACCGATGCCCCCCTGGAACGTGGGGTCACCCCTGACCCGGCAGCTGCCGTCGGAGAGCCCGCCGCATCAGAGACGGGCAAGGGGTCGGACAAAGGCAGCAAACGCAACCGCTACGTGATTCTGGGCCTGGCGGCACTCGCGCTGGTCGGGGTCGGTTTTCTCATCGCCGGGCGCGGCGGGTCCGACGAGCCCAGATCGACCAGCGAGATCGTGGCCGAAGCCAAGCCCTCGACAGTCCTGGTGGTTTCGGGCAACAACGGCAATCGGAACGGCAACGGATCCGGATGGGTCTATGACGCCGACAAGGGTCTGATCGTCACCAACGCCCACGTTGTCGACGGCAGCACCGAGTTCGCAATCGGTGTGGAAGGAGAAAGCGAACTCAGGGATGCAGAGATCCTCGGCGTGGCGCCCTGTGACGATCTGGCAGTACTCAAGGTCGAGGACACGGAAGGGCTGCGGACCATGCCGCTCGGTTCACAGTCGGAGTTGGCGCAGGGCGACCGTCTGCTCACGCTTGGCTACCCCGGGAATGGCACCACCCAGGATGACCTCCAGGTAACCGACGGGGTGGTCTCGGTCGTTCAGACCGTGGCTGACGAACCTGCCCTCGAGGACGCCGACTTCGCGGTCTACCCGAACGTCGTTCAGACAGACGCGGCGATTAACGCCGGCAACTCCGGTGGTCCCGCCATTTCGGAAGACGGCAAGCTGATCGGGGTCAACACCCTCGGCAGCCTTCAGACCCAGAACCAGAATTTTGCGATCGGTGTGGACCGGGTCAAGGAGATCGTTCCCGGCCTGGCGGAAGGAAACTCCCGGGGCTGGGCTGGCTTCGGCTTCGCTGCCTACTCTCGAGAGGACCTCGCGGCGGAAGGTGTTTACCTCGACGGCGGCGCCCTTGCGGTGACTTCCGTGGCTCCGGGGACCGCAGCGGAGGACCAGAAGTTCTACGTCAACGATCTGGTTACCTACGTGAACGGCAAGCGGGTCGGAACCAGACGGCAGTACTGCTCTGCTCTTCGGGGTGTGGAGTCGGGCGACGTGATCCCGATCACCGTTCTTGACAGCGTCTCGAACTACGCCCGCTACTACGACCTCGAAGTCCCGTTCGAGTAGGCGGTCGGCGTGACCCGGCGGTAGAGCAACCCTGGGTCCGGCCATGTTTGAAAACGAATCGAGACCGCGACGGCAATGGGTGAGCGTTCTCTGCTGGGTGCTGGCAGCCGGGTTCATGCTCTGGGCGATCGGCAGGATCGGCGGGCTGGACAGCGGCTTTCCGCTGGTTCAGATGATGGCTTACACACCGTACGTTCTGGTGCTTTCGCTGTTCGGTCTTCTCTTCGTGGTGCTTTGTCGCAGATGGCTGGCTGCCGGTTTCCTTCTGCTGGCTGTGATCATCCTGGCCCTGGCCGTGCTTCCGAGGGAGATAGGTGACCCCGAGGAGGTGCCCGGCGGAAAGTCGATCAGGGTCCTGACGATCAACCTCGGGGTTGGAAACGCGGACGCGGATCAGATTGCTGAACTTGCCAGGGCCCGCGACGTGGACCTTG
>JAGQUT010000038.1 GCA_020438355.1 Solirubrobacterales bacterium | reverse complement strand
CGCGCGACGGCGAGCGCCTGATCGACCGCACCGGAAAGACCCAGCTGTTCGACGGCCGCTCCGGCGAGCCGTTCCCGGCGCCCATCTCGGTCGGCTACATGTACATCCTGAAGCTGCACCACCTGGTCGACGACAAGATCCACGCCCGTTCGACCGGCCCGTACTCGCTCGTCACCCAGCAGCCGCTGGGCGGCAAGGCGCAGTTCGGCGGTCAGCGCTTCGGCGAAATGGAAGTGTGGGCCCTGGAGGCCTATGGCGCTGCCTACACGCTCCAGGAGATGCTCACCGTCAAGTCCGACGACACCGTTGGCCGGGTCAAGGCCTACGAAGCAATCGTCAAGGGCGAGAACATCCCCGAGCCGTCGATCCCCGAGTCGTTCAAGGTGCTGCTCAAGGAGATGCAGGCCCTGTCGCTCGACGCGAACGTGGTGTCCGAGGAAGGCGTCGGCGATCTCGCCGAGGAAGAGGACGACCTGCTTCAGGCCGCCCAGGACCTTGGCATGGATCTGACCGAAGTCAGCTCGGATGGCGCAGCAGATGAATCCCTCTCTGAAGAGGGCGGTGATGCCGCTGCCGATGGTGCCGGCGACGCCGAGGAAGCAGGTGCTAACTGATGAGTAACGTGATTGACATCAACAACTTCGACGCGATCGAGATCGGTCTCGCTTCGTCGAAGAAGGTCCGGTCCTGGAGCTGGGGCGAAGTCCTCAAGCCGGAGACCATCAACTACAGGACGCTCAAGCCGGAAAAGGACGGCCTTTTCTGCGAGCGCATTTTCGGTCCGACCAAGGACTGGGAGTGCTACTGCGGCAAGTACAAGCGGGTCCGCTACAAGGGCATCGTCTGTGAGCGCTGCGGCGTCGAGGTGACCCGGTCGAAGGTCCGTCGTGAGCGCATGGCTCATATCGACCTGGCCGCACCCGTTTCGCACATCTGGTTCTTCAAGGGTGTGCCTTCGCGTATCGGCTACCTGATCGACATGGCGCCGAAGGAACTGGAAAAGGTTCTCTACTTCGCCGCCTCGATGATCACCTGGGTCGACGAAGAGGCCAGGGCCAAGGATCTGGGGACGCTGGAGAAGGAAGTCGATTCGGTCATCGCCGAATACGAATCCGAGCGCCAGTCAGCCACCCAGGAACTCGATGAGGCGCTGAAGCGCCGCACCAAGTACCTCGAGGACGGCACCCAGACCAAGTTCAACGACGACGATCACCTATGGGCCGATTCACTCGGCCTGACCGCCGCCCAGCTGCGCAAGCTGAGCGACGACGATCGCGCCAAGCAGATCAAGGAACTCACCAAGAATTTCGAGGCCGAGATCAACGACACCGAGGCGTACATCGAAGAGGCGATCGAGCGGCTCCAGGAAGTCTGGAAGATCTTCCAGACCATGAAGCCGAAGGACGTCATCAATGACGAGACCGTCTTCCGTGAGCTTAAGGACCGTTTTGGCAGCCCGTTCGGCTGGGGCGAGTACTTCCGCGGTGGCATGGGCGCAGAGTCCGTGCGTGATCTGCTCGAGCAGATCGACCTCGAGGAGACCTGCGCCGAGCTCGAGGACCAGATCAACACCGCCACCGGCCAGAAGCAGGCCCGTGCGGTCAAGCGTCTGAAGGTGGCTTCGGCCTTCCTGAAGTCCGAGAACAAGCCCGAGTGGATGATCCTCGACTGCGTTCCGGTTATTCCGCCGGAACTCCGTCCGATGGTCCAGCTCGACGGTGGCCGTTTCGCGACCTCCGACCTGAACGACCTCTACCGCCGCGTCATCAACCGGAACAACCGCCTCAAGCGGCTTCTGGACCTTGGTGCGCCGGAGATCATCGTCAACAACGAGAAGCGCATGCTTCAGGAGTCGGTTGACGCCCTGTTCGACAACGGCCGCCGTGGCCGTCCGGTCACCGGACCGGGCAACCGGGCACTGAAGTCGCTCTCGGACATGCTCAAGGGCAAGCAGGGCCGGTTCCGCCAGAACCTGCTCGGCAAGCGCGTCGACTACTCGGGCCGTTCGGTCATCGTGGCCGGCCCGTCGCTGAAGCTGCACCAGTGCGGTCTGCCGAAGGTGATGGCGCTCGAGCTGTTCAAGCCGTTCATCATGGCCCAGCTGGTCGAGCGCAAGGCCGTCCAGAACATCAAGGCCGCCAAGAAGATGGTCGAGTCCGAGGTGCCCGAAGTCTGGGACGTCCTCGAAGAGGTGATCGACGAGCATCCGGTTCTCCTGAACCGTGCCCCGACGCTTCACCGTCTCGGCATCCAGGCCTTCGAGCCGATCCTGGTCGAAGGCAAGGCCATCCAGGTCCATCCGCTGGTCTGCTCGGCGTTCAACGCCGACTTCGACGGTGACCAGATGGCGGTTCACGTGCCGCTGTCAGCTGAAGCCCAGGCCGAGGCCCGGGTCCTGATGCTGTCGGCCAACAACATCCTCTCGCCTGCCCACGGTTCGCCTCTGGCGACCCCGACGCAGGACATGGTGCTGGGTCTCTACTACCTGACCTACTCCGGCGAGGATGTGACCGAGATCGATCCGTCGAAGCTCGAGAAGCATCCGCATCCGTTCCGGACCGCGCAGGAGGCCGAGCTCGCTTACGAGAACGGCGTCGTCGCGCTCCACGATCTCGCGGAGTACCGCGGCCATGGTGAAGAGCACTTCCTGACCACGGTCGGGCGGATCATCTTCAACGATCGCATCGAGCGGGCGCTGGCCGAGGCTCTCGAGGACGAGTACGACCCGACTGCCTACTCCTTCGTCAACCAGTCGCTGAAGAAGAAGGACATCAACGACATGGTCGGCTGGCTGGTCGACACCTACGGCGCCCCGGCGATCTCGCAGGTGCTCGACGCGTTCAAGGAGCTGGGTTTCACCTTCTCCTCGCGGGCCGGCATCACGGTGTCGAAGAACAACGTCGTGCCGCCGCCGGAGAAGGAGGCGATTCTCGAGCGCTTCGACAAGGAGACCGCTCAGATCCAGGCCGAGTTCGACGAGGGCTGGCACACCGCCGAGGAACGCCACAAGCAGGTCACGGACAAGTGGAACCAGGCCACCGAGGAAGTCGGTCAGGCGATGGAGGACAACCTCCGTCAGCTGAACCCGATCTTCATGATGGCCAACTCCGGCGCCCGAGGCTCGTTCAAGCAGATCCGTCAGCTGGCCGGCATGCGAGGCCTGATGGCGAATCCGAAGGGCGAGATCATCGAGCGTCCGATCAAGTCCAACTTCATCGAAGGTCTGTCGGTCGGTGAGTACTTCATCTCGACTCACGGTGCCCGCAAGGGTCTGGCCGATACGGCTCTCCGTACGGCTGACTCCGGTTACCTGACCCGCCGTCTCGTGGACGTCGCCCAGGATGTGATCGTCCTCGAAGACGACTGCAAGACCAAGGAGTTCATCGACATGCCGCTCTACATCGACGGCGAGCCGAACCCGAATGTGGTCGGCCGTCTGGCGGCGAAGAAGTTCGAGACCAAGCGTGGTCGTGAGCTGCTGAAGAAGAATCAGCTGATCACCAAGGCCGACGCGGCAGAGCTGGTCGAGGCGTACGAGGGCGACGAAGAGGCCACCGTGCCGGTTCGTTCCGCCTTCAAGTGCGAGTCGACCCACGGCATTTGCCGCTCCTGCTACGGCGTTTCGCCGGCGACCGGATTCATGGTCGACATCGGCGACTCGATCGGCACGATTGCTGCTCAGTCGATCGGCGAGCCCGGCACCCAGCTGACCATGCGTACCTTCCACACCGGTGGTGTGGCCGGACAGGACATCACCCAGGGTCTGCCCCGAGTGGTCGAGCTGTTCGAGGCGCGCAAGCCGAAGGGCCTCGCCCAGATGGCGGAAGTGGCCGGCAAGGTCGGTGTCGAGCAGACCGAGAAGCAGATCACGGTCACCGTTCTCGAGTCCAACGGCGAGGAGAGCCAGTACACCTTCCCGCCCCGGACCCGGCTCAACGTCAAGGACGGCGACAAGGTCGAGGTCGGCGAGCAGCTGAACGAAGGCTCGCTGTATCCGGCCGACGTGCTCTCGATCCGTGGTCGCACCGCGGTCGAGCAGTACCTGGTCGCCGAAGTCCAGCGGGTCTACAAGGCCCAGGGCGTGGAGATCAACGACAAGCACATCGAGGTGATCGTTCGCCAGATGCTGCGCAAGGTCGAGGTCGAAACCAAGGGTTCGACCGAACTGCTGCCCGGTCAGCTCGAGGATCGTCTGGTCCTCAAGCAGATCAACAAGCAGGTCAAGGCCGACGGCGGCAGCGCGGCGAGGGCCCAGGAGAAGATCCTCGGCATCACCAAGGCCTCGCTGGCGACCAAGTCGTTCCTCTCGGCGGCCTCCTTCCAGGAGACCACCAAGGTCCTCACCGACGCCGCGCTGGAAGGAAAGCGCGACCGTCTGGTCGGTCTCAAGGAGAACGTCATCATCGGCAAGCTGATCCCGGCCGCGACCGGTCTCAAGCACTACCGCTCGATGACCATCGAGCCGACCGAGCCTTTCGTCCAGGCGGAGGAAGCGGTCCTGCTCGAGGAGGACCTGCTGGTCGAGAACGGCAACGGCACCGCGAACGGTGCCGACGGCTTCGGCGAATCATTCGCCGACGAGCTCGACGAGATCTCACAGGAGATCGACGCCAGCGCCGAAAAGTAATCCGGCCTGACAAGGTTGGAACGAAGGGCGCCTGCGGGCGCCCTTCGTCGTTAAGGCGTCCGGGGGAGCCACCCCTCAGTGAGATTGATTTTCCCGCCATATAGCACTCGCCTCTTCAATCCCGGTGGTCGATTCAGAAACTGACATGACACCGTGTCAGTTATCGGCTACACTTCTGCCATGGAAGGTTCAGGAGTTGAGGTAACTGACGAGGTTTCTGTAAATGGCGCCGGGCCCTCGGGCGGAAACCGGCCCCGCGTCTGCGTTATCGGCGCCGGCTCATCGGGGATTACCGCCCTTCGCAGCCTGAAGGAACGCGGCATCGAGTACGAGTGCTTCGAAAAGGGCTCCTACATCGGGGGCAACTGGAAGTACGACAACGACAACGACCAGTCGGCGGCCTACAAGTCGCTCCACATCAACACCTCCCGGCAGATGATGGAGTACTCGAAGTTCCCGATGCCGGTCGACTTTCCCGACTACCCGGACCACTTCAGGATCCAGGAGTACTTCGAGGACTTCGTCGATCACTTCGACCTTCGGGACACGATCCGCTTCCAGACTGAAGTCGAGTCGGTTGTGCCAGCCGAGGGCGGTGGTTGGGACGTCACCTGGTCAAGTCGCGACGGCGAAAGCGGCACCGACCACTTCACGGACGTGATGGTCTGTAACGGCCATCACTGGGACAAGCGCTGGCCCGAGCCCGCGTTCCCTGGCTCAGACACCTTCGAAGGCGAGCAGATGCACGCCCACGATTACCGGACACCGGACATCTTCGAGGGCAAGAGAGTGCTGGTGCTCGGCATCGGCAACTCGGCCACCGACATCGCGGTCGAGGCATCCCGACACGCCGAAGCAACGTTCCTGGCAATGCGCCGCGGTGCCTGGGTGCTGCCGAAGTACATCGGCAGCATGCCTACCGACCGCGCCACCACCGGACCGATGGCCCGCGCGCCGATCGCAATCCAGAGCCTTGGCATGAGCCTCATGCTTCGGCTCGCGGTCGGCAAGCCTACCGACTACGGCCTGCCGAAGCCCGACCACAAGCTTCTTCACGCCCATCCGACTGTCTCGCAGGATCTTTACGGCCGACTCGGACACGGCGACATCGACGTCAAGCCGAACATCGAGCGCCTCGATGGCGACTCGGTGGTATTCGAGGACGGAACCCGAGAACAGATCGACATCATCGTCTACTGCACCGGCTACAAGATCACCTTCCCGTTCCTGGAACCGGATGTGTTCAACGCGGCGGACAACAAGGTTGACCTCTTCCTGAGGGTTGCTGCCCCGGACCAGAAAGGGCTCTACTTCATCGGCCTGATCCAGCCGCTCGGGGCGATCATGCCTCTGGCCGAGGAGCAGTGCGACTGGGTGGCGGACCTGATCGAAGGGGAGGGTGTTCTGCCGGACAAGCTCGAGATGTACCGGGAGATCGCCGACGACCAGGCGAAGATGGGGCGCCGGTTCGTCAAGTCAAAGCGCCACACGGTCGAAGTCGACTTCGATCCTTACCTGCGGAGCCTGAAGAAGGAACGGGCAGCGTCGCGCGAGCGTGCCGCAGCCGGCAGCCTCGCAGCCGCAGCCGTCTAGGTCAGCCCGAAGCCCGGCCGACTGGCTAGCGGCTGGGTTCGTGCTCGCGGGCCCGGGCCGGCTCGGCCGGTCGGGCTCCGCTCCGGACGCGCGGTCCGGCGGCGGGTTCAGCCGTACGGGGTCGCCGGCTCGGCCTGATTGAACCACCGCCGTGCGGATCCCGACGCGGGCCCCGCGGCAGAAGCGGACGCGGACGCCGCTTGCCGCCACCACCGTCTTCGCCATCGTCGATCTGCCCGTTCTCCTGCTCGTGGGTGGCTGCCCAATAGAGCAGCCAGATCATGCCGATCGCCGGAATCTTCAGCGCGATCAACATAAACAGGACAGGCCAGTATCCCTCCATCAGATCAGTGTAAATGGTCGGGGGCGTCGCCGGTAGGGGCGGCTGCCCCATCCGGGGCTTCCAGAGACAGGGCCCAGTCCGCGGTCGCTGCTGCCTGGGCTTCCTCAAAGCCGATTTCGGGGTCGGTCGGGACCAGCAGGGTGGGCGCCTCGCGGGCGTCGGCCCATCTGTAACAGCTGGCGTCGAAAGAATCGTCGATCCAGGCGAGCGGCCGGTCGCCGCAGAACTCGTCGATCGCGGCCAGCTTCCAGTGCGCGGCGGTGGTTTCGGCCGCAGCGCCGACCTGGCGATGGGCATCGAACTCGATCACCGGCAACGGCCCGATGCCAGTGATCAAAGAGAGCCGGTCGTTGGCCCGGTCCTGCCAGCCCGTCGCCCAGACCAGCTCGAAGTGCTCCGACAGTCGGCGGATTCGCTCCGCGGCGGCGATCGAGATGCAGTGGGGGGTGCCGTCGATAAGTTCGAAGCGAGCGACCTCCGGTGCCGGGGCGGTCTCGAAACCGAACAGGCTGATCACCCCGTCAACGTCGATCGCGAGCAGAGGCCGGTTTTCGGGATGAGCAGCGGGATGCCCATTATCAGGGTGAGATGACGCGAAGTCCACAGGACGTGTAGTATCCCCCGCCGTGCCTAATACCAATCAACTCGTACGCAAGGGCCGCAAGAAGCCCAAGAAGAAAGTGACCACCCCGGGTCTCAAGTCCGGGCAGGGCAACAAGAAGAAGGTCGCCGCACCGCAGCGTCGTGGCGTCTGCACCCGTGTTGCCACCGTGACCCCGAAGAAGCCGAACTCGGCTCTGCGGAAGATCGCCCGTGTGCGTCTCGCCCACGGCATGGAAGTCACCGCGTACATCCCCGGTGAGGGGCACAACCTGCAGGAGCACTCCGTCGTCCTCATCCGGGGCGGCCGAGTCAAGGACCTGCCGGGTGTTCGTTACAAGGTTGTCCGGGGCACCCTGGATGCGGCCGGCGTTTCCGACCGCAAGCAGGCCCGCTCCCGCTACGGAGTGAAGGCGAGCTAATGGCCCGTCGTAACTCCGCAGTGATCCGTCCGCTCGACGCGGACACCAGGTACCGCAGCCGTCTGGTTCAGCAGATCATCAACAAGGTGATGCGCGACGGCAAGAAGTCCACGGCCGAGCGGATCGTCTACGACGCCCTCGCCCTGGTCAGCGAGCGTTCCGGTGAGGACGCCGTCGAGACCCTCGAAGAGGCGATCAAGCAGCTGACCCCGGCCCTCGAGGTTCGCTCCCGCCGAGTCGGTGGCGCCACCTACCAGGTTCCGGTTGAAGTTCCTTCCCGCCGCGCCCGCACCCTCGCGGTCCGCTGGCTGGTCGACTTCGCCCGCGCCCGCAACGAGTACTCGATGTCCGAGCGTCTCGCCAACGAGATCCTCGACGCGACCAAGCAGCAGGGCAACGCCTACAAGCGGAAGGACGACATCTTCCGCATGGCTCAGGCGAACAAGGCTTTCGCCCACTACCGCTGGTAGTTGCCTCTACGGACGGTCCGGCGGCGTCCTCAGCGGCCCGCTGGCTTCGTCAAACGCTCGACGGTTCGGGAACGTACATAAGTACGCCCCCTTCACCGCCTGCGCTCATATCCTCGCCAGCGCACCGCTGAGAACCCCGGCGAACCGCCCTGCTTGAGTCAGTTCGCCGAGGACCCATCATGCAAGTCCGGCGCATGGGTGTTCCCCGAGAACCTCGGAATGGGGAGCGAAGCGACGGTTTTCGGGGGATACCCCTGCGCCGGGCCCTCGACAGTGGCTAGGGATTGATCTTCTCCACCAGCGTGTAGCCGCCCGTTCCGTCCATCTGGACTATCCAGATCGGCTGGATCACGTCGTGGTCTGGGGTGAAGCGGAAATCGCCCAGCGGGGTCTCCTCGTCAACCTTTTCTAGCGATGACTTGAGAGCCTTGCGGTCGGCGGCGACGTCATCGAAGTTGAGGTCCGCATCTTCGGCCGCGTCCGCGAGAAGCTTCACGCCGGTGTAGGCCTGGGCGGCGAACTGGTCCGGTGCTTCTCCGTACTTGCCCTGGTAGTCGGCGATGAATTCCTGGTTTTCCTCGGAGGTGTTGCCCGAGTACCAGGCGGCTGCGGACTGGACACCCTTGCCGAGCTTGCCGAGGCTGCGTGCGACAAGTGGGGAGTTGAAGGCGTTGCCACCCAGCACCGGCATCTTGAACCCGTTCTCCCGCAGGTCGGTGACGATAAGTGCACCGGCTTCGCCGGATGACGCGGTGACCATGAGCACATCGGCCTTCTGGCCATTGAGGACCGGGGCGATCCCGGCGTCCCCGAGCTTCACAGTGTTCACCTCGACCCCGCCGGCCTTGAAGGCATCGGCCGCAGTCTGGGCGCTGGTCTCGCCGAACGGGTCGTCGGCCGGATAAACGATCAGGGCGGTGGACGGGTTCTCGCGGGAAATCAGGTTGTCCACGTTCGCCGGTATCGCAGTGGCTTCGCCGAGCGAGTCACGAAAGATGAACTCGCAGGGGTAGTCGCAGTCGCCGACGATGCCCGGACCGGTGTTCGAGACTGCCAGTACCGGGGTCATCTTCTGGTTGGCGATCGGGTCGGCTTCCGCGGCCGAGTTGGAGAAAGTCGGACCGAGCACGGCGATCACCTGGTTTTCGTCGATCAGCGAAGTCATCTCGCGGGCCGAAGCCGCGGGGTCCGAACCGTCGTCACGCTGGGTGAGGGTCAGCTCGGCACCGTTTACGCCGCCGTCGTTGTTGATCTCCTCGACCGCAAGCTGGGCGCCCTTGACCTGCTGGGGGCCGAACGGTACCCCGTCACCGGTGGTCGAGAAGATCGATCCGAGCGGGATCGTCTCGCCCTGCCACTGGTTGTCGTCGTCACCTCCGCATCCGGCAACGGTCAGGGTTGCAGCCACCGCGAACAGCGCGGCGACCAGGACGGCACGAGACTTCTTCATTCAGGGTTCTCCTTCTTCGGAGCCGCGGCATCTCCCGTGATCCGCGGACCGATCGATCTGAGTTGTTCTTCGTTCAACGAGCGGAGCGCCAGGCCACCGAGGACCAGGACGACCCCGCCAACCAGTTCCAGCCAGAGCCCTGCCTCTGCCTTTCCGGTCGCGTCTATGTTCCCGGCGATCTCCGCGTTGAACATGCCGGTGCTGCCGATGTCCGGGACGTCGACGAAAAGGAACACGAGAATCACGGCCGCACCCATGCCGATGATCACGATGGTCGCCGAGCGGTTGCCGGTGGCGACGGCGAAAACCAGAGCTACCGCTGCTGCCAGGCCGAGAATGGCGGTCACGACTCCATGCTTGGAGAGCAGCGTCACGGTACCGAGCGTCTCCTCGAGTTCATTCTCGAGGGAATAGGCGGGAACCACCTGGCTGATGATCACGATCAGCGCTCCGAGCAGCACGGTGACCGCTGCGAGTCGCCCGCTCAAGCCGGACCTCCGCGCATTGCCCGCTGACCCGGCATCGAACGGGGGCTTTCGTCGCCCCGCCTTTCCCGCTGGCGGCTCCGCGCCTTCCCCGGTGCGGGTTCCAGCAGCAGGGCGATACCGGTCACCATGAGAGCAGCGCCGGCGACCAGCTCCAGCCAGAAGCCCGAGAGCAGCCGGGCCTGAGCTCCGGCGTAGGCGAGCGAAGCCTCGGTGGTGTCGGTGGCGTCAGGAAGGTCAATCAGGAGCGTGACTGCGAGCGTGAGCAATCCGATCGCAACCAGAACCATGGCGGCGAACCGCCTGAAGCGAGAAAGCCGGCGGGCGAGGTTGCCGACGGTTCCCAGGGCGATCACGGCGACGGCGAGGAAAGCGACTGCTGCGATTGGCACGAGGATCTGGGTGTGGACGCCGGCCGGGGTCGTCTTGTCGATCGCCGGGGCGCGGGCGAGATCCTCGATGCCGGAGTAGCCGGCCTGGCCGATCTCGATCGAACCGAGGCCCTTGTACTGGGAGATTCCGAGGAGGATCGCGGCGACGCCACCAACCAGGATCAGCGCCCGATGGGGGGTGACAATGCGGTCGACTGCGACAAAGAAGTGGCCGGCCGCGACCAGTGCGCGGGCGATCAGCTTCCTCGCGGCCTTCAGGCCTTCGCCGATCTTCTCGATCAGCCAGACCAGGCCCATCCCGAACGCAGAGAAGATCGGCCCCAGCGCGGCCAGCGCGGCGATGATTCCACTGCCGATGAATGATGCGGTGCGGCGGATCTCGAAACCGACGACCCGCACCCCCTTAGAGACCGGATTGCCCTCCACCGGCTTGCGACGCCGCCGGGCCTGCCTGGCCTGGCGCGCCTTTCGGGCCTCGATCCGCTGCTTCTCGGTCAGGAC
>JAGQUT010000037.1 GCA_020438355.1 Solirubrobacterales bacterium | reverse complement strand
CAGGCGATCGAAATCGCCGACCGGCTCACCTGACGACACCGGTCAACCACCACAGTTAGAATCCTCGGTCCCTCGAGGGCGATTAGCTCAGTTGGTTAGAGCGCATCTCTGATAAGGATGAGGTCCCTGGTTCGAATCCAGGATCGCCCATAGAAATGCCTGCGGTCGGCGAACTTCGTTCCGCCTCCTGCTGAAACCCGCCAGGCCACGCAATCAATTGATGGATGGCCCGGCTCTGCGGGGTGGAAGTCCTCGGTCAGGGTTCCTTCCGACCAGCACTATTCGGGCACTCATGTTGCGTGGCGGGGCTCTACCTATAATCCGGTTCTTATGCGCGAGGTCCAGATTTATGGAGTCAGCTTCGACATGGTCGGCAAGCAGCCGATCGTCCTGTTGAAAACGGTTGACGACAATCGTTACCTGCCGATCTGGATCGGACACCCCGAAGCCGCCGCCATCCTGATGAAGCTCCAGGGCGCGGACACACCTCGCCCAATGACCCACGACCTGATCGTCGAGATGCTCGACCAGGTCGAGACCAAGATCGAGCGGATCTCGGTCAATGAACTCCGGGACAACACCTTCTTCGCAACGATCACCCTCTCCGTCCAGGGAACAGAGATCGAAATCGATTCCCGCCCCTCCGACGCGATCGCCCTGGCAGTCAGGGTGCAGGCGCCGATCTTCGTGGCCGAGGAAGTGATCGAAGAGTCCTCGATCGAATTCGACCAGGGGATCGAGGACAACGAGCAGGTGGTCGAGAAGTTCAAGGACTTCCTCGACGACATCTCCCCCGAAGACTTCCTCCAGGACTCTTAACTGCAAGTCGGCGAGCTTCGCCCCGCCTCCCATCCGAACCCGCCGGTTCAGAGAATGAATTGACGGATGAACCGGCTCCGCCCGAAAGCGGGCTGATGAACCTTGAATGCTGAAGGTCGGCTACGGGGGTGCGGTTCCGGGACCTCTGGATGGGGAGCGAAGCGACGGTCCCGGAACCGTACCCCCGTAGGCAGCAATTGCTGTTCGAAGCAGTGACCAGCGGAGCCCCTTCTTCCATTCACTTGCTCCAAGAAGGGGCGGGTTGAGCTGGGAGGCGGGGCGAAGCTCGCCGACTGCAGTCAAGCGGTGGCGAGGTCCAGGATTCTTTGGACCATGGCGTTGAAGTCGAGGCCGGCGGCTTCGGCTGACTGGGGGAGGAGGGACGTTTCGGTCAGGCCGGGGATTGCGTTGATCTCGAGGACCTGGGGGCCGTCATCGGCGAGGATGATGTCCACCCGGGAGAACCCGGAACAACCCAGGGCGCGGTAGGCATCAAGTGCCACCCTCTCCACCTCGGCGGTCTGTGAATCGGTCAGATCGGCCGGGCATTCAAAGCTGGCCCCTCCGATTTCGTAGCGGGCCTCGAAGTCATAGGTGTTGCTTTCGGTAGGGATCGCTTCCACCACCGGGAGTGCCTCGCCTCCGAGAACCGACACGGCGAGTTCCCGGCCGTTGACCCACCCTTCGAGAAGGGCCCGGTTGTCATAGCTCAGAGCGGTGATGAGCGCGTTCGGAATCTGCCCGGCCTCGGTCACGACCTTGACACCCAGGGAGGAACCCTGTGAACAGGGTTTGGCAACAAGCGGTATCCCCACCCGTTCGACGGCAGCTCCGAAAGTCGAGGCTGCCCCGAAGTCACGGATGGCAGCTTCGGTGTAGGTGACCCAGTCGGGTGTCGGGAGGCCGTGCTCGCGCAGGATGTACTTGGCGAGGCTCTTGTCCATGCAGCGCTTGCAGGCCGCGACACCCGGGCCGGTGTAGGGGATGTCGAGAAGTTCGAGGAGCGACTGGATCGTTCCGTCTTCGCCCTCGGTTCCGTGAAGGGCGATGAACGCGGCATCGGGACGGTTCGCCTCCAGCCTCCCGACCAGGTCGGGGCCGAGATCCATCACGTCAACCTCGTGTCCCAGGTCGAGCAGGGCCTCGGTAACCCGCTGTCCGGATCGAATCGATACTCCCCGCTCGAGCGACCTTCCGCCCTGTAGAAGTGCGATCTTCACGGGTGCGGTCCTTCCTCTTCAGGTCTGGGCGGAAGCTTCATTTCGCTTCCGCCTCCATCGGTTGGCGGTCGTGGCGGAAGCTTCATCTCGTCAGTACTGGTCATCGTCTCGTAGAGGCCCAGCATCTCCCGGGCCACCTGGCCGATCCGGCGGATCCCCTCGATGATCTCGTCTTCCTTGACCCCGGAGAAGTTCAGTCGCATCGAGCTTCTGCCGCGCCCGTCCACATACGCGTTCGGTCCGGGAACGAAGGCAACGTTCTTGGAGAGTGCCTTGGCGAGGAGATCCTCGCTGCTCAGCACATCGGGCATTGTCGCCCAGATGAACAGTCCCCCCGCCGGCTTGTTCCAGGTCGCCCCGTGGGGGAAGTATTCGGCCATCGCATTGATCATCACGTCCCTACGGGCCCGGTAGATCCCGGTCAGTTCGTCGACGTACTCGCGCCAGGCACCGTCGCGGAAGAAGTGGCCGGCGAAGTCCTGGGTCAGGGTGGAGGTGCAGAGATCGGCCGCCTGTTTGCCAAGCACGACCTTCTCCCGGATCGGGGTCGGGGTGACGAGCCAGCCGATCCTAAGCCCGGCCGAAAGAATCTTCGAGAAGGTCCCGAGGTAGACCACATAGTTGCCCCCGTCGAGGCTGTACAGGGTTGGCAACGGCTCCCCGTCGAAACGAAGCAGGCCGTAGGGGTTGTCCTCGATCACCAGGATCTCCTTCTCCTGGGCGATCTCTACGAGCCGATGACGGCGTTCGAGCGAAAGCGTCACTCCGCCAGGGTTCTGGAAGGTCGGGATCGAGTAGATGAACTTGGGCCGTTTGCCTTCGGCTTCGAGTTGCTCGAGGGTCTCCTCGAGCAGGCCGATCCGCATCCCGTCGGCGTCCATCTCGATCTGTCGCACATCCGCCTCGTACGAGCAGAAGGTGGGGATGGCCCCGGGGTAGGTAGGGGCGTCACAGATGATCACGTCGCCGGGGTCGATCAGCACCTTGGTGATCAGGTCGATCGCCTGCTGACCACCAGTGGTCACGGTCACGTCGATCGCGTCCACCCGTGTGTTCTCGGCCGCCATCACCTCGACGATCTGCTCTCGAACGAGCATCGATCCCTCGGTCGGGCCGTACTGAAGGACCTCGGCTACTGCGGTCTTCTCGATCCTTTCCATCTCGGCGGCGAAAGCCTCGGTCGGGAAGGTTGAAGTATCCGGAAGACCTCCCGCCAGCGAGATCACCTCGGGTCGGGCAGTGATCTCCATCATGTCCCGCATTGCGGAAGAGCGCATCACCCGGGTCCGTCGCGAGAAAAGAGCGGCGTAGCGTTCGAGGTCTTTGGCCCGTGTGTGTTGCCGCCGGGGAGGTGGAGAGGCCGCCATCCTTCTATTCTGCCTGTATCGGAACTTTCGAGACAATCTGCTTCGCCGCCGGAATCGGCATTGCCACCGGCATGATCGCCGGCACGACCGGGCTGGAAGGCTCGGCTCGAGGCCGCATGGCGGTCCTGGCCGGCATCATCGGCGCCGTCCTCGGCTACATCGGAACCTCGGTTCTTGACGGCAAGGTGATCATCGGGGCCCTGATCGGAGCGGCCGCAGCGATCTTCAGCACCGCAGTCGTCTCCGACGTGATCGCCGGTGCCCAGCGCCGTGGAGCCACCTGGGCGCTCTCGGTGATCATCGTCTTTGCGGCGCTGGTCGTGGCGATCATCTGCGTCGTCTTCCCCTACTTCGCGATCATTCCGGCCGGCTTCCTGGCCTATCTCGCCTGGCGCCGCCGTCAGCAGGCAGACCGCAAGCACGCTGGCCTGCGGGTCCTCAGGTAGGAACCAACTTGGCCAAAAAACTGGTCCTCGCCTATGTCGATTCGCTTCGGACCGACATGCTTCAGCAGACGATCGACGAAGGTCGCGCCCCCACTTTCAGCCGCCTGCTGAAGCGGGGCACACTGGTCGGGGACTGCGTCTCCTCGTTCCCGTCTGTGACGCCGGTCGCTTCGGCCGAGATGGTCACTGGCGTCCAGGCCGACCGTCACTGGATCAGCGGGATGAACTGGTACCACCGGGCCGAGCAGAGGTACGTCGAGTACGGATCTTCGCTCGAGGCAACCCGGGCTTTCGGTCTCTTCCGCTCGCTTCACGACCTGGTCTACAACATGAACCTGAGCCACCTGAGCCCTTCGGTGGAAACCGTGTTCGAGACCCTCGACGATCAGGGCATCCGGACCGCGTCCACACCTTTCCTCATCTACCGGGGCCGTCACCGGCACGACGTGAACCTGGTCGGAATCGCCGGCAAGGCAATCGAGGCCGGCCTGCTCAAGTTCGACTACGGCACTTGGGGACCGAAAGAACTCTTCTACGGCGATCTCTACTCCTCGATGGAAACCAGCTGCAAGCCGAGTTCGATACCGGGCAAACGAGACATGTACTCGGCCTGCTGCGGGGCCGAGCTGATCTCGCGGGACCGCTTCGACTTCATGTTGCTCGCCTTCCCGGACAACGACAACTACTCCCACAAGCATGGCCCGCTCGCCTCGGTCCGCTCGATCGAAAGAGCGGACTGGTGCATGGCGGAAGTGATCCAGTCGGCCGGCGGCGTCGAACCTTTCCTGGCCGAGCATGCCCTCATTCTGCTGGCCGACCACGCCCACACGGCGGTCGAGAAGACATACGACGTGATCGACTGGATGAGCCGGAAGTGGAGAGTCCTCCCGCCGTCGACCGATGATCCTTCTTCGGCCGAAGTTGCCGTCAGTCCGACCTCCCGGGCCGCCCACATCTACCTGCTGGCCGAACAGGACAACCCGGTTCGCCATCGGCGGATCCGGGAGCATCTCGCGGCTCTCGAAGGCACCGAGCTGATCGCCTGGACGGAACTTGACGGTGACCCCGTTGCCAGGTCGCCCCTCCCGGGTCGGCTGGAACCCGGCAACGTCGCCGTTGTCGAACGCGACGGCCGGCGGCTCGACTTCTTCCCCGCGACGACACCGGGTGGCGGTGACGGGCGTGAAACGGTGATCGACAGGCGGGGCCGCGAGTGGAGCATCAGCGGAAACATCGAGGCTCTTGGAGGCGCGGTCGAGGAGGGCGTGATCGAAATGTCCGATTACCCGGACGGTCTCGGCCGGCTCTGGTCCGCCCTGAATTCGCCCCACGGTGGTGACCTCATCGTCTCTCTAGAACTGGGCTATGAATGCGTCGACTGGGGTGGCACCGCTCACGTTCCCGGTGGAAGCCACGGTTCGCTCCGAAAGGAGGATTCCGAGGGTCCACTGCTGTTCGTCGGATGTGGTCCAGATTCACCCGACCCGGAGATCGCCGAAGCTCACCAGGCCCGCAACCAGTGGGGCCTTCAGGATGTCGCCCCGGTGATCCGGGACTTCTTCGCAGGTTCGTAACAAAGTTCCTGCATTTCGCGGTCAACCTCGTGTCAGATGAACACGACACGAAAAAGCTCAAGGAAGCTCCAGTTCATCGTGACGGCGGCGGTTGTGATCGTCGCCTTTGCCGTGAACTGGATGGACCCGGTAACCGAACTGGCCCCCTGACGCGGGGGCCTTGCTGATCAGCCTGCGGGTTCGAGGACCTGCGTGAAGCTGTTCGCCCTGCCGTTCTCGTCGATCTCGACAGCGGCTCCCATCACCCATACGTCTTCGGTCGCGGTCTCGAAGCGAACCGGCATGTTGGTTCGCATCTTCTCTATCGCCTGTTCCTTCTTCACTCCCAGAACCGAGTCGCGTGCTCCGGTCATTCCCACGTCCGAGATGAACGCGGTCCCACCTGGAAGGACCCTTCCGTCAGCGGTAGGAACGTGGGTGTGGGTCCCGAGCACGGCGGCCACCCTTCCATCCAGGTACCAGCCCATCGCCACCTTCTCGCTGGTCACCTCGCCGTGGAAGTCGACGATCACGGTAGCGACGCCTGCCTTCTCCATCTCGTCGAGCACAAGGTCGGCCTCGTCGAAAGGTGAGCGGGCCGCGTCGAGTCCGATCATCCCGATCAGGTTGATCACTCCGACCCGGCGGGTGCCCGAACGGTCGGCTGGCTCGACCTCCACTACACAGTGGCCCTTGCCGGGGTTGCCTCGTCGGTAGTTCGCGGGGCGAATCACGCGCTCGGCCTGGTCGAGGTAATCCCAGCTCTCACGCTGTCTGAAGCTGTGGTTGCCGAGAGTGATTACGTCGGCGCCACAGGCGAAGATTTCCGTGGCCGTCTTCTCGGTGATCCCGAGCCCGCCGGCCGAGTTCTCCCCGTTCACGACGATCAGGTCGGGGGAGTGGCTTTCGCGCAGCCGGGGCATCACCGATGCGAGGCCCTTTCGGCCCGGGCTGCCGACTACGTCACCGATGAACAGCAGTTTCATGCAGTCGAGGTTAGAGCCCCTCCCGGTATTGGGTAGGTTCAACCCCGTGGACGCGCAGCTCCCAGGCAAGAGTCCCGCGCTGGCGGCGCGTGGTGTGAGCAAGTCATTCGACGGCAGGCAGGCGCTCGGGGGAGTCGACTTCGAAGTTGGTCCCGGCGAGGTGGTTGCGCTGATCGGTCCGAACGGTGCCGGCAAGACCACCCTGCTCTCGATCCTGGCCGGGATCTCCGAGCCTGATTCGGGCGAGGTGGAAGGGGAGGGAGTCGCCTGGGTTCCGCAACAGGCTGCTCTCTACCGTCGGCTCAGCGTGAGGGAGAACCTGATTCTTTTCGCCAGGCTCCAGCACGATGCCGGCCAGACCAGCGAGAAGCCGGAGGCGATGGTTGCCCGGATGCTCGAACTCACCGGCCTTGGCGATCGTGCCGACGACCGTGTGGGAACCCTCTCCGGTGGCAACCAGCAGAGGGTGAACATCGCGATCGGCCTGATGGCCGGTCCGAGCGTCCTGCTGCTCGACGAGCCAAGCGTCGGCCTCGACCCCGCCCAGCGCGAAAGGCTCTGGACTTTCATCCTCGGACTCGTGGCCGCGGGCACGGCGCTGGCTTTCTCCACCCATGACATCCAGGAAGCCGAGCGGTACGCAGAGCGGATCGTGGTGGTGGCGGAAGGGGAGCGCATCTTCAACGGGACCGCGGACGAACTTCGTCGGGCCGTCGAATCGGGCCGCCCCGACGACCTCGAATCGTCCTTCCTCAGCTACCTGAGAAGCAGGGGACACTGATGCGCTGGCTGCTGCTCAAGGATCTCCAGATCCTCCGGCGTTCACCGCTCCAGTTGGCGTTGCTTGTGATTTACCCGATCGTGATCGCGCTCCTGGTCGGGTTCGCGATGACCCGTGACTCGGAGCAAACGAAGGTTGCCCTCTACAACGCGATGCCGGCAAGCGAACCACTCGGCTTCGGCGGGGAGGAAGTCGACGGCAACGAGATCCGCGACCAGCTCTGCGAACGGGTGGAGTGCCTTGAAGCCGACTCGACCGGACAGGCGAGAAACATGGTCGAGTCCGGGGAGGCGACCGCCGCGGTCATCCTGCCGGAGGACACCGGGGACCGGATCCGGTCGCTGGCCTCCCTTAACCCCGATCCTCCCGTGATCCAGATCATCGTCAACGGTTCCGACACGGTCGAGAACCAGGTCACCGACGACCAGATCGAGGCGATGCTCGGTGAAGCCAATCTCCTGCTGGCGAAACGCCTGTCGGAAGGTGCGAAGGAGTACCTGGACCTGATCCTCCAGGGCGGGTCTTTCGAGTTCTTCGGTCAGGAGATTGAGGTGCTCGGCCTCCAGAAGAGCGAGCAGATCCTGAAGAAGATCGAGCCGAAGGTGCCGGCCGGGACCGACCGTCAGGAACTGGAGAGAGCGATCCGTTTCGCCGGTCTTGCCACTGACAACCTGGATCTGGCCGGCCCGCTCCTCACGGCGATTTCCGAGCCGATCCGGGCCGACAAGGTCGAGGTCGGGGATGAAGCTCCTTCGCTGGATACCTTCGCGATCGGCGTGACGGTTGCCTTTGCCCTCATGTTCATGACCGTTCTGCTGGTCGCCGGATCGATGGCCCTTGAGCGGGAGGAGAACGCATTTACCCGGCTTACCGCCGGATTGGTGAGTCGGCTCCAGATACTCATGGCCAAGGTGGGTCTGGGCACAGTGGTCGGGTTCTGCATCTCCCTGATCCTGCTGGTCGGCCTGGGGCTGTTCGTGGGAATTGAGTGGGGGAGGGCGCCCTACTGGCTGCTCGCCCTCGTCTTTGGTGCCGCCGCGTTTGCGGCTGCCGGGTCCGCCCTCGGGGCCGCGGCCCGCGAGATCAGGGCGGCAACCCTCGCGGCGGTGATGATCTGTCTGCCGGTGGCATTGCTTTCGCTGATCCCCGATGACGCGGTCGGACCGGCGATCGAGACCGCGATCAATCTCGGCAGCGCCATCTTCCCCTTCCGCCCGACTCTCGACGCGATCACCGGAGGCCTCGAGGTCTCCGGATCCGGAATCTGGCTCAGCCTCCTGCACCTGACCCTTCTCACGGGCGCCTACGGAGCCCTCGCCCGCCTCGCCCTCCGCCGGTTTTGAGCCAGTTCAGCTGAACCCCGCCTGCGATCGCGGTACTTCTAGACTGAAGTAATGAGCTTTCCCGGCACCAGATTGCGGCGTCTGCGGCGGACACCCGCCCTGCGGGGACTGGTCCGGGAGACCGCACTTTCCCCCGACGACCTGATCCAGCCTCTGTTCGTGACGGCCGGGACCGACCTTCGCGAACCGGTCGAGTCGATGCCGGGGGTGAACCGGTTCTCGATCGCGGCGCTGGTCGAGGAGGCTGGCGAAATCGCCGAGGCAGGGATCCCGGCGGTGCTGCTCTTCGGAGTGCCTTCAGAGAAGGACGAGGCCGGCAGCGGTGCCTACGACGATGAAGGGGTCGTCCAGATGGCTGTCCGGGCGCTCAAGGAAAGCCACCCCGACCTAGTGGTGATCACCGATGTGTGCCTTTGCGAGTACACCTCTCACGGGCAGTGCGGCTTCGTTCGCGATGGCGAGGTCGACAATGACGTGACGGTCGAGCTCTTGGCCCGGACCGCGATATCCCACGCTGAAGCCGGGGCTGACATCGTTGCGCCGAGCGACATGATGGACGGCCGGATCGGGTCGATCCGCTACCAGCTCGACGAGGAGGGTCACCCGGGCACGGCGATCCTCTCGTACGCGGCCAAGTACGCATCTGCCTTCTACGGACCGTTTCGCGAGGCGGCGGGGTCCACGCCGAAGGTCGGCGACCGTCGCGGCTACCAGCTTGACCCGGCCAACTCCGACGAGGCGGTCCGGGAAGCGAAGCTCGATCTCGAAGAGGGAGCCGACGCCCTGATGGTGAAGCCGGCCTCCCACTACCTCGACGTCGTCAGACGGGTCAAGGACGAGACCGGTGCCCCGGTCGCCGCTTACCAGGTGTCAGGCGAGTATTCGGCCCTCAAGGCTGCGGGCGCCAACGGCTGGATCGACGAGCGTGCAGCCGCCCTGGAGTCGCTGGTTTCGATCCGCCGGGCCGGGGCCGACTTCATCGTCACTTATTTCGCGAAGGAAGCCGCTGGATGGCTGGCCTGAGCCGGGGCGCGCCGGACAAGGTCACGATCAAGGTCCGGGGTGACGGAACCCCGCTGGGCGGGAGTCAGTCCGAGGTCGACCACCGGGAAGAGCAGAAGGCCAAGGAGGAGGCAGCCCGCGCGGCGGCCGGCCGTGCCACTGGAGCCGAGCTCTTCGAGCGGGCCCGCCGGGTCCTTCCCGGCGGCGTCAACTCGCCGGTCCGGGCGATGAAGCAGGTCGGGCTGGACCCGATCTTCATCGAGTCGGCGGAAGGCGCGGAAGTGATCGATCGCGACGGGCGCCGGTACCTGGACTGGGTCGGCTCCTGGGGTCCGATGATTCTCGGTCACAGCGATCCGGAAGTCCTCGAGGCGATCCGCGAGGCGGCTGCCCGGGGCACCAGCTTCGGGGCGGCGACCGAAGCCGAGGTCGAACTGGCCGAGGAAGTCGTCTCCCGGATGCCATCGGTCGAGATGATCCGCATGACCAGTTCCGGAACAGAGGCTGCGATGACTGCAGCCAGAGTTGCCCGGGCAGCAACCGGTCGGGAGATCCTCGTCAAGTTCGCGGGGGCCTACCACGGCCACTCCGACGGCCTGCTCGCTGAAGCCGGTTCCGGGGTGGCAACCCATGGCATTCCCTCCGGGCCCGGTATTCCCGAAGCTCAGGCTGCGGGCACGGTCGTGGTTCCGTGGAACGACCGGAAGGCTGTGTCGGAGGCGCTCGAGAGTCATGAGGTGGCGGCGGTATTCGCCGAACCGGTCGCGGCGAACATGGGAGTCGTTCCTCCGGAAGAGGGTTACCTCGAGTTTCTTCGTGAGGCGACCAGCCGGGCCGGCTCACTGCTGGTCTTCGACGAGGTGATCACCGGCTTCCGGGTTGCCCGGGGTGGAGCCCAGGAGCTTTTCGGCGTGGAACCCGACCTCACCGTGATGGGAAAGATCATTGGCGGGGGGCTGCCCGCAGCCGCGCTTGGCGGGCCGCGCGAGCTGATGGAAAAGCTTGCCCCGGCAGGCGACGTCTACCAGGCCGGAACTCTCTCGGGGAACCCGCTGGCGGTCGCCGCCGGACTGACCACGCTCCGCCGACTTGACCAGGAGGCCTATGAACGGTTGGGCCATCTGACCGACCGCCTGGTTTCCGGCCTGAAGGACCTGGCCGGGGAGCACAGTCTCACGGTCGGCTCCGCACCGGGTCTCGTGACACTCTTCTTCTCGGCGCTTCCGGTGAAGGACTTCGATGACGCGGTGGCTACCGACCGCGAACGCCACGCAGCTTTCTTCCGGGCCATGCTGGAGAGAGGGATCTGGCTGCCGCCCTCCCAGTTCGAGGCCTGGTTCGTCTCGCTGGCCCAGGATGAGATCTCGATCGACCGGACCCTGATGGCTGCGGCCGAGGCGCTGGCCGCGACGGACCCCAGGAGGAAGATCGGTTGAGTCCGGCCGCGACGCTTGAACGCCTCGCTGACCGTGTGCGCGAGGAAGGTCCTCCGCTGGCCGTTGCCGATGGCTCCAGCTTCGGCAGTCCGTCGCTTGGCGATCTGGTCGCCGCCGGCCCCCGGACCGGCGATCGGGGGGCCGATTACGCCTTTGTCGTCGAGGCGGTTCGCGAGGGCTACCTGTGCCACTACGGGAGCCCCCGGGTGCTCGAGGCGGCCGATCAGGACCTGGCCCTGCTGGCCGGCGATCTCTTCTACGCGATCGGGATAAGCGGGTTGGCACAGCTCGACGACCTTGAATCCACAGGGATCCTGTCG
>JAGQUT010000036.1 GCA_020438355.1 Solirubrobacterales bacterium | reverse complement strand
GGCGGCTGGCGCAGGTCGATGGACCTGCTGTACCTGATCGCCGTCAACGACTTCAAGAAGACCTACTTCGACACGGTTCTCGGGTACATCTGGTCGCTGTTCCGGCCTCTGATCCTCTTCGCGGTCCTTCTCTTCGTCTTCACCCAGATCTTCCGGATCGGCTCCGAGGTCGAGCATTACCCGGTGATGCTGCTCTTCAACATCGTCGTCTTCACCTTCTTCCAGGAGGCGACGCTTGCCTCTGTCACCTCGGTGGTTGCGCAGGAAGGGGTGGTGCGGAAGACCCAGTTCCCGCGGCTGGTGATTCCTCTGGCCGTGGTCCTGACGGCACTCTTCAACTTCGGCGTCAACCTGATCGTGGTGCTGGTCTTCCTGCTCGCCTCGGGAGTCTCGGTCGAGTGGACCTGGCTGCTCTTCCCGGTCGTGATCACCGTGCTCGGGGTGATCACGGTCGCGGTCAGTCTGCTCGTCTCGTCGCTGTTCGTCCGCTTCAGGGACGTCGGGATCATCTGGGGCGTGCTGGCGACTGCCCTGTTCTACGCGACCCCGGTTCTCTACCCGATCGAGATCGTCCCCGAGCGTTTCCACGACATCATTCTGGCCAATCCCCTCACGCCGATCTTCATCGAACTCCGCCACCTTGTCATCGACAACTCCGCCCCGACCGCTCTCGATGCGGCCGGCGGCTGGCTCGGGCTGCTGCCCGCCTTCCTGATCACAGTCGTACTCTGCGTAGTCGCCGTAAGGGTCTTCAGCCGCGAAGCACCCCGCATCGCCGAGGAACTCTGAGCTACCGCTTCTTCAGGGCGATGGGGACCTGGTGCATGTCGCCGGTCAGGAAGCTGATCTCGGCGATCTCGAACAGGTCGGTCCAGTTCTGCTCGATGTACGGCAGGCTGATCACGGTGTCTCCGTAGGTCATCTCGCCCTCGTCGTACTGGGGGTGGCCGTCCTCGATCGGATGCGGCACGAACAGGTAGCGCGGCTCCTTCAGTTCCCGGCTGGCGTAGTCATCTGACAGCTGACGCCTGACCGGTTCCATCAGCGGGTCCTGGTCCAGGTATGCGGGCGGCCTGACAGTGATCACGGCGATCCCTCCCGGCGCCAGCGCCGAGTGGATCGCCTCGAGGCAGGCACGATGAGCACCTTCCGAGATGTGGGTGAAAACCGAGAAGCTGAAAACGAGGTCCAGGTCCTCGAACGGAAGCGACTCAGGAACAAACTCGGTCCGGCGAAGATCACCCGGTACTCCGGTTTCCTGGCAGATCTCGAGGATTTCGGGCGTCGGGTCGCAGCCGAACAGGCGGCCCGGCATTGCGTCACGGGCGAAGAAGCGGGTCAGGCGACCCCACCCGCAACCGAAGTCGAGCACCCGGGCTTCGTCGAGCGGCACCCGGCCGTGCCGTTCGTTCAGTTCCCGGACCCGGGCGTAGAAGTTCTTGCTCTGGCCAAGCAGCTCGAGGCCGATCGCCCCATTCCACATCCACTGGAGGTCAGGCTCGGGTGCGCCGGGAAGCAGGTCACGGATGTTCGGATACAGGTCGTACTCCCTGGTCAGCAGTACGGCCCAGAGGTCATCGCCGAGCTCCCTGAAAAGCTCCCAGGCTTCATCTTTCGGCCTGTCCGCACAGGCAGCGTCGATGGCTTCGAGCTGCTCGCCGAAGAAGGTATCGAGCCAGGAGCCGTAATCGGGATCCGTCTTCTCCTCGACCATCGCGTCGGCCCACGGGATCGCGGTCTGCCGGCCACGCAGGCGACGGGCACCCTCGCCGAGGGCCCTGAGCGGGCGGGTCAGCCGCCAACTGAGAGTTGACTCGTATCCCTCCCGGACGCGGTCGATCTTCTCTTCTGTACTGAGTTCCTGGTCTGCCACTAGACGGGCAACCCTAGATCAAGGTCTGTCCGGCGAGGCGGCCGATTGCTGCCATCGTCTCGTCGTCCAGCGCATCGTCCCAGTTGCTCGGCCAGTCGACCCGGCTGCCCGCCACCCTCGCCTCGAGGTCCCGGCTCATCACTTCGGCCGTGGCTAGCGCCTCCTCGATCGAGTCGATTCTCGGCTCAGCGGCGATCAGGTTGCCGGAAATGGCTTCCAGCGATGCCCTGTCCTTGTTCGCGTAAGTGTTGGTCACCGTGACCAGTCCCGCTTCGGCCATCTCGATCGGCACCAGGCTCGGGTGGGGTGTGTACATGAGGGCGAGGCCGACGTCGAACTGCCTGAGAGTGTCGGCGTACTCCCGCTGGGCCACCCGCGGCAGCATCCTCATCCGGACTTTCGACTCGGGTAGCACCAGCTCTGAAGTGCCGTCGACGTTTCCGATCCCGGCGATGTCCCAGTCCCTGAAATGTCCGGAGGCGAGCGCCCGGTCGAGAGCCATGATCCCGATCTCGAACAGGTTCCTCTCCGCATGTGCCTCGGGGCGTGCGTAGAAAAGGAGGCGCCGCCGGTCGTGTCCGCGCAGTTCTCCCTCGGTCACCTCGGCCGCCGGGGTGATCGCGTTTCGGAAGGTGACGGCTGCTTCGTCACCAGGGCCGCCCGGCCGGTAGACCCCGATTTCCTGTTCCCGGAAGTAGTCCCGCAGGAACCCGGTCGAGAAGATCGCCCCGTGTTCAAGTTCGTAGCTTTGATCGGCCAGCGCGGCTGCACTTCCCATGGGGAAGATCAGGGGTTCGTACTCCTGGATCAGGTAGGTGAACGAGGACTGGTCGAGTTCCCGGGCGGCCCCGGACGCGATGTGGGCCGCCGTCCAGTGGGTGGCGATCAGCCGGTCGGAAGGGTTCATGTGGATTGGCTTGCTGCGGTCACTTCCGTCAACGACTTCCAGCTGATTCACAGAGTTCCCGATTCCCTCGTAGCTTGCGACCCGGTCTCGCCAGTCCGAGGGCAGGCTTAGCGGCTCGAGGGTGATGATCCTGACCTGGTTGCCGACCTCGGTCAGCCTTCTGGCCAGGTTGAAGACGGCGATGAACCCGCCGAAGAAGTGCTTGAGGTCCACTGCCGGATGGATGATCTCGACCCTCATGGGCTGGTCGGGGTCGGCCGTGACGTTCAGGGGTGCCAGCTTCTCGGTAAGCCAGCCAGCCTTCTGGCCGCCCCTGAGCTGCATCGCGCCGTCGAGCACTACCCGCCCGGCCACCAGTCCGCCGGCGATCGCGACCGGGATGGCAAGCAGGATCACAGTCGACCCGGCCGAGATGTTCTCTCCAAGGACTCCGACGATCGCGCCAAGCAGGAAGGCACCGGCTACCGGCACGCCTATCAGGCCAGCCAGTCTCGCCTTGCGTCCGGCGGTGCCGGCCTCGGGGTCGCCGGCCAGTCGCCGGATCAGGTCCTTCAGTTTGGTCACGGGGGCAGGGTAGTCGAGGTGCCCGGGTCAGTCCCGGTCCTGAAGTGACGCCACCAGATCTCCCAGACTTTCCTCCAGGCCGATCTCCGGCCGCCAGCCTGTCGCATCCGTGATCCGGCCGGGGTCACCCTTGATCGAGATCAGCCCGGAGGCCGGCTTGCCGGCGCCGCTTCCTTTGAGAACCAGGTCGACGCCGGTCAGGTCACCGATGATCATGGCCAGTTCCGAAAGGCTCGTTGCCGATCCGGAACAGAGGTTGATGGTGCCCTTGCTGCCATTCTCGACGATCAGGCGTATGGCCCGGGCTGCATCACGGACGTCTGTGAAGTCCCGGGCGGTCGAGGGCTCACCCACCTTGACTTCGGCCCTGCTGCCAGGTCTCGCCATAATCGCGGCCTGGCAGAACTCCGATGTTGCCTGGGTTTCCGGTTCGCCGGCGCCAATCAGGTTGAAACACCGCAGGACTGCCACCCGCATCCCCTCTCCCCGGAGGTACTGGCCGCAGATCACTTCCATCGCCAGCTTTGATGCGGCATAGGGAGTCATGGCACCCGTGGGTGAGTTCTCGTCGAAAGGTGGCTCGCCGTCGTAGACGGCAGCAGAGGAAAGGGCAACCAGCTGGGCCTCGGGCGCTTCGAGCCGGAGTGCTTCGAGAAGGTTCGAGACGCCGCCGGTGTTGATCGCGAAACAGGCGGCCGGATCCTCCATCGCCAGGGCTGGAGAAGTCATCCCGGCGGCGTTCACCACAGCGTCCGGTCCGGTCCCGGCAATCAGTTTCCGCAGGCCGTCAGCGTCAAGCAACTCACCCCCAATCTCTCGCGTGGCCGGCATGACCTCGTGCCCGGCTCCTTCGAGCTCACGGGTGATCCAGCCACCGAAAAAGCCACCCGATCCGAGGACGAGAATCCGCTTTCCGCCGGGGCCGGTCATCTCGGTGGGGCCGGGAGTCCCCGGCCCGGTCAGCCGGTCTTGCCGATCAGCCGGTCGCGGCCCGACTGTTCGATCGTCTTCTTGAGGCCTTCCGAAAGGGGCACGGTCGGCTCCCAGCCGAGCAGTTCCTTCGCCCGGTCGATGTTTGGCTGGCGAACCTGTGGGTCGTCGGTCGGTAGCGGCTCAAAGGCGATCTTCGATTCGGCACCCGAGGCCTCGATAACGGCGTTGGCCAGCTGGAGCAGCGTGTACTCGTCCGGATTGCCGATGTTCACCGGCAGGTGCTCGCCGGATTCGGCCAGCAGGATCAGTCCCCGGACCAGGTCATCCACGAAGCAGAAGGAACGGGTCTGCGATCCGTCACCGAAGACCGTCAGTGGCTGGTTCTGAAGTGCCTGCCGGAGGAAGGTCGGGATTGCGCGACCGTCATGCGCCCTCATCCTGGACCCGTAGGTGTTGAAGATCCGCACTATTGAAGTGTCAACACCCTGCTGGCGGTGGTAGGCCATGGTCAGCGCTTCTGCGTAACGCTTCGCTTCGTCGTAGACACCTCGAGGGCCGATCGGGTTTACATGACCCCAGTAGCTCTCCTCCTGGGGATGAACCTGCGGGTCACCGTAAACCTCGGATGTCGAGGCGAGCAGGAACCGGGCCCGCTTGAACTTGGCAACTCCCAGCATGTGCCAGGTGCCCTGGGCGCCGACCTTCAGCGTGTGGAGCGGCAGGCGTGCGTAGTCGATCGGGCTGGCCGGCGAGGCGAGGTGGTAGACGAAGTCGACCTCCCCGTCGATCTGGACCTTCTCCGTGATGTCCTGCGGCATGAAGGTGAAGTCGGGGCTGTCGATGTGCTCGATGTTCTGAAGGGAACCCGTATCCAGGTTGTCGACGCAGATCACCTTGCTGCCCTTTTCGAGCAGGGCATCGCAAAGGTGAGATCCGACGAATCCGGCTCCGCCGGTTACCACGCAGACAGTCATGCCCGGATGGTATTCGAGGTCCGACGGGCGGGGCGGGCCTGATCGTCTACGGTTAGATACCTGCCAAGGAGGCGCTGGGTCCGATGCATCGATTCAAGGAGTACATCGCCGGTTCGGCAGTGGCGCTGGCGCTGCTGTTTGTTCCCGCTGCCGCGGTTGCGGCCGCTCCCGCCTGGGAGTACGCCCCGGTGGTGCCGCGCCTGAGCGCCCCGGTGAAGGCGAAGCTGCTCGAAACGGTCGCGCTCGGCCAGCGCAAGGGCATGCGGGCCCGGGTCTTCGCCTAGGCAGGCGATTCCAACACCGAGATGAGCGCCAACCTTTACGGGCTGGGTTGCCGACCTGCCCCGCCCGAGCTGACACCCGCCCTCAACAGGGTCCTTCGCAGGTTCAATTCGGTGCGACTCAGGAATCCGTCAGGCTTTCCGGCCTGCGGGCGATCAACTTCGTTCTCCCGCAGATCGGCAGCAACGAAGTCGGGAACCTGGTCAAGCTGGTCGGCTACTCCGATCGCCGCACTGGGTGACCAGTACTGGCACCCCCCGGAGTACTGCGGAATCCGCGAGACCCCTCTGCAATGCGAGTTGAGGCTGATCCGGCCAGGTTTCGTTTTCATTCTCGCCGGAACCAATGACATTGATTGGGACAGCTCGCTTGGACTTTCTCCCGGCGCTCGCGCGGCTGAACGGCTACGCCCCGTGATCAGTCAGGCGAGATCCCGCGGTGTTGTCCCGGTCCTGTCAACAATTCCGCCCATCCATCCTGCCGACCCGGAGCGGGCGGGGCTTTTCGAGGAGGGGGTCAGGCGCACCAATTCGCGGATCTTCCGGCTCGCCACCGAACGGAAGGTGCCTCTGATCAACCTCTGGCGCGGCCTGACTGGTCCCGGAATGATCAATCAGGGCCTCTCGGCCGACGGCCTCCACCTGGGGGTGGCCGGCGCCGGGGAAATCATGCCTTCGCTGGATCCGGACCCATCGATCTTCACCCTGTCGACGGATTTTTCGGCTGAGGCCCTGCGCCATGGAGCCAACCGGCGAAATCTGATCTTCCTCAAGTCCCTCGCTGTCCTCGACCGGGCAAGCCGTTGAGATGAAGGACCGTCTGGCCCTGGTCCTGCTTGCCGGGGTCATCCTGCTGGCTGGCTGTGGGTCCGATCCCGAGCCGGCGGTCAACCAGCCGACTGATTCCGGCAGGGAGGTGCCTTCCTCTCCGTCGGACTCCCTGGTCGAAGTCTCGGCGCCCGTTCTGCCGGATCTCACCGGAGGAAGTGGAAACCGGCTGCGTCGCGAGGTTGCGAGGGCCGACAAGCAGGGTCTGAATTCAAATGTCTTCGCAAAGGTCGGTGATTCCAACACAGAGTGGCCGCAGAATCTCTACGGCCTGGGTTGCCGCCAGGTCGGTTACGGCTCAAACGCCAACCTGGAACCGGTCGTTGACCGCTACACCCGGAAGCAGTTCCCGGAGCTTGAGCCGTTTCCGGACTGCACACCGATCAACTCGCTGAGCCGACGATCCGTAGCCGCCGTTTCGGGAGTCTGGACCGAGTGGCTCATGACTCCGACGGAAGACCTCCCGTCGACTGGTATCGCTCCTCCGACCGACGAATGCGCGCCGCAACAGACTCCGCTCGAATGCGAGATCGAGCTGATCCGTCCCCGTTGGGCGCTGATCATGTCCGGCACCAACGACGCCCTGCTCGGCCTGCCTCTCGGTGACTCTTACCGCCGGGAGCTGACATCGATGGTCGACCGGGTCCGCGAACTCGGTCCGGTTCCCGTTCTTTCGACCCTGCCACCGATGGTCGTTCCCTCCCACACAGGCGAGGCGGGGGAAACGAGAATCGCCGAGGCCAATCAGATCATCGAGCAGGTGGCCACCGACCGCCAGGTGCCACTGATAAACCTCCACGCCGCTCTCACAGCACCGGGCATGGTCGATCAGGGCCTCGCGGCCGACGGGCTTCACCTCGGCGTTTACGGCGGTGAGGGCCAGGCGGACATCATGCGGGGCTCCGCGATGCTCACCATCCCGGCCCTCAAGTTCGGCGCAAACCGCCGCAACCTGATCTGGCTCCAGGTGTTGGATCGTCTGGATCGAGCCGCTGAGGACGAGTAGGCTCTCGGCAAATCGCTAGGGGGTAGAGCAATGCGAAGGACTTGGGGAGTGCTGGCAGCCGTGTCCGTCTCGGTGGCGGTTGCCTGTTCACTGGCTGCGCCGGCTTCGGCGACGACCTTCTGCGTTCCGAGTTTCACGGCCGCCTGCCCCGACAACGGCAGCAACCAGCTTCGCGCCAAGCTCACGGACGCGATGACGAATCTCGGCAATGACGGGGAAGCCGACAAGGTCTTCGTGGCTGCGGGGACGGTTACAGAACCCGGATCGATCACGGCTTCCGGCACCGACCCGCTCGAGGTCACCGGAGCCGGAGTTGACCAGACCTTCCTCACTTCGACTTCGACTTCCAACATCTTCCTGCTCAACACCAATAATCGGCCGGGAATCAAGCTCTCGGACCTGACCCTCGTGGTCCCCGCTTCCTTCCCCGATGCGGGCGGTAACGGTGCTGCGGCTCAGATCGAAGACGCCGAACTCAACAGGGTTAACGTCGAGGTGCGCAACTCCGAATCGGACGTGTTCGTCTCGCTGCTCGGTGACAACGTGATCAGGAACGCCCGGATCTACGCGGTCGAGGGAGCGAAAGTCGACTGGGCTTTCCGGTCGGAGTACGCCAGTGCCAACACCACCGAGATCATCAACGCGACCATCGAAGAGCCAACCTACGGCTTCGTCGTAACCGAGCCGAACAACACCCTCAACGTGCGTTCGAGCCGGATTATTGGTCCTACTGCCGCCGGCGTCTGGGCATCGTCAGGGGCCCGGGTGTTCCTTGAGAACACCCTGATCGAAACCGAGGGGATCAGCCCAATCACCGCGAATTCAACCGCCAACGATCCGTCCACGGTGGTGGGCGCGGTGTCCTCGACCTTCGTGAGCCACGTCGCCAATTCGTTCCCTGCGATCGACGTAAATGTCCCGGCGTCCGTCACCGCCGGCAACGTCCTCACGAACATCAGCTCTTCGATCATCAGGGGCTTCGCCGAAACGTGGGACCTTTCGGTGCCGATCGGCCCGGGCTTTCCGACGGCCACCCTGAATATCGGGCACTCCAATTTTGATCCCGTTGGTGCTCCCGGAAGTGGAGGGACGGCAAATGTCTCCAGTCCGACCAACATCAACCTGGACCCGAAATTCGCGGGCGAACGCGATTACCGCCTGCTTCCGGACTCACCTTCGATCGACGCAGGTAATCCGGCCCTCACTCTCACAACCGACCTGATCGGCGAGCCTCGCCCCCGGGACGGTGACCTTGACGGCTCCTCGATCCCGGACCAGGGTGCTTACGAGTTCCAGCCGACCTGCGCAACCTCGCCCTCGCTGTGTCCTGACACCAAGGCCCCGAAGGTCAGCAAGGTGAAGTTCTACGGCAAGGCGAAGTCGAACAGCACAATCACCTGCCGGGTGTCGGAGGCGGCCAGGCTCACCTTCCGCTTCAAGCCTCTGCCCCGGAAATCAAGCACGGGCAAGAAGCCCAGGTTCGTGAAGGTCGTGCGGAAAGTGAAGGCAGGGAAGGTCAAGCTGCGGATCAGCAAGCGAAAGCTGAGGCCGGGCCGCTACCGCCTCACGATCGTCGCCACCGACAAGGCGGGCAACACGTCAACGCTCGTTCGAAAGGTTCGAGTCAAGTAGGTGGACTGAACCGCGGCGGCACCCCTGATGGTCTGGTCAGATGTCCCGCGAGGGACGCCCGCAGACTTCAAAGATGCCGCCGCCCGCGACGCCCGACCGCTGGGTCGGGCGTCGGCCAGTCGAAGCTGAGCCGGAGTTCATCCAGATCCACCAGCGGGCCGGGCTCATGGTTCCGGTAGGTGGCCAGCTCGCTACGCACTGCCGACTCGAACATTTCGTCCTTGTCGACCCCGCGGATAGCGGCCTGCCGCTCCATTCCAGTGAGCAGTCCCTCGGGGATCTGTCCCTCCGTCCTCGCCATGGGCCGAACATAGCGCCGTAGCCCGGGCTGATGGGAGATATGTCAACCGGGCGCCAACGAAAACCTCGGGTTTTGCGGAAACCGGTTGTCAGATCAGCGAGAATGACTCGACATGGCAGGCATGAGATTCACATTGATCGCCGTTCTGGCGGTGGCCGGATCGCTTGCGGTCAGCTCTTCGGCGGGAGCTGCTGCTGTAAATCGTGTGTCCGGAAATGAGTCATCAGCGGCGGCAAGGTTCTGGACCCCCGAACGTGCCGAGAGGGCCCTGAGGAGGGATCCGGTTTTAGGGGTGAGGAGCACCTCAACGTCGGTCAGCCAGACCCGTCACCGCCCGGTCACAGTCAACCGGCCGGAGGTCGGAAAGATTCTGGGTTGGGACCGTCTCGGCGGTTACTCATGCACCGGCACAGTGATCGACACTCGAAGCCTTCGCCTTGTTCTGACCGCGGCTCATTGCGTTTACGCCAACGGGATGTGGTCGAGGCGGATGGTCTTCATTCCGGCATTCAAGAACGGTCGGCGCCCGTATGGCACCTACAAGATCAAGGCGATGTGGGTGTCGAATGCCTGGCAGCGTCTCTCGTTCGGCTCGTACGGAACCAATTTCGATGTGGCGATTCTGGTCACCCGGAAGTTGTGGAACGGATCCCGGATCGGCGAGAACGTCGGAGCGATCGAAGTCGAGTCGAATCCGAACAGGCGAGGCGTAACAGACATCTACGGTTACCCTGGCGCGGCGATGGGCGGCCGGGTGATGAGGACCTGCCGCAGTCGCACCAAGCCCGACTGGTACGGCGGCCGGTTCTTTCCCGGTCCCACGGGCATGTTGGCCCGCTGCAACATGGCAGCCGGCTCCAGCGGCGGACCCTGGGTTTCCCGTTACTCGAGGCCGGGCGGCGGAACCGTCGGCGTCGTTGACGGGCTGACCAGCACCGGCTTTCCCCAGGCCGGTCGCTCGTACTTGACCAGCCCCTACTTCGGGCGACTTCCGGGTCTGCTGATCCGGGCCACCGAAGGCCGCTGAACAGCCGGGCAGCTCCAGGCCGGCATAGAGCAGCACCGCGGGGGAGAGTTTCCACCTCCGCAAACTTCACCCTCCGTGGAGTCAGAACTTGAGAGCGGGGAAGACCATGTGTATCGTGATGTGTATGAGGACGAACATCGTCATCGATCAGGAGCTGATGGCAGAAGCCCAGAAGCTGGCCGGCACAAAGACCATGAAGGAAACGGTCGACCTCGCCCTCCGGGAGCTGGTGGATCGAAGGAACCGGTTGAGCATCATCGAACTCCGGGGCAAGTTCCCGGAGATGGAGCGACATCCGTCGGATCCCGACCAAAGGGTTCATTGATCGTCGTTGACAGCAGCGTGTGGATCGATTTCTTACGGCAAGCCGGCACGCCGCAAGAATCCGAACTCGTCGAACTTGCTGGTTCAGATCACGATGTCGCACTCACCGGCTCGATCCTGACCGAGGTTCTCCGGGGCTGTGACTCTGATTCGGAGGCTGAACAGATTGGTCAGCATCTCCTCAACTTCACGGTCCTCGAACCCGAGTCCGAGCTCGAATACCTGCGCGCCGCTCAAGTCTTCCGTGAGGCCCGTTCCAGAGGAGTAACCGTGCATGGGCTTGGTGATCTCCTTGTGGCCTCGGCGTGCCTCAGCAAAGACGCCTGGCTGCTCCACAACGACCGTGACTTCGACAACCTGGCCGCCGTCTCTGACTTGAAGATCTGGAAACCGACCGCCTGACCCCATGTCAGATGCGGTCGGGATCCCTCAACGCTAAGGTCAAGTCATCTATCAAGAGCGGTTGAGGGGTCCGGCCCTGTGACGCCGCAGCAACCGAACGGGAGTGGTCTCCTGGTCACGGTGCTAACGCCGGAATCGATGGAGGTAAGACATGGATTCATCCGATCCGCAGGATCGACGCAGGATCTTGCTGGAAGCCCTCAAGGCAAGCCCACCCCTTGACCAGGACCGGCTCGGGATCTACGGCTCAAAGGTCTGTCAGGCCTGTGGTGAGGTTGGAACCTTTTCCGGCTTCATCGCGGCGATCGCCAGTCACGGCCAGGTGAACCGCGACAGAAGCTGCCTGATCAGCCGGGGGCTTTTCGTCGCCCCCCGGCACCGTCACGGTAGATCCCCCCGTTTTCAGGGCCACCTGTTCTGCGAGTTCTGCCGCTCGCCGGTCCCCTGGGCTCCGGGCGAGCCCCTGCCGGGGCTGGTCTGTGCCGGGTGCGAAGAGACGGGTCTGGCCGGATACAGGCGACTCATGGTCAGAGAGAGAAGCCGTTTCCAGGGAATCATCGAAGGCGACTGATGGAGGGGAGTCCCGATGGAACGTGGTGTCCGGATCTGCGGCACGCCCTCCTTGTCAGAAATCTGCCGGCGGTCCGACTCAGGGTGAAGAAAGAAGAGAAAGAGGAGGATGCCGATGTGGATCGTGACTGTCCGTGGTTTTTATTCAGTTGTTGACAAGGGCGAGCCTGAGGGCATGATGTGCGTGCGCTCAAGGGTCCGTGAGGATCTGGAGAACCTCTGCCAGCTCGGGTCGATGGACGCTTACTCGGACTCGATCCAGGAGAGCGGGATCAGCGACTACCGTTTCCGGGTCTTTGTCGACCGCGAGGACTGGGTTCAGGCAGCTGCAGAACTCGCCCGCGAGATCGACTACGACAACTTCAAGAATGCGGTCGCCGACCGCCAGGGCCCGGCGAGGGCTTCCATCTACTCGAAGGTGTGGTCGGCACTCGGGAGACTCCAGCGAACCTAGGTCTACGCGGTTGGGCCGCCCGGCTGTTCCGAGTGGACCCTGACCAGGAGTTCATCGATCCGGTCGAGTTCGATCGGTTCGATCGACTCCTCTTCGAAGTAGACCTTCTCGTCGAAGAGGCCGTAGAGGGTGCCCAGCACCTCGCCGCCATCCTGAAGTTTCAGGTTGATGCGCGCACCCCTGCCGAGGCGGGGGATCATCGCAGCGATTTCTTCCCTTGAGGACACCCCACAAACCTAGCCTGACCGCCCACTTTGCGGATTACCGACGCTCGTTGAACACGAAAAGCATGCACATAGCGGCAATTTTCGAAAAGGCCGCAAATTCCGAGAAAAGGCGGCTCTGAAAGGGGGGAGAGTTCAGGCCGCCCATCGCCTTAGCGCTGCAAATGGACGTTTTTCAGCTGGTTGAACTTGTAGGGGAGCCGACTGGGCGGAGCGGTTTTCGCGACTGGCATTTCCAGACGGTTGCGGATAGGAAAACCGCAAGAACCGAGGAGAGGTGGGGGACCTCATGAGGAGAGTTGCGGTTCATAACCCGGCAGGGGCAGGGGAAGACGGTCGACCGGACGAGGCGGCACGAAAGCGGGTTGCGGTCGAGCTGATCCGCAGCCACGATCGACCGCTTCGCTGGACGGCGCGCAAGTACTCGATCTGCCCGGAGGACGCAGAGGACGCGTACCAGCGGGGCATCGAGATCCTCCTCTCGAAGGCGCCGACCACTGACGTCCGGCAGCTGCTTCCCTGGGCAAGGACCGTGATCAAGCACGAGGCGCTCGCGATCCGAAAGACGCGAGAACGGACTCTTGCCAGACCGGGCAGTTCGAGAGATGACGACCAGTCACAGGAAGACTGGGTTTCTCTCATTCCCTCATCCGGAGACGGCCCCGATGAGCTTGCGGTCAGGCGGGAACGTGTAGCCAGAAGCAGGGAAGCACTTGCCCTTCTGAAGCCGGCCGAACTGAAGGCATTGACACAACTTGCGGAAGGCTTCAGTTACGACGAGATAGGCGCTCTCAACGACTGGACCAGGACCAAAGTGAACCGTTGTCTCGTGTCGATGCGCAGCCTAAATTTCAGAAATGAGGGGTAATTTTCAGTGATTCTTCAGAAGAAGGACCTACTTTTCATTACTTCTGGTAAGTGCTTCTCGTTGTCATTGGAGCAAACTCGACCGGCGCAACTGCGAGTGGATTTCCTGCCAAATATGGCGAGGTGATTCGGGCTTGACCTGGAGTCTCGAGGATGGGCCTCTCGAGTTTGGCTGGATGAAAACGCGAGACCTCAAGGGTGAGAGTCACGAGTGGTCCGACGGGTCATTCGATGACTTTCAGCCCTTCTGGCAGTGCAAGGCAGGGTCCAAGGCGGTTCCGATGTCTTGTCGATAGTTGTAGGTCCTCGACGTATCTCCCATTTCGATCAAGTCCTGGATCACATCGCACTGCAGGTCAGGGCGCGAGGCATTCTCCCCGTCGACT
>JAGQUT010000035.1 GCA_020438355.1 Solirubrobacterales bacterium | reverse complement strand
ACCCTTCTTGGCTACCTCTTCACCGGCACCGCCGCCGGCGCCCTGGGCGGATTCTTCTGGGGCGGTCTGGTCCGGGTCTTCTTCGGCCACCACATCACCTGGTCGATCAACTCGGTTTGCCACTTCTTCGGAACCAGGCGCTTTGACGTTGACGACGAATCGACCAACGTCTTCTGGCTGGCTCTGCCCTCATTCGGCGAGGCCTGGCACCACAACCACCATGCCTTTCCCCGTTCGGCCCAGCATGGCCTGAAGAGGTGGGAACTGGATCCGAGTGCCTGGGTGATCGGCGCAATGGAGAAGGTCGGGCTGGCCCGGAAGGTGGTCCGCATCTCCCCGGAACGCCAGGCCGAGAAGCTCGCCACGCCCAGGCAAACCTGACTCAGGCGAGATCCTCCTCGGCCAGCCGCTTCCACTCGGGCTTGTCCTCGCGCCAGCCTTCCTCGGTGCGGCGGAACTTCCAGTAGCCGGTCGCCGAGAGGTCGAGAACGTCCATGCCCCGTTCATTGACCAGGTGCCGCCTCACCTCCCTCACCATCCCGGCCTCACCATGCACGAAGGCATGGCCCCGGCCGTCCGGCAGGTCGAGGGGCTTGATCGCCTCGAGGATGCGTGGCTGGGCGGTGTGTTCGTCGCCCTTGCGGTGAAGCCAGATGATCGGCTGCCCAGCAGGAGTTGACAGGCCGGAGGCACTTTCGAGGTCGGCCTGGTCGGCTTCATCCTCGACCTCGAGGATCACGAAGGTTTTCCGGTCTGGGGAGATTCTCGAAAGCGCGACGCTGATCGCGGGAATTGCCGCGTCGTCCCCGGCCAGCAGGTGCCAGTCAGCATCCGGGTCCGGCGAGTATGCGCCTCCCGGCCCGACCAGCTGAACAAGGTCGCCCGGCCGGGCATTCCGGGCCCAGGGACCTGCCAGCCCGGAGCCGTGGGTCACGAAGTCGATGGTGATCGTGCCGGCGGCCGGGTCGGCGTCCCGGACCGTGTAGGTCCGCTGGCGGTGCCATTCGGACTTGTCGAGCCTCTCCCGAACTTCCACCGGGTCGAAGGGCACCTCATAGGAAGCACCGGGAGGAGGCAACTGAAGCTTCACGTAATGGTCGCTGAACTCGCCGACCGGGAACTCCCTGAGCTGATCGGACTCCAGAACCAGCCTGACCATGTGCGAGGCGAGGGGTCGCCTGGAAGCAATTCGGGCGACGATGGGTGTTCTCTGGGCCAATCTTTCCTTCTGTCCGGGGATCCGGGACCCAATCCTGACGATCGGCGCCGGTCGGTGCGCTTATCGGCTTCCCGCGTCGCTTTCAGGACGTTGGCTGGCGAGCCCTGGTTCGGGAACGTAAGGTTCCAGTACCCGCCCGTTCATGAGGACGGAAAGTTTCATGAACCGATTGTTCATAGGCGCCGTTTTTTAAGCTACATTTACTTTCGGGTAGGGAGATAAACGCAGTACCGGAGGAGATAACTAGATGAAGCTGAAAGCCAAGATCGGTGCTTTCGTCGCAACTGCCGCGGTCGCCTGTGCGATCGGTGCAGCTCCGGCGCAGGCAGCCCCATCGGCCCCGGCACTTCCGAGCGCCGCTGACCTGAGCGCACTTTGCGCCAAGGCAGGCAACACGAAGATCCAGTCGCTCTGCAACAAGGGCGTCGCCGCATACAACAGCTGCAGCAGCCAGACCAGCGCGAAGGGTCTCGCTTCCTGCCTCGCTTCGGCGGCCAAGGGCATCGTCGGCTCGGGCGTCCCGACCACCGGAAGCACGGCTGGCATCATCAGCAAGCTCAAGTCGCTGATCGGTGGCAACACCGGCGGCCTGAGCCTCGGAGGTTTCAACCTCTCCTCCATCCTCAGCAAGCTGGGTGGAACCGGAGGCCTCAACCTGGGCAGCCTCCTCGGCAAGTTCGGCGGCTGAGAAGCCAACGTTGTCAGCAATCGCCGGTCGTCCCCTCGGGGCGGCCGGCGTTTTGCGTTAACGGGTGAGAGTCCGGTCCGTCTATCTGCCGGTGAAAGCCTTGGAAACCAGCTCGGAGACGCGGGCGCGATCCTCTTTGGCGACCATCTTCGAGTTCTTGGTCGGCACAATCAGGTCGAGGAACTCCTTGCGCTCCGCAGGGGTCAGGTTGTTGTAGAGGCGCTGGGTGTGATGCGTGAGCCAGCGGGCTCGCATCCACACGGCCGGCCAGTCAACCCGCTTGCCGTACTCCCACGCCCGGCCGGCGAGGCCAACTGCCACACCCGCCCTTCTCGCATTCGACTTCTTTGCCATAGAAAGAGGATAGATCGTGGGCCCGCTCAGCTGACCGAATCGATCGTGAAGGTCCTCTCGCCCTTCGGGGTGCTGACCTTCACCTGTTCTCCGACCTTGCGGTTACGCAGGGCCTGCCCGACCGGAGACTCGGCACTTAGCTTTCCCTCAGCCAGGTTTGCCTCGGTCGATCCGACCAGGGTCCAGGAGTGGGTACGGCCGGAATCGTCGGTGAGCACCGCGGTCCGGCCAAAGGCGAAACTGTCCGCGCCGGCCGATTCAACGTCGGCCACGACCGCGTTCTTCTCGCGCTCTCTCAGCCGCTGGATCTTGGTCTCCAGATGGGCCTGATCCTCCTTGGCGATGTGGTACTCGGCGTTCTCCTTGAGATCGCCGAGTTCACGGGCGACCTTGAGGCGTTCGGCGATCTGTTCCCTCGCCGGTCCTTCCAGTTCCTCGAGTTCAGCCTTCAGCTGGGCCAGTCCTTCGGCGGTTATCGACTCGCCTGCTTCTTCGGATTCGCTCATCGGTCCAGCCTACTCTGAACTTGCGGCCAACCCGGTGGCTCAACTGGAGAGCGGCACGGTGATGACCGGAGTCGTAGTCGGCTGGGGGCTGCCGCCGGTCGGCTCGACGCTGACCATGATCGTGCTGACCCCGTTGAGGTCCGGGATGCTGGCCGTGGCGCTACCGCTCCTGTCCGGGACGAACAGCGAGTCGGTCGGCTCGATCGCCTGACCGCGCTGGACCCAGGCCTGGTAGACCTGCCCGTCCCCGGGGTCCTTGAGCCCTGTCAGTTTCAGCGTTCCAGTGCCGTCCGAAGCGACGAAGACCGCATCGGTGCCGATCGTCGACTGGCCGGTGATCACCTGGCGTTCGGGCCCGGTCGGCGAGTCGTCGCCTCCGACCACTACGCCGAGAGCCACTCCGAGAAACAGCGCTGCGGCCGCTGCCCCCAGAACTGCCGGTCTCAGGAGCCCGGCCAGCCAGCCTCCGCCCGTGCGTGACTTCCTGCTCGATGCGCCATGCGAGGGGTCGCTTGCTTCCTCGCTGGCGGGGTCACCGGCGACCGGGTTCTCCCTCAGATCCCGCTCGACCGCCGCCATCACATTGCGCTTCAGGTCGGGCGAAGGCTCGACCTGAGCGACATCGTCGGCCAGCACCTCCGTGGCCGGAGACAACCAGTCGAGCTCGGCCCGGCATTCCGGGCAGCCCTCGAGGTGATGCTCGAGATCGCTGCGTTCCGCCGGGTCCAGCGCGTCAAGCGAGTACGCCGGAAGCTGTTCCCTGAATCTGTCGTGCCCGCTGTTCATGTCCGTTCCCCTTCGAGTGTGCCCAGTTCACTTCTCAGTTTTTCCATCCCCAACCTCATCCTTCCCTTGACCGTTCCCAGGGGAAGCTCGAGCAGATCGGAAATCTCTGTCTGGCTGAATCCGCCATAGAAGGCGAGTCCGATCACCTTCGACTGGTTCTCGGGCAGGCCCGCGAGGCGGGAGCGGATCTCCCGGCTTTCCTCCCGGCGCAAGGCCTGCTCCTCCGTCCTCAGGGCGGACTCCCGGCTCTCGAGAGCAGCGTCGTCATCATGATCCAGGTCAGGGGTGCGGCTGGCCCGGCTGCGGAGATGGTCGATCGCACGGTTGCGGACGATCCCGAGAGCCCACGCTCCGGCGCTGCCACGGCCGGGGTCGTACCTGCCGGCGTTCTTCCAGACGGAAAGAAAGGCCTCCTGAACCACGTCTTCCGCCTGCGACCTGTCACCGACGATCCGGTAGGCGAGCGAGAACGCACGCCGTTCGAACCGGTCATAGAACGCCTCGAAGGCCTCCTTGCTGCGACCGCCCGCCCGGACGAGGAGATCCTCGTCCGGGACGGTCGGCTGTGCGGAATTCCTGTTCATCTGTCCCTCAGGTTTCCGCATTCCCTACCCGATAATCAACCGGCCAGGAAAGGCTGGACGGCCTTCAGCACCTGGGCTTCGGTCATTGTCTTGTCAAAAGCATCAGGCGCCGGGTCGCTCCCGTTCTGGAGGGCGATCGCCGCGGCGTGCCGCGCTTCGACCTGGACGATGCTGCCAGCGGCTTCCAGGACTTCCTTCGAACTGATCTTCGGGGCGGCCCCGTTGTAGGCGCTCACGCCGACGTTCTCGATGGTCTCGGCGAGGGCGGTGAACCCGGCCGTGTCGGAGTACGGGAACTCGACCTTCGGTGCCTTCACCGGTTTGCCGCCGAGATCCCGGATCGTCTGGGCCAGTGCCTTCACATGCGCATCCTCGTCTGTCGCGAAGGTATCCACCAGCTCCTTCAGATTCCCGCTCAGGTTGAGCTTCTTCTTCGCCTCGTTGTAGAAGGCGGACTCCAGATACTCCAGGGTCAGGGCGTAGTTGAGAACCTCGATGTCGCCCTTCTTCCCTCCGGTCGCACCGATCGCGCCCTTTACGAAGGGACTGATTGCTCCCAGCCCGAAGATCGCGCCGGCCGCGAGAGCGCCCTTCAGAAGCACGTCGCTCCGTTCGGTTCCATCGACCTCGATGGCGGTCAGTTCCGGGTGAATCATTTCAATTTGCTTGTTGCTGTCAGTCATTTTCCTCTTCCTTTCCTTGCCGGACCGGTTCAGTCGACGATGAACGGCTGAACTGCGTTCAGCACCATCGATGCCGATGCCGGCTGGGCGAACGGACCGTCGGGAACTGGGGTCTTGCCGAGCAGGGTGTTCAGGGCTGCCGCGTGTCTGCCTTCGACGCTGTGGATCGAAAGCGCTGCCGCCAGCACCTCGGGGCTCTGGATCCTGGCTGCCTGCCCGAGATAGGCGGCAGCACCGAGGTTCTCGACCGTTGAGGCGAGTCGAAGGACCTGCTGGGCGTTGTTCAGCGGGAACTCCGTCTTTGGCTTCGGTGCCGGCTTGCCCCCAGCCTGCTTGACCGCTGCGGTCAGGGCTGCGACGTGGTCGGCCTCCTGGCTGCCGAACTTTCTGATCGTCTCCAGGTCTGAACCCTTGAAGAGGCCGCTTTTCGCCACGTCCGCGTAGAAGGCGGTCTCCAGGTATTCGAGAGTCAGGGCGTAGTTCATGATCCCGATGTCGCCATCACCGAACCGCGCGGTGCTGTTGTCATCCATCGATGAGCCGGTTTCACCGGTTGTGCCGCTGCTCGAGTCCGATCCGGAATCGTCGTCTCCGCAGGCGGCCAGGAAGGCCCCCAGTGCGACGGAACCTCCAGCCATGGTCATCAGCTGGCGCCGCGACACTCCGCTCTTTCCGTTTGCCGGATCTTCCTGGCCGGTATCCGGTTCTTCTGGCTTCTCTCTCAGGGTCGGCATCTCGCCTCCTCGATTCGTTGGGTGCTGTCGAACGGTCCTACGGGGGAGGGGGCGATCCGGATCAACCGCATCCGGGACGTTTAGGCTTGTGGGCGTGACAAGGTCGACCTATCTCGCCATGGGTGCCATGGCACTGGGAGTCTTCGTTATCGCCAACGACATCACGGCGATGAACGTGGCCCTGCCGGCGATCGAGAAAGACTTCGACACCAGCGTCACCACGGTTCAGTGGGTGGTCAACGCTTACGCGCTGGTCTTCGGGGTGCTGATCGTCACCGGCGGAAGGCTGGCCGACCTTTTCGGCCGGCGGGAGGCATTCTTCGTCGGGGCGGCCATCTTTCTGGTGGCATCGCTGGCAGCCGCTACCGCCCAGACCGAGGCCTGGCTGATCGGCGCGCGGGCGGTCATGGGGATAGGCGGGGCGCTGATCTGGCCAGCCGTCCTGGGAATGACGTTCGCCCTGCTTCCGGAGGACAAAGCCGGCCTGGCGGGAGGCCTGATCCTCGGGGTCGCGGGAGTCGGAAACGCGCTCGGCCCGCTGATCGGCGGGGCGCTCACCGAGTTTGCCAGCTGGCGATGGATCCTCTTTCTCAACATTCCGATCGCCCTGATCGCAATCGTGGCTGTCTACTTCCTGATCCATCAGCCGCGGCCGGACGCGACCGACCGCAAGATCGACTACGGCGGCATCGTGACCGTCTCCCTCGGTCTCGTGATCTTCATGGTCGCCCTCGATCAGGTGGTGGACCTCGGCTGGGGGGACCCCCGCATAGTGCTTGCGGTCCTCGCCTCGGTGGGGCTGCTCTCGGCCTTCGGCTTCATCGAGCGCCGGGCGGGCAGTCACGCCCTGATCCCGAGGGACGTGATGAGCAACACCTCCTTCACGGCGGCCTGCGTCGCGATCCTGTTCATCTCCGCGACCTTCTTCTCGGTGCTCTTCTACATACCCCAGTACCTGCAGAAGGCGGGCGGCCTCTCGGCTTTCGAATCCGGGGTCGGGCTGCTTCCGTTCATGGCCGTCTTCGCACTAACATCTTTCGTTGCCGGTCCGCTCTACAACCGGGTAGGGGGGAGGCTGATCGTGACCCTCGGCGCAGCCTTCATCGCGCTCGGCCCCCTGCTGATCTCCTTCGGGGTCAAGGAGAGCGGAGCACTGGGAGGGGTGATCCCCGGTCTGGTGGTGCTCGGGATCGGCGTCGGCCTGTTCTACTCGTCGGCCACCACGATCGGCGTGACCGCCGTCGACCCCTCGCGCTCCAGTCTGGCTGGCGGGATCATCTACATGTTCCAGGTGGCCGGTGGCTCGGTCGGGCTCGCCCTGACCACGACGCTATTCGCCTCGGCGAGCGGTCTGATCGACGGGCTCCACGTGGCATTCCGGTTCAACGCGATCGCTGCGATGGTCGGATTCCTGATCATCCTGTTCGTTGTCGGTCCCAGGGTTAAACCTTCTCCTGAAGCCAAGACCGCGGAGTAATTGGCCTGATCCTCTGAACTCCGGGCGGGTGATCCCGGTCAGGTAATTCGTGAATCGGTCAACCGATTCGCGCAAAGGGTTCGTACCCCCGGTTGAAAGCAACTTCGACCAGGAGGTACGCATCATGATCTCATCCAGTTTCCCCGCTTCCCCGACCCGGCGTAGCCGTTTCGTGGCAGCGGTCCTTTCCCTGTTTGCCATCGTTGGCCTGGGTGCGGCCCTCGCTCCATCGGCCAGCGCCAACCCGATCGGCTCCGGCGAAACCGCCGTCAAGCTTCGTCCGGCCGTAGCCAAGCTTCTGACCAAGAACGGTGTGAAGGTAGCTCCCGTCAAGCCCGCCAAGGTCAAGAAGGGCGCGGTCGTCTTCCCCGTAACCGGCGGTAACCTCGACCCGGTCTCGGCCGTCGGCCAGATCAGGCACTCCGGCGGACTCAAGTTCAGCGCCGGCAAGCGGAGCCTCGTCGCCCGCAATTTCACGATCCGCACCAAGGCAGGCATCCTGACCGGCAAGGTCGGTGGCGCCACGGTGAACCTGTTCAAGGTGAACCTCAAGAAGGCGAAGATCACCCGTCCGGGGCTGGCCATCAGCGTCAGGGGCGCAGTTCTCTCGCTGACCGGAACCGCGGCCGCTGCCCTGAACAAGACCTTCAAGGTCCGCCTGTTCAAGCCCGGCCTGGTGATTGGCACCGCTGCCGTGAAGGTAGTGCCCTCGCAGGTTCGGCTCGCTGCCTCCGGTAGCACCGACCTGACCCTGGACCCGGGTACGGCCCAGGCCCTGACGGACCTCGGCGTTACCGCGGCCCCGATCGGACCGGCCGAAGCACTGCCCTCGGGCGCGCTTTCGTTCCCGATCACCGGCGGACGGGCGAACACCAGCACATTCGCTGGCACGATCCCCCACAGCGGCGGCATCTCGCTGACCGCTGGTCCGACCACGGTCGAATTGACCGACTTCACGATCAACGTGGATGCCGACCCCGATCTGACCGCAATGGTCGGTGACCAGAGGGTCTCGATCCTGTCGCTCGACCTCAGCAACCTCGAGGCCAAGGTGACGGGTCGAAACATCCAGCTCGCCAACGTCCGGGCGGAACTGACCGCTGCTGCGGCCGGAGCCCTGAATTCGGCGTTCAGCGTCAGTGCCTTCACTGAAGGCCTGGTTCTCGGCACGGCAACCGTCAACGCGGTCGCCCGCTAACCCCCAGTCAAAACAACAAAAGGAGTGTTGAAAACAATGACCATCCGGAAACCACTACTCGTAGCGCTCTGCGTCCCGGCTCTCGCCTTCGGTGTAGCTGCCTGCGGTAGCGACGACGAAGAGTCCAGCAGCACCGCAACGACCACGGAGATGACCGACACCGGCACCACCGATGCGATGGCGTCCGAGGACATCGTCGCCCTGGCCCAGGGCAACGAGGATCTCTCCACCCTGGTCGACGCCGTGACTGCGGCCGACCTGGTCGAGACCCTGCAGGGCGAGGGTCCGTACACCGTGTTCGCACCGACCAACGAGGCCTTCTCGGCGCTGCCCCCGGCAGAGCTTGAGCGCCTCCTGAAGCCCGCCAACAAGGATGAGCTGGCCAACATCCTGACCTACCACGTGGTTGCGGGCGACGTGATGGCGTCCGACCTCTCGGATGGTCAGAAGGTCGAGACCGTCCAGGGCGAGAAGCTCGACGTCACGGTCTCGGATGACGGCACCGTCATGATCGGGGGCGCCACAGTGGTCACCCCGGATGTCAAGGCGTCAAACGGCACCGTCCACGTGATCGACGGCGTGCTCGTCCCGTCCAACTAGAGGTAACCGGGGGTGGTGGAAATGACGGTTCTTGCTCCACCACCCCCGGCGACCCTCTTTCGCTTCGAGTTGATTGACTTGCAGTCAGCTTTGCCGACCGGAGATGACCAGATCGACCTTGAACTCGCCCGCCGCATGGAACGCGGTGACGAGAACGCACTGTCCGAGGTGTACAGCCGGTACTCGCGACCGGTTTTCGGCTTGCTGCTCCGGTACCTGGCGGACCGTGAGACCGCAGAGGACGTTCAGCAGCAGGTCTTCACGGAGGTCTGGCAGAAGGCCGGCAAGTTCGATTCAGGCCGCGGTTCGATGCTTGGGTGGATCATGTCGATAGCCCGCAGCAGAGCAATCGACCAGACCAGAAAGAGGGTTCCCGAACCCAAGGACCCCGAGACGACCGCCGTTCTGGTCGACCGGGAACGGGCTTCGGAAGACATTGACCGGCTCATCGACGCCTTCCAGTTCTCGCATCTGCTCCAGCACCTGCCGGACGATGAGGCTGACCTGATCCGTTACCGATTCCAAAACGAACTTAGTCAGAGCGAGATCGCCGAAAAAACCGGGATTCCGCTCGGAACGATCAAGTCAAGGATGGTGTCGGCGCTTGGCCGACTCCGTACCCTGATGGAGGCTGAAGCATGAGCATCGATCGTGAAATAGCGATTTCCTACCTGCTGAACGAGCTGACTGGTGACGAGCGCGCCAGGTTCGAGGCCGAGATGTCCGCGAACGAAAGTCTGCGCCAGACGGTCGATGAACTTCGCCCGGTCGTGACCCGGCTCGAAGAAATGCCCCCCGAAGCCTGGGAGCCGGCGGAGCCCCCGCCGCTCGACCTGGCGAGGGCAAAAGCGACCGCAGAGGCGCCCCTGGCCGAGCGCGAGGCCGAGTTCAACCGGGCCGAGCGCAAGCAGGCCGGCCGACGTCCGCTTTGGCTGAGGCTTTCCGGGGTGCTGGTGACCGGCGCGGCACTGCTGCTGGTCGGTTTCGTGATCGGCTCCGGGACCGGCGGCGATGACTCCGGACCCGCGAGTTCGGCCGGTCCGGCTCTGGCTCTCGATCGCCTCGGCGAGGCACCGCCTTCCGCCCACGGTCAGGTTCAGATGGTTTCGAGCGAAGGCGACCAGATGCGCCTCGACGTCTCCGGACTGAAGCCGAACGGCGCGGGCGATTTCTACGAGCTCTGGCTGCTCGGTGAGGACGGCGACCTGATCGCGCTCGGTTCGTTCAACGTCGGGCAGGACGGCAAGAGAACAGTAGAGCTGCCTTTGCCGGTCGACCCGACCTCGTTCGAGTATTTCGATGTCTCGATCGAGAAGAACGACGGCGGGCCGGAGCATTCCGGTCGCTCTGTCCTTCGCGGACTGACCACCTACTGAGTCAACAGGTCCGCGGCTGCATCCGGCACGGGCCCTGGCTCCGTATCCCTGTATATGAAGATCGCAGTCATCGGCTCCGGCATTGCCGGTCTCTCTGCCGTCCACAACCTCGCCCCTCACCACCTCTCCGGCCGGATCGAGCTGACGCTGTTCGAAGCGGACAACCGGACCGGAGGACACGCCAACACCGTGGCCGTTCCTTCGGAACGAGGCGTAGAACAGATCGACACCGGCTTCATCGTCTTCAACCGTCGCAACTACCCCGTCTTCAGCTCCATGCTGGAAGAACTGGAAGTGCCCACCCTGGCTTCCAACATGAGCTTTTCGGTCAATGACGGCGCCGGCTTCGAGTACACCGGCCGCACCGTCTCCGGCCTCTTCGCCGATCGTCGCAACCTGACCCGGCCACGCTTCATCCGGATGCTGGTCGAAGTTCCGGTGTTCCAGCGGAGGTTGCGCCGGCTGATCGAGCAGGAAGACGAGATAACGCTTGACGCTTTCCTCGACCGTGAGGGGTTCTCGCGAGACCTGCGTGAGCGGGTGGTAGTGCCGATGGTCGCTTCGGTCTGGTCAGCGAGCGACGAGGGCATGAACCTCTTTCCCGCTCGATTCCTCGCCCGTTTCCTCGACAATCACGGCCTGCTCAGCCTGACGGACCGGCCCCAATGGAGAACCGTCGAGGGCGGCTCGCGCCAGTACGTCGAAAGGCTTCTGGAGCCGGTGGCCGACCGGGTCTTCACGGCCAGCCCGGTCGAGTCCGTGCGGCGGGCCGAGCAGGGCGTCCTTGTGAAGCTGGAGGGACTGGCGGCCGAACAGTTCGACCAGGTGATCATCGCCAGCCATGCCCCGGAGACCCTCTCGATGCTCGAGGACGCAGACCGGGAAGAGCGGGAGCTCCTGCGGAGCTTCCCCTACCAGCTCAACCATGCGGTGCTTCACAGTGACCCATCGGTAATGCCCTCCCGGCGTTCAGCTTGGGCCAGCTGGAACTACCGCCTCGGAGCCAGCCGCGACGGCCTCACCGCCCTGACCTATGACATGAACCGCCTCCAGACTCTCGGCTGCCAGGAGCGCTTCTTCGTTTCGCTCAACATGGAACACCTGATTGACCCTGAGCGAGTCCACGGGCGCTTCACCTACGAGCATCCTGTGTTCACCCCGGAAGGGGTCGAGGCGCAGGAGAACTGGGAATCCGTCAGCGGGCGGGGCGGGGTGCATTTCGCCGGCGCCTGGCTGCGAAACGGCTTCCATGAGGACGGCGCATTCACCGGAAAGCGTGCGGCAGAAGCGGCGCTGGCCGGCGCAGTGGCCGACCCGGAACTGCCACTGGCGGCATGAATTACCCCCTGAACAGCGCCATCTACGACGGGCGGGTCCGGCACCGCCGGTTCGAGCCGGTCGAGCGTGAATTCAGCTACCGGATCTTCATGGTGTATCTCGACCTCGACGAGATCCCGGAGGTGATGAACATCCATCCCCTCTGGTCGACCAGGCCACGATCGCCGGCGAGCTTTCACCGTTCCGACTATCTCGGCCCGGAGAATCGTCCGCTGGCCCAGGCGGTACGGGACCTGGTCGAAACCAGGACCGGCGTGAGGCCCAGGGGTCCGGTCAGGATGCTGACCCACCTCCGCTACTGGGGTGTGTGTTTCAACCCGGTCAGCTTCTACTACTGCTTCGACCCGACAGGCCGGAAGGTCGAAACCGTGCTGGCGGAGGTGACCAACACTCCCTGGGGCGAGCGGCATACCTACCTGGTCAACACTGTCCGGCGTCCGGGGGTTCTCGCCGCCGACGTGGGCAAGCGACTTCACGTGTCCCCTCTCATGGGCATGGACCACCGCTATCAGCTGATTTTCGGTACGCCGGGCCGGACGCTTCCGGTTCACATGGAAAGCCACCGCGAGGGCCGGCTGCATTTCGACGCAACGCTGAACGTCGAACGGAGGGAATTGACCAGAGGATTGCTGGGTCGGTTTCTCCTGACCCGCCTGCCGATGCCGGCGAAGGTACTGGGCGGGATTCACCTCGAAGCGGCTCGCACCTGGCTTTCCGGGGCGCCGTACCACCCCCATCCCGAAAAGAGTCAGAAGCAGGACTTGCCGAGCGGGTCGAAAAGCGAAATGCTCTGTCCAGTGGATCACTCAGGAACAGACTCGGGCTCCCGGTTCCGGCGGAGCGGCCGCTGAGGATGTGGCGGCGGCTGGTACTGGCGGTTATCGGCCGGTTGAAGACCGGTCAGATCGAGTTCATTGAGGGCGACCGGGTAACCACCATCGGCCAGCCGGGCTCCGAGCCAACCGCCAGGGTCGAAGTGTTTTCGTCAAAGGCCTGGAGGCGCATGGTCCGCGGCAGCACGGGAATGGCCGAGGGTTACATCAACCGGGAGTGGGACTGCGACGACCTGGTCGCTCTCGGAACCGTGGCCGGGCTCAACCTGAACCAGTTCGACCTGATGAAGCGGCGCTTCCGGTTTGTGCTCTGGCCTTTCCAGAAGCTGGGACCCTTGATGCCCCGCACCACCAGGCGACGAGGCAAGAAACAGATAGCCGCCCACTACGACCTCGGTAATGATCTCTTCTCCCTGTTCCTCGACGAGTCCATGAACTACTCATCCGCCGTCTATGGCGGCGATGAGAGCATTTCCCTCGAACAGGCGCAGATCGCCAAGATGGACCAGATAGCCGAACAGCTTGATCTCTCCCCGGAGACCCATTTGCTGGAGATCGGAACCGGCTGGGGCGGACTTTCGATCCATTTGGCCAGGCGCACGGGATGCCGCATCACGACCACGACGATCTCGAAGGAACAGGCCGCTCTGGCTCGCGAACGCATCCGTGAAGCCGGTCTCAGCGACCGGATAGAAGTGATCGAGTCCGATTACCGTGACCTGACCGGCACCTATGACCGGCTGGTGTCGATCGAGATGATCGAGGCGGTGGGGTGGAGGGACTTCCCCACCTACTTCGCAAAGTGCTCTTCGCTGTTGAAGCCCGACGGAGCGATGCTGCTCCAGTCGATCACGATCGAGGACGACGCCTACGAGGTCGAGAAGGCCTCCAGGAGTTTCATCAGCCGCTACATCTTCCCCGGGGGCTGTCTGCCTTCGATGGCCGAGATCCGCCGATGTCTCGACGAGGTGACCGACATGACTATCGCCTGGTCGGACGAGCTGAGGCTCGATTACGCGATGACTCTTGCCGAATGGCGGCGCCGGTTCCTGATGCAGACCGACCGCCTGGAAGCGCTCGGGTACGACGACCGCTTTCGCAGGCTCTGGGTGCTTTACCTCTGCATCGCCGAGGCGGGATTCCGCTCCGGCAGAAACAGCGACTTCCAGCTGCTTCTGGCCAAGCCTCAGTCGCGGAGTCTGATCCAGCTCGCCGGGAACGCCCCGGCCGGGATCAGTTCCGGGATCTCGCCGAAGTAACGCTCGGCGATTCTCTCGGCTGCGCTGCCTTCGATCACCGGACGCACGTCCGAAATGGTGGCGATGACCCAGATGCTCGACCCGATCTGGAAGTCGGCAGCGGTCGGGCTGTCGCCGTCGACCACACCACTTTCGGCCATCGAGTCGATCTCGTCGATCATGCCGGGCAGGTTTCCGAGATCCTCGGCCAGTTGTACGGAGCTCACATTGTGGTACTTCCAGGTCGAACGAACGAACTTCATCGCGAAGTCCGTTCCGGCCGGATCCAGTTCGTCGATCCCGTTCAGTTTGCCCATCAGCTCGGGCCTGAAGTAGAGCGCTCCCCACGGAATGCGGCGCCCGAGATCCTGGAGAACCAGGTCGCCCCAGAGTTCCGCCTCCCGAACCGCCTCGGCAATCCCTTCGGGGTAGATCGGCTTGTCCGGAAAGAGCTCCTCGAGCCGCCAAAGGATCTCGGTCGATCCGTGGATCTTCTCGTCACCGACCGTGAGGCCCGGGACCCGGGTGCGCCCTTCGCCGTAGATCTCGGTGATCTGTTCGTTGTGCTTGCCGAAGTCGAGGTTCACCCACTCGTAGTCGATCTCCTTGTATTCAAGGGCTGCCCCGACTGTCTTGCAGGGATGGGAGGGTGGCAGGGCATGGAGGGTGACCTTCTCGGCGGTGGGCATGCCTGGAGGATAAGCGCGCGGCCCGGTCTTCGCTGAGGGTAATCTCCGCAGCATGAGTCCAAGCAAGA
>JAGQUT010000034.1 GCA_020438355.1 Solirubrobacterales bacterium | reverse complement strand
GCCCCGGTCAGCGTTTCCGGGGCGAGGGTTCACCCGCACCGGTAAAGGCGCCAGCAAAGGAACAGTGTAGATCAGTTGACCGACGTTATCCAGACAGTAGGCGCGTACGCCGGCCTGGTCGCCCTGCTCGCCCTGGGCGTGCTGTCGTTCCTGGTCTTCTCGCAGGCTCGCGACATCCGTCGCCTTCGTGACTGGGCCGGCGGGGCTCCAGAGCGTGACGCAGAGGTGCGCGAGGTCAGTGAGATCGTCGCCGAGGAACGCTCGGCCGAACTCAAGGTCCTCGCCGACCGCGAGGAACGCCGGATGGAGCGGGCAGGACTCGTCGAGCCTTCCTGGTGGGAGCGACTCGGAAAAAGCGGACGGATCATCGCGATCGTCGCTGCCGTACTGATCCTTGGTGCTGCTGCCGCCTGGGCCGCCTCGAGCCTGCTCGGCTCGGACGACCAGTCCGGAAACCAGAATCGCCAGGGTCAGGCTGCACGTGAGGCCCAGAACCAGCCCGCCGACATCCTGGTTGGAGTTCTCAACGGAACCGGTGGCGCCGAGGTCGGTCTCGCCAGCGAGTACGCGAATGCGCTCGAGCAGGATGGCTACGACATCGGTGTCGTCACCGACGCAACAGAAACCTTCACCGAAAGCATCGTGATGTTCTCGAACGGTCATCAGGCTGATGCGACCAAGGTCAGCAAAGCGGTCGGCATCGACAACACCGGGCAGATGACACCCGACATCGCCGATCTCTCCTCCGGTGCCGAAGTCACCGTGGTGATCGGCACCGATCACGGCCCCCTGCCAGGGGAGTAGCGGCCTGGTGTGGGTTACCCGCGCCCACGGATGGCGTCCCATGCGGCACCTGAGCACCACTCGCACTCTTGCGGGTAGTACCACTACCCGCTTCGAGCACGAGCGGCACCCAGGCACCACCTGGAACACCTCCGCGCACACGTCTAACCCACTCCAGGCCGCATGATGAAAAGCCCCGCCGGCTCCCGTCGCCTGGGCTGGCTGGCGCCACTCACCGTCGGCCTGCTCCTGGTCGCGACCGTCGCTGCCTTTGGCTGGTCCCAGCGTCTCAAACGCGAACCCCTGGTGATCGACCGGGTTGAGTACATCGCGCTCGGCCTCACCCCGAATGGCGAGTCACCGACCGTCTTCAGTCCCAACGGAGACTGCAAGCGGGACCGCATGTCGATCAACTTCCGCACGACCAGGTCCGACACGGCCGATGTCGAGATCATCGGCCTCGGCGGGAGAGTCATCCGCACCCTGGCCCGCGACCGCTTCTTCAAGCGGTACCGCGAGCACACCCTGATCTGGGACGGCCGCAAGGACGGCGGCGGCATCCCGTTCACCAGCAAGTACCGGGTCCGGGTGACCATGCACGGCGAGGACCGGGTCCTCTACCTGCCCGGCTTCATCCGCCTGCACAAGTACGAGCCCCGCGGACCGTCCGGTTGCCCTGACGCAAATGAATCCGCAGGTGCCGATGCGAAGGACGCCCGGACGGAAAGGCAGACGGGCAAGCCGGCCAGCGGGAAGGGAGCGCAGCCCGAATGATCGCGGCGCTCGTTTCGATCGTTGCGGCCTGTGCGGTCGCGGTCGCGATCCTGGACAAGCCGTCGATGCGTCGCTCCGTGGCGATGACCATCGCCGCGGTTCTGGTGCCGGTGCTGATCGCCGGTGACCAGTGGGACTCGGGGCCGATCACCGAACTCCGCAACTCGCCCGGTCTCCTCACCGTGGCGGTGATCCTCGGGCTCGGACTGGTCGGACTCCTGGCCTGGGCGATCGACAGGTGGCCGGTCATCTTTCCCGTGCTGGTTCTGATCGCCCTGCCCTTCCGTGTTCCGCTCAACGTGGGCGGAGAGGATGCCAACCTGCTGGTCCCGCTCTACCTGGTGATGGGCGGAGGGGTCCTTGCCTCACTGATCCGGGCTCGCAGGGGCGACCTGCTTCCAAACACCCCGACGGTCCTGCCGACCGGGCTGGCCCGATGGATGAAGCCGTTGCTGGCGGCAGCAGTGATCCTCTACGCCCTCGGACTGCTGTACTCGGATGACCGCTCGACCGGCCTCCAGAACCTCTGCTTCTTCCTGATTCCATTCGGAGTGATCTTCGCCCTGATGGCCGAAGTCGAGTGGACGAAGAAGCGACTGCGGATCCTGCTCGGGGTCGTCGTCGGCCTGGCACTTGTCTGCGCCTTCGTCGGCTTCGTCGAGTACGCCACCCGCGACCTGCTCTGGAATCAGGTTGTAATCAGGTCGAACGATTTCCACGTCTACTTCCGCGTCAACTCGCTCTTCTGGGATCCGAACGTTTACGGCCGATATCTCGCCCTGGCGATCACGATGGTCGCGGCAGCCCTGCTCTGGGCCAGACCGAACCGTGAGTCGGTGATCCTCGCGGTGGTTTCCGGAGTGCTGTGGCTGGCCCTGATGACGACCTACTCCCAGTCGAGCTTCATCGCCCTGATCGCCGGACTGGTTACCCTCGTCGCTCTTCGCTGGAGCCTGAAGTGGGTGGTGGCCGGCATGGCAGCCATGGTCGTCGCGGTGGTCCTCTTCGGCACCTTCGCCGGCGGGCTGGTCAAGCTGGACCTGGGTGCGATCAACAAGCAGACGAGCGGTCGGGCCAATCTGGTCTCGGGAGGTCTCGACCTCTTCGAGGCCCGCCCGGTTTACGGCTACGGCCCCGGCTCCTTCTCCTTTGCGTTCAAACGTGACGTCGCCGGACCGGACGCGCCCGTAACCGAGTCTCACACCGAACCGATCACCGTCGGGGCCGAACAGGGCCTGATCGGCCTGGCCATCTATGTGGCGCTGATCCTCAGCATCTTCGCTGCCCTGATGGCCGGTTTTCGCAAGGTGATGCCGGGCCTGGGGGCTGCCTCACGCTCATACGACCCGGATCGCGGACCACCTGCCGCGCGAGCGGCGATGCTCGCCGCTTTCGTCGCGGTTCTGGTTCACACGCTCACGTATGCGGGATTCCTCGATGACCCGGTCACCTGGGTTCTGATCGCAATCGGCTATAGCCTCGCCTTTCCATGTCGGGCTACCTCCGCCGCCTAGCAACCACCGGCGCCGCCTACACGGCGGCCAGCATCATCTCGAAACTGATCGCGGTAGCCCTGCTGCCGCTTTACACGAGGTACCTGACCCCTGCCGATTACGGCGCGGCCGAGGTCATGTTCTCGGCGGTGGTCGCTGTTTCGATCGTGATCCGTCTCGGTGTCGTCGAAGCGCTGCTCCGCTTCTACTACAAGCAGGACGAAGACCCCGACCGTGTCGTCTCGACCTCGTTTGCCACCCTTTTCTGGGCCGGCCTGGTCTCCGTGGTCATCCTCATGCCTCTCGCCGGACCGATTTCGGAGCTGCTGCTCGGGGAGGATGACCCCACCCTCGCCCGGATTTCGATCGCCGGGCTCTTCGTGCTGACACTGTCCGAGTACCTGCTGACGATCTTCCGGCTCGACGAACGGGCCAGGGCCTTCTTCGTGGTGACGATGCTCTCGGTGCTGATCACGATCCCGGTGACCGTGGTCCTGGTCGTTCCCCTGGACCTCGGTGCCGAAGGACTGCTGCTGGGCAGCTACGCGACCGGCCTGGTGATCGTGCTCGGGCTGATCTTCTACCACCGTCACCGGCTCGCGCTGGCGCCGGACCGGCCCCTGCTCGGAAGGATGATGAACTTCGGGCTGCCGACCATGCCGGCGGAGCTTTCGCTCTACTCGCTCAGCTTCATCGACCGGATCCTGATCGCCCGCACCCTCGGTCTCGCCGAGGCCGGCCTGTACTCGATCGCAGTGAAGATGTCCCAGGGGATCGCAGTCCTCGTGAGAGGTTTCCAGCTGGCATTCCCTCCGTTGGCCTACTCGATCCAGGACGACGACGATGCCCGGAAGGCCTACTCGGCTGTGGTCACCTGGTTCGTCACGGTGATGGCTTTCGTGGTCGCTTTTCTCTGGCTGATCGCCCCCTGGATCGTCGCCCTGCTCGCGGCACCCGAGTTCGCCGATGCGGCCGATGTGGTCGGCCCCGTATCGGCCGGCGCTGCGCTTTACGCCCTCTACATGGTCCTGCTCGTCGTGCTGGGACGGACGGGTCAGACCAAGTACAACCTGCCGGCAACCGGAGCCGGCCTGGTCGTCAACATCGTGCTCAACCTGCTGCTCCTGCCGGTCATGGGCATCATCGGAGCCGGGGTCTCGCTGGTCGCCTCCTATCTGGTGGTCGTGATCCTGATGTACGTGTTCACCCAGCGGCTCTTCCCGGTTCCCTATGAGTGGCTGCGACTGGCAAAGGTGTTGGTGGCAAGTTCGGTGCTGGTCGCGATCGGCGAGGTCTTCGTTCCTGACGACGGGCTTGCCTGGCTTGCGGTGCGGCTGTTGCTCGTTGCGGCGCTCCCGGTAGTCCTGCTGGTCACGGGCTTCTTCTCGGCGGAGGAGCGGAGGTGGCTCCTGCTGCTGGCACAGCCTTCAGTTCTCAAAGAAAAGATTCTGGAGGCTCGCCGCATCGGCAAGGCCGCCGGCGAGGAGAGTCCGGAGGCCGATGGCCGTCCCGGAAGACGGGGGCTGCCGGAAGCGATCGAGGTCGAACAGTGGGACGAGGACCTGCGCCGCTGAGCTGGCACGGACCATGGAGAGCAGAGTTGAGCGTCCTTTCGGCACACAACTCTGCTTGACGCCGGATCAGGCTCTGGCCCGGTCGGCGAGACTCTCGCCCCGATAGGGGAAGAGAGCCTGCCGGGCGTGGGCGGCGTAGATGCTGGTCGGTGCCTCGGGCATGAACAGCGAGGCGATGGTCCGCAGGCTGTAAGCCCACGCGGTCAGGACCCGAACCGCCAGGGCTGCCGGGCGGCTGTGGTGCTTTCGCATGTACAGGTCGCGGTTGCGGTGGAACTCGACGATGCGGGGGAGGCCGGAACCGAGGTCGGTCGAGAGCTGGTTGTGGTGGACCGCTTCCGCGGTGGGCACATAGAGCGTGTGCCAGCCCGCGTCAGCCAGCCTCTTGCAGAAGTCGCACTCGTCGTAGTAGACGAAGAACTGGGGGTCGAGCCCGCCAATTTTTTCGGCCGCTTCGCGGCGGACCATCAAGGCCGAAGACTGGGCCCAGTCCACCCTTCGGGTCACTTCGCCCTTGCTCTGGACCGTCAGTCTCGAGTGGAGGAACAAAGCCCCCACCACTGCGGTCTCGACACCGGGGAACTTCCAGGCGCAGGCATAGGGGTTGCCGTCGCCGTCGTAAAGCTGGGCTCCCGCGGCGCCGGCTTCCGGGTCGGCGTCCAGTGCTTCAACCAGGGCCGCGACTGAACCGTCCCGAAGTTCGGAGTCCTCGTTCAGAAGCAGGCAGTACCGCCCGCTGGCCTGTTCCAGCAGCAGTGAATCGTTCGCCGCCTTGCCCTGCTTGCTCTCGAGCGCGATCACCTGCGTCTCGGGGAAGCCCTCCTCCACGGCCTCGACCGAACCGTCGCTGGAAGCGTTGTCCAGAACCAGCACCTCCCGTGTCAGTCGCCGCGGGTGGAAGCTGTCGATCGCCTTCAGGCAGGCCATCAGATAGTCCCGGCCATCGTTGTTGACCACGCAGTAGCTCAGGTCGACATCCGCGCCTTCGCTTGCAGGGTTATCGGTCGGGGAGGGGGAGTTCACGCCTGCCCACGATAATCCCGAACGTGAACGTAAAGCTGATCGACCCTTCGGCTTTCACCCCGCCGTACGATCGGTCGCTGGCGGCTGCGCTGGCCGGGGCGGGCGCGAACGTTGAGTTGATCACCTCCGAATTCACTTACGGACCGGTGCCGGAACCCGACGGTTACGAGGTAAGCCTCGACTTCTATCGCCGGATTTCTCCCGGGGCCAGGCGGCTCAGCAAGGCCCTGAGCCACTTCCCTGAAATGCGACGACTGAAGCGCAAGCTCGAGTCGGCCCCCGATCCGATGGTCACCCATTACCAGTGGCTGACCATGCCCGGACTGGACCGGAGGCTGATCGCCGACCGACATCCGCGGGTCATGACCGCCCATTACATCCTGCCGCCGGAACCGAACCACCGGCAGATCGCGGATGCCAGGAAGCTCTTCGGGTCAATGGACGCGGTCGTCGCACATTCCCGGCGGGGAGCCAGTCGACTCACGGAGGAGGTTGGTCTCCCTGCTGAACGGGTCCGGGTCATTCCGCATGGCGCCTTCGACTACCTGACCCGCCTGCCGGAAGAGAAGCCGCTTCCGCCGGAACTGGCGAAACCGAATCCGGCCTGGGATGACGGCGATCCGCGCCCGCCGGTGGTCCTCTTCTTCGGATTGCTTCGCCCGTACAAGGGGATCGAAGTACTGATTCGCGCGGCCGAACAGCTCGCCACCCCGACCGGCGAAGTTGCTCCCGAGCTGTGGATCGTCGGTAACCCACGCATGGACCTGACCGAGCTGATGGAGCAGACCGCCCGTCTGCGGCTGGATGTTCGCTGGCTTCCCCGTTTCATCGAGGACGACGAGATCCCGGCGATCATGCGCCGGGCCGATGTACTTGTGCTGCCCTACCTTGACGGCGAGCAGTCCGGGGTCCTTTACACGGGCATCGCGTTCGGCAAGGCGATGGTCGTCTCGGATGTCGGAGGCATCGGCGAGGTCGCCCGCGAGCATGGAGTCGCAAGCCTGGTCGACCCCGGTGACGCGGAGGCACTCGGCGGTGAGCTCTCTCGCCTGGTTATCGGACCCGACGCAGCCGAGGATCGTGCTCGCCTGGAAGCCAGTTGCAGGGCCGCCGCAGAAGGTCCCTTTGCCTGGAATGCCGTCGCCCGCGAAACGCTTGGGCTTTATCGGGAGCTGCTGCCGTGATCGTCGTCTACATCCTCTTCTGGTTGAGCGCAGCGCTGCTCTTCTTCACCCACATCGGGTATCCGATCGCGCTCTGGCTGCTCGAGTTCATCGGGCTGGGTGGCCGGGCAGGAAAGGTTCGCGGAAAGAAGCTGAGCGACATCCCGCCGCCGATCGACCCCGACACCGAGGAAGAGATACTTCCCACGGTTTCGCTGGTCATCGCTGCCTACAACGAAGAAGTCGTGATCGAGGCGAAGGTCAGGAACGCCCTGGAACTCGATTACCCGCGAGAGTTGCTCCAGGTCATCGTGGCTTCAGACGGATCCTCGGACCGGACCGTGGAGATGGCAAAGGAGGCCGGGGCGGACCTGGTTCTCGATCTGCCCAGGGGCGGAAAGATCGCTGCCCAGAACGCGGCGGCTGAAGCCGCGACGGGGGCGCTTCTCGCGTTCTCGGATGCAAACTCGACCTGGGAGCCGACCGCCCTCTCGGAACTGATCGAACCCTTCCGGGATGACAGGGTTGGCTACGTCTGCGGTCAGGTCCGGTTCGTCGGTCCCGACGGGGGCAACCTCGAAGGGGCCTACTGGCGATACGAGATGCGAGTCCGCGAGATGGAATCGGAACTCGCCGGGGTGACCGCCGGCAACGGCGCGATCTATGCGGTTCGCTCCGTCGCCTACATCCCCCTGAAGAACTCCGGCAGCCACGATCTCTCCTTCCCGTTCGCACTCGCCAGGAAGGGCCTCGCTTCCCTTTACCGTCCGCGGGCCAGGGCGACCGAGAAGCTGGTCCCCTCGCTCGAGGGTGAGCTGGCCCGGAAACGCCGCATGATGATCGGACTCTGGGACATCGTGATCGGCGAACGCATGCTTGACCCTCGCGGTTATTCGCCCCTTTACGCCTTCGAACTCTTCTCGCACCGCATCCTCCGGTACCTGAGCCCCTTCCTGCACCTGGTCCTTTTCTTGACCAACCTCGTTCTGCTCGGTGAAGGCTGGTTCTACGGACTGACCATGCTGCTTCAGGTTCTCCTGCTTCTAGGCGCGGTGCTCGGGCGCTGGCTGCCGATCCTGCCTTTCCGGGTCGCCCGTTACTACGTCCAGGTCACCCTGTCGATCGCTCTCGGTCTCTGGGATCGCTGGAGGCAGGGTCCTCCCGGTGCCTGGGAGAAGGCGGAGGGCACACGGTGAGCCGGTCGCTCGAGAAAGTGATCACTGCCGTGATCCTCGCTGTAACGGCACCGATTCTGGTCGTCTGCGCGATCCTGATTCGTCTCGAGGGTGGCGGGTCGGCCATCTACAGGCAGGTCAGGGTGGGCAAGGGCGGCAGCGAGTTCGAAATGCTGAAACTCCGGACGATGCTCCCGGGGTCGGACCCGGTCGGGGTCGGAACCGTGGTGGGCCGGGATGACCCCCGGGTCACCAGGGTTGGCCGGTGGCTCCGACGCACCTCGCTCGACGAGCTACCGAACCTGATCAACGTCTGGCGAGGCGAGATGGCCCTGGTTGGACCGAGGCCGACAATTCCAGCCCAGGTGGCCGACTACACGCCGAGGCAGCACCGCCGGCACGAGGTCCGTCCGGGAATCACCGGCTGGGCCCAGGTACAGGGCCGGGCCGGCATCCCCTGGGACGAGCGGATCGAGCTCGACATCGAGTACGTGGACAACCGTTCCCTGCGGATGGACCTGGAAATACTCCGTCGCACCATCTGGCTGGCCGCTACCGGTCAGGGTCTCGCCCCGGACTGACCCGCGACCAACGCTTCGAGCCAAGCCTTGCCCGGTCATCGTGGGGTCGGCGCCCGCGACGCCAGCTCGTTCACCGAGATGGACTTTTTCGCACACATAGTGCAATAAAGGCCATCTCGTTGATGTGAAGCGAGGATCGTCTAGGCTTTCCGGATGCGCATCGGCGACATTCTCAGCGCGAAACGCCCCGTGTTTTCGGTCGAGTTCTTTCCCCCGAAGACCGATGAGGGCCGCGCCCAGCTCTTCGACACGGCCCGGCAGCTGGCCGAGTTCGACCTGGACTTCGTCTCCGTCACCTACGGCGCCGGTGGCTCGAACCGGGAAGGCACGGTGGACATCACCACCTCGCTGAAGGATGAAGTCGGCCTTGAGGTGATGGCACATCTGAGCTGTGTTGGAGAAACGGCTGAGAGGATCGATTCCACTCTCCAGCGGCTCGGGAACGCCGGCATCGAGAACATCCTTGCCCTTCGAGGTGACCCGCCGCAGGGGCAGACCGACTTCGTCCAGCCGGAGGGTGGCTTCGGCAGCGCCGCCGAACTCACCCGGCACATCACCGGCAGTTTCGACTTTTCGGTCGGAGGCGCCTGCTTCCCCGAGGTCCACCCCGAAGCCCCGGACCTTGACACCGACCTCGACTACCTGAAAACCAAGGTGGAGGCGGGAGCCGAATTCCTGATCACACAGCTTTTCTTCGATAACCGGGTCTATTTCGATTTCGTCGACGCGGCCCGGGCGAAGGGGATTGATGTGCCGATCATTCCGGGGATCATTCCGGTCACCGGTTACGCCCACACCAAGCGAATCTGCGCCCGTTGCGACGCCACCATTCCGGTCGGACTCGAGTCAGCATTGATTGCGGCGGACGGTGACCCGGAGGCCGAGTTCAATCTCGGGGTGGCCTACGCCGCCCAGCAGTGCGCCGAACTCCTCGCCGCGGGCGCTCCCGGGATTCAGTTCTTTGCTCTCAACAAGGCCCCGGCCACCCGGGCGATCCTGGGAGCCTTGCGGGCAGCCCAGCCCTGGCGCGGTTCCCGTGGTCAGGCTGACTTCGGTCAGGCCCGGTAGGGGGGAAAGAACCCCGGGACGCGGCTGTCCCCGAGGCGGGCCGCCAGCTCCTCGCTGGCTTCGGCATCACAGACGATCTCCGAGGTGAACCACTGTTCCTCAAGGTTCGCGAAACCGCGTTTGAACTCTTCAAGCGCGTCACCGGGAGCCAGTCCGCCACCAAAATTGACTGCCAGCTCGCGCTCTGCGCCGAAGTTGATCATCTCCTCGACCACGTTCTTCATCGGCGCGCCCTTCAGGTGGGCATCGGCGGTCCCCGACAGGTAGTAGTGGAGCAAGCCGTCGCTCAGCGTGGCGATCGAGGCGGCCGCCGCCTCGCCCCCGGGATCTCGCAGGATGAAGAGCCAGGTCCCTTCGGCAGAGAGGATCAGGTCGAAATAGGTCTCGCTGAAGAAGTACCTCTCGGCTGCCCGGGTTCTTCGCATGGTCTCGGTGTAGGCGGTGAAGAAGCCGGCCCGCTGCCCGGGATTCGTCTCGGGCCCGGGCGTGACCTCGACCGAGCAACCCCGCTTCAGGTTCTTGCGGATCTGCTGCCGGTCGGAGGCCCTGCTCTTGCGAGGCAGGGAAGGGTCGGAGAGCAGGCAGACATTGCGGGGTGTGGCTCCGCCCAGAGGAGGGATCCCGGTGACCGGCGGCCCGCCCTCCAGGGAGTGACGAAGGAAGATGCTGACGAGCCCGGTCGGACTGAAGTCGATCGACCCGGGATCGATCGGAAACTTGATCCGAAGCCTCGGACCGTCCGAGATCGCCATCCCTGGATAGCCGTAGGGGGAAGTTGCGTCGAAGCGGTCCGTGCCGGGAATCTCCCGGACGACGAGCGGTGCCGAGGCGACCAGTTCGGTCAAGCCGGAAGTCTCGTGGATCAGCAGGGAGTGTGTGGTCCCTTCGGCCTCAAGAAATTCGGCCGAGCGAAAGAAGTCCGGTCCGCTCGCCGCCCGACCTCCGTCCTCGACCAGTTCGGCGACAAAGGTCAAGTGTTGCTCCAGGTGCCCATCACCATTTCTCGACGGCGGCGAAGAACTGGTCCGGCGTGGCTCCCCATATCTCGCAGTCGAGCAGCGTCCCGTCGGGCCGCTTGATGTGGCCCGGCATGTTCCCTTCGTACGTCCAGCCCTGGGCCGTAACTACCTTCTTCGCCGCTTCGTTGAAAGCGGGAATGCGGCCGTAGATGCGGTGCGCGCCGAATTCCTCGAACGCTTTGGTCACGGTCAGCCTCTCGGCCCACCGGCCGACACCCTTGCCGCGGACCTCGTCACCGATCAGGCAACCGAGTTCGGGTGCCGTCTGGCGAAACAGTCCGTAGAGGGCTGTGAAGCCGACCGGCTGCTCGATCCCGGGAATGAGGATCGCGTACTTGCGGTCTTCGCCCTCCTGCTTCATCGCGGCCCTGGTCCAGCCCTCCGCATTCTCCATCTCGAACTTCTCGCGCTGCTCCATCAGCGTCCGGGTCGCTTCTCTGTTGTTGAACCAGCGGTGAACCGCTTCCGCGTCTTCCATCCGGAAGTCACGAATCGAGCAGGGGGCCTCCTGAGTCATGCGGGCAGTTTATGCCGCGCCTACCGCTTGCTGGCTTTGGCCCTGTTCTCGAATATCTCGTTGATCTGTTCGAGACTTCGCCCCTTCGTCTCGGGGACGAACTTCCAGCAGAACCAGAGGGTCACGAGACCGATCGCCCCGTAGAACCAGAATGCCCCGGTCTGGGACAGCAGGTCGATCAGGGGCAGGAAGGTCAGCGAGACGAGGAAGTTGAAGAACCAGTTGGTCATCGTGCCAGCCGAGGCTGCCTTGCTTCGCACCGAAAGCGGGTAGATCTCCGCGTTCAGCAGCCAGAAAATCGGCCCCAGCGATATCGCGAAGGAGGAAACGAAGAGCATCAGGCTGCCGATAGCCATGACCGTTGCCCAGGTCTTGTCGGCCCCGACGAGGAAGGCGAGACCGAGGAAGAAGAGCGACAGGGAGATGCCGGAAACACCGATGAAGAGCAGTTCGCGACGACCCTTGCTGTCCAGAAGCCGCAGGGCTACCACGGTCATGATCACGTTGATGATGCCGACCCCGAGCGAGGCAAGGATCGAGGAGAAGTCGGAGTCGATGCCCGTTTCCTGGATGATCGTCGGCGCGTAGTAGATGACCGTGTTGATGCCGGTGATCTGCTGCAGGATCGCCAGCCCGATGCCGACCACAAGCGCGGCCTTGACCGCGGGCGCGAGCAGATCCCTCCAGGAGCCCTCTGTCACCTGCATGCTCGTCTGGATTTCCTTGATCTCCAGTTCGATCGCATCGGGACCTTCGGTCCGGACCCGCTGGAGCGCTTCACGGGCTTCATCCTCGCGGCCGACCATGAGTAGCCAGCGGGGGCTGGCTGGCAGCCTTACGATGCCGATCACCAGGGCTATCGCGGGAACCGCACCGAGCCCGAGCATCCAGCGCCATCCCTCGTTCGCGTCGGCGAAGGCAAGCCCGACCAGGTAGGCGACGAGGATGCCGACCGTGACCGCGAGCTGGAAGAAGGTGACCAGGCGCCCCCGGATGTCGGGCGGCGCGATTTCGCTGATGTAGACGGGTGCGACGGCCGAGGCGACGCCGATCGCGACACCAATCACGACGCGGGAAACAACGAGGATCAAGGTGTCGGGGGAGATCGCCGAAACGACCGCCCCGATGATGAAGATGATGCCCGCGGTGAGGATCAGCGATCGTCGGCCGTACTTGTCCGAGCGGCTGGAAGCGATCCATGCGCCGAGCACGGCACCGATCGGGACGGCACCGACGACCAGGCCTGATGCAAACGATCCGAGCCCGAAATCCGGAGTGATCTGGAGCAGCGCCCCGGCGATGACACCGGTGTCGTAACCGAACAGCAGACCGGCAAGGCCAGCGGTCGCGGCGGTGATGATGACGTTGCGGTAAGCGTGCGCGGGCGCGTCTCCGCTCATTTGGACCTCCCCCTCGGAAGTGGCATTGCCGGTAATTATGTGGGAGTGGACGGACAGGACGCAACCCGGGCGAGCGGCCCGGTCAGGCTGAACGCGAGGAGCGCTCGTCGGATCGCTCTGGCGGCACAGGGTTTCGGTCGGCCACGACCGATGCCCCGGGTCACGATGAGGCAGGTCCAGGGAGTGATCGACCGGATCGGCCTGCTCCAGATCGACTCCGTGAACGTCCTTGCCAGAGCGCACCTTTTGCCCCTGTTCTCCCGTCTGGGCCCCTACGACACCGGACTGCTCGAGAGGGCCAGTGCGAAGCGTCCCCGTCGCCTTGTCGAGTACTGGGCCCACGAGGCATCGTTCGTTCCGCCGGAGACCCATCGTCTGCTCCGCTGGCGGATGGCGAGGGCCGACCAGGATGCCTGGCGAACCGTCCGGGCGGCTGCCGGTCAGACTGAACTGCTTGAGGACGTGATCAGGGAAGTCGTACGCTCCGGGCCATTGACTGCCGGCGAGGTGTCGGCCGCCGTTGATCCGGATCACATCCCTGACAAGAGCCATTGGGGCTGGAACTGGCCGCCGGTGAAGAGCGCGCTGGAGTATCTCTTCTGGTCCGGCAGACTCACCTCCGCCGGCCGGACCTCCCAGTTCGAGCGCCTCTACGACCTTCCCGAGAGGGTCCTGCCCGCGCACGTTCACGAGGCTGAAACCCCGGACGAGTCCGACGCGATCGCGGGCCTGATCGAGATATCGGCCCGGGCACACGGGGTCGGAACCGCCAAGTGCCTGAGGGACTATTTCCGGCTTCCGGCGAAAGAGGCAAACGAGGCGATCGAAAGGCTCGCGGGGGAGGGGCGTCTGCTGCCAGCCGAGGTCGAAGGGTTCTCGGGGCCGGCCTGGCTACACCCGGAATCGCGGCGGCCACGGAGAATCGAGACCCGGGCCCTGCTCGCGCCTTTCGACCCGTTGATCTTCGAACGCCGTCGCCTCGAGGAGATGTTCGGCTTCCATTACCGGATCGAGATTTATACCCCGAAAGCCAGAAGGCGACACGGTTACTACGTGCTTCCCCTGCTCCTCAACGAGGAGATCGTCGGCAGGGTGGATCTGAAGTCCGACCGGGAAGGCTCGGCCCTGCTGGTCCAGGCTGCCTGGGTTGAACCGTATGCCCCGCCGGACACCGCAGATGAACTCGCGGCGGAGTTGAGGTTGATGGCGGATTGGCTGGACCTGAAGGATGTAAGCGTCAGGCGACATGGTGATCTCGCTGAAGACCTCGAGAGGGCCCTGTGAGCGATCTCTTCCATTGCGACTCCGATCCCGGCAATAGGCCGGGCCGCTACGCCCCCAGCCCGACCGGCCGCCTTCACCTCGGCAACCTCCGCACGGCTCTGCTCGCCTGGAAGGCTGCCCGTGATCGAGGGGCACCCTTCCTCGTCAGGATCGAGGACGTGGATTCCGGTCGCTCGCGGGAAGAGTGGGTCGAGGTCCAGTTGCAGGAGCTTCGGCTGATCGGGATCGACTGGGATGGTGAACCGGTTCGCCAGTACGACCGGCACGGGCACTACCGGGATGCCCTGCAGAAGCTCGAGAGCCAGGGCCTTCTGTACGAGTGCTTCTGCACCCGGGCCGAAATCCGCGAGGCTGCTTCGGCACCCCATGGAGAGCTTCCGGAGGGTGCCTATCCCGGCACCTGCCGGGATCTGACCGAAGCCGAGCGCGAGGACAAGCGTGCGGCAGGCAGGCCGCCCGCGCTGCGGGTCAGGTCTGGCGGGGCTACGGTCGGTTTCGAGGACCACATTTGCGGAACCGTCGAAAAATTGCTCGATGATTTCGTAGTCCGGCGCAACGACGGTGACTTCGCCTACAACCTCGCGGTCACCGTTGACGACGCTGACCAGGGAATCGGAGAAGTGGTCCGCGGGGCCGACCTGCTTGACACCACACCCCGACAACTCTGGCTTTACGACCGCCTCGGCCTGGAGGCCCCTGCCCGCTTCAGTCACGTCCCCCTGATGCTCGGCGAAGACGGGGAGCGGCTCGCAAAACGCCACGGCGCGATCACCCTCGAAGAGAAACTTGCTTCGGGCATGACTGCCGACGAAGTTCGCGACCAGCTGCTTACTTCTCTCTGATAGTCCTTACCCATGAGCACCAGGGTCTCGCCCACTGATGCGCGGTTCGCCCAGGCCGGTTTCGAGGTCGGCATGTACGAATCCTGGTACCTGCGGCTCGTCTCGCCGGATCAGGATCTGGCCGTCTGGATCAGGTACACGATCGACAAGGCTCCGGGCCAGCGGGCGACCGGCACGACCTGGTTCACGCTCTTCGACGGGGAAGCCGAACGGCCGACGGCCCGGCGCGAGGTGGGCCAGCAGGCAACGACTCCCCCCGACACCTGGGTGCGAATCGGTGACTCCTCGATCGGCCCTTCGGGAGCGAGAGGCGACTGCTTCGAAGCAAGTTGGGATCTACGCTTCACCCCGCTCGCGCCGATCCTGTTCCACCTGCCCCGGCCACGCTTCTACGAGTTGCCGCTGCCGAAGACCAAGCCGATCTCCCCGATTCCCCTCGGTGACTTCTACGGATCGGTCAAGGTTGAAGACCGCGAGATCAGCGTCGATGGATGGCACGGCATGGTCGGCCACAACTGGGGTACCGAGCATGCGGAACGCTGGATCTGGCTTCATGGCAGCGACTTCGAAGAGGACCCGGAAGCCTGGCTGGACATCGCGATGGGAAGGATTCGGGTGGCTGGCCGGCTGCTCCCATGGGTCGCCAACGGCGCCATCCACAGCAACGGCCGGATCCAGAGGATCGGCGGCATGTTCGCTCCCGGGGTGGATGTGACAGAAAGTCCGCTGCGGCTTGAGGCGGGGCTGCCAGTAGCTGGCAAGAGCTATCTGGATCTGGTGGTTGATTCGCCGCCGAACCTGACCGTCGGCTGGCAGTACGGCGACCCGGCCGATCCCGATGGAGAACACCACGAGGTCGCCAACTGCTCTGCTGCGCGAATGGAAGCGAAGCTCACGATGCCCGGCAACGCTCCTCCGGTCACCTTCACCACCTCCCGCGGAGCCGTCTACGAACTCGGGATGACGGAAACCGATCACGGAATACCGGTTGCAGACGGGCTGCCGCCGGAGCGGTCCGCCTGACGGGCTGAGTAGCGTGCTGCCCGGATGGGCAAGAAGAAAAAAGCCGGCCGGGTCAGCGCAGGCCTGATCCTCTATCGCCACGGCCCCGAAGGGCTCGAGGTGCTGATCGCCCACATGGGCGGACCGCTCTGGGCAAAGAAGGAAAGGGGC